>NZ_JAWRXS010000048.1:0-471 GCF_046534915.1 Burkholderia sp. SIMBA_051 | reverse complement strand
CCGTATCGGAAGGTGCGGCTGGATCACCTCCTTTCCAGAGCTTCTCGCAAAGTTGAGCGCTCACGCTTATCGGCTGTTGATTAAGACAGACTAGCTGTCTGCGGTTAAACCGGTTATAATGCCGGCCGCTTTCAATAATCTTCAATGACAAATATTCGAATGAAGTTTGGTTCGAGTCTTTTTCATTGGCGATTGAGCCAGTCAGAGCGGTACGAAAGTATCGGCTGTCGTTCTTTAACAATCTGGAAGAAGTAAGTAATTTGGATAGCGGAAGCGTCTTGAGATGGACGTGAAAGTTATCCGGGTTGTGATTGTATCGATGTATCTCAAGATGATTCGAACTCTATGTTTGACTCAATTGGAATACGGCACAACGCGAGAACTCAACCTGTAACGACTGTCGATGAGACAGACTCGTTATAGGGTCAAGCGAACAAGTGCATGTGGTGGATGCCTTGGCGATCACAGGCG
>NZ_JAWRXS010000281.1:0-272 GCF_046534915.1 Burkholderia sp. SIMBA_051 | reverse complement strand
GCCGACGCCGTCATCAACGCCGCGAGCAGCGATCACGAAGGCGCGGTAACCGCGTTGATCGAAGGCCTCGCCGGGTCCGGCAAACCGTTCCTGCATACGAGCGGTTCGAGCATCGTCGGCGATGCGTCGGGCGGCGAGGCGGGTCAGGCGCGCGTCTATCACGAGGACGCGCTGCCCGAACCGAGCGCCGACAAGGCGGCGCGCGTCGCGATCGATCGGCAGGTGCTCGAGTCGGCGCAGCGGAACATCCGCTCGGCGGTGTTGTGCAACAC
>NZ_JAWRXS010000280.1:0-272 GCF_046534915.1 Burkholderia sp. SIMBA_051 | reverse complement strand
GAATCCGCTGATCAACATCACGCTGCAAGGGCGTTCAGACACCTACCCGAAGCGGCGCGGCATGACACGCGTGCCGGAGATGCTGGCGGCCGGCATCAACGTCGCGTTTGGTCACGATTGCGTGATGGACCCGTGGTATAGCCTCGGTTCCGGTGACATGCTCGAAGTCGCGCACATGGGTCTGCATGTCGCGCAGATGACGGGTGTCGATGCGATGCATGCGTGCTTTGATGCCGTTACGGTTAACCCGGCGCGTATTCTTGGGCTCGAAC
>NZ_JAWRXS010000279.1:0-272 GCF_046534915.1 Burkholderia sp. SIMBA_051 | reverse complement strand
ATGTAACGGGTTGTATCAAAGGTTGGCTGGTTGTATCTGTGCACCAAGTTGACGCCGGGAATCTTCAGTGTCCGGCGGGGCATGAGACCATAACGGCAGAAAATGCCGACATAAGTAATTCGGGGCTTCGGAAAAGAGAAAATGGACCGTAGCAGCGAGACGCTGGATTCAATCCGCGAAATCAATTTGTCTTACATCATGCTCGCACAACGCATGTTGCGCGAGGACAAGGCAGTCGGCATGTTCCGCCTGGGCTTGTCATCGGAGCTGGC
>NZ_JAWRXS010000278.1:0-272 GCF_046534915.1 Burkholderia sp. SIMBA_051 | reverse complement strand
GCATATTGCTGATCGACTTCACCAGCCTGGCCCCGGGCGCCATTGCGGCGACTGTCTCGCTCGACGTGCGGCCCTCCAGCGCGGCAACCGATCTTGCTACGCCGACAGCGCTGATGTCCGGTTCCTCGCCCATGTGGGCGTTCGTCCCGTCGACGAGGATGCGGCCGCTCCAGTCGATACCCTTGAGCGCCTCCGGCGCATCCGCCCAATTCGTGGCGAGGATCACCACATCGCATTCCGCAGCGTCCTGCCTGGATCCTGCGCTGGCGGCC
>NZ_JAWRXS010000277.1:0-272 GCF_046534915.1 Burkholderia sp. SIMBA_051 | reverse complement strand
CCAAAGCAGACGACCGCTCGATTCGGAATCAGAATTCCAGTCCGCGTGTTCTTTGCCGAAAACGCGAATGCTTGGAATGCGGATACTGGCCACTATCCAATCGGAATATTCAACGGCGTTAGCTGTGATCTTTCCTCTACTTGTGCTGTAGTTGAATAGAAACTCATACATGACTCCCGCTGCCGTCCGCATACCCGATGCTTGACTAGTTGAGGACCAAGCTGAGGTAGTGTCCCCGTCGAGGACGAGCGCACCGCCAAGATGGGAGACCC
>NZ_JAWRXS010000276.1:0-272 GCF_046534915.1 Burkholderia sp. SIMBA_051 | reverse complement strand
CGAGTACCGCCAGCTGATTCGTGACCGGCTTTATCAAGCCTATCGAGCGCCAGGCAGCGTCAACTGGAGCCGCGACATGGCCGGGCGGCTCGACGAGGCGCGGACGCATGTTCGTCAGCGCCAGGCAGAAGACGCCCGAATGGAGGAAGCCGTTGGCGAGGCCCTGCTTGGCGCCGATGAGCCGAGGACGCGCGAGAGCCTCGTACAGCTGAAGGAGACGATTCGTAGCGCCAGCCTCATCCGACTACAGCTTGTCACTGATATCAACGTAG
>NZ_JAWRXS010000275.1:0-272 GCF_046534915.1 Burkholderia sp. SIMBA_051 | reverse complement strand
CTGCATTCTGACGAGTGGAGTTAATCATGTTTCCAACAAGCGGGAGACTTGTTGCTTTCTGTTCGAGGTTGGACGCAACCGGCCCGAGCATCTGACCTAGTGACGGAGTAATCCCGGCCTGCCGCAGCGCGTTTATAGAGGCCGAACCAACGGGAGCCAATACCCGGCCCGCAGCCGATGCAACCGGCGCACCAATAGCACCACCAATTGCGCCGCTCTTGATTTGGTCAACCTTCTGTTGCGCAAAGTTTTGGTCCGGATTTTGCACTCCC
>NZ_JAWRXS010000274.1:0-272 GCF_046534915.1 Burkholderia sp. SIMBA_051 | reverse complement strand
AGCGCGAACACCACGTATAGGAGCGTCAACATCCAGACCGGCACGTCGTAGTAGAGCAGGCGGCTCACCCAGCGCTGGATGAAGCCTTGCGTGTCAACCGAGCCGCCGCGCAGCCAGTCTTCCAGCGCGGTCAACGAACAGACCACACCGACTAGCGACAATATCGCCACGAGGCCGATCGCGAACAGATGCGCGAGCCGGAACAGCCGTTGGCGTACCCATTCCCAATTGAGGAGCGAGCCTACCCAGATCGCCGCGAGTCCGCCCACGAT
>NZ_JAWRXS010000273.1:0-272 GCF_046534915.1 Burkholderia sp. SIMBA_051 | reverse complement strand
GCCAGGCCATGCGCTGGCGCAGCCCGCCCTGGCGCATCAGAACGTGCCGCGCAGCGTCAGCATGGCATTGCGAGGATCGCCATAGTGCACGCCGTTGACCATGTTGCCGATGGCGCTGTAGTAAGTCTTGTCGAAGATGTTGTTGAGGTTGAGCGTGGCGGCCCAGTTGCGGTTGATCTGGTACTTGGCGTAGGCGTTCCACACTGCGCGGCCGCTGGCCTTGGCGGTGAGCGCGCCGATCTGACGCGACTGCCCGCTCCGCACGTTGACCC
>NZ_JAWRXS010000272.1:0-272 GCF_046534915.1 Burkholderia sp. SIMBA_051 | reverse complement strand
ACCATGAAACACGGATGTCTCATCGCCACAGGCAGTGCATTGTCGTTGCTTGCCTCCAGCGCCATGGCGCAAAGCGCCGTCACGTTGTACGGCATCATCGATGCCGGCATTTCCTACACCAACAACGTCAAGGGCGGTTCGTTGTGGCAGGAAAGCTCCGGCAAGCTGGGCGGTAACCGCTGGGGCATGAAAGGCATCGAGGACCTGGGTGAAGGACTCGCCGCCGTCTTCACGCTCGAAAGCGGGTTTTATTCCACCAACGGGACGTTCGG
>NZ_JAWRXS010000271.1:0-272 GCF_046534915.1 Burkholderia sp. SIMBA_051 | reverse complement strand
AGTCGAAGCGATCGGCCGGAATACGCAGTAACGCGCAACTGGATTGGAGCGCGATCCGGACCGCTGAAAGCCCGACATAGGCCGGAGCGTCGATCACCGTCAGCGCATGAAGTGCAACATCGCGCACTGACGAGTTCCCAGCTTGATCGGCGACGATCGAGAGGGTCGCCAGACGCGTCCGAACCGACATCGCGTCGAACGAATCGCGCTCGCTTTCCGGCACAAGACTCGACGCGAGCTGAACAAGATCAACATTCAGAAGTGGCATATAG
>NZ_JAWRXS010000270.1:0-272 GCF_046534915.1 Burkholderia sp. SIMBA_051 | reverse complement strand
ATTGTCGTGTTCCTGCCTGTGTGAAGTGATGTGCGCCGCTGCCGCTCAAGCGCGTTGCCTGCGTTTGTCGATGACGTCGCGAATCTGGTAGTAGCTGCCGAGCGCGGGCATGAACCACGGCTTGCCGCCATAGAGCGGATGCGTGAGCATCGGCGTGCCGTAGGCGCTGGTTTCGGGCGCTTGTCCTTCGACGATCAGGCGCGCGACCTTGTAGCCGAGATACGTCATCATCACCACGCCGCTGCCGTTGCAGCCGAGTGCGTAGTAGACGC
>NZ_JAWRXS010000269.1:0-272 GCF_046534915.1 Burkholderia sp. SIMBA_051 | reverse complement strand
CGCGGCGCCACGGTGGCGGTGCCGAACGACCCCGTCAATCTCGAACGCGCGCTGAAGATATTGCAGGCGGTGGGATGGGTCCGCATCCGCGAGAATCCCAATCCCGTGGATGTGTCCGAACATGATGTGATCGCCAATCCCGCCGGGATTCGCATCGTGCCGCTCGATACGGCGCAGGCGCCGCGTGCGCTCGAAGACGTGGATTTCGCGGCGATTCAGGGCAACTTCGCCATTTCCAGCGGCCACAAGCTGACTGAAGCGCTGGCGCTCGA
>NZ_JAWRXS010000268.1:0-272 GCF_046534915.1 Burkholderia sp. SIMBA_051 | reverse complement strand
CGCCAGTTCCTGGACGAGCACGGCACCACCCTGGCCGGTCTTATGGCAAATTATGCCGTCGATACCGAGCGGTTCCTGCATGAGGTGCACGATGTGCCGCTGGATGGGGTCGAACCCAATCCGCGCCTGGCGGAACGGCTGAAAAGCCTGCCCGGCCGCTGCTACGTCTTCACCAATGGCGCGCGGGAGTATGCGCATCGGGTGCTGGAGCGGATCGGGATCGCCGACTGTTTCGCCGACGTCTTCGCCATCGAGGACGGGGATCTAACGCC
>NZ_JAWRXS010000267.1:0-273 GCF_046534915.1 Burkholderia sp. SIMBA_051 | reverse complement strand
GGCTGCGCATGCTCATCGCGCCAGGCGGCTCACTCGGCGGCGCCAGGCCCAAGGCGAGCGTCGTGGACGACGCCTCGACGGGGGTCAGTTACCTGGAACTGGCGGAGGCGCTCATGAACCAGGGCGCGCAACCCAATCAAGATCTGCGAGAACTATGGTCGCCAATCGTCTTCAACATCCTCGTATCCAACGCCGACGATCACCTTCGCAACCATGGCTTCATCCTGGTGCCGGGCCTGGGCTGGAAACTCTCCCCGGCGTACGACATGAACC
>NZ_JAWRXS010000266.1:0-273 GCF_046534915.1 Burkholderia sp. SIMBA_051 | reverse complement strand
AGGCCAGATACGCCTCCGCGAGCTTTGTCGGGCGAAACCGAGTGATATTCAACATCAAGGGGAACGATTACCGGCTGATCGTCGCAGTGGCTTACCGCATCGGTGTCGTCTATATCAAGTTCATCGGAACGCATGGCGAATACGACCGAATCGATGCTGAAACCGTTGAACTGGAGTAGCCAACATGGAAATTCGTCCAATCCACAACGAACGCGACTACAAGGAAGCGTTGCAAACCGTATCCCGTCTTGTTGACGTTGACCCGGAACTGGG
>NZ_JAWRXS010000265.1:0-273 GCF_046534915.1 Burkholderia sp. SIMBA_051 | reverse complement strand
AATCATCGTAAATTGAAATTATTCCCAATTAAAGGAACGGGTAAATCCACCGGACTTCTGTTTGAAGATGATGGCGAAACTTGGGGATATACTGAAGGTAATGCTCTGTGGCTTGAATGGGAGCTGGACTGCACAGCCACTACAATTGAGTTAAGAATAAACACTCATGGAGATTATCGCCCTGCATGGGAAACATTGAAAGTGATAATTCCTCAGGGAGAAAGTCGTCAACTACTGATTAACGGCATTGAGGCTTATGAATGGAATATGAAC
>NZ_JAWRXS010000264.1:0-273 GCF_046534915.1 Burkholderia sp. SIMBA_051 | reverse complement strand
GCGCCGCTCGCGCTGCACGACGTAGTAAGTGGGCGACGCGAGACCGCGCAACAACGGCAGCAGCGCCGCGAGTTGCAGCAGCACGAGTGAACCGTCGAGATGGAACTGGCTGTTCAGCAACGGCGCGAGCGCGACCAGCAGCAACGAAATGAGCACGCCGCGCGCGGTCAGCGTCGTCCATACCGCGCTGAGTTGCGAGCGCGTCGGCGCGTGTTCGCCCTGAATGACCGCTTGCGCGAGGCCGGTATCCGACAGCGCCTCGGCAATCGCCAC
>NZ_JAWRXS010000263.1:0-273 GCF_046534915.1 Burkholderia sp. SIMBA_051 | reverse complement strand
CGGTGCCCAGATCCTCGCCGATCACGATCGCGCGATGCCGCCACGATTCGAGCGCGATGAGGCGCAGCAGATCTTCGAGCGGATAGCGCAGATACGCGCCGTTGCGCGCGCTTTCGCCCTCGGGCACGAGCCATAGGCGGCGCAAACCGAGAATGTGGTCGATGCGGATGCCGCCCGCGTGCGCGAACGCGGCGCGCAGCATGTCGATGAAGGCCGAAAAACCTTGCGTGCGCATTGCGCGCGGCGAGAACGTGGTGAGGCCCCACGCCTGCC
>NZ_JAWRXS010000262.1:0-273 GCF_046534915.1 Burkholderia sp. SIMBA_051 | reverse complement strand
ACCTGCAACGGATCAAAACGCAGGTTTGGCGCGATAGCCTCGATTCGCTCGCTCAGTCGATCCGCCCGCGTATGGCGGTCGTTGAAGGGCAAGTGAATTACGACGACATTCTAAACAACGAAACCGGGGCCGTGATTCGCATGCGCGCGCCGGGGATGGCTCAGCCGCTTATCACCCCGTTTGTGGGTCAAGACGCGTTTGGAATGATCGAGTACACGGACACGGTGCTTGATAAGCGTACAGGCGTCTCAATGCAGTCTATGGGGTTGTCCG
>NZ_JAWRXS010000261.1:0-273 GCF_046534915.1 Burkholderia sp. SIMBA_051 | reverse complement strand
ACGCCGAAGCCGCGCTCGAATGGCAGTTTCGGCGGCTGCCACGCGGCTTTGCGCGCGGCGAGTTCTTCGTCGGTGACATCGAGATGCAAACGCCGCGCGGCCACGTCGAGCTCGATCATGTCGCCGTCCTTCACGAGCGCAAGCGGACCGCCGACGAACGACTCGGGCGCCACATGCAGCACGCACGCGCCGTAACTCGTTCCGCTCATGCGCGCGTCCGAAATGCGCACCATGTCGCGCACGCCCTGCTTCAGGAGCTTTTGCGGAATCGGC
>NZ_JAWRXS010000260.1:0-273 GCF_046534915.1 Burkholderia sp. SIMBA_051 | reverse complement strand
CTCGCCATCCGCTTTACGTTCGCGCCGACCAGCCTTTTATCAAGTGGACGCCCCCCAATACGCAGCCCGCGAGAGTGCTGAAGGAGGTGCAGCGTGAACCTATCGCGGAAAACCGCCCTTAATCGCATCGCGTGCTCTGCGCTCGCAATCCCGGATCGCACCCTCTTCGTTGCGGAAGAGTCGCCCGAACCCTGTCACGATCCTACGGCCAACCCGACGTCGAATTCAGGAGGCGCCGTCTGTCGGGCGAGCGCCGGAGCCTGACAAAATAAA
>NZ_JAWRXS010000259.1:0-273 GCF_046534915.1 Burkholderia sp. SIMBA_051 | reverse complement strand
CCCACGAAGCCGTGCGCCGCGCCGATGACGATAAAGACGTGAGTGTCGGCCGGAACGGGCGGCCCTCGGCTCTCCGATGGGCGGTGGGCGGCAATGCCCATTGCGTCTGCGATCGCAAGGCCGATCAGGTTGGCGCAAGCCCGGATGCCCGGCAGGCGGGAGAGCGCTTCTCGCGTCCGTGTCGCTGCGATACCGCGCATTGCACGTACCACGGATTCCAGTTCGCGGACCGTACCCAATCGATTCTGGACTTCGTCGAGCCGATTGCTCATC
>NZ_JAWRXS010000258.1:0-273 GCF_046534915.1 Burkholderia sp. SIMBA_051 | reverse complement strand
GACCCCGAACCGCATGAACTGGAAGGACGCCGACACCGACCGCTGGCTGGCCGAGGGCAGCGAGGCGCTGGACGCCAGGAGCGGCGATGCGATCCTGTCCAAGGCGCTGACCAAGATCTCCGACGGCGTGGCGTGGATTCCGCTGTACCACGACTCGCTGTACCTGGTGGGCGGGCCGCGCTTGAAGCCGATGCGCGCGCACGGCATCTTCGGCGCCGCCGCCTACAAGGGCCTGGACATCGAGTTGAAGTAAACCGCACCGGGCGGCGTCCC
>NZ_JAWRXS010000257.1:0-273 GCF_046534915.1 Burkholderia sp. SIMBA_051 | reverse complement strand
AAGCATGCAAAATTCAAGTTTCCCTCATTTTGAGAGTTTATATGAATGCTAATCTTAGGCTGCACTATCAGCGTCAGCTTATATATGCAGGTCTTGATGACTTTAATCCGAATGGGGTGTTTCCCACTTATTTGGGGGGGGAGGGATGGTCAGAATGTCAATGATTGGAAGCGTGAAGTTGCTGCGTTCCTTGATCTAGGCGTCCAGAGTGGATTGATTAAGGTTACAAATTGGGAAAGATTTTCCTCTTCTTCGAATCCTGTAAATGTCGGT
>NZ_JAWRXS010000256.1:0-273 GCF_046534915.1 Burkholderia sp. SIMBA_051 | reverse complement strand
ACCTGGCGGAGATTCAGCACGGCGGCGGTGACGGGAAGCGCAATCAGCAGGGGAATTGCAAGCAGCAACGACAGCGGCGCGGTTTGCAGCGGCCGGTAACCGTGGACTTGCGCGAGATATTGGCCGGGTATGACCGCAACGCCAACCAGCAGCACAACGGCGCCAACCAGTGTCAGAAGTCCGTGCGCGAGGTTCCTGCGGGCAAGCAGCTGGAGTTTGAAGAATGGCAGCGGATGAAACCACTCGTTGACGAGGAACGCCGCGAACAACAGC
>NZ_JAWRXS010000255.1:0-273 GCF_046534915.1 Burkholderia sp. SIMBA_051 | reverse complement strand
AGAAAGCATGGCGATTCATATTCCGGGCGTGCCATCCGTCGAAGCCGCCGCGTGGTGGTTGCTACAACCGGATCTCTTCTTGCTGGCGTCTCCGTTGCCGATGTGATCGATGTGGATGCGCACGTGGCAACCATGGCTTGCTCCCATTGCAATGCCCGGGGACGCCGCGCAGGAACATGAGACGCAGCTGACGGATGAGGATATCTCTGCAATGCGTAGCTATCAGGCGTTACGGTGTGCCGAACGCGGCCGGCGCAGATTCCGCACGAGGCG
>NZ_JAWRXS010000254.1:0-273 GCF_046534915.1 Burkholderia sp. SIMBA_051 | reverse complement strand
GTATTTTTATCATCCAGTAAACAAATGCCAGCACTGGCTTGTTCAAATATAAGTCTAAATTTTGCTTCCAGTTCTTGTGTTTTTTTTCGTAGGGTTTGTTCATTGCTAATAGTTAAATGCAACTCATGCATTAAAGCATTTATATTTTGTGTTAATCGACTTATTTCATCTCGTTTACCCTGTTTAAAGCTTAACATTTTAAGGGTTTCAGGTTTAGATGGATTAATTTTAGCAAAGCTATCAGTAAGGTTTTGAATAGGTTTCGTAAGCCAC
>NZ_JAWRXS010000253.1:0-273 GCF_046534915.1 Burkholderia sp. SIMBA_051 | reverse complement strand
CGCCATCGGCATGAAAAGCGTCGCCAGCGTCCAGATGGCGCCCACGCCGATGACGCCTGCTCCAATGAACCGCACCTGCGACGACCACAGCCCGGTGGCGAATTTCGCCAGCGACATGTCCGCGGGAATCTGGGCCACCGAAGTCAGGATCGGCACCGCGATGCCCCACGAGATCACCAGCCCCGTCAGCATGGCCAGGCCCGCCACGATGCCGATCAGGTAACCCGCGCCCAGCAGCGCCAGCGAAAAACCCATCGGCAGCCGGAACACCGC
>NZ_JAWRXS010000252.1:0-273 GCF_046534915.1 Burkholderia sp. SIMBA_051 | reverse complement strand
CCGTCGAAATGCATCGTCGAGGCGTTCGTTCTTGTGAATGCGTCCGCCAGGCACGAACCAGAAGCCCTGAGCGGGACGGTTGGTGCGATGGCCGAGCAGGTATGCGCCGTCCTCGTTCGAGATGATCAGGTCGATCGCAACGAGCGGCGTTGCGTCGACGATGCGCAAGAAGGTATCGAGCGGCAACATGGCGGAGAGGCTCCATGAAGTTTGTGGGAATGTGCCGGCGTCGGATCGCGATGGCGTTTGCGTCGGTCTGTGAATCGGTGTGCC
>NZ_JAWRXS010000047.1:0-491 GCF_046534915.1 Burkholderia sp. SIMBA_051 | reverse complement strand
CTTCACCTAGATCCTTTTAAATTAAAAATGAAGTTTTAAATCAATCTAAAGTATATATGAGTAAACTTGGTCTGACAGTTACCAATGCTTAATCAGTGAGGCACCTATCTCAGCGATCTGTCTATTTCGTTCATCCATAGTTGCCTGACTCCCCGTCGTGTAGATAACTACGATACGGGAGGGCTTACCATCTGGCCCCAGTGCTGCAATGATACCGCGAGACCCACGCTCACCGGCTCCAGATTTATCAGCAATAAACCAGCCAGCCGGAAGGGCCGAGCGCAGAAGTGGTCCTGCAACTTTATCCGCCTCCATCCAGTCTATTAATTGTTGCCGGGAAGCTAGAGTAAGTAGTTCGCCAGTTAATAGTTTGCGCAACGTTGTTGCCATTGCTGCAGGCATCGTGGTGTCACGCTCGTCGTTTGGTATGGCTTCATTCAGCTCCGGTTCCCAAAGATCAAGGCGAGTTACATGATCCCCCATGTTGTGCA
>NZ_JAWRXS010000251.1:0-274 GCF_046534915.1 Burkholderia sp. SIMBA_051 | reverse complement strand
AGATGGAAGCGCTGGACATCCTGCGCGAGAAAGGCGTCAAGCGCGTTGGCCCATACCGCGTTACGCGGACCATGAGCAGCACCGTTTCCGCCTGCCTGGCCACCCCGTTCAAGATCAAGGGCCTGAACTACTCCATCGCTTCTGCCTGCGCCACCAGTGCTCACTGCATCGGTACCGCCATGGAACAGATCCAGATGGGCAAGCAGGACATCGTCTTCGCCGGTGGCGGTGAAGAAGAGCATTGGACCCAGTCGTTCCTGTTCGACGCCATGGG
>NZ_JAWRXS010000250.1:0-274 GCF_046534915.1 Burkholderia sp. SIMBA_051 | reverse complement strand
ACCAGAACGACTCGGGCAGCTTCGAGCCCACGCTCAACAACCTCGCCTATACCGACAACGGCCCGTCGGTGACCACCAGCAGCGGCAGCGCGTCGTGGAGTTCGAGCGACAACGGCGTGGGCGGCACCGCTGTGGCGGTGGACCCCGGCATCACGATCTCCGACCCCAGTTCGGCCTCGGCAAGCACCGCCACGGTCCGCATCACCAACGTGCAGAGCGGCGACCAGTTGTCGTTCGTCGCGCAAAACGGCATCACCGGCAGCTACAACAGCGC
>NZ_JAWRXS010000249.1:0-274 GCF_046534915.1 Burkholderia sp. SIMBA_051 | reverse complement strand
ATTGCCAAAGGGCGCCAACTCGGGAGCCTGCCAGTAGCACATCCACTGACAATCGGACAGGGGCTGATTTTTGCTGGGCGGCGCTGGCGCGTCCAGGAAGTAGATCAGGAAAACAAGACCATCTATGTGCTGCCTGACCACGGTGGTGCGCCGCCACAATTTGACGGCTACGGTGCAATGGTTCACGACGAAGTTCGGCGCGAAATGCGGCGCGTTCTTGCAAGTGACCAGGCGGAACTCACTCTGGACGCACGAGGTCGTGAACTGCTGCAAG
>NZ_JAWRXS010000248.1:0-274 GCF_046534915.1 Burkholderia sp. SIMBA_051 | reverse complement strand
CCGAAGTCCTCGATCAACCACTCGAGCGCGGAAACGATGCCGAAGTTTAACGCCGCGGGCCGCAGATGGTTAGCGACATTGCGGACCATCCAGATCGTTTTCTCGACCAGCTCGCGCATGTCGTCCGCCTTGCGGATCGCGTCCGGGTCGGCGCCGAGACGCATCTTCAGCAAGGAGACATCCATCTTCAGCGCGGTCAGCAACTGCCCGAGTTCGTCGTGAATCTCCAGCGCGATGCGCTTGCGCTCCTCCTCGCGAATCGCTTCCATGTAGG
>NZ_JAWRXS010000247.1:0-274 GCF_046534915.1 Burkholderia sp. SIMBA_051 | reverse complement strand
CGGGGAAGTTGAATGAGATGGTGCAGTTCTTCGGCGGTGCGTAGCTGCGCGCGCTCGACGGTTCGCACGATCGAGCCGTCCACCACGATGGAGATGCGGTCGCACAGCCGCAACAGCTCGTCCAGATCCGACGACACCACGACGACGCCCGTGCCCGCGCGCGCCGCGTTGCGCACCACGCCGTAGATTTCCTCGCGCGCGCCGACATCGACGCCAACGGTCGGCTCGTCGAGCAGCAACACCTTCGGCCGCGGATGATTCCATTTGGCGAATA
>NZ_JAWRXS010000246.1:0-274 GCF_046534915.1 Burkholderia sp. SIMBA_051 | reverse complement strand
GTGGCAAAGACTTCGAACGGCGAGTGGAAAGCGTGTGTGGCACGTGGCCGGCTGTTGAGGCTGTCAGCGATGTCATCAAGGTCGTCCTGGCTGTAGACCGAGAGATCCGTGCCCTTGGGCAGATACTGGCGTAGCAGACCATTGGTGTTCTCGCACGTGCCACGCTGCCAGGGGCTGTGAGGGTCGCAGAAATAGACCTTCACACCGGTCGCGGCAGCGAGCTCCTGGTGGCACGCCATTTCCTTGCCCTGGTCGTACGTGAAGCTCTGTCGTA
>NZ_JAWRXS010000046.1:0-501 GCF_046534915.1 Burkholderia sp. SIMBA_051 | reverse complement strand
CCGGCTCGGACATGTGGCCGACCGATGCGCGGGAACAGATCGAGGTGCTGCGCTGGCTGTCGTGGAACGATTGCCACTCGGCACAGGCGGTGTCGCCGTACTACTTCGAGCACATCGTCAAACCCACCTTCGGCATCGGGCCGCCGGACGAGAGCCAACTGGCGGGCAAGGGCAAGGATTTCAACCGGTACGCGGCGGTGCTGGACGCGCATCTGCAGCGGCGCGACCACGTCGCGTGCGGCCGGCTGACGATCGCCGACTTCCAACTCGCGTCGATGGCGGCGTACTGGCGAACATCCACCATGCCGATGGCGCCGTTCCCGAACATCGTGCAATGGCTCGATGGCCTGGCGCGCCTGCCGGCATGGGCCGATCCCTGGCCCGATGGACGCGCCGCCCCGGCCTGACCTGGCCGGCCGCGGCACGCCTTAGAGGGGTTCGTCGTGGCAAGATCCGGGCCTCTGTTATCGTTGCCGGGGCCGCATCCCCAAGACCCCGCCG
>NZ_JAWRXS010000245.1:0-274 GCF_046534915.1 Burkholderia sp. SIMBA_051 | reverse complement strand
CGCCGGCCTGTTGCGGCGCGGCTGCTCGGTCACCGAAACCGCCTACAGCATCGGCTTTTCCAGCCTCAGCCATTTCATCAAGGCCTTCAAGGCGCACCGCGGGGCCACCCCCAAGGCCTGGCTGCGCGGCGCCGCGCAGTAGCCGCGCGCCTTGGGGGGTAGCGGCAATACCGGTATCGCGGCTGGCCTTGCTGCGGGGGGCGAGGCTGGCAACAATCCCGGTTCCACGACTTCCCGCCCGACAGCGCAAGGCTTGCCCCCATGACTTCCCCCA
>NZ_JAWRXS010000244.1:0-274 GCF_046534915.1 Burkholderia sp. SIMBA_051 | reverse complement strand
ATCGCGCCTAGATCCGCTACCTAATGTCGCAATCGACTCCATGATGCTTGGGATGCCGCTCGTCTGTTTTGCAGAAGCCACGGGCGCCGCCGAGGTCCTCGCGAAAGACCCTGCCACCGCGCCGTGTGTTGTGCCATTTTTAGATACCGACGCGGCTGCGAGGCGGATTCTTGATCTGTATCGTTCACCGGCCCAATTGACTGAGACTGGGCGCGCAGTCGGACGTTTGGCGCGATCCACCTTTGACATGCAGTCCTATGTGTCAAAGCTGACC
>NZ_JAWRXS010000243.1:0-274 GCF_046534915.1 Burkholderia sp. SIMBA_051 | reverse complement strand
CAGAAGAAGCTGGCCGAAATGCACGGCACGAAGCCCGCGCACCTGTTCGACGACATCGCGGACGGCTCGGACGACGCTGGCGCGCTGACGCCTGCGTATCGCCGCGAGACAACGCCGTGGCCGGGCATGGCGAAGCCGAAGAAGGCACCGAAGTACCGCAACACGAAGTGCGAGCACGACGGCATCAAGTTCGACAGCCAGAAAGAGCGCTCGCGCTGGTTCGATCTGATCCAGATGCAGGCGCGTGGCGAGATCCGCGAGCTTGAGCTGCAGG
>NZ_JAWRXS010000242.1:0-274 GCF_046534915.1 Burkholderia sp. SIMBA_051 | reverse complement strand
AATGGCCTGCGTTACGGCTACGGTCTGGGCCTCGCGTGGATTTCGCCAATCGGACCGCTCAAGCTCAGTCTCGGTTTTCCTGTCGTGAAGCACACTGGTGACCAGTACCAGAAGTTCCAGTTTCAGATCGGGACGTCGTTCTAGCGTGAATCGGGTTACGAGTTGATGAAGTTATGGTTCGCTGAACACCAGCGATATCCGCAAGCGCTGTTTGCAGGCTCGATTACGTTGCTCGAAGGCGTTCTGCAGTTTGTGAACGATACGCATCAGCTGG
>NZ_JAWRXS010000004.1:0-631330 GCF_046534915.1 Burkholderia sp. SIMBA_051 | reverse complement strand
CGCTGCTTTACCCGGAACGATTCAACATCGGAGTCTGAATCTCAACCCGCCTCACACACTAAATTCCGGATACCTCCCCCCGCGCAGGGGCGACGCTAATAGACCGACACGATTGCAGGTGCTTCACGAAAACGCGGGCGCACCACCAAACACAGATGCACCGAACGAAGGAACCCCCACCGCAAAAGAGTCAAAATAAAGCGAGGAAGCCGCTTCCGATAGAACCCGTCGCAAATCCGCAAGACGCTTGCGTCACCCTTACCTAAACTTGATCCTGTTGAACCCTCTTACGAAACCGAAAGGAACGACCATGACGACCTCGACCGTGACCCGCCAGACATTCGACGAAGTGATGGTGCCGGTATTCTCCCCCGCGCCGTTCGTGCCGGACCGTGCAGAGGGCTCCCGCGTGTGGGACACGGCCGGCCGCGAATACGTGGATTTCGCGTGCGGCATCGCGGTGACGTCGCTGGGTCACGGCCACCCGGAACTGCTGAAAGTCCTGGACGAACAAGGCCGCAAGCTCTGGCACATCGGCAACGGCTACACGAACGAACCGGTGCTGCGCCTCGCGAAACGCCTCGAATCGCTGACCTTCGCCGACCGCGCATTCTTCGCGAATTCGGGCGCGGAAGCGAACGAAGCCGCGCTGAAGCTCGCGCGCCGCGTCGCCTTCGACCGCCACGGCGCCGACAAATACGAAATCGTGTCGTTCGTCCAGTCGTTCCACGGCCGCACGTTCTTCACGGTCAGCGTCGGCGGCCAGCCGAAATACTCGGAAGGCTTCGGCCCGGTGCCGGCCGGCATCAAGCACCTGCCGTTCAACGACATCGAAGCCGCCAAGGCCGCGATCGGCCCGCAAACCTGCGCGGTGATCGTCGAGCCGGTGCAGGGCGAAGGCGGCGTGATCCCGGCCGATCCGGCCTTCCTGAAAGCACTGCGCGAAGCCTGCGACGCGCACGACGCAGTGCTGATCTTCGACGAAGTGCAAACGGGCGTCGGCCGCACGGGCCAGTTCTACGCATACATGGACACGGGCGTCACGCCGGACATCCTCACGACCGCGAAGGCGCTCGGTAACGGCTTCCCGATCGGCGCGATGCTGACGACGAACGAACTGGCCGCCCACTTCAAGGTCGGCGTGCACGGCACGACGTACGGCGGCAACCCGCTCGCATCGGCAATCGCGGACAAGGTCGTCGAACTGATCGGCGACCCGGCACTCCTCGAAGGCGTGCGCGAACGCAGCGTGCGACTGAAGGGCGCGCTCGAGCGCATCAACGCACGCTTCGGCATCTTCAAGGACATCCGCGGCAAGGGCCTGCTGGTCGGCGCGGAACTGACCGCCGCCTTCGACGGCCGCGCGAAGGACTTCGTCACGGCCGCCGCCGAGAACGGCCTGATCATGCTGATCGCAGGCCCGAACGTGCTGCGTTTCGTGCCGTCGCTCGTGATTCCGTTCGACTTGCTCGACGAAGGCATGAAGCGCTTCGAGAAGGCAGTCGAACAGGTGCTCGCAGCCCAGGAAGCCACCGCGCGCTGATCGGCGCACCCATCGCAGACAGGAACGACGATGCTATTTGTTCGCCCCGGCAAACTCACGGATCTGGATGCGCTCGCGCACATGGCGCGCACCGCGCAGCCGGTCCTGCACTCGCTGCCGCATGACCGCGCGGCGCTCGAAGCGCGCGTGGCGCTCTCCGAGGATTCGTTTCGCGCGGACGTCGACTTCGCCGGCGAAGAGTTCTACCTCTTCGTGCTGGAAGACTCGTCGACGGGCAAGCTGCTCGGCACGGCGAGCATCGTGGCCGCGGCCGGCTACTCGGAACCGTTCTACGCGTTCCGCAACGACGCACTGATCCACGCGTCGCGCGAGCTGCACGTGAACCGCAAGATCCACGCGCTCACGATGTCGCACGAGCTGACCGGCAAGAGCCGGCTGGCGGGCTTCTACGTCGATCCGTCGCTGCGCGGCGACGCGGCCGCGCACCTGATCTCGCGTGCGCGGATGATGTACATCGCCGCGAACCGCCGCCGCTTCACGCCGGAAGTGTTCACGCTGCTGCTCGGCGTGAGCGACAACACGGGCGCATCGCCGTTCTGGGAAGCGGTGGGCCGCAAGTTCTTCGGCCGCGACTTCACCGACGTCGACATCGCGTCGGGCGGCCGCAGCCGCACGTTCATCGCGGAAGTGATGCCGGCCTATCCGCTCTACGTGCCGCTGCTGCCGGAAGCCGCGCAGCGCGTGCTCGGCGAGCCGAACGAAACGGCGCTGCTCGCGTACGACATCCATCTCGAGGAAGGCTTCGAGCCGGACCGCTTCGTCGACATCTTCGACGCGGGCCCGGTGCTGACCGCGCAGGTCGACCGCATCGCATGCGTGAAGCACGCCGCGGAGCGCACCGTGCGCGAAGCCGCGCGGCAGCAGGGCGACGCTGCGTACATGGTGTCGACGGGCAGCGGCGAATCGTTCCGCTGCGTGCTGGCCGACCTGCCGGACGACGATGCGCACGGCGACCTGGCGCCGCTGTCCGGCGACGTGCGCGCGGCGCTCGATGTGAAGGATGGCGATGTCGTGCGCTGCGTGCCGCTGCACCGCCGCGACGATGAAGAAATGAAGGGAGGCGCAGCATGATCGTCGTTCGGGTCGTACAAACGGGCGACGTCGACGCGCTCGTGTCGCTCGCGCAGGAAACCGGGCCGGGCCTGACCACGTTCAAGCCCGACCGCGACGCGCTCGCCGCGCGCATCGAACGCTCGCGCCGCACGCTCGAGGGCAACGCCGCGCCGGGCGAAGCCGGCTACTTCTTCGTGATGGAAGAATCGAAGACGGGCGACATCGCGGGCGTGTGCGGGATCGAGACGCAGGTCGGCCTCGAACAGCCGTTCTACAACTATCGCGTGAGCACGGTCGTGCACGCGAGCCAGGAGCTCGGCGTGTGGACGCGGATGTCCGCGCTCAACATCTCGCACGACCTGACGGGCTACGCGGAAGTGTGCTCGCTGTTCCTGAGCCCGCGCTATCGCACGGGCGGTGTCGGCGGCTTGCTGTCGCGCTCGCGCTTCATGTTCATCGCGCAGTTCCGCGACCGGTTCCCGGAACGCATCTGCGCGGAACTGCGCGGCCACTTCGACGAAGACGGCACGTCGCCGTTCTGGCGCGCGGTCGGTTCGCACTTCTACCAGATCGATTTCAATGCGGCGGACTACCTGAGCTCGCACGGCCGCAAGTCGTTCCTCGCGGAACTGATGCCGCGCTATCCGGTGTACGTCGACCTGCTGCCGCAGGACGCGCAGGACGCGGTCGGCCTCACGCACCGCGACACGCTGCCGGCGCGCAAGATGCTCGAGGCGGAAGGGCTGCGCTACCAGAACCACGTCGACATCTTCGACGCGGGCCCGGTGCTCGAATGCCACATCAACGACCTGCGCACGGTGCGCGAGAGCGTGGTCGTGCCGGTCGAGATCGGCGAGCCGGACACCGGTGACGACGCGCAGGGCGACCGTGCGCCGAAGTCGCTCGTGTCGAACACGTCGCTGAACGATTTCCGCGTCGGCGTCGCGCCGGGCGTGGTCGCGAACGGGTCGTTCGTGCTGTCGACCGACGATGCCGTCGCGCTCGACGTGAAGGCCGGCGATCCGGTGCGCGTGCTGCCGCTCAAAGTCAAACAGGGATAAACGAATCATGACGGAACTCTTCATCGACGGCGCCTGGATCGCAGGCTCGGGCCCCGCCTTCGCTTCGCGCAACCCCGGCACCGACGCGATCGCGTGGCAGGGCGACAGCGCATCGGCAGCCGACGTCGACCGCGCGGTCGCGAGCGCGCGCCGCGCCTTCGCCGGCTGGTCGGCGCTCGACTTCGACGCGCGCTGCGCGATCGTCAAGCGCTTCGCGGCGCTGCTCACCGAGCGCAAGGAAGCGATCGCGACGGCGATCGGCCGCGAGACGGGCAAGCCGCTGTGGGAAGCGCGCACCGAAGTCGCGGCGATGGCCGCGAAGGTCGGCATCTCGATCCAGGCGTACCAGGAACGCACCGGCGAGAAGCGCCAGGACATGGCCGACGGTGTCGCGGTGCTGCGCCATCGTCCGCACGGTGTCGTCGCGGTGTTCGGCCCGTACAACTTCCCCGGCCACTTGCCGAACGGCCATATCGTGCCGGCGCTGATCGCGGGCAACACGGTCGTGTTCAAGCCGTCGGAGCTTGCGCCGGGTGTCGCGCGCGCGACGGTCGAGGTGTGGCAGGAAGCCGGGCTGCCGGCCGGCGTGCTGAACCTCGTGCAGGGCGAGAAGGACACGGGCATCGCGCTCGCGAATCACCGGCAGATCGATGGCCTGTTCTTCACCGGCAGCTCGGATACCGGCACGCTGCTGCACAAGCAGTTCGGCGGCCGTCCGGAAATCGTGCTCGCGCTCGAGATGGGCGGTAACAACCCGCTCGTGATCGGCGAAGTCGAGGACCTCGACGCGGCCGTGCACCACACGATCCAGTCGGCGTTCCTGTCGGCCGGCCAGCGCTGCACGTGCGCACGCCGCATCTTCGTGCCGCAGGGCGCGTTCGGCGAGCGCTTCCTCGCCCGCTTGGCCGACGTCACGTCGAAGATCACGGCCGACGTGTTCGACGCCGATCCGCAGCCGTTCATGGGCGCGGTGATCTCGGCGCGCGCGGCCGCGAAGCTCGTCGATGCGCAGTCGCGCCTGGTCGAGCAGGGCGCGAAGCCGATCATCGAGATGACGCAGCGCGATCCGCGCCTGGGTTTCGTGAACGCGTCGATCATCGACGTGACCGGCGTGGCGAACCTGCCCGACGAAGAGCACTTCGGCCCGCTCGCGCAGATCGTCCGCTACGCGACGTTCGACGAAGCGATCGAGCGCGCGAACGACACGGCGTTCGGCCTGTCCGCCGGCCTGCTGGCCGACGACGCGCACGCCTGGGAGCACTTCCGCCGCACGATCCGTGCGGGGATCGTCAACTGGAACCGCCCGACCAACGGCGCATCGTCCGCCGCGCCGTTCGGCGGCACCGGTCGCTCGGGCAACCATCGTCCGAGCGCGTACTACGCGGCCGACTATTGCGCGTATCCGATGGCGTCGGTGGAAAGCACGCAACTGACCTTGCCCGCGAGCCTGTCGCCGGGCCTGCACTTCTGATCGAGGGAACGACGATGAACGCACAAGAAGCCAATTTCGACGGACTCGTCGGCCCGACCCACAACTACGCCGGGCTGTCGTTCGGCAACGTGGCGTCGCTCAACAACGAGAAGTCGGCCGCGAACCCGAAGGCGGCCGCGAAGCAGGGGCTGCGCAAGATGAAGCAGCTCGCGGATCTCGGCTTCGCGCAAGGCGTGCTGCCGCCGCAGGAGCGGCCGTCGCTGCGCCTGCTGCGGGAGCTCGGCTTCTCCGGCAAGGACGCGGACGTGATCGCGAAGGCCGCGAAGCAGGCGCCCGAACTGCTCGCCGCGGCGAGCTCGGCGTCGGCGATGTGGACCGCGAACGCGGCGACCGTCAGCCCGTCGGCCGACACCGGCGACGGCCGTGTGCACTTCACGCCGGCCAACCTGTGCAGCAAGCTGCATCGCGCGATCGAGCATGAAGCGACGCGCCGTACGCTGTCGACGCTGTTCGCCGATCCCGCGCACTTCGCGGTGCACGAGGCGCTCACAGGCACGCCGGCGCTCGGCGACGAGGGGGCCGCGAACCATACGCGCTTTTGCGCGGAATACGGCAAGCCGGGCGTCGAGTTCTTCGTGTACGGCCGTGCGGAATACCGCCGTGGCCCGGAGCCGAAGCGCTTCCCGGCGCGCCAGACCTTCGAGGCGAGCCGCGCGGTCGCGCATCGCCACGGCCTGGATGAAACGGCGACGGTCTATGCGCAGCAGGATCCGGACGTGATCGATGCGGGCGTGTTCCACAACGACGTGATCTCGGTCGGCAACCGCGACACGCTGTTCACGCACGAGCGCGCGTTCGTCAACAAGCAGGCGATCTACGACACGCTGACGGCCACGCTCGACGCGCGCGGCGCGCGGCTGAACGTGATCGAGGTGCCGGATGCGGCCGTGAGCGTGAACGACGCGGTCACGTCGTACCTGTTCAACAGCCAGCTGCTGTCGCGCGCCGACGGCTCGCAGGTGCTCGTCGTGCCGCAGGAGTGTCGCGAGAACGCGAACGTCGCGACCTATCTCGACGAACTCGCGGCCGGCAACGGCCCGATCCGCGACGTGCTCGTGTTCGACCTGCGCGAAAGCATGAAGAACGGCGGCGGACCTGCGTGCCTGCGCCTGCGCGTCGTGCTGAACGACGCCGAGCGGGCGGCCGTCACGTCGAACGTGTGGATGAACGACACGCTGTTCGCGTCGCTCGACGCGTGGATCGAAAAGCACTACCGCGACCGTCTCGCACCGGACGATCTCGCCGATCCGACGCTGCTCGACGAATCGCGCACGGCGCTCGACGAGCTCACGCAGATCCTGCGTGTCGGGTCGCTGTATGACTTCCAGCGCTGAGTCCCGCATGCCGTCCGCCGCGCTGCTCGACGACTTCCTCGCGTTCACGCTCGCGGGCGACCCGCCGGCCGTGAAGGACGGCGCGTGCGCGGACGGCGCGGTGCGCTGGCAATGGCTCGGCGACGGGCTGCTCGCGTTCGAGCCGGCCGCACGCGATGCGGCGGGCGATGCCGATGCTGACGCTGCGGCGCGCGCGAGCGTGCTCGTGTCGGCCGGCGTGCATGGCGACGAGACCGCGCCGATCGAGCTGCTGTCGATGCTCGTGCATGATCTCGCGGCGGGCACGCTGCCGCTCGCGTGCCGGCTGCTCGTCGTGCTCGGCAACGTGCCGGCGATGCGCGCGGGCGAGCGCTATCTCGACGACGACCTGAACCGCCTGTTCAGCGGGCGTCACGCGCACGTGCCGACGAGCCGCGAAGCGCCGCGCGCGGCGCAGCTCGAAGCGGCGGCCGCCGCGTTCTTCGCGGCCGCGCCGGCGGGCGGTGCACGCTGGCACATCGACATGCACACGGCGATTCGCGCATCGGTGTTCGAGCAGTTCGCGCTGCTGCCGCACACGGGCACGCCGCCGACCCGCGCGATGGTCGAATGGCTCGGCGAAGCGCGCATCGCGGCCGTGCTGCTGCATACCGCGAAGGGCAACACGTATTCGCATTTCACGGCCGAGCAGTGCGGCGCGCTCGCGTGCACGCTGGAACTCGGCAAGGTGCGGCCGTTCGGCCAGAACGACCTGTCGCGTTTCGCGCCGGCCGACCGCGCGGTGCGCAAGCTCGTGTCGGGCGCGCCCCGTGATGTCGATGCGGGGGGCGGCCATCCGCGGGGCGGCCATCCGCGGGGGAGCCATGCGCCGTTGCCGCGCGTGTTCACCGTGATCGACCAGATCACGAAGCAGAGCGACGCGCTCGAGCTGTTCGTCGCGGCCGACGTCGCGAACTTCACCGCATTCGCGCGCGGCACCGTGCTCGCGCAGGACGGCGACTACCGCTACACGGTGAAGCACGACGAGGAGCGCATCGTGTTCCCGAATCCGTCGGTGAAGCCGGGCTTGCGCGCGGGCCTGCTCGTCGTCGACACGACGCGCGACACGCTCGCCGCGCTCGTCTGAGCGATGCGCCGATGCGCGCGGCTGCGGTGATCGGCAGCCCGCGCATCGTCGCGCCGCGTTCGATTTTGGGTTGACGTCCGCCGGCCGCGCCTCGGCCCTTGCGTATTTGCGACATCATCTTGCAAGTTCGACGAACGGCCCGGCCGACGCCTGCACACGCAGCGCAGCATCGCGTGCCGCCGGCCGCTTTGCCGTATCGGGCCGTGCGGATTGGTACAATCGCCGCCTTGCGGCTGTTGCGCCGCATCAAGGCGCGGCATCGGGATTGTCGTGGTCATCCGGCCCGGCAATGATGCAAGCGCCCGTAGTTCCGGAACATTCGAGTATCGAGGAGAACACCTGATGAAGTTGGATTGGCGTAAAGTGGCCGCGCACGCGGTAGTGGCGGCAACGGCCGTGGCGGCAGGCAGCGCGATGGCTGCGGATCTGAAGGAGATCCGGTTCGGCGTGGAGGCCTCGTACGCGCCGTTCGAATACAAGACGCCCGACGGCAAGCTGACCGGCTTCGACATCGACATCGGCAACGCGGTGTGCGCGAAACTGAAAGTGAAGTGCGTGTGGGTCGAGAACGACTTCGACGGGCTGATCCCCGCGCTGCAGGCGCGCAAGTTCGATGCGATCAACTCGGACATGACGATCACCGACCAGCGCAAGCACGCGATCGCGTTCACCGATCCGATCTACACGATCCCGAACCAGCTGATCGCGAAGCAGGGCAGCGGCCTCCAGCCGACGCCGCAAGCGCTGAAGGGCAAGCGGGTCGGCGTGCTGCAGGGCACGATCCAGGAAGCGTACGCGAAGAAGAAGTGGGCGCCGGCCGGTGTCGAGGTCGTGCCGTACCAGACGCAGGACCTGGCCTACGCCGACCTGAAGTCGGGCCGTCTCGACGCGACGTTCCAGGATTCGGAAGCGGGCTCGAAGGGCTTCCTGTCGAAGCCGCAAGGCCAGGGCTTCGGCTTCGCCGGCGGTACGGTGGCCGATGCCGAGATCCTCGGCTCGGGCGTCGGGTTCGGCCTGCGCAAGAACGACGCGGCGCTGAAGACCGCGCTCGATCAGGCGCTGAAGGGGCTGAAGGCCGACGGCACGATCGACACCCTCGCGAAGAAGTACTTCAGCGTGCCGGTCACGCTCAAGTAAGCGTTTCGATCCGTCGCACGATGCAGCCGGCCGCTTTCGCGGCCGGTTTGCTTTTGGGGCGTCGCTTCTTGCGCACGGGGCGGCGTACCGCGTGCGTTACGCGGGGAAGAATCGCCCCAGTTCGCGCGCGAGCTCGTTGAGCACGCTCATCTCCTGCTGCGTGATCTTGCGCGCGGGCTGCGCGCCGGCCCAGTCGCCGTACAGCAGGCCGACGGTCGTCGTGCCGACGCGCACCGGCAGCAGCACGAACGCGCGCGTGTCGGGGAGCGCATCGAGGTACCACGCGGGCAGGCGCTTCACCATCTTCGGCTCCTGCGCCTGCTCGATGAAGATGCCGACCGAGTTCGTGATCGCGAGATGGAACACGTCCGGCTCGAAGCGCTCGTCGAAGCACAGCCGGTCGAGCGCCGCATCGACGTCCGGCCCGAAGCCGAGGCGCGCGGCGAACATGCCGTCGTCGCGGCGCACGAACATCACGGTGCGCGTGAACGCGAGCCCCGCGAGCAGGCTTTCCGACGCGAGCGCGAGCACCGGCATCAGCACGTGCTCGGACGGTAGCGCGCGCAGGTCCGCGAGGCCGGCCTCGAGGCATGCCTCGGGTTCGGGCTGCGCCCGCGCGATCGCATCGGCGTTCGCGCGCAGCTCGACGATCTCGCGCATCACGGTGTCGCTCGCTTCCTCGCGTGCGAGCCGGTCGGCGATCTCCACCAACGCGTCGGCATCGATCTCCAGTTCCTGCCCGTAGCGCTGCGCGAGCACCGCGATGTGCGCGTCGCGCTGCGGGCCCGCGGGCATCGCGAGCGCCCCGGCGACGTCGGTCGAGCAGCGGCTCACCGAACGCAGCCAGCGCACGCGGTCGGTGCCTTCGTCGGCACAGGCCGCGGGGCGCCGGCGGTCGGCGCGCTCGTCTTCGTCGTCGTCTTCGCGTTCGTCGCGGTGGGCGGCGTGCGCGGCGCGGCCGTCACCGTCGGCCATCCCGGCGCGGATCACGTCGGGCAAGCGCCAGCTCGCGGCGGCTTCCAGACCGATTTCGTCGAAGCCGACGCCGAGCACGTCGATGCACGCGGCCGCGTCATCGCCGTTCAGCTCGGCGGCGCGGCGGCGGATCCGGTCCCATTCGCTGTCGAGATAGCAGACCACGAGCAGCTTGCCGACCTGGCGCATCAGCGTGCAGACGACCGCTTCCTCGCCACCGCGTAGTTCCGCGTGCTCGGTCAGCTTGCGGGCGACGCAGCCGGACAGCAGCGCGCGGTTCAGCTCGAGCTTCGCGTCGATGCGGCGCGGCGTGCTGTGATGGAAATGGTCGACGAGCTTCAGCCCGACGACGAGATGGCCGACCGTGTCCATGCCGAGCACCATCAGGGCTCGCGTGACGGTCGTGATGTTGCCGCCGAACGCCATGTACATCGCGGAATTGGCGAGCCGCAGGACTTTCTGCGTGAGCGCGAAATCCGACAGTACGACGCGTACGAGCGCGGTGAAGTCGAGGTCGTCGTTCTTCATCGCGGCCATCGTCGCGCGCAGCGATTCCGACAGCAGCGGGAAGTCGCCCCGTTCGTTCATCCGGGCCCACAGCTTGTCGAGCAGCGCCGTGCGGGGCAGGTGTGCGGTGATTGACATACGAATCTGTCCGGTTCGCTGCGCGCGTCAGGCGGCGTGCAGGCGCAACTGCTGCGCCTCGAAGCGCCGCGCGAGCTCCTCGGACGGCAGCGCCTGGCACACGAGCCAGCCCTGGATGTGGTTGCAGCCCATTTCGGTCAGCAGTTCGCGCTGCGCCTCGGTCTCGACGCCTTCCGCGACGAGCTCGAGATCGAGCGTCTGCGCGAGGCCGACGACCGCCGACACGATCGCGCGATCGTTGCGCGACGTCAGCAGGTTCTCGACGAAGCTGCGGTCGATCTTCAGCTTCGCGAGCGGGAAGCGCTGCAGGTACGCGAGGCTCGAATAGCCGGTCCCGAAATCGTCGATCGCGAAGCGGATGCCGAGCTCGGTCAGCTCCTCGAGCAGCATCTTCGCCTGCGCGGGATCGTGCATCAGCAGGCTTTCGGTGATTTCGAGCACGATGCGGCGCGGGTCGATGCCCGTCAGCGCGATCGCCTCGCGCACGCTCTGCGTGAAGCGCGGGTCGCGGAACTGCTGCGGCGACACGTTGACCGCCACATACTGCAGCGCGAGCCCCTGGCGGTCCCACGCGACGAGCTGCATGCACGCGGCCTTGAGCACCCAGTTGCCGAGATAGTTGATCAGGCCGATCGACTCGGCGAGCGGAATGAAGGTGGCCGGCGGCACGAGGCCGTGCACCGGATGCCGCCAGCGGATCAGCGCCTCGACGCCGTCCACCGCGCCCGACTGGCTGCGCGTGATCGGCTGGAAGTGGAGCGAGAACTCGCCGTTGCGCACGCCGTCGTACAGGTCGGCCTCGAGCTTGAGCCGCTCCGCGTCGGCCGGGTCGTCGACCGGCTCGTGAAACGCGAGCGCATTGCCGCCCGACGCCTTCGCCTGCGCGAGCGCATGGTCGGCGCGGCGCAGCAGCGGGCTGTGGTGCTGCGCGCGATGGGGCGCCGCGCGTTCGTCCGGGTACAGCGCGATGCCGATGCTCGCGGACAAGTGCACGGTCTGCCCCTGAAACACGTAAGGTTCGCGCACCGCGGCCTGCAGCCGGCGCGCGAGCGCATCAGCGGCGTCGCTCGCGCGAGCGCGGTTCGGCGCGGTCAACACCACCGCGAACTTGTCGCTCGCGACGCGCGCGAGCTGCTCGCCCGGTGCGACGAGCGCCCGCAGCCGCTGCGCGGTGTCGCGCAGCAGCGTGTCCCCGGCGTCGTAGCCGAGCGCGCGGTTGATGCGCTGGTAATCGTCGAGGTCGAGTAGCAGCAGCGCCGCGCACGTGCCGCTCTCGTCGGCCGCCTGCTGCGCGCGCATCAGCGCGGGCACGAGTGCGGACAGGTTGTCGAGCCCCGTCATCGGATCGTGGTGCATCTCGTACGTCAGGCGGGCTTCGAGCGCACGCCAGGCCGTCACGTCGAACGCCGCGATCGCGAAGCCGTCGACGCCGTGGTGACGGCTCTTGAACGCGCGGATCTCGACGTCGAGCGGGTAGGTGAGCGACTTGACGATGCAGATCGTCGCCTTCTCGACCTGGCCGGAACGCGCGGCACGTGCGAGCAGGCCTTCGAGCGTCGCGGTATCCTGTTCGGCGATCAGGTCGCGCAGCGTCAGCGTGTGCAGGTAGTCGCGGTGATAACCGATGAAGCGCAGGCTCGCGTCGGATACATACAGAAAGCGCAGCTCGCGGTCGACATGGGCGAGGAAATCCACCGTGCCGACCGTCTGTTCCAGCCAGTTGCGCACGGTGTCGTCGCGGCGCGGCGCGCCGGCGCGCGCAGGCATCAGCGCGCCGCCCGACCAGGCGAAGCGGCGCAGCGTATGCAAGGCATTGCGCCAGGAGCCCTTGCGTGGCGTCTGTTTCCTGTTGGCTTCCATGTTTCTCGCTGACGTGAAGGGCTGGAACCGGTTGTCCGGAAGGAATAACGGCAGGTTGCGCGGAATCTTTAACCGGCCGGCCGGCAGCGGCTCACGCTGCCGCCGGACCGGGTCGTGCATGCGGCGTTCGACGGGCGAACGCAGCATGGCCCACATCGAGGCTGACTGTATAAGAAATGAGGACACAGATGAAGCGAAAACTATTGGTGGGCGCCGCGGCGGCGCTGCTGCTGGCCGGTCATGCGCTGGTCGCGCAGGCGCAACTGAAGCCGGGCGCTACGGCCCCCGATTTCACGACGCAGGCGTCGCTGGGCGGCAAGACTTACACGTACGCGCTCGCCGACGCGCTGAAGCACGGGCCGGTCGTGCTGTATTTCTACCCGGCCGCGTTCACGAAGGGTTGCACCATCGAGGCGCATGCGTTCGCGGATGCGGTCGATCGTTACAAAGCTTACGGTGCAACGGTGATTGGAGTCTCCGCCGACAACATCGACACGCTGACCAAGTTCTCGGTGAGCGAGTGCCGCAGCAAGTTTCCGGTCGCGGCCGATCCGGACGCGAAGATCATCCGCGAATATGACGCGAAGCTGCCGGCGCTCGATCGCGCGAACCGCGTGTCCTACGTGATTTCGCCGGAAGGGAAGGTGCTGTACGAGTACACGAGCCTGTCACCCGACAAGCACGTGGAGAACACACTCGCCGCGGTCAAGGCGTGGGCCGACGCGCATCCGAAGCAGTAAGCCGCAGGCGGTGAGCGGGTGGTAAAGCGGCCCGCTGTGCGGGCCGCAAGCACGGCGAAACGCGCCGCCGGGTGGCGGCGCGGGCGCGCCGGACGTACCGGGTGTCCGTTAAGCGCGCAATGCCTGTTCGATCGGCACGCCGCCGCCGACGAAGCCGATGACCTTGCGCGAAATGCCCAGCTTGATCGCCTCGATCGCGGCCCATGCGACATCCTGGCGCGACACCGGCGGCGCCGCGTTCAGCGGCTCCTCGGTCAATGCGATCTTGCCGACGCCCGGGCTGTCCGACAGCGGGCCGGGGCGCAGGATCACGTAATCGATGCCCGACGCGATCACGCGCTCGTCGCCTTCGCGCTTCATCTGCGAGTAGTGGCGCAGCGCGTCGCCGCTGCGTTCCGGCCAGTACGCGGTCAGCGAACTGATCACGACCAGCTTCTGCACGTTGTAGGCGAGCGCATGCTCGGCCGCGCGCGCGACCGCGTCGCGGTCGATCTGCTCCTCTTCGGCGGCGCCTTCCGATTCGGCCGAACCGGCCGCGTAGATCACGTGCGTGATGCCCTGGAATGCGTGCGAGAAATCGCCCGTCAGATCGGCCTCGACGACCTTCGCGCCCGGCAGCGCATAGCCGTGCCGGCGCACCAGCGCTGTCACCTCGAATTCCGGCTGCTTGAGCAGCAGATCCGCGCAGGCCTGACCCGTGCGGCCGGTCGCGCCAATCAGCAGTACCTTCGTCGTCATGAAACCGCTCCTTGCACGATGCGTCATCCTCCCAGATAGGGACGGACGACCGATACTCAAGTGTATGTCGATTTGGGCCGGCGGCGTGCAGGTAATGAGGGACGCACCGCTCGAGGCTTGCCGGCGCGGTCGGCCGAGGCACCGTCTGCGTGCTGTTGTGCGCAGCGATTGCGGAATCGACCCGCTGACCGGCTATCATGTGCGCGATGCATTTTTCGCCGCGACGCAATGCAGCGCGGCGACCAACCGGTTGGAGTACACATGGCATTACCCCTGGACAACGTCAGCATGGCCGTGTTCTGCGACTTCGAGAACGTCGCGCTCGGCGTGCGCGACGCGAAGTACGAGAAATTCGACATCCAGCCCGTGCTGGAGCGGCTGCTGCTGAAGGGCAGCATCGTCGTGAAGAAGGCATATTGCGACTGGGAGCGCTACAAGGGCTTCAAGGCGTCGATGCACGAGGCGAGCTTCGAGCTGATCGAGATTCCGCACGTGCGCCAGTCGGGCAAGAACTCGGCCGACATCCGGCTCGTCGTGGACGCGCTCGATCTCTGCTACACGAAGTCGCACGTCGATACGTTCGTGATCATCAGCGGCGACTCCGATTTTTCGCCGCTGGTGTCGAAGCTGCGCGAGAACGCGAAGAAGGTGATCGGGGTCGGCGTGAAGAAGTCGACGTCGGACCTGCTGGTCGCGAACTGCGACGAATTCATTTTCTACGACGATCTGGTGCGCGAGCAGCAGCGCGCGCAGGCGAAGCGCGAACAGCAGCACGCCGGTAACGGCGGCGCGAAGCGGCCGGACGAACCGTCGCGCAAGCCGGAGCTGGAAGCGCGCCGCAGCGAGGCGATCGCGCTCGCGGTCGAGACGTTCGATGCGTTGGCCTCGGAGCGCGACGACGTCGGCAAGATCTGGGCGTCGGTGCTCAAGAGCGCGATCAAGCGCCGCAAGCCGGATTTCAACGAGTCGTATTACGGCTTCCGCGCGTTCGGCAACCTGCTCGACGAAGCGCAGGCGCGCGGGCTGCTCGAAGTGGGGCGCGACGACAAGTCGGGCGCGTTCGTGTCGCGGCCGCGCCAGTCGTCCGCGGTGGAGCAGGCGACGGCACGCGATACGGGCGGCGCGCACCATGGTCACGGCGCGCATCACGGTCACGGCGCGCGTCATGCGGAAGCGGCAGCACCGGCCGAGCGCCAGTCGCGGCGTCGCGGGCAGCGGGCGGAAGCAGCCGTGCAGGAAAGCGTGCAGGCCGAAGCGCAAGAGGCGGGCGTCGTCGATGTCATGGACGAAGTGGCGCTCGTGCCGGCAGCGACGGCCGAAGCGACTGTAGTGACCGAAGCGACTGAAGTGGCCGACACGCACGGTGAAGCGAAGGACGGCCGCAAGCGCGCGCGCAAGAGCGCAGCGAAGAAGACCGGCGCCAAGAAGGGTGGCGAGGCGAAGGGTGGCGAGGCGAAGGGCGGCGACGCGAAGAGCGCCGGCCGTCAGGCGGCGGCGAAGCCGGACGAGGCCGCGCACGGCGGTGCGAAGCAGGGTGGTGACAAGCACGCGCAAGGCCAGCCTGCCGAAGCGACGCATCGCGACGCGGAGCATCGGGAGGAACGGCACGTCGCGGCGCCGACGGCCGGCGAGTACGGCGCTTCGGCGGCTGCCGCGCAGCCGGCGCACGAAGCGGCACCGGCTGCCGAATCGACCGGTGAGGCGGCTGACGAAGCCGCCGCCGCAAAGCCGAAAAAACCGGCCCGCAAGACGGCTCCCCGTGCGCGTCGTCCGCGCAAGACGGCCGCCGCTACCGAGTAACGCTGGCCGCGCCGACCGCGCTGACCGCGCTGACCGCGCCAACCGCGCCGACCGCGCCGACCGCGCCGACCGCGCCGACCGCGCCGACCGCGCTGACCGCGCTGACCGCGCTGACCGCGCCGACCGCGCCGACCGCGTCGACCGCGTCGACCGCGCCAACCGCGCCAACCGCGCCAACCGCGCCGGGGCGGCGTCCGACCGAGGGCGCCGCTGTCTCACCCCGTCGGCCGGTGCTACCCCGGCCGACGCGTCCCGTTATCCGTTCAGCACGTACGGCTGCGTCATCACTTCGAGGAAGTGACCGTCCGGATCGTCGAAATACACGCCGCGCCCGCCGTGATGGCGGTAGATCTCACCGGGCTGCCGCTTCGCCGGATCGGCCCAGTGCGGCAGACCGCGCTCGCGAATGCGCGCGTACACGCGATCGAAGCCGGCCTCGTCGGTCAGGAATGCGTAGTGCTGGGACGCGATCTCTCCCTCCGTTTCATAAAAATCGAGCGACACGCCGTTCTCGAGCGGGACGACCAGCATCGGGCCGAACGGCGTCGGCGCCGGCAACTCCAGAAGCTCGGTGAGGAAGCGGCTCGACGCGTGCTTGTCGCGGCACCAGACGATCGTATGGTTGAGCTGGACGTTCATGGCGGGCTCCCGGAAACGGGCGCGAGGGTGGGCATGGACACACGATAGTCGATCGCCGCCGGCGCGCAAGCCCGATCCCGGGCGAATGCGCCGCCTCGTTGTCGGCGGCCCCGGCGGCCGCGCGTGAATCGTCGGCTGAAACGATCTGGACGATCGGCTATTGTTCGGGAGCCAAGGTCGTTGGCGCGGTTTTTGGCGCCGCCAAGAATCGCTGTCGAGCACCGCCGCGCCGCTCCACGCTCCGTCGTCCCGCGTCCCGCCGCGTCCCACGTCCCGCTACACGCTACTCCCCAGCCACCGCCGGCCCGCCCGAATTGCCGCGGCGGTTGCGGCGCTTCTCGCCCCACACGCGCAGCCGGTCCATGTACAGATAGACGACCGGCGTCGTATAGAGCGTCAGCACCTGCGACATGATCAGGCCGCCGGCGATCGCGATCCCGAGCGGCGCGCGCAGCTCGGCGCCGTCGCCGTGGCCGAACGCGAGCGGCAGCGCGCCGAGGAGCGCCGCCATCGTCGTCATCATGATCGGCCGGAAGCGCAGCAGGCACGCCTCGTGGATCGCATCGTACGACGACTTGTTGCCGTTGCGCGTCTGGTCGATCGCGAAGTCGACCATCATGATCGCGTTCTTCTTCACGATGCCGATCAGCAGGATCACGCCGATCAGCGCGATGATGCTGAACTCCGTCTTGAACAGCAGCAGCGCGAGCAGCGCACCGACGCCGGCCGACGGCAGCGTCGACAGGATCGTGATCGGGTGGATGTAGCTCTCGTACAGGATCCCGAGCACGATGTAGACGGCCAGCAGCGCCGCGAGAATGAGGATCGGCTGGTTGTTCAGCGATTGCTGGAACGCTTGCGCGGTGCCCTGGAAGCTGCCGACGATCGTCGGCGGCACGCCGATCTGCGCCATCGTCTGGTAGATCGCCTGGGTCGCCTGCGACAGCGACACGCCCGGCGGCAGGTTGAACGAGATCGTCGTCGCGACGAAGAGGCCCTGGTGGTTGACCGACAGCGGCGTCGTGCTGGGGCCGAAGGTCGCGATCGCGGACAGCGGGATCATCGTCGACTTCGATGTCGACACCGCCGCGCCCGACGACGCGCTCGACTTGCCGCTCGACGCGATCGAGTTCAGTGCCTGGTTGCGCGCGGAATCGGACGCGATCGCCGCGGCGCTGGTGGCGGCCGTGCCGGCGCTCGACGTGCCGGCCGAGGTCGCGACGAAGGTGCCGGCCGCCGCGTTGGTCGACTGCGAGCCGTTCGCGCTGCCGCCCGACGTGCTGATCCACACTTCATTCAGCATTTGCGGGCTCTGCCAGTATTTCGGCGCGACTTCCATCACGACGTGGTACTGGTTCAGCGGGTTGTAGATCGTCGAGACCTGGCGCTGGCCGAACGCGTCGTACAGCGTGTTGTCGATCTGCGCGGGCTTGATGCCGAGCCGCGCGGCGGTCGCGCGGTCGATCGTCACCATCGCCTCCAGGCCGCCTTGCTGCTGGTCCGAGTTGACGTCGGTCAGCTCGGAACGCTTCTGCAGCGCCTCGGTCAGCAGCGGCCCCCACTTGTACAGGTCGGCGCTCGAATCGCCGAGCAGCGTGAACTGGTATTGCGCGTTGCTCTGCCGGCCGCCGACGCGGATGTCCTGAGCCGCCTGCAGGAACGTGCTCGCGCCGGCGACATCCGCCAGCGGCTTGCGCAGTTGCTGGATCACCTGGTCGGCCGACAGCTTGCGCTCGGTGCGATCCTTCAGCGTGACGAACATGAAGCCCGAATTGGTCTGCGTGCCGCCGGTAAAGCCCGCGGCGCTCTGCACGTTCGGGTTGCTCTGCACGATCCGCATCATCTCGGTGAACTTCTGCTTCATCGCCTGGAACGACGTGGACTGGTCGGCCCGAATGCCGCCGATCATCAGCCCGGTGTCCTGCTGCGGAAAGAAGCCCTTCGGCACGATGATGTACAGATAGACATTCAGCCCGATCGTCGCGAACAGGATCAGCAGGACCAGCAGCGGGCGGCGCAGCGCCCACGACAGCGAGCGCTCGTAGCCGCGCTGCATGCGCGCGAAGAAGCGCTCCAGGAACCGGCCGAGGCGGCCTTCCTCGTGCGCGTCGTGCGGCTCGCGCAGCAGCCGCGCGCACATCATCGGCGTGACCGTCAGCGATACTGCGAGCGATACCGCGATCGCGAGCGACAGCGTCAGCGCGAATTCGCGGAACAGGCGCCCGACGATGCCGCCCATCAGCAGGATCGGCAGGAACACCGCGACGAGCGAGATGCTCATCGACAGCACCGTGAAGCCGACCTCGCGCGCGCCGTCGAACGCGGCCTGCAGCCGCGGCTTGCCGTTCTCGATGTGACGCGTGATGTTCTCGAGCACGACGATCGCATCGTCGACGACGAAGCCGGTCGCGACGATCAGCGCCATCAGCGACAGATTGTCGATCGAGAAGCCGAGCAGGTACATCGCGCCGAACGTGCCGATGATCGAGATCGGCACCGCGACGCTCGGGATCAGCGTCGCGCGCCAGTTGCGCAGGAACAGGAACACGACCATCACGACCAGGCTGATCGCGATCAGCAGCGTGTGCTCGGTGTCCTTCAGCGATGCGCGGATCGTCGTCGAACGGTCGAGCACCGGCGTCACCGTGATGTCGGCCGGCAGCGACGCGGTGAGCTGCGGCAGCGCGGTGCGCACGCGATCGATCGTCTCGATGATGTTCGCGCCGGGCGAGCGGTAGAGGATCACGAGCACCGCGCGCTTGCCGTTCGACAGGCCGAGGTTGCGCAGGTCCTCGACCGAGTCGACGACCTCGGACAGGTCGGACAGCCGCACGGCCGCGCCGTTGCGGTACGCGACGACCAGGTCGCTGTACTGCGACGCATGCGACGCCTGGTCGTTCGTATAGAGCTGGTAGTGCTTCGGGCCGAATTCGATCGCGCCCTTCGGGCTGTTCGCGTTCGCGGACGCGAGCGCGGCACGCACGTCCTCGAGGCCGATCCCGTAGTGGAACAGCGCATGCGGTTCGAGCTCGACGCGCACGGCCGGGTTCGCGGAGCCGCTCACCGACACCTGGCCGATCCCGTCGATCTGCGACAGCGACTGCTGCAGCACCGTCGACGCGGCGTCGTACAGCTTCGCGGGCGACGACGTTTCCGATGTGAGCGACACGATCATGATCGGCGAGTCGGCCGGGTTGACCTTGCGGTACGTCGGGTTGCTCTTCAGCGAGGCGGGCAGGTCGGCGCGCGCCGCGTTGATCGCGGCCTGCACGTCGCGCGCGGCGCCGTCGATGTCGCGGTTCAGCCCGAACTGCAGGATGATCCGCGCGTTGCCGACCGTGCTGGTCGACGTCATCTCGCTGACATCGGCGATCGAGCCCAGGTGCCGCTCGAGCGGGCTCGTCACGCTGGTCGCGACGGTCTCGGGGCTCGCGCCGGGCAGCGACGCCTGCACCGAGATGGTCGGGAAGTCGACCTGCGGCAGCGGCGACACCGGCAGCTTGATGAACGCGAACAGGCCGGCGAGCGCGACGCCGAGCGCGAGCAGCGTCGTCGCGACGGGGCGGGTGATGAAGGGGCGCGACAGGTTCATCGCTTACGCACCCGTGTGCTTGCCGGAATCGGCGCCGGGGCCGTACCGCTCGAACCAGCCGCGCGCGCGGCGCGCGAGGCTGTCGAAGCCGAGATAGATCACCGGCGTCGTGAACAGCGTCAGCACCTGCGACACGATCAGGCCGCCGGCGATCGCGATCCCGAGCGGCTGGCGCAGCTCGGAGCCCGCGCCCGCGCCGACGATCAGCGGCACCGCGCCGAGCAGCGCGGCGAGCGTCGTCATCAGGATCGGCCGGAAGCGCAGCAGGCACGCCTGGTAGATCGCCTCGCGCGGCGGCTTGCCTTCGACCCGTTCGGCCTCGAGCGCGAAGTCGATCATCATGATCGCGTTCTTCTTCACGATGCCGATCAGCAGCACGATCCCGATGATCCCGATGATGTCGAGGTCGTGCCCGGTGATCATCAGCGCGAGCAGCGCGCCGACGCCGGCCGACGGCAGCGTCGACAGGATCGTGATCGGATGGATGTAGCTCTCGTACAGCACGCCGAGCACGATGTACATCGTGACGACCGCCGCGAGGATCAGGAACAGCTGGTTCGACAGCGACGCCTGGAACGCGAGCGCCGCGCCCTGGAAGCGCGTCTGAAACGAGCCGGGCAGGCCGATGTCCTTCTCGGCCGCGCCGATCGCCTTCACGGCCTCGCCGAGCGACGCGCCCGGCGCGAGGTTGAACGAGATCGTCGTCGACGGGAACTGCGACAGGTGCGCGATCAGCAGCGGCGACGGCCGTTCATGGAACGACGCGATCGACGACAGCGGCACCTGGCCGCCGCCGGCGGACGGCAGGTAGATGTCGTTCAGCGATTCGGCGTAATGCTGCTCCTTCGGCTCCGACTCGAGAATCACGCGGTACTGGTTCGACTGCGTGAAGATCGTCGACACGATCCGCTGGCCGAACGCGTCGTACAGCGCGTTGTCGACGGTCGCCGGCGTGATGCCGAAGCGCGCGGCGCTGGCGCGGTCGATCTCGATGTACACCGACTGGCCGTTGCTCTGCAGGTCGGTCGCGACGTCGGCGAGCGACGGCTCCTTCTGCAGCCGCGTGACGAGCTTCGGCACCCAGGTCGCGAACTCGTCGGGATTCGGGCTCGTCAGCATGAACTGGTACTGGGTCGGACTCACGGTCGAGTCGATCGTCAGATCCTGCACCGACTGCATGAACAGCGTGATGCCGGTCACGTTCGCGACGCGCTGCTGCAGGTCGCGGATGATCTGCGCGGACGACTCGGAGCGGTGGTCGCGCGCCTTCAGGTTGATCAGCATCCGGCCGCTGTTCAGCGTGATGTTGCTGCCGTCGACGCCGATGAACGACGTGAGGCTCTCGACGTTCGGATCCTTCAGGATCTCGGCCGCGAGCGCCTGCTGGCGTTCGGCCATCGCGCCGTAGGAAATCGACTGCGGCGCCTGCGTGATCGCCTGGATCACGCCGGTATCCTGCGCGGGGAAGAAGCCCTTCGGTATGTACACGTAGAGCAGGGCGGTCAGCGCGAGCGTGAGCAGCGCGACGACGAGCGTCGAGCCCTGGCGGTTCAACACCCATTCGAGCGCGACCCCGTAGCGCGCGATCACCGCGTCGATCACGCGGTGCACGCGCGCCTCGAAGCGGTGGCTTTCCGGCGGCGGCGAATGGCGCAGCAGCTTCGCGCACATCATCGGCACGAGCGTGAGCGACACGATCGCCGAGATCACGATCGTCACCGCGAGCGTGATCGCGAATTCGTGGAACAGGCGGCCGACCACGTCGCCCATGAACAGCAGCGGGATCAGCACCGCGATCAGCGACACCGTCAGCGAGATGATCGTGAAGCCGATCTGCCTCGACCCCTTCAGCGCGGCCTCGAGGCCCGTGTGGCCTTCCTCGACGTAGCGGGCGATGTTCTCGATCATCACGATCGCATCGTCGACGACGAAGCCGGTCGCGATGGTGAGCGCCATCAGCGACAGGTTGTTCAGCGAGAAGCCGGCCATGTACATCACCGCGAGCGTGCCGATCAGCGACAGCGGCACCGACAGGCTCGGGATGATCGTCGCGTAGACGTTCGCGAGGAACAGGTACATCACCAGCACGACCAGCACGACCGCGAGCAGCAGCTCGAACTGCACGTCGCGCACGGCGGCGCGGATCATCGTCGTGCGGTCGGTGACGACCTGCACGTCGAGCGCCGCGGGCAGCGTCTCCTGCAGCTTCGGCAGCTGCGCCTTGATCGCGTCGACGGTCGCGATCACGTTCGCGCCCGGCTGGCGCTGCACGTTCAGGATGATCGCGGGCTCCGCGTTCACCCACGCGCCGAGCTTGGTGTTCTCCGAGCCGGCGACCACCTTCGCGACGTCGGTCAGCATCACCGGGCGGCCGCTCTTGTACGCGACGACCGCGGAGTTGTACTGGTCGGCGCTGGTGAGCTGGTCGTTGGCGTTGATCGTATATGCGCGCGTCGGGCCGTCGAAGTTGCCCTTCGGCGTGTTCACGTTCAGGTTCGAGATCGTCGTGCGCAGGTCGTCGAGGTTCATCCCGTACTGCGCGAGCGCGGTCGGGTTCGCCTGGATCCGCACGGCCGGCCGGTTGCCGCCCGACAGGCTGACGAGACCGACGCCGGCGATCTGCGAGATCTTCATCGCGAGGCGCGTGTCGGTCAGGTCCTGCACCTGCGTGAGCGGCAAGGTCTTCGACGTGATGGCGAGCGTCAGCACCGGCGCGTCGGCCGGGTTGACCTTCGCGTAGATCGGCGGGGCCGGGAGGTCGGACGGCAGCAGGTTGCCGGCCGCGTTGATCGCGGCCTGGACTTCCTGCTCGGCGATGTCGAGCGGCAGGTCGAGCGAGAACTGCAGCGTGATCACCGACGCGCCGGCCGAGCTTTGCGACGACATCTGGTTCAGCGACGGCATCTGCCCGAATTGCCGCTCGAGCGGCGCGGTGACCGACGACGTCATCACCTCGGGGCTCGCGCCCGGATAGAAGGTCTGAACCTGGATCGTCGGGTAGTCGACTTCGGGCAGCGCAGCGAGCGGCAGGAAGCGCAGCGCGACGAGACCGGCCAGCATGATCGCCGCCATCAGGAGGGCGGTGCCGACCGGCCGGAGAATGAAGAGGCGGGATGGATTCATCGAGCGGCCCGCGCGTTACTGGGCCGCGGGGGCCGCGGCCTGCGACGCGCCGTGCTTGTGTCCGCCGCGGTGGCCGGCCGCACCCGATGCGCCCGATGCGCCCGACGCCGCGCCGGCGCCGGCGCCGTGCGCGCCCGACGCGCCCTTCGGCTTGTCGGCCGGGATCGTGATCTTCGCGCCTTCGCGCAAGCGGTCGGAGCCGTCGGTGACCACGCGCTCGCCGAGCGCGACGCCGCTGACGATGCTGGTGCGTTCGCCGTCGACCGGGCCGATCGTGACCTTGCGCACCGTCACCGTGTTGTCGGGTTTCACGATGTACACGAACTGGCCGATCGAGCCCGTCAGCACGGCGGCCGTCGGCACGATCGTCGCATTGCGCAGCACGTCGACGAGCAGGCGCGTGTTCACGAACTGATTCGGGAACAGCAGCCCTTCCTTGTTATCGAACGTCGCGCGCAGCTTGACCGTGCCGGTGCTCGTGTCGATCTGGTTGTCGAGCGTTTCGAGCGCGCCCGTCTCGAGCGGCACCGTGTTGTTGCGGTTGTACGCGGTGACCGACAGCTTCTTGCCCGCGTTCACCTGCTTGAGGATCCGCGACAGGTTGTCTTCCGACGTCGTGAAGATCACGCTCATCGGCTGCATCTGCGTGATCACGACGATCCCGTTCGTGTCGCCCGCCGTCACGTAGTTGCCGGCGTCGACCTGGCGCAGGCCGACGCGGCCCGACACCGGCGCCGTGATGCGTGCGTACGTGAGGTTCAGCTTCGCGGAATCGATCGCCGCCTGGTCGGTCTTCACCGTTCCTTCGTATTGCTTGACGAGCGACGCTTGTGTGTCGACCGTCTGCGACGCGATCGAGTCCTGCGACAGCAGGGTCTGGTAGCGCTTCAGGTCGAGGCGGGCCGTCGCGAGCAAGGCCGCGTCGCGGGCGTAGGTGCCTTCGGCGGTTTCGAGCGCGACCTGGTACGGACGCGGGTCGATCTGCGCGAGCAGGTCGCCCTTCCTGACGAGCTGGCCTTCCTTGAACGCGACCGACTGCAGATAGCCCGACAGCTGCGTCTTGACCGTCACGTTCGCGAGCGGCGTCACGGTGCCCAGCGCGGACAGCACGATCGGCATCTCGCCTTGCGTCGCGGTCGCGACCGACACCGGCTGCGGAATGTTCGCCATCGCGGCGGGGCCGCCGCGGCCGCGATGGCCGCCGCCGGCGCTCGCGCCGGAGGCCGCGCTGCCTGCGGCTTGCGTGCCGGCCGGCGTGCGGCTCCACGGATGCCACCACAGCAGGCCGCCGATGACGACTGCGAGCGTCCCGATCACCAGCGTGCGGCGCGGGCGACGGGCGGCAGGGGCGGCGGGATCCTTCGAAGGGGGCGTGGGCTTTTGTTGGTTGTCCATCGTGTTCTGTCAGGAAGACGGCGCGGCGTGCCGGAAAACGGGGGTGGAGCGGCGCGTGGGCATGCGATGCCGCGAGGGCCGGCTCGGTCCGGCCCTGGCGGTCCGCGCGGGAAAGAGCGGTGCGCACCGCGAATGCGGCGCGACGATGGGCATGATGCTACGTCCCGTCCCCGTTACAGTCCAGCGGTCTATCTTTCAACGGGTTACGGTCGTTACATAACGCGACGGGACGATGACGGATCGATTACGCGGCGCTGCGCCGGGCCGGTGCGCCGCCGATCTCGCGGGTGATTTTCGCGATGCATTCGTGCAGCGCGGGCACCACGTGTTCCTGCAGCCATTCGGCCGAACACTGGCTCGATGCGCCGCCGCAGTTCACCGAGTAGCGCTGGCCCGACGGGCCGACGAAGCCGGCCGCGACCGCGTTCAGCCCTTCGCGCCATTCGCCGATCGCGATCGCGTGGCCTGCGCGCATCGCGTCCTCGAGCCCGGGGTTCAGGCGCGCCGACACGTGCGGCCAATCGTCGCCGGCCGTCGCGCGCAGCGCGTCGAGCAGCGTGCGCCGCTCGTCGTCCTCCAGCGCCGCGAGATACGCGCGGCCGACCGCGGTGCGTGCGATGTCCATCCGCGAGCCGATCTCGAGGCGCGTGACCAGCACCGCCGAGCGCGGCCGGATCACGTCGATCGCGACCATGTCGAGCCGGTCGCGCACCGCGAGGTGCACCGACAGCGACGTGCGCTCGGCCAGCTCGATCATGAACGGCCGCGAGCGCGCGCGGATATCGAAGTTGCGCAGGAAGCCGTGGCTCAGCTCCAGCACCGACGCGGTCAGCACGAAGCGCTCGCTGTCGGGCAGCTGGAACAGGAAGCCGGCGCTGACGAGCGTCGCCGTGATGCGCGACACGGTCGGCTTCGGGATGCCCGTCAATTCGGTCAGCTCGCGGTTGCTGACGGGGGCGTCGGCGGCCGCGATGCGGCGCAGCACGGCGAGGCCGCGCGCGAGCGCGGTGATCTCGTCCGGCGCCGATTCACGGTCCCGGGGTGCGGGAGGCGTTACAGATATCGACACGAGGAATTCTCTCTATTTCCGAAACTCGATTTCAATTTTGTTGGTATCGTAAGATGATTGTCAAAAGATGCATGTTCCGTGGGTGAATCGTTCATCGTATGGGATTTTACGGGTTCACCCTTGGTTTATTAGGAAAGTTCTCAAATGACCATTGCCGGAAAGTGCAGGAGCCGGTGCAAATACCGCTTGACTTGTCGGGCGGAAACGGAAAGAATGTCTCACGTTTTCGAAACATCGTTTCAGGAGTTTAACCGGCAACGGTGTTTCGCGCAGTCTCTCAGGTTCTAGCACGGCCCTCGGAATGGCTAGAACTTTTTTAGCGCCACGGTCTCCGTGGCGCTTTTTTTTGCCCGTTATCGGCGCGCAACAAAGTTTGCAGCAGCTAGCAAGAGCGGTTTCAAAAACGTCAAAGTATGCCGCATTGCCGAAGGTTGTTGTTCGGCGCCCGATCTGGAGCGCTATTTCCTCATCCACGTGATGTCCGGCGGTTCGACTGCCTCGGCGCTATCTGGGTGATCACGTCGACCCCATGATGCGCGTACCCAGTGAAATACCGAGCGCCGATAGCGAAGCGTTGATCTTCTGCTGATCGCGTTCCCAACGCGACAGTGCGGCGTCGAACGCCGTGCCGCGCGCGAAAGCCTGCATCGCTTCGGCGAGTCCAACCGCGTTGTCCGCCGCCTTTGCCACGCCGGCGGCGGTATGTGGGCGGACAAGGCAAGCTGCGTCGCCAAGCAGTACCGCGCGGCCGAACACCATTTGCTCGACGACAAGATCCCGAATTGCCTGTGCGAACGGCGCGTGCGTTGCGTCGACGAGCGCGGCGAGCGTCGGTGCGAGCAGGTTGCGGGCCGCGTCGACGAGTTCCGACCGATGGTCGTCGCGCATTGCACCGGGCGGCAGCGATCCGTCTCGCTGTGTGCCGTCCCGGGAAAGAAACAGTTCAGGTAGCTTGTCGTACGAGAGACGCCGGTACCACACCCAGTTCACGCGCCGTTTGCCGGGCTCGACGGTGCCGTCGCGACCTGGCACCAGGTAGGTCAGGAACAGATGTGCGTCACCCTGCTGAAACGTAAAGCGGTTGCGCAGCACGCGAAGTACCTGATCGGGCAGGTCATGTTCGTCCACGAGCCCGCGCCACGCAACGTAGCCCGCATAGGTGGGTTGCGAATCGGGCAGCAGTTGCGCGCGCACGCCGGAGCGCCCGCCATCCGCGCCGACGAGCAGATCCGCGTGTTCTACCCGGCCGCTCGCGAAATGCGCGGTGACGCGCGCGCCATCGGAATCGAGTCGCTCGAACGTCTCGCCTGCATGGACGACGCCCGCTGGCAGCGCGCGCTTCAGCGCCGTATAGATCACATTCCACGCAGTCTGGGTTTGCGGCATGCGCATTTGCTGCACGATCCGGTCACCCTCGTCGAGATAGATCCGCTCGCTCGAATCCACGCCGGTATCGCCCGGCATCGGTACGCCGCCGAATGCGAACGCGCGGACGATCGGCGGCTGCAGGACGATGCCTCCGCCGCGGCTATCGAGCTCGCTCGGCGACTGTTCGAACACGCTGACGCGCCATCCTGCCGCACGCAGCGCAGTTGCCGTGAAGAGTCCGCCTACCGATCCGCCGATCACGAGTGCCCGCGGCGTCGATACGTCATTCATGAAGTGCTCCTGTCAACCAGTGGATCGCGCGTGCCGCGCGTCCGATTTCCTGTGCCTCGATGCCGGTGCGCCGCGGATTCAACCTTCCCAGCTCTTCAGGAAATCGAGCAGCAGCGCGTTGACGCGTTCCGGCTGTTCTTCCTGCGGAAGGTGGCCGCATTGCGCGATGGGCTCGGCCCGAAGATGTGTCGCCATGCTTTCCCAGACGGATTTCATGTCGAACATCTTGCCGACCGCGTAGAAATCCTCACCCCAGATCGCCATGGTCGGGCATGCGATCTTCACATCGGCGTCGGCGAGATCCTGTTTGACGTCTTCCGCGTTCGCGCGGTAGTCGGCGAGTGCGCCACGTACGGCGCCGGGACGACGATAGGCCCGCACATACGTGTCGAACGCCTCGCCGGAAATGGCGTGCGGGTTGTAGCACCAGTCGGAGAAGAAGTAGCTGAGCCACTCGGCTTCCTTGCCGGCAATCAGTGCTTCGGGCAGGTCCGCTACCTGATGAAACAGGAAGAACCAGTACGCGCGTGCCGTCTGGGCTGTCATGTTCTCCGCGACGATGCGGGTCGGCACGTTGTCCATCACGACAAGGCGCTCGAGGCGCTCGGGGAAGTCCTTCGCGAAGCGTGTCGCGACGCGTGCGCCGCGATCGTGTCCGACCAGCGCGATTCGACCGATGCCAAGCGTGTCGAGCAATGCGACGAGATCGCGGGCCATGTTGCGTTTGTCGTAGCCGGCGGCCGGCTTGTCGGTTTCGCCGTAGCCGCGCAGGTCGGGCACGATGACGCGGTAGCGTTGCGCCAGGACGGGAATCTGGAAGCGCCATGCGAAGCTGGTTTCCGGGAAACCGTGCAGCAGGACCACGACAGGCCCGCTGCCCGCGTCGATGAAATGTTGTCGAATTCCGTTCGCAGTGACGGTGTGGTGAACGATCGAAGGCGTGGTGGTGGACATGTGTCGGTTCCCGTTTCGGTTCGGACGACGCGCCATCGGAGCGACGTGCGCGCGAGTGCTGTCCGAGCATAGGCGAAGCAACATGGCCAGTCGCATGAATTGTTCTGAATAACGATGAAGGTGTTCCTGGGAGGAGGGCGACCTCCAATGCCCGCTGTGAGCCGTGCGGCGCGTGGCGTCAGTGCGGCGTGCGCGCAAAAAAAAGCGCGACGCCCGCAATGGGCATCGCGCATGAACCGGCGTGGAGCGCCGACGAATGAAACGTGATGAAGAGAGGGACGCCCGGCCACGGGCGTCCGGCAGGAATCCCCCGGCCGTTCAGGCCTTCGCGAGCTTGATGCTGGTCGGCTCGGCCGTCAGGTAGCCGACGCAGGCGCCGAAGCGGTCCTTGTAGTTCGCGCGCACGAGCGGGTCGAGCGTCGACTTGACCTTGTCGTGCAGCGGCGTCTCCCAGTCGCCCACGTGCTGGAAGTTGCTCATGACGTAGGTCCAGCCGTTGATCTCGTCGACCGCGTGCAGGCCCGTCGATTCGGCGCCGGCCGGGCACGACAGCACGCGTGCGAGCGACTTCGTGTCGACGTTGTACGCCCACAGGAAGTTGTTGACGTGCATGCCCGAGTCTTCGCCGATGAAGAGCGTGCGCAGCTTTTCGGAGAACTTCAGGTTGTCGGGGTTCGCGATCTTGTCCGGATTCGCGAGGTTGCCGAGCGCGTCGGCCGCGGCGAGGTCCTCGCCGACGAGCGCCGCCGGCGCGGCCATGTCGACCGGCACCCATTCGCTGTCGATCGCGCCGCCCGACGTGTCGCGCTGGCCGGCCTTCAGGTTCAGCGCATAGACGGCGCCCGCGGCGATCTTCTTGTCCACCGCGACGTCGCGCGACACCGCGTTGCCCTTGACCATCGACGTCTCGATCCGCGACATCGCCGTGTAGACGATCTTGTCCTTCGCGTTCACCGTCGTGCCTTCGAGCTTCGTGAACGCCATGCTGCCGCCGATCAGCGCCGCATAGCGGTGCGTCTCGAGGAACGCGGCCGCCTTTTCCATCCCCGGCTTCACGCGCATCCAGTTGAACTTGCCGCCGAAGTGGATCTTCGTGTAGCTCGCGTCGCTCGGGTCGGTCGTCGTCAGGTCCATGATGTCCGACGCCTTCAGCGTGTTCGCGAGCGTCTCGATCTCGCTGCTCGTCGCGTGGCCGATCCTGATCCACGTCAGCGTCGCGCTGCCGGCGCCGGCGGACGACGTCTGCGTCCACTTCGCGACGTACAGTGTGCCGGCCGACAGGTCGGCCGCCTTGTCGGCGACGAACATGAACAGGCCGCCGTTGGTGGCGTCGTCACCCATCATCACGGTGCGCTGGTCCGGCATCACCTGGATCAGCTCGTGCGAGATGCGGCCGAGGCAGTAGTGCTTCTTCACCGTGCCGGTGCCGTCCGGGTTCACCGTGATCTCGGGCAGATGGCCGTAGTGATACGGGTTCGCCTTGGTCTCGTCGCCGAACGTGTTCTTGCTGAATGCCTTGAACTGCGCGTCGGTCGCGGCCTTCGTCGCGTCCGGCTCGTATTCCTCGCTCGACAGGTGCGTGCCCCACGGCGACAGGCTCGCGCCGCAGGTGATCCACAGGCCGTGCGCGCTCGACGTATCGACGTTGTGATACTTGACGACCTTCAGCGCGCCGCTGGACGGATCCTGATCGAGCGTGATCACCGCGATCGGCGACGGCAGCTGGCCGTACTGCGAGGCGCTTGCCTGGTCGCGCGTCGTGTATTCGAACTGCACGACCGCGAACACCGTGTTGCCCTTCACGCCGGCGACGTTCGCGTTCTTCAGCGTCAGCAGCGAACTGCCGTCCGGGCAGTCCGAATAGAACTGGCGCTCCTTGCCGGCCACCGAGCGGTCGATGATCGGCTGGTTGTTGATGTCGTAGTAGCCGCCCGCGAGCGTCGTGCCGCCCTTGCCGTCCGGCACCATGTCGCCCGTCACGAAGAACGGCCGGTACGCCAGCTTGAAGTTGCGCGACGAGCCGTCCGAGAACGACACCGACAGCGTCGAGCCGACCGTCGTCGTGGCCATCGCGGCCGCGTTGTCGAGCGAGGGCGCGGCCATCGCCGAGAACGCCGCCGACGTGTAGGCGGCGGCCGGCGTCGCCGTCGGATTGTCGTCGCCACCGCAACCGGTCAGGAGAGCCGGCAGCGCGAGGCCGGAGAGGGGCAGCATGGGCGCGCCGGCGAGGATCTTCAGGGCCTGACGACGGGAAGCATTGGGCAACGCGGGCATGTGGAGTCCAGTTTCAGATGTTGGAAGAATGGCCGTCGCGAAGCAGGCTCGCAGCAAGCAAGGCGAAGGCAAGTTGAAAACTGGACCGAAGTGTAGGGATGCTAGATGAAAGTTTTTTGAATCGAAAACGTAATGACGTCCGTCAGGTGTGCTGGCGGACGCCGGTTTCGTGCTTGATGGTGTTCAATCGCGCTCGGGCGTCGCCGAGATGCGGTGGATCGACAGGTCGGCGCCGTCGAATTCGGCTTCGCGATCGAGGCGCAGCCCGACGGTGGCCTTCAGCGCGCCATACACGAGCGTGCCGCCCGCGGTGGCGATCGCGATGCCGCCGAGCGTGCCGATGAGCTGCGACACGAACGACACGCCGCCGAGGCCGCCGAACACGGGCTGCCCGAACACCCCGGCCGCAATGCCGCCGAGCGCGCCGCACAACCCGTGCAGCGGCCACACGCCGAGCACGTCGTCGATGCGCCATTTGTTCTGCACGCAGGTGAACATCGCGACGAATATCGCGCCGGCCGCGGCACCCGTGACGAGCGCACCGATCGGGTGCATCACGTCGGAGCCCGCGCAGACCGCGACGAGGCCCGCGAGCGGGCCGTTGTACGTGAAGCCCGGATCGTTGCGGCCGGCCATCCACGCGGCGAGCGTGCCGCCGACCATCGCCATCAGCGAGTTCACGGCGACGAGGCCGCTGATCTTGTCGAGCGTCTGCGCGCTCATCACGTTGAAGCCGAACCAGCCGACCGCGAGCACCCACGCGCCGAGCGCGAGGAACGGAATGTTCGACGGCGGATGCGCGGCGATCCGGCCGTCCTTCGCATAGCGGCCGTGGCGTGCGCCGAGCAGCAGCACGGCCGGCAGCGCGACCCAGCCGCCGAATGCGTGCACGACGACCGAGCCCGCGAAATCATGGAATGGCGCGCCGAACGCATGCGTGAGCCAGTCCTGCACGCCGAAGCGGTCGTTCCATGCGATCCCTTCGAAGAACGGATAGATGAAGCCGACGATGATCAGCGTCGCGACGAGCTGCGGATTGAATTTCGCGCGCTCCGCGATGCCGCCGGACACGATCGCGGGGATGGCCGCCGCGAACGTCAGCAGGAAGAAGAAGCGCACGAGCGCGTAGCCGTTGTGCTGCGACAGCGTGCCGATGTCGTCGAAGAACTCGACGCCGTACGCGATCGTGTAGCCGATGAAGAAGTACGGGAGCGTCGACACCGAGAAGTCGACCAGGATCTTCACGAGCGCGTTGACCTGGTTCTTCTTGCGGACCGTGCCGAGCTCGAGGAATGCAAAGCCCGCGTGCATCGCGAGCACCATGACGGCGCCGATCAACAGGAACAGTGTATCGACGCCGGATTTCAGACCATCCATGCCGTGGCTTCCTTGCGCAAAAAATGCGCGAGGAATGCAAGTATCGAGCCAACTTGGTGAATTACTGCGTGCAAATGGTGCGAAAGGCCGCGCGGTGCGGCATTCCGGTGAAGCATGCACGGTCGCGGGGCGGGTTGGATGCGGCGAAAGGAGCGCAGCCGGTGCACGCGCGTGGTGCGAAACGTGCGCAACTGGTGCGCGACGCGCGGCGCGGGGCGGCGTGATGTGCCGCGATGCACCGGTCTGGCGCGTCAGCGACGCGCGAACAGCGTGCGCGGCCGCCGCAGCCGCAGCGCGCAGGCGGACCAGTAGACGGCGACGGCCGCGAGCCCGAGTGCCGCGAACGTGAGCGCGGCGACGCCCGCGTGCGACTGGCCGTCGCCGTCGGGGCCGAGGATGCCTTGCGCGACGATCAGCGCAGCCGTCCAGAAGCCGATCACCGCTTGAACGAGCAGGCGCGCGCACGCCACGCGGCGCGCACGCCCGACGGCACGCAGGCGCGTCGCGGAGGGCGAGCGAAGACACAGGAACAGGGTGGCGGCGAGCACGGCGGCCAGCGCGATGAACCAGTCGATGAGGAAAGCCATGGAGAAGCGGGAAGCGGACGGAGCGGATGGAAGGCTGCCCACTTTAGTGTCGGCGCGTGGGCGATTGAATCAGACGAGTCCGAAATTGAAAGGCATTTTTAAGCGGGAGTGGTCAGTGGCCCTGTTCCACAAGCGGTATCATCGGCATCGGTCCAACCATTCAGGCCGTGCGGCGCACGGCCGGAGATTGCTGATGAAGATGAAAACTTCGCGGGCGCGTCGCGCGCCCGGGTTCGTGCTGGCGGCCGCGGCCGTCGGTGCGCTGCTGTTGCTCGCAGGCTGCGAGAAGTCCGGCACGCCGGCCCAGCAAGCCGATACGGCCGCAAGCGCGGCCACCGACGCCGCCAACAGCGCGGCCAAGGCGCTCGACCAGGTGGCGAGCACCGTCAACCAGCAGCTCAATGCCGCGAAGGCCGGCATCGCGAGCGCGGCCTCGGCCGTGCCGCCGCTGTCCGCGAGCGGTCTCGCGTCGGCCGCGCAGGCGCAGCTCGACGCGGCCGCTTCCGCGGTCGTCGCGCATGCGGCGTCCGAAGCGGGCGCGAAAATGGCGGAGGCCGGCAAGAAGCTGCAGCAGTGGAGCCAGCAGAATGCATCCGGCGCGAAGCCTGCCAGCGGCGAGTAAGCCGGCACTTGCGCAATCCGCGAAATGTAATTATAGTGGTTACACATTGTCGCCGGCTGCGGTTCGGGCCGGCGTCGTCAGATGAGTGAGCAATGAATACCAGCAGCCGGTTCGCGTTTGCCGTTCACGTGCTTGCCTTGCTGTCGATGCAGGAAGGCGCGCCGCTGTCGTCCGACATCATCGCGGGCAGCGTGAACACGAATCCGGCGCTGATTCGTCGTTTGCTGTCGATGCTGGCGGCTGCGGGGCTGACCACGTCGCAGCTCGGCGCGGGCGGCGGTGCGCTGCTGGCGCGCGAGCCGGGCGAGATCACATTGCTCGACGTGTATCGCGCGGTCGACGATGCGCAGTTGTTCGCGCTGCATCGCGAGGCGCCGAATCCCGCGTGTCTCGTCGGGCGGCACATCCAGGGCGTGCTGATCGACTACATCGGCGACGCGCAGCGCGCGATGGAAGCATCGCTTGCCACGCGCACCCTCGCGGACGTCACGGCCGACGTGCTCGAATCGGAGCATCGCAGCCGGCCCGCGGGAAGCGCCGGCGGCTAAGCGCAGGCGATGGATGATGCAGGGCAGGAGGCTGGGCGACCCGCACGCGCGGCGGCCGGCACGACGGAGTTTCGCTCCGTTTTTTTTCGGTCTTATATGTAATCACTTTAGTTACTTTTTCTTTCTGGAGAATCGACATGACGCAACGTACCCTGAACATCGCACTGTTTGGCGCCACCGGGATGATCGGTTCGCGCATCGCCGCGGAAGCCGCGCGCCGCGGCCATCGCGTGACCGCGCTGTCGCGCCACCCGGGCGCATCCGCCGACGGCATCGTCGCGAAGGCGGCCGACCTGTTCGATGCGGCCAGCATCGCGGCCGCGCTGCCGGGTCATGACGTCGTCGCGAGCGCGTACGGTCCGAAGCAGGACGATGCCGCGAAGGTCGTCGCGGCGGCAAAGGCGCTGGTGGCCGGCACGCGTCAGGCGGGCCTGAAGCGGCTCGTGGTGGTGGGCGGCGCCGGTTCGCTCGAAGTCGCGCCGGGCAAGCAGCTGGTCGACACCGAAGGCTTCCCGGACGCATACAAGGCCGTCGCGCTCGCGCATCGCGATGCGCTCGACTATCTGCAAACGGTCGGTGATCTCGACTGGACGTTCTTCGCGCCGGCCGCCATGATCGCGCCGGGCGAGCGCACGGGCACGTTCCGCACGGGCGTCGGCAAGCTGATCGTGGACGCGCAGGGCAACAGCCAGATCTCGGCGGAAGACTACGCGGTCGCGTTCGTCGATGCGCTCGAGCAAGACAGCTTCGTGCGCGAGATCGCGACGGTCGCGTATTGAGCGATATCGCGACATCACGGCGAGGCGGTGCGCGCGTGGCGCGTTCTCCGTGAGCGTCCGTGAGCGGCTCTTAGCCCACGCGGTCGCAACGACTTCAGGCGATTCCACCTTGACGGGGGGGATCGCCTGTTTCATTTGGGGTGCCGCTCATCGACAGACCGACGCGCGCGTGATTCCGCGCATCGCGCGCGTATCCCCAGCTGATTGGTATTTATCCCGGTCGACGCCGCGCAGCGGTTTCCATATCGTTCCCCGTCATGCACGATGTATAGAAAAAATTTCTATCTACGAAGGACTGGGGAAATGGATGCCATCGATCGCAAGCTGCTGGAGCTGTTGCAGGCAGATGCCACATTGCCGATCGCGGAACTCGCGCAGCGCGTGAACCTGTCGCAGACGCCCTGCTGGAAGCGCGTGCAGCGGCTCAAGGAAACCGGCGCGATCCGCGCGCAGGTCGCGCTGTGCGATCCACGCAAGCTTGGAGTCGGCACGACCGTGTTCGTCGCGATTCGCACGAACCAGCACACCGAGGAGTGGGCGCAGCGTTTCACGCAGGCCGTGCGCGACATGCCGGAAGTCGTCGAGGTGTACCGGATGAGCGGCGAGACCGACTATCTGCTGCGGGTCGTGGTGGCCGGCATCGACGATTACGATCGCGTGTACAAGCAGCTGATCCGCGCGGTGCCGCTGTTCGACGTGAGCTCGTCGTTCGCGATGGAGCAGATCAAGTATTCGACCGCGCTGCCGGTGCGCGATCTGTCCGAGCCGGCGTAGCGCGGTAGGGCGGCTCGGACAGAGCACGCCGCCCTCGTCATCGCGCTCAGCGGCCGCGCGCCAGCGCCCGGGCGCGTTCGTCCGCCAGCGCGTCGCTGCGTACGAACTCCGCGACGAACGGGCTCGCCGGATGATGGTGCAGCGCGTACGGCGTGTCCCATTGCGCGAGCCGGCCATCCTTCATCACGCCGATCCGGTCGGCGATCGCGAACGCTTCCGCCTGGTTGTGCGTGACGAGGATCGCGGTATGACCCGTGCGCTTCAGGATGTCGCGCAGTTCGAACGCGAGCCGCTCGCGCGTATCGACGTCGAGATTCGAGAACGGCTCGTCGAGCAGCAGCAGCTCCGGCGACGGCGCGAGCGCGCGGGCAAGCGCGACGCGCTGCTGCTGGCCGCCCGACAGTTCGTGCGGATACGCGCTGCCCGCATCGGCGAGACCGACGAGTTCGAGCATGTCCGCGACGCGGCTGCGGCGCTCGGCCTTCGGCAGGCGGCGCAGGCCGAACGCGACATTGTCGGCCGTGCTCAGATGCGGGAACAGCGCGTAGTCCTGGAACATCATCCCGATGCGCCGCCGCTCGGGCGGCACGTCGAGCGACGGCGCAGCGACGGGCGTGCCGTCCAGCACGATGCGCCCCATGCGCACGGGCTCGAAGCCCGCGATCGCGCGCAGCACGGTGGTCTTGCCGCAGCCCGATGCGCCGAGCAGGCAGCCGATGTCGCCGCGCGGCAGCGCGAGGCTCAGCCCGTCGACCACCGTGCGGCGGCCGTGCGGCGTGTCGTAGGCGACGCAGAGGTCGTCGAGTTCGAGCAGGTTCACGATGTCAGGCTCCGATCTTGTGACGGGTGCGCGCGAGCAGGATCACGGGCACGAGCCCGGCCAGCACGATCGCGAGCGCGGCGACCGCGCCTTCCTCATAGGTGCCGCGTGAGGCTTCCGCATACAGCCAGGTCGCCAGCGTGTCGAAATTCAGCGGGCGCAGCAGCAGGGTCGCCGGCAGCTCCTTCATCGCGTCGACGAAGACGAGCAGCGCGCTCGTCGTGAGCGCGGGGCGCAGCAGTGGCAGGTGCACGCGGCGCAGCGTGCCGCCGGCCGTCTCGCCGAGCGAGCGCGCGGCCTGTTCGAGCGACGGCGGAATGCGCGCGAGGCCCGCTTCGATGCTGCCGGTCGAGATCGCGAGAAAGCGCACGGTGTACGCGATCACGAGCGCGGCCACCGAACCCATCAGCAGCAGCCCGTCGCGGCCGAGCGCCGCGCCGAGCAGCCGGTCGGCCGCCGCGAACGGGATCAGCAGGCCGATCGCGAGCACGGTGCCCGGCACCGCATAGCCGAGGCATGCGATGCGTGCACATACGCGAGCGGGGCCCGCATGGGCGCTGTCGCGCCGCGCGCGTGCCGCCCAGGCGACGACGAGCCCGCAGGCAAGGGTGGTGACGGTCGCGGCGGCGGCGATCGTCAGCGTGTTCGCGAGCCCGGTCAGCAATTGCGCCGACACGCCGCCGACGAGATGCAGCCGCTTGCCGGTCTCGACCGCGAGGTACGCGGCCGGCGCGCCGAAGCCGATGAGCACCGGCAGCCAGCCGAGCACGGCGGCGCTCCACGCGGCCGCGCCGGTCAGCTTGCGCGGCGCGAGCGGACGCATGCGCCGGCCGTGCGCGTAGCGCTGGCGGCGGCGCCCATAGCGTTCGAGCACGATCATGCCGACGACGATCGCGAGCATCGCGAGCGCGATCTGCGCGGCGCCGGCGAGATCGGAGCGCGTGATCCATGTCGTGTAGACCGAGACGGTCAGCGTCTGCACGCCGAGGAATTCCGACGCGCCGATGTCGTTCAGCGTTTCGAGCAGCGCGAGGCTCACGCCGACCGCGATCGCGGGCCGCGCGAGCGGCACGACGACGCGCCAGAATGTCGCGATACGTCCCGCGCCGAGCGTGCGCGCGGCCTCGAGCAGGCTCGCGGACTGCGTGACGAACATCGCGCGCGTGCTCAGGTACACGTACGGATACAGCACGAAGCCGAGCACGAAGATCGCACCGGGCAGCGAGCGCAGGTCGGGCAGGCGGAACTGGCGCGGGCTGTCGAAGCCGAGCAGCCAGCGGATCGCGCCCTGCACGGGGCCGATCGGGTGGAGCAGGTCGAGATACGCGAACGCGACGATGTAGGTGGGCACCGCGAGCGGCAGCAGCAGCGCCCAGGTCAGTATCCGGCGGCCGGGAAAGTCGTACGCGGTGACGAGCCAGGCGCAGCCGGTACCGACCACCGTGACGATCGCGCCGACGCCCGCGAGCAGCAGCAGCGTATTGGCGAGCGCCTGCGGCAGCACGAACGCGCCGAGATGCTTCCAGTGCGCGAGATCGGCACCGAATGCGGCGGCGACCAGCACCGCGAGCGGCGCCGCGACCGCCGCGGCGATCGCGACGGCCGCGCCGAGCCAGAGGCTGCCCGCGCGCGAACGCAACGACCGGCGGCGCGCGCGGACGAACGATGCGTCAGTTGTCAAAGCCGACCTTGTCGACGAGCTGGCTGGCCGCCTTGCGATGCTTCGCGATGTCGGTCAGCGGCAGCGGGTCGACCTTCAGCGTGCCGAAGCTCGCGATCACCGGATCGAGCTTCACGTTCGCGCGCACCGGGTATTCGTAGTTCGCCTGCGCATAGAGCGCCTGCGCTTGCGGCGACACGAGGTATTCGAGCAGCTTCACCGCGTTGGCCTTGTTCGGTGCGTGCTTCGCGACCGTCGCGCCGCTGATGTTGACGTGCGTGCCGCCGCTCTTCGCGTTCGCGAACGTCGGCCGCACGACCTTGATCGCGTCGCCCCACTTGCGCGCATCGGTGCCCGGCTCCGCGTTCTTCATGTGACCGACGTAGTACGCGTTGGCGAGACCGACGTCGCAGATCCCGCCGAGAATGTCGCGCGCGACGTCGCGGTCGCCGCCCGTCGCCTTGCGCGCCAGGTTCGCCTTCACGCCGCGCAGCCATTTTTCGGTCGCGGCCTCGCCATCGTGCGCGATCATCGCCGCGACGAGCGCCGTGTTGTACGGATGCTGCCCCGAGCGGATGCAGACCTTGCCCTTCCATTTCGGATCGGCGAGATCCTCGTAGCGGAACGCGTCGACCTTCAGGTCCTTCTCCACATACAGCACGCGATCGCGCAGCGACAGCGCGTACCAGTCGCCCTGCGCGCCGCGCAGGTTCGCGGGAATCGCGTCGTCGAGCACCTTAGAGCGCACCGGCTGCGCGAGGCCGCCGTCGACGAGGTCGAGCAGGTTGCCGATGTCGACCGTCATCAGCACGTCGGCCGGCGACTGCGCGCCTTCCGCCTTCACGCGCTCGAGCAGGCCGTCCTTCACGAATACCGTGTTGACCTTGACGCCGCTCTGCTGCGTGAACGCGTCGATCAGCGGCTGGATCAGCTTCGGTTCGCGGGTGGTGTACAGGCTGACTTCCTCGGCGGCGTGGGCCAGCGGCGCGAACGCGGCGGCGGCAACGGCGAGGGCGCCGGCGAGCGGCAGCAGGCGGGTGCGCGGATTCGACATGGAGACTCCGGTGAGGCAGGCGGACGAAGAGGCGTTCCGGGGCGTGCCTGCCGCCCGAGCGACCCGAAACATTACAAAGCGAAAGATTTCGGATTCTAGATCGAAATGGGAATGATTATCAAATGAAAGGTATCGGAAAGCTGCGCGGAAGGCGGGATTAGGGAGGCGTAACGGCGCGTCGCGGCGCGGGCGCAAGCGCGTAGAATGCCCGCTTCAACGAATTCGACGGAGCCGGACCGACCATGAACGATCAGCGCAAGAAGAACCCTGTCCGCAATGTGAGCATCCTGATCGTCGTGGCCGTGCTGCTCGTGATCGGGACGATCGCGTACAACGCGATCTCGCAGAAGCACGCGTACGACGAGGCCCATCCGGCCGAGGCCGCGAGCGCCGCGTCGCACTGACGCCGGCACGGCCGGCATGATCGCTGCGGCCCGGTTGGCTTGGGGCGCAAGCGACGTGTGGGGAACAGCAGGAGGAGCGGCGGGCGACGCAATGCGTCGCGCCGGGACAGACGCGGGCGCCGGACCCGGCGCGCCGCATGGAAAGGTCAGTCGTGCGTCAACGTGACGCAGGCGCGAACTTCGGGCGGATCCGTGCGTAGAACACCACCGCGAGCAGCACGAGCCACCCCGCGCCGACGTAGAGCGCAACCCGCGTGTCATCGAACCAGCCGAGCATCACGATCACGAAGCCCATGAACGCGATCGTCAGCGCGGGCGCGACGGGCCACAGCGGCACCTTGAACTTCAGCGCGGCGACTTCCGCGCTCGACAGGCGACGGCGCATCGCGACCTGCGACAGCAGGATCATCAGCCACACCCACACGGTCGCGAACGTCGCGATCGCGGCGACCACCAGGAACACGTCCTTCGGCATCAGGTAGTTGAGCACCACGCCGACCAGCAGCGCGCCGGCCATCACGAGCACCGTGACCCACGGCACGCCGTGCCGCGACGTCGTCATCAGCACGCGCGGCGCCTGACCCTGCCGCGCCATCCCGAACATCATCCGGCCCGCGCCGAAGATGTCGCTGTTGATTGCCGAGATCGCCGCGCTGATCACCACGAGGTTGAGGATCGTCGCGGCCGACTTCACGCCGAGCGCCGAGAAGATCTGCACGAACGGGCTGCCGTCGCTGCCGACGCCGGTCCACGGGCTGATCGACATCAGCACGACCATCGTCAGCACGTAGAACAGCAGGATGCGCGCGGGCACCGCGTTGATCGCGCGCGGAATCACGCGCTCGGGATCCTTCGCCTCGCCTGCGCTCATCCCGATCACCTCGATGCCGCCGTACGCGAAGATCACGACCGACAGCGACGCGATCAGCCCGCCGATCCCGTTCGGGAAGAAGCCTCCATGGTTCCACAGGTTCGCGAATGTCGGCACGTCGGCCGAATGGCCGAAGTGCATGCCGGTCAGCAGGATCGCGACGCCGCCGCCGATCATCGCGACGATCGCGCCGACCTTGATGATCGACAGCCAGAATTCGAGCTCGCCGAACACCTTCACGTGGCACAGGTTCAGCCCGCAGATGACCGCGACGACACCGAGCACCCAGATCCATTGCGGCACATCCGGAAACCAGAAGCTCATGTAGATGCCGAACGCGGTGATGTCGGCGATCGCGACGATCACCATTTCGAGCGTGTAGGTCCAGCCGGTGACGAAGCCGGCGAACGGGCCGAGGTTTTCGGTCGCGTAGTGGCCGAACGAGCCGGCGACGGGTTCGCGCACGGCCATCTCGCCGAGCGCGCGCATCACCATGTAGACGGCCGCGCCGCCCAGGATGTAGGCCAGGATCACCGCCGGGCCCGCGAGCTGGATCGCGGATGCCGAGCCGTAGAACAGCCCGGTGCCGATCGCCGAGCCCAGCGCGAGAAAGCGGATGTGCCGTGCGCCCAGATGGCGCTGCAGGTTCTTCATCGAGTCTCCGATATCGTTATGCGACGGACCGGGCGAGCAGGGCCGGCCCGGTCGGCTCAAGTTGTCTATACAACTTGAATGTGAACGAATGATAACAAGCCCGGCCATGTGACCGGAATCGGGCATTCCCTGACTGGCGCAACCCGTTGAATCGCGGGTGGGACAAACGCGCGGCGCGCGCACGGGCCGGGTGGGGCGGGCGGGTCATGCTGCGGAACGGTATTGCGGGAGCGGGGAAGTGGTGGAGCGGTGGACCGCCGCCGGTCGGCCCGCTTGCATGCGCGGCCGGCCGGCGGCGGGAACGACGTCATGCGGTCATGCGGGCAGGCGGATCACGCTCGCGTCCTTGCGGATCAGCAGCGACGACGCGAGCATCTGCTTGCACTGGTGCGCGAGCACCTTCAGGTCGTGCGTGAGCTCGGCGCCCACCGCGTCGGATTTTTCCGCGGATACGACCATCGCGTCGAGGTCGCGCGTGATCTGCTTCGTCGCGTCGAGCTGGTCGGCCGGCGGCGGCTCGCCGGCTTCCGCCTTCTCGAGGTTCTCCAGCACGGCGGACAGGCCGCGGTGCAGCGCATCGTCGTGGACGAGGGTCTCGTCGGCCGCGCATGCGCTGCGGATCAGCGGCGCGGCGGCGGTGATCTGCGCGCCGAGCACGTGCGTCTGCACGAGCAGGTCGTTCAGCTCCGGCACGAAGCGCTGGTGCGCCTTCGGCTCGATCATCATCCGCTGGAACGCCTGGCCGAGGTTCGCGAACGCGATGTGCACGTCCTTGCGCGCGAGGCGGTAGCGGTAGTCGTCGTCGAGGGCCGTGGTGGGCGCTTCGATCGCCGCGGCGACGACCGGCACGACCGCCGCGCCGTCGGCGGTCGGCACCGGCGGCGGCGATGCGCCGCGTCCGGCGCGCCACACGGCCTCGAAATATTTGCGGGTCGACGTCAGCATGTCGGTGACGAGCTTGCCCATCAGCCGGTATTCCCAGTACGGGAACAGGCGGCTCGCGGCGATCGCGATCATGCAGCCGACCACGGTGTCGATCGCGCGCTCGCCGATGATCCGCATGCTGCCCGGCGCGAGCAGGTGGAACATCAGCAGCACGTACGACGACGTGAACACGACGCTCGCCGCGTAGTTGAACAGCAGCAGGCTGTAGCTCATCACCATCGAGCCGAACATGATCGCGATCAGCAGGTGCGGCTCCTTCACCGTGTAGATCAGCGCGATGCTCGCCGCGCAGCCGATCAGCGTGCCGACGATACGCTGCGCATTGCGCTGCTTGGTGAGCGAGTAGCCGGGCTTCAGGATGATGATGGTCGTCATCACGATCCAGTATGCGTTCGTGAGCGGCAGCAGCCGGCCGAGCCAGAAGCCGACCGCCACCGCGATCGTCACGCGCAGCGCGTGGCGAAAGCTCGGCGAGCGCATGTTCAGGTTCGAGAAGATCAGCAGCGGCGACATCCGGCGCCGCTGCAGGAAGCGCGTGAGCGCCTTGTCGATCTTCAGTTCCATCTGCTGCGGGTCGGCATGGCCCGACAGGTTGCGGCGCATCCGGTCGATCAGGCGCGTCGCGCTCCAGATGCGCCGGAACGTCGCGAGCACGGCCGCGTACGCTTCCGCATTGCTGGCCGGGAAGTTCTTCTTGCGCATCAGCTCGATCTCGTACTCGATCGCGCGCAGTTCGGCCTTCACGCTGATTCGCGAATGCGGCGCGCGGTTTTCGAGCACCGCGAGGCCGATCTGCTCGAGATCGGCGGCGGCCTTGCGGATCAGGTCGCGGTAGAAAATGATCAGGTCCGAGCCGCCGAACGTGTTGCGCACGAGCGGATAGTCGGTGTGCGCGCCCACGAACAGCTCGTGCAGGTCGACGCTGTTGATGAACAGGTTGTACATCGTCGCGCGGCCGGGATCGAGCTTGCCGCGACGCAGCTTCGGCAGATTGCGCAACACGATGTCGCGCGCGGTTTCCTGCGTTTCGACCGCGGTGATCTGCTTCGCGACGAGGTTGCGGTAGCACTCGTCGAGATCGGCGTCGAGATCGTAGAACTGCGCGCGCGCGAGCAGGTAGTCGGCGCAGGCGAACAGGCTTTCGGCAAGCGCCTGCTGTTCGATCCGGCGCGCCTGCCATTGCGACACGAGCGTCGCCCAGTACGTGTACCAGAGGCCGCCCGCAAGAATCCAGCCCGCGTTGACGAACGCCTCCAGCGGCGTGAACTTCTCCTCGAGCGTCATCACCATCATGAACAGCGTCGCGAAGCTGATCTGCGGCCAGCGGTTGCCGTAGACGACGATCAGCGACAGCACGAACGTGAGCGGCACGATCGTCAGCCACAGCCCGAAGATGTTCGGCGTGGCGAGGCCGGTCGCGAGCGCGGCCAGGAAGCCGATCACGCTGCACGCGAGCATTTCGTTGTGCTTGTACTTCAGCGGGCCCGGCATGTCGACGACGCACGCGCCGAGCGCGCCGGTCGAGATCGTGAAGCCGAGCTCGCGGTTGTGAAACACGATCAGGCACAGCACGGCCGGCAGCGACACGCCGACCGCGATCCGCAGGCCGCCGAAAAAGTACTGGCTGTAGAGAAACTTTCTGATTTCGACCGAATAGCGCATCGATGGGCTGAATGACAGACGAAGACGCCGGGGCGGCGTATTGACTGGCGACGAGTCTATCGTATTTCGCGGTCCGCAAAACTTGGCCGTTCGGCCGAGCTTCGTGGTGCCGGTCCTTTTGCTATCCTTGGTGCTCCTGTACGCCCGGCCCGGCCGGCGCGACGCTTCGACACCCGCTTGATGCTCCATCTCTTTTATTCGAACCGTCACGAAACGCTCGCCGACGCACTGCTCGACGACCTCGCCGCGTTCCCGGCCCGCAACGGCCCGTGGGCGCCGCAGCAGGTCATCGTGCCGAGCGCGGCGCTGCGCCGCCGGCTCGAGCTCGACATCGCCGCGCGCCACGGCGTGTGCGCGAACGTCGAGTTCACGTATCTCGCGCAGTGGCTGTGGGCGCAGATCGGCCGCGTACTGACGGTGCCCGCGCGTTCGCCGTTCGCACCCGACCGCCTCGTGTGGCGCTGCTACCGGTTGTTCGCGCAGGCCGCGGGCGACGCGCCGTGGCTCGCGTCGCCGCGGCTGGCCGCGTATCTGTCCGCGTCCGACGACGCGATGCGCTACGAGCTGGCGCAGCGCGTCGCGGCCGTGCTCGATCATTACCTGACCTATCGGCCCGAATGGCTGGCCGCGTGGCAGGCCGGCGAGTCGGTGCTCGCGGGCGACGCCGCGCCGCGCGGGATCAGCGATGCCGCACGCGACGACGAGCACTGGCAGGCCGCGCTGTGGCGCGCGCTGCTCGCCGAGCTGAGCGACAGCGGCACGCCGCCCGCGCATCGCTTCCTCGTGGAGGCGCGCAACCTCGATGCCGAAACCGTCGCGCGCGCCGACTGGCCGGAATCGGTCAGCGTGTTCGCGCTGCCGACGATGCCGCCGCTGCACGTCGCGCTGCTGCGCGAGCTGTCGCGCTGGATCGACGTGCGCGTCTATGCGCTCAACCCGTGCCGCGAATTCTGGTTCGACATCGTCACCGCCGCGCATGCCGAGGCGCTCGATGCGGCCGGCCGGCTCGACTACCAGCAAGTCGGCCATCCGTTGCTCGCGGAGTGGGGCCGGCAGACGCAGGCGCAACTGCACATGCTGCACGAATTGACCGAGAGCGCCGCGTTGGGCGACGCGTCGCGCTTCGTCGGCAATCCCGCGCCGACCTGGCTCGCGCGCGTGCAGAACGCGATCCTCGACTTGCAGCCGGAAGCCGAACTCGGCGAAGCGCCGGCCGAGCGCGGGATCGAGGTGCACGTGTGCCACAGTCTCGCGCGTCAGCTCGAGGTGTTGCATGATCGCCTGCTCGCGTGGTTCGACGCCGATGCGACGCTGCAGCCGTCCGATGTGCTGGTGGCGGTCGCCGATCTCGCGGCGGCCGGGCCGCTGATCGATGCGGTGTTCGGCACGGCGGGCGCCGGCGGCGCGCGCGTGCCTTACCGGATCACCGGCCTGCCGCCGTCGCAGGCGAACCCGGTCGCGCGCGTGCTGCTCGAATGGCTCGCGTTGCCGGAGCGGCAGGTCGGCGCGCCGGAGCTGGTCGAATGGCTGCGCGTCGACGCGGTCGCGGCCCGTTACGGCATCGACGCCGCCGCGCTCGAGACGGTGCAGACCTGGCTCGCGGCCGCCGGCGCTCGGCGCGGGCTGTCGCCAACGGCGAGCGACGATGCGGCGGTGCCGGCGCCGCGCCATACGTTCTCCGATGCGCTCGCGCGGCTCTTCCTCGGCTATGCGATGCCCGAAGGCGCGGCACCCGTCGGCGCGTGGCTGCCGATCGAGGCGGCCACCGGCAGCGAGGCCGAACTGCTCGGCCGGCTCGCGCGCTTTACCGACGATCTCGACGGCTTCGTGCGGCGGCTCGCCAGCGCGCACACGCCGCGCGCATGGAGCGAACTGTTCGCCGACACCCTCGCGCGCTTCTTCGATTCCGGCGCCGCGTATGCCGATGCGCTCGCCGGCGTGCGCGACGCGCTCGACGCGATGCTCGCCGCGATGACGGAAGGCGCGCCCGACGAGGCCTTGCCCGCGGCCGTCGTGCGCGCGGGGCTGACGGCCGCGCTCGACGATCCGGCGCGCGGCGGGGTGCCGTGGGGCGGCGTCACGTTCTCGTCGCTGACGAGCTTGCGCGGCTTGCCGTACCGCGTCGTGTGCCTGCTCGGCATGGACGACGGCGTGCTGCCGAGCCTCGCGCGCGCGGACGAGTTCGACCTGATGGCCGTCCTGCCGAAGCTCGGCGATCGCCAGCGCCGCGACGACGAGCGCAACCTGTTTCTCGACCTGCTGCTCGCGGCGCGCGATCGGCTGCTGATCGCCTATACGGGGCGAAGCATTCGCGACAATGCGCCGTTGCCGCCCGCGGCGCTCGTCGACGAACTGCTCGACCATCTCGCGCTCGTCACGGCTGGCGCGGACACCGCACCGGGCGCCGTCGATGCCGCGCGACGCGCGTTCATCGTCGAGCATCCGCTGCAACCGTTCGCGGCAGAGTATTTCCGGCCCGGCAGCGAACTGGCGTCGTACGACGCCGAGCGCGCGACGCTCGCGTCGCTGCTGGCGGCCGAAGCCGCGCGCGACGCGACGCGCGAGCAGCCGTTCTTCGCGCAGCCGCTGCCGGCCGAGCCGGTCGAGCCGGTTGCATTCAACGAATTCGAACGTTTCTGGCGGCATCCGGCCCGCGCGCTGCTGCGTGCGCGGCTCGGCATCGTGTTGTCCGACGCGCAGGCCGAACTGCTCGACACGGAGCCGTTCGCACTCGACTTCGCCGGCAGCGACGCGCTCGCCGAGCGCGTGCTGCCGCTCCTGATCGAATCGGATGAAGGCGGCGTGCACGATCATGCGCTGCGCATCGCGGACGCCAGCCCCGAACTGCCCGGCGGCGCGACGGGTGCCGTCTGGCGCGACCAGGCGCTCGGCTCGATGATGCAGCTTGCGTCGAACGTGCGCCGTGCGCTGGCCGACGGCATGGAGCGGCGGCCGTTCACGCTCGCGATCGCGCCCGCATGGCCCGACACCGACCAGGCGCTGTTCGGTGCCGATGACGCGATGCTGTCGGGCGACGCGCTGAGTGCGCCGCTCGAATTGCACGGCACGCTGAACCGGCTGACGCCGACGGGCCAGATCATCTATCGCTATGCGCGGCCGAGCGCGCGTGACTACCTGTCCGCGTGGCTTGCGCACCTCGTCTATTGCGCGGTGGAGCCCGACGGCCCGCGCCGCACGCTGTGGTTCGGCAGCGGCGGCGCGTTCGAACTCACGCCGGTCGCTGCACCGCTCGAGCGTCTCGCGCCGCTCGCCGCTCTGTTTCGCGCGGGGCGGCGCATGCCGCTGCGGTTTTTCCCGCGCAGTGCATGGGCGCGCGTTTCCGACGGCGAGGCGAAGGCCGCGAGCGTCTGGATCAACGAGCGCGTGGTGAGCGAAGCCGACGATCCGGCCATCGCGATCGCGTGGCGCGGCGCCCAACGGTCGCTCGACGAGCCGTTCGGCACACTTGCGCGGATCGTGTTCGAGCCGATGCTGGAACATCTGAAGGAGATCGCATGAGCGCCGCATCGCAGCCGCAGGCGGCGCTCGAACTCGACGTGTTCGCGTGCCCGCTCGACGGCGTCAACCAGATCGAGGCGTCGGCCGGTACCGGCAAGACGTGGAACATCTGCGCGCTGTACGTGCGCCTGCTGCTCGAGAAGGATCTCGGCGCCGACGAAATCCTCGTCGTGACCTTCACGAAGGCCGCGACCGCCGAACTGCACGAGCGGATCCGCGGGCGGCTCGCGCAGCTCGCGCATGCACTCGATACCGGTGACGATGGCGGCGATCCGTTCGTCGCGCGCCTGCTCGAGACGACGCTCGGCGACGCCGGCACGCTCGACCCCGAGACCGCCGCGAAGCGGATCCGGCGCGCGTTGCGTGCATTCGACCAGGCGGCGATCCACACGATCCACGCGTTCTGCCAGCGTGCGCTGCAGGAGGCCCCGTTCGCGGCAGCGATGCCGTTCGCGTTCGACATGCAGGCCGACGATGCAGCGCTGCGTTTCGAACTCGCGGCGGACTTCTGGCGCACGCGCGTCGAACCGATAGCCGCGCGCTGGCCCGGCTTCGCGACGTGGCTCGTCGATTCAGGCGCGGGCCCGGCCGCGCTCGACGCCCAGCTTGCGCGCCGGTTGAAGAAGCCGCTCGCCGCGCTGCGCTGGGACGGCGTCGTCGAACCGGACGAATCGGCGGAGGCCGCTGCCGCCGAGTGCTTTGCGGAGGCGGCGCGGCTGTGGGCCGACGAGCGCGATGCGATCGACGCGTTGCTGCGCGCCGCGCAGCCGGCGCTCAACCAGCGCTCGCACAAGCCCGACGCGCTCGCCGATGCACTCGCCGCATGGAGCGCGCATTTCGCGCAGGGCGATGCCGCGGCCGCGCTGCCGAAGGCGGCGCTCAAGCTCACGCGCACCGCGCTCGCGAAGGCGACGAAAAAGGGCGGCGTGACCCCCGAGCACGCGTTCTTCGACGTGGCCGACGCGCTCGAAGCGGCGGTGGCCGCGGCCGAGGCCACGCAGCGCGCCCGCTGGCTCGCGCTCGTCGCCGACTGGCTCGACACCGCGCCGGGCGAGCTGGCCGAACGCAAGCGTAAGCGTCGCGTCGTGTCGTTCGACGACCTGCTTGCGAATCTGTATCACGCGCTGCATGCGCATCCGTGGCTCGCCGAGACGCTGCGCGCGCGCTATCCGGCCGCGCTGATCGACGAATTCCAGGATACCGACCCGCTGCAGTTCGCGATCTTCAACCGGATCTTTTCGCCGGGCGGGCCGCTCTTTCTCGTCGGGGACCCGAAGCAGGCGATCTACAGCTTCCGCGCGGCGGATCTGCATACCTATCTTGCCGCACGGGCAAGCGCGAGCGCGTGCTATACGCTCGCGGTCAATCAGCGCTCGACGCCGGCGATCGTCGACGCGTGCAACCGCTTCTTCATGTCGAACCCGCGCGCGTTCGTGCTCGACGGGCTCGACTATTACGCGGTGCGCGCCGGCACGCGCGTGCGCGCACCGTTCGTCGACGCAACCGATCCGGGCCCGGCCGGCGATTTCCGGATCTGGACGCTGCCGGGCGGTGAGGGGACGCGGCTCAAGCGCGATGCGCAGGCGGATGCGGCCCAGGCGTGCGCGGCCGAGATTGCCAGGCTGATGCGCGGCGCGCGCGAGGGCCATGTGCGGCTCGGCGATACGCCACTGTCGCCGGGCGACATCGCGGTGCTGGTGCAGACGCACCGGCAGGGCAGTCTCGTGAAGCGCGTGCTCGCCACGTGGGGTATCGGCAGCGTCGAGCTTGCGCAGGCGTCGGTGTTTTCGACCGGCGATGCGGAGCAGCTCGAGCGCGTGCTGGCGGCGATCGACGCGCCGGGCGATTTGCGGCGCTTGCGTTCGGCGCTGGCCGCCGACTGGTTCGGCCTCGATGCCGGTGCGCTGTGGCGGATGGAGCAGGGCGACGGCGACGCGTCGCGCGAAGCGGCGGACAGCGCGGACGCGATGAGCTGGGTCGAGCGCTTCTCGCGCTATCGGCTGCTGTGGCGCGAACGCGGCTTCGCGGTGATGTGGCGCACGTTCACGCGCGAGCTGCGCATCGCCGAGCGGCTGATGGCGGGCGCGGACGGCGAACGCCGCGTGACCGACATCAACCATCTGGCCGAACTGACGCAGGCGCGCGCGTCTGCGCAGCCGGGCATCGCGCCGACGCTGCGCTGGCTCGCCGCGCAACGGCTCGACGGTGGCGGCGAGGAAGCACAGCTGCGCCTCGAATCCGATCGCAACCTCGTGCAGATCGTGACCGTGCACAAGTCGAAGGGCCTCGAATACGCGGTCGTGTTCTGTCCGTTCCTGAACGACGGCGGGCTGCGCGAGCCGCCGGCGTCGGGGTTGCCGGACGCGCGCGAGTATCACGACGACGCGGGCGACGCCGTGCTGCATTACGGGTGCGACGACGAAGCAGCCGAGCATGCCGCGCGCCAGGCGCTGCGCGAACAGGCGGCGGAACGCGCGCGGCTCGTCTACGTGGCGCTCACGCGCGCGGTGTATCGGTGCTATCTCGTCGCCGGGCCTTATCTGTCGTCGCGCTCGACCCGCGAGGCACGGCGCAGCGTGCTGAACTGGCTCGTGGCCGGCGCCGGCCAGTCGTTCGACGCGTGGCTCGACGAGCCGCCCGACGAAGCGGTGCTCGACGCGGCGTGGCAAGCGCTGGCCGGCGGCCCCGTGAGCGTTGCGCCGTTGCCGGTGCCGGCCCGGCGCGAACGGCTCACGGCCGGCCACGATGCAACGCAGACGCTCGCGGCACGCCATGCGACGCGCGTGCTGCGCGACGCGTGGCGGATGGCGAGCTTCAGTTCGCTGACGGCGTCGATGGCGCGCGAGGAGGCCGGCGTCGCGGTCGTGCCGGACGACGAGCTTCGGCCCGATCACGATGCGCTAGCCGCCGTGACGCCGGACGGCGCGTTCGCCGCGGTCGACACGATCGCTACCGAGCCGCCGGACGACGACATCCTCCGGTTTCCGCGCGGTGCGGCAGCGGGCGAGTGCCTGCACCGCCTGTTCGAACTCAGCCGCTTCACGGAGCCCGATTCATGGCACCAGGCAGCGCTCGGCGCGCTGCACGACCGGCCCGTCGAGGCCGAGCCCGAACTCGCGACGCGTCTGCCGGCGATGATGGCGCGGCTCGTCGATGACGTCGTGCGTACGGAGCTCGTGCCGGGCATGCGGCTTGCGGATCTCGACCCCGCCAGGCGGCTCGACGAAATGGGTTTCCTGTTCCCGGCGCCGTCGCTCGAGCTGGGCGCGCTGCGCCGGCTGCTGGTGGCGCACGGCTATCCGGACGTTGCGCTCGACTCCGGCATGCTCGCCGGTTTCATCAAGGGTTTCATCGACATGATCGTCGAACACGACGGCCGGTTCTGGATCGTCGACTGGAAGTCGAACCATCTCGGCAATACGCCGGATGCGTATGGCCCGCGCGCGCTCGACGTCGCGATGGCCGATCACGCGTATCACCTGCAGGCGCTGCTCTATACGGTCGCGCTGCATCGCTATCTGCGCGGGCGGCTGCCCGACTACGACTACGACACGCATATGGCGGGCTACCTGTACCTGTTCGTGCGTGGCGTGCGGCCCGACTGGCGCAGCGGCGGCGAACCGGCCGGCGTGCATGCGCGGCGGCCCGCGCGCGAACTCGTCGACGCACTCGACCGGATGATGGAAGGGGGCCGCGCATGAACGCGTCCGACGATACGCTCGAATTCACCGGCGGCCTCGTCGCGCGCCTGCCCGAGCCCGCGGATTTCGGCATCGCGCTCGCGGAAGGATTCGCGCGCCGCATGGGTGACCTGTCGCGCCGAGCGGGTGCGCCGGCCGTGGCCGCACGCTGGGCGGCGCGTGCCGCGTTCGCGGCGAGCCGGGCGACCGCGGGCGGCCACGTGTGCGTGTCGCTCGGCGCGCTCGCGCAGCGCTACGAGGAGCCGGTGGACGACGTGCGCGCGGCGCTTGCCGCGAGCGGCGTCGTGGCGTTCGGTACGCTCGCGCGCGGCGACGAGCGGCCGCTGATCGTCGACCGGCTCGACCATCTATATCTGTCGCGCTATTTCGACTACGAACGGCGGCTCGCCGATGCGCTCGTCGCGCAGGCCGGCGTCGCCGCACCGGGCGACGCGCTGTCGCCCGAGCGCTTGCGCGACAATCTTGCGCGTTACTTCGGGCCCGCGACCGGCGAGGTGGACTGGCAGCGCGTCGCGGCGATCGTTGCGCTGACCGGGCGCGTGACGATCGTCAGCGGCGGCCCCGGCACCGGCAAGACGACGACCGTCGTCGGGGTGCTGGCTTGTCTGCTCGACGCGCATCCGGGGCTGCGCATCGCGCTGGCGGCGCCGACCGGCAAGGCCGCGCAGCGGATGCAGGAAGCGCTGCACGCGCGGGCGGGCGACCTGCCGCCGGAACTCGCCGCGCGCCTGCCCGACACGTCGTACACGCTGCATCGCCTGCTTGGCGGCGGCGGGGCGGCGGGCTTCCGCCATCACCGCGACAATCCGTTGCCGTATGACCTGATCGTCGTCGACGAGGCGTCGATGATCGACGTCGCGCTCGCCGCGCATCTGCTCGATGCGCTCGCGCCCGGCGCACGGCTCGTGCTGCTGGGCGACAAGGATCAGCTCGCCGCGGTCGAGGCCGGCGCCGTGTTCGCCGAACTCAGCGCACGGCCGACGTTTACCGCCGCGGCACGCACGCGCATCGCGGGTGCGCTCGGGATCGACGAAGCGGCTTTCGTCGCGGCGTTGCCGGTGCCGGACGGCGAGGCGGCTGTTGCTGCGGCGCCCAATCCAGCGTCGGCCCCAGCGCAGGCTCCGGCACCCGCGCCGGTATCGACGAGCGCTGCGCGCAAGCCGCCGGCGCGACGGAACGTGGATACGCGCCAGGCGTCGCTGTTCGACGACGATCTGCAGGACGAAGCGATGTCCGCTACCGATGTCGCCGCGCCGCCGGCCGCTTCGTTGTCACCTGCGGCGGCCGCGCCGACCGACATCGATAGTGTTGGCGCGGTCGCCGATCCAGCATGGATCGAGGCCGACGAACTCGCGTGGCTCGACGCGGTCGAGCTCGCGCCATTCGATCCGGCCGATGCAGTCGATGCGGCAAATGCAGCCAATGCGGCAAATGCCTCGCTCGCATCGGCCGTCGCTACGCAACCCGACGACCACGCCGCAGCGTCGCCCGCGCCCGCACCGCTTGCAGACTGCGTCGTATGGCTCGAACGCAATTACCGTTTCGGTCTCGATTCGCCGATCGGCCGCCTGTCGCTGGCGATTCGCCGCGGCGACGTGCAGGCCGCGCTCGATGCGTTGCCGACCGACGATGCCGCTGCCGCATCGTTTCATGACGATGCGGGCGATACGCTTGCGGCGTCGACGGTCGAGCGGCTCGCGCGCCGGTTCGGCGCGTACCTCGACGCATTGCGTACTGCGTTGTCCGAGCCGGTGCCCGACCCATTGCCGCTGTTCGATGCGCTCAACCGCTTCCGGATCCTCTGCGCGACGCGCACGGGGTCGCGCGGCGCCGAGCACGTCAATGCGCTGGTGGCCACGCACGTGCGACATGCCGCGCGCGTGCCGCTCGCGGTCGGCGCACACTGGTTCACGGGACGGCCGATCATGGTCACGCGTAACGACTATGCGCTCGGACTGTTCAACGGCGACATCGGCATCGCGTTGCCGGACGCGCACGGTGTGTTGCGCGTGTGGTTCCGGCGCGCGGACGGCACCGCGCGCGCCGTGTCGCCCGCTGCGCTGCCGCCGCACGAAACGGCGTTCGCGCTGACGGTCCACAAATCGCAGGGCTCCGAATTCGACGAGGCCGCGCTCGTGCTGCCGGCATCGTTCGGGCGCGTGCTCACGCGCGAACTCGTCTATACGGCCGTCACGCGCGCACGCACGCGCGTGCAGGTGATCGGCCCGCGGCGCGTGCTCGCGCAGGCGGTCGCGACGCGCACGCAACGCGATTCGGGCCTCGCGGCCCGCGTGGACGAGGCGCTCGCGCGGCGTCGCAAGGAGCCGTCGTGATGATGATCCGCTACACGCTCGATCCGGCCGAAGTCGAATGGACCGCCGTGCGCGCGCAGGGAGCCGGCGGACAGAACGTCAACAAGGTGTCGAGCGCGATTCACCTGCGCTTCGACATTCGCGCGTCGTCGCTGCCGCCCGTCATCAAGGAGCGGCTCCTCGCGCTGTCCGACCAGCGCATCACGCGCGACGGCATCGTCGTGATCAAGTCGCAGGAATACCGCACGCAGGAGAAGAATCGCGACGCGGCGCTCGCGCGGCTCGATGCGTTGATCGGCAGCGTCGCGTTCACGCCGCGTGCGCGGGTCGCGACACGGCCGACGCGCGCATCGAAGGAGCGGCGGCTCGAACACAAGTCGCGTCGCAGCGCGGTGAAGTCGGGAAGAGGGAAGGTGACGGACTGACGAAGGGCTGGGCCGGCCGGCGTTGCGCACGGTTCCGGGCCGCCGCGCCCGCTACCGCATCACGGTGCCCGCGCTGTCCAGCACGAAGTCGACGCAGAACACGACGAGGCGGCTTTGCGCGCGAATCGCCACCGCTGCGGTATAGCAGTCGCGGCCTTCGGTCAGCGAGAAGTGCGGGCCCATCAGCGCGACGCGTCCCGGCGCCGCGATTGCGCGCTGGAAGTACGGGCGTCGCGACCAGTTGCTGTGCGTTTCCGGAAACAGCGGCGAGAGCCGGGTGCCGCCCGCCTGGCCGTCCTCGGGGGGCGCGCCGATCGACGGCAGGAACTGTTCGCCGATCTCGTCCGTGACGAACACGCGGCGCGCGGCCGGCACCGTGAAGACGCGCTGGGCGGCGTCGTTCAGGTCGCCGCTCGCGGAAAACGCGGCTGCGCCGGCGAGCACGAGCCGCTCGATCGCGTCGAAGCCCGGCTGCTCGGCGCTCCCCGGCGTATGCCGCTGCGCGATGAAACGCTGCCACGCGGCATCGAGCATCGCGGGCGCCGCGGCGCTCGCATGTGCGATCGATCCATCGGGCTGGCCGAACTGGAAGCCCTGGACGAAATCGATATCGGCGTCCATCAGCGCCTGCAGTGCGTCGTCGTTTTCGACACCCTCGGCGAGCACCATCGCGCCGGCCTGGTGGAGCATCGATACCAGGTGATGCATGATGCGGCGATCCTCGCCCGAGCCGGTCGCGCGTTCGACGAGCGAGCGGTCGAGCTTGACGATATCCGGCCGCGCGCGCCACACGCGGTCGAAATTCGAGAATCCGGTGCCGAAATCGTCGATCGCAATCAGGAAGTCGCGATGCTGGATCATGTCGATCGTGCGGGCGAGCGCGGCTTCGTCGCGCGACGGCTGCTCGACGACTTCCAGCACGATGCGGTTCGGCGGGAGTGCGAAATGCCGGCACAGCGCCTCGACGAATTCGCGCTGCACGAGCCCCGAATCGAGCACGCGCGGCGTCACGTTCAGGAACAGCCAGCCGTCGCCGATGCCTTGCGCGACGAAGTTGGCCGTATGCAGGCAGCGCGCGAGCCGGTCGAGCAGCAACGCGTCGGCGGCCGCGCGCGTCTTGTCGAACAGTGCGACCGGCGACACCAGCGTGCCGTTCGCGTCCACGACGCGCAGCAGCGCTTCGTAGCCGACCACGCGTTTGTGCGTGATCGACAGCACGGGTTGGAATACGCTGCGCAGCGTCGTCTCGCGATACGTGGCGATCCAGCCGCTGGGCGTCGGCGTCAGGCGTTCGAGCAGGGATTCGAGCGAGAGCTCGCGGGAGGCCTTCATGTCAGTGGTGCGCTGGCGCGCTCCGGGGGGCCGTGTCGTGCCGCCACGCCGAAGCCGTCGCACGCGCAGGTGGACGCGAAAGAACGTGGCGCATCGTGACCGCCTTCTGCGGATGAGTGTCCCGAGTGTAACGGGAATGGCGCGGCGCGCGTATCAGGGTAACTCCAGACGCAAACGCTACACAGCACGGGGCGGGGTTGTCCGGCCGGGAGCATGCACCCCGCGAGGGCGCGCCGGTCGAGCCCGAGACGACCGCGCAACGTGGCCCGCATGCATTGCGTGCGAAGAATGCGGCGGGATTCCGAAAACGGTGGGGCCGGAAGGCTACGCACCGCGCGAGGTCATCGGCGTCGGGCGAAAGACGCCGTGCTTCGGCGCGTATCGGTGGGCGCGCGGTGCTCGAAGAAGACCGAGAACTGACAACGGGCGCGTCACGCGAAACAGAGAACCGGTGGGGCGCCGGCCGCCACGCTCACCGCCGTTCAGTCCGCTCAGGCTGCTCAGTCCGCTCACACGCTCACACCGTTCACACCACTCAGGCAGCTCAGTCCACGCAGTCCGCTCCGGCCGCACAGTCAGCTCAGGCCGCTCACGCAGCTTCCTCCCCCCGCGGGCGGACCCCGGGAATCCGCTTGATCACGCCGGTCGCAAGCGCGGTGCCGACGAGCACGATCGCGCAGCCTTCGAGCATCACGACCGATACGTGTTCACTGAGGAACAATGCGCCCCACAGCAGCCCGAACACCGGGATCACGAACGTCACGGTAATCGCGCGGGCCGGGCCGACATGCGCGATCAGGTAGAAGAAGATGAAATACGCGATGCCCGTGCACGCGATGCCGAGCGCGAGCACGGCGCCCCATGCATGTGCACTGACCGCCGCCGCGGGCCAGGTCGCGATTGCAAACGGCAGCAGCAGCACGGTCGAGCCGATCATGCTGCCGGTCGCGTTGACGAGCGGATCGACGCCGCTGAGCTTGCGCTTCGTATAGTTGGCCGCGATGCCGTACAGCAGCGTCGCGCCGAGCGCGGCGACGGCGGCCAGCGCGGTCGCGCTGGCGCCGGTGCTGCCGTGCGCGTTCGCGATCTGATCCCACACGAGCGTGAGCACGCCGGCAAAGCCGATCACGAGGCCGAGTGCGCGCGGCAGCGACAGCTTGTCCTTCAGCCATACGTACGCGACGAGCGCGCCCCACAGCGGCGTGGTCGCGTTGATCACCGAGGTCACGCCGGCCGACAGCGTCAGTTCGGCATAGGCGAACAGGCAGAACGGCGCGCCCGAGTTCAGCAGGCCCACGACGAACAATGGCCACGCATGCCGGCGCAGCCGCGCGGCGAGGTCGGCGGGCTTGAAACGCGTCAGCGCGAGGCCCGTCAGGAACAGCGCGCCGATGCCGACGCGCAACGCCATCAGCGGCGCGACGCCGAATTCGGCGACGCCGATCCGGATGAACAGGAACGACGCGCCCCACAGGGCGGCGAGTACGGTCAGCAGAAAGGCGTTCTTGGGCGACATCGAGGGTGGCGGGCGAGGGGAAGGGATGCGCTGAATCTTACACCGCGCTACCACGCCGTCGTTTCACGATCGGATGAAACGACAAGAAACGGGAAATCCGCTCGCTGCCGCCGCGAACCGGCCGGATGGCCGGCTCGGTGGCTCAGTGATGGCGATGGCCGCCGCGTCCGCCGAAACCGAAGTTCAGCGACAGCGCGGGGCCCCAATAGCCGCCCCATGCCGGCGCATACGCGGGGGCCGGATAGTAGTACGCGGGGCCGGGCTCGACATACACCGGCGCGGTCTGTACCGGCGCCGCTGCGTAATAGCCGGACGGATAGTAGCCGTAAGGGTAGTAACAACCGGCGAGTGTCGCGCACGCGAGCGCCGCGGCGACGAGGGTCCTGTTCATGATGTTTCTCCGGCGTAGCCGGCAATCGGCGGATGCTTAAAGCTTAGGCCGCACGACGATGACGCGGTGCGCAAAACGGTAACGGATCATTTCCGCGCGTCGGCTGCGCCGGATGCGAAAACGGCGCTTCCGCAGTGCGGAAACGCCGTCGGGTCAAAACTGAAACGTGCCGCGCGTCGCACGGCACGCGCCGGACCGGCTTACTTGCCGATCTGGTTGCCGATCAGGCCGCCGGCTGCCGCGCCGCCGAGCGTCGACAGTGCGTTGCCGCCGATCGCCGCGCCGGCTACGCCGCCGACACCTGCACCGATTGCCGTATCGCGCTGGCGCCGTGACATCGAATCGCAGGCCGACAGGCTGGCCACCGTCGCGACGAGGAGCGCGTATACCCCAAAACGCCGAATCGAGTTCATGATCGTTGTCCTTGTGGTAGTGGGCGGAAGTCGCGCGACCCCCGGGTCGCGCATGACCCCAATCTACGCGCCGTACCCCCACGCTGCTGTAAGGACTTGTTAAGCCTGGTACGGTTTCGTAATCAATTGTTTCCCGCGCCTGAGCAGGCATGCGTGATGCGGGCGCAAAAAAAGCCCGCTCGAAAGCGGGCTTCCTGCCGGGCGTCACGAGGCGATCCGTGCGGATCGCCATGCGCGCTTACTGACGGTGATAGATCTCGGCGCCGGTCTTCACGAACTCGACCGCCTTGACTTCCATCCCCTTCTTCAGCGCCTCGGTTTCCGACACGCCCTGCTGCGCGGCGAACTCGCGCACGTCCTGCGTGATCTTCATCGAGCAGAAGTGCGGGCCGCACATCGAGCAGAAGTGGGCGACCTTCGCCGAGTCCTTCGGCAGCGTCTCGTCGTGGAATTCGCGCGCCTTGTCCGGATCGAGGCCGATGTTGAACTGGTCTTCCCAGCGGAACTCGAAACGCGCCTTCGACAGCGCGTTGTCGCGAACCTGCGCACCGGGGTGGCCCTTGGCGAGGTCGGCTGCGTGCGCGGCGAGCTTGTACGTGATGATGCCTTCCTTCACGTCGTCCTTGTTCGGCAGTCCGAGGTGTTCCTTCGGCGTCACGTAGCACAGCATCGCGGTGCCGAACCAGCCGATCATCGCGGCACCGATGCCCGACGTGATGTGGTCGTAGCCCGGTGCGATGTCGGTGGTCAGCGGCCCGAGCGTGTAGAACGGCGCTTCCTTGCACCAGTCGAGCTGGAGATCCATGTTCTCCTTGATCAGCTGCATCGGCACGTGGCCGGGGCCTTCGATCATCACCTGCACGTCGTGCTTCCACGCGATCTGCGTGAGCTCGCCGAGCGTCTTCAGTTCGCCGAGCTGCGCTTCGTCGTTCGCGTCGTAGATCGAGCCGGGACGCAGGCCGTCGCCGAGCGAGAAGCTCACGTCGTACGCCTTCATGATCTCGCAGATCTCTTCGAAGTGTTCGTACAGGAAGCTTTCCTTGTGATGCGCGAGGCACCACTTCGCCATGATCGAGCCGCCGCGCGACACGATGCCCGTCATCCGGTTCGCGGTGAGCGGCACGTACTGCAGCCGCACGCCCGCATGGATCGTGAAGTAGTCGACGCCTTGCTCGGCCTGCTCGATCAGCGTGTCGCGGAAGATTTCCCAGGTGAGATCCTCGGCCTTGCCGTTGACCTTCTCGAGCGCCTGATAGATCGGCACCGTGCCGATCGGCACCGGGCTGTTGCGGATGATCCACTCGCGCGTTTCATGGATGTGCTTGCCGGTCGACAGGTCCATCACGGTGTCGCCGCCCCAGCGGATCGCCCACGTCATCTTGTCGACTTCCTCGCCGATCGACGACGTGACGGCCGAGTTGCCGATGTTCGCGTTGATCTTCACGAGGAAGTTGCGGCCGATGATCATCGGCTCGGATTCCGGGTGGTTGATGTTCGCGGGGATGATCGCGCGGCCGCGCGCGATTTCGTCGCGGACGAACTCGGGGGTGATCTCGGCGAGCGCGTTCGCGCCGAAGGCCGCGGCGCCGAACGCCTGGCCCGGGTGCTGGCGGCCCATCATCGCGGCGAGCTTCGCGCCGTTCGGGCCGCTCGACTTCAGGCTCTCGATGTACTCGGCGCGGCGCTGGTTCTCGCGGATCGCGATGTATTCCATTTCCGGCGTGATGATGCCCTGACGCGCGTAGTGCATCTGCGTGACGTTCTTGCCCGGCTGCGCACGGCGCGGGTTGCGGTGCAGGCCCGGAAAACGCAGGTCGGCGGTGGCCGGGTCGGCCGCGCGCTCGAGGCCGTACTGGCTCGACAGGCCGTCGAGCACTTCGGTGTCGCCGCGCGCTTCGATCCAGCCCTGGCGCAGCGCGGGCAGGCCCGCGCGGATGTCGATCTTCGCGTCCGGATCCGTGTACGGGCCCGACGTGTCGTACACGTAGATCGGCGGATTCTTTTCGCCGCCGAAGCCGGTCGGCGTGTCGGCCTGCGTGATTTCACGCATCGGCACGCGAATGTCGGGCTGCGAGCCGGTTACATAAACCTTGCGCGAATTGGGCAGCGGCGCGACGGCAGCGGCATCGACGTGGGCGTCGGCGGACAGAAACTTCGGATTGGCGTTCATGCAATCTCCTGTGTGAGCGCCGGACACGCGCTACGGCGCTTGCCCGGAGCCCTTGACGTATGTGGGGCTCGAGCTAAGCAGGAGACGAGGTTTGGTGAGGCGGCGGATTTCGTCAGAAGGAAGGCGGCGAAATCCGTACGCTTCCCTGCGCTGGCATTATCCAGATCAGGTTCAAAGGGTATTTCTCACCCGCAATGCCGGTTTGTTTGACCGAACGCATTGCAGGACCCCCGCGTTAGCAAGGGCACACGATACACCGGCTTCGCGGCGGTTTCAACCGGGGGCGGAACTTAGGCGAGGGTGCGGCCGCGGCATCTCGGGCCGCGCGCGCAGCCGGCGGCGGGGCCGCCAGCACGGCCGCCGCGGTGAAGCGGTGCGGCATCGCGGCCATTCGATTCCTGCCGGAAACGCCGACCGAAAAAAATATTCGATCGGCTGTCATTTCCAGGCTCATGCTGCGTCTATTCGGCTCCTTAAACCCATGTACCGGAGAGATGTCATGAAAAATGGACTGCTGGCTGCCTGTGTCGCCGCTTTCGCGATGGTTGCCGTGAGCGCGCATGCGCAGAACGATGCGATGTCGAAGGACGGCACGTCGATGTCGAAGGACGCGATGGGCCACGACGCGATGGCGAAGGACGGCGCGATGAAGAAGGGCACCATGAAGAAGCATGCGATGAAGAAGGACGCGATGGGCCACGACGCAATGGGCAAGACGACGCCGAGCGACAAGATGGCGCCGTCGAACTGACGCCGGCGGGCGCGGCGGGCGGTGCGTGCATTGCATCGCCCGCCGCGCCGTATGCGTGCGTTTGCATCATTCCCGCATCTCCGGAGGTTTCATCATGCAAACCGTTCCCGCCACAGGTCGCGACGCGGCGTCACCGCCCGCGCGCCCGATCCATCCGGTGTGGGTGCGCGTGAGCCACTGGCTCAACGCGCTCGCGGCCATCCTGATGGTGTTGTCCGGCTGGCGCATCTACGACGCGTCGCCGATCTATCCGCCGTTCACGTTTCCTCACGGCATCACGCTCGGCGGCTGGCTGGGCGGGGCGCTGCAATGGCATTTCGCGGCGATGTGGCTGCTCGTCGCCAACGGATTGTTCTACCTCGCGATGTCGATCACGACCGGGCGCTTCGCGCGCATGCTGCTGCCGGTCACGCCCGCGTCCGTCTGGCGCGACCTGCGTGCCGCACTGCGCGGACGGCTGTCGCATGACGACCTCGGCGTCTACAACGCGGTGCAGCGCACCGCGTACCTGACCGCGATCGTCGACCTCGTCGTGCTGGTGCTGTCGGGGCTCACCATCTGGAAGTCCGTGCAGTTTCCGCTGCTGCGCGAGCTGTTCGGCGGCTACGACATGGCGCGCGTCGTGCATTTCTGGGCGATGTCGCTGCTGGTCGCATTCGTCGTCGTGCACGTCGCGATGGCGTTGCGCGTGCCGCGCTCGCTGCTCGCGATGCTGCGCGGACGTTGACCCGCACCGTGCGGGCAAAGGGGATCATCATGTCGGAATCCGAAAGCACGCGCGACGGTTCGCGCTGGACGCTCGACCGCAAGTCGCTCGAACTCGACGTACGCCGCACGCTCGACATGCCGTCGCGGCGGCTTTTCAACCGCCGCATCCTGACGCTCGGCGGCCTGACGATGTTGACCGGCTGTTCGCTGCACGACGACGCGTCGGTCAACACGTTTCTCGAGCGGGTATCGCGGCTGAACGATCGCGTGCAGGCGTGGATCTTCAGCGGCGAGCGGCTCGCGCCGACCTATACCGAAGCCGACATTACGCGGCCGTTCCCGTTCAACGCGTACTACGGCATCGACGACGTGCCGCACGTCGACGCGGCGACGTACCGGCTGATGCTGTCGGGCCGCGTGACGGGCAAGCGCGTGTGGACGCTCGACGAGCTGTATGCGCTGCCGCACGCGGAGCAGATCACGCGGCACATCTGCGTGGAAGGGTGGAGCGCGATCGGGCGCTGGGGCGGCACGCCGTTCGGCGCGTTTCTGGCGCGCGCGGGCGCCGATACGCACGCGAAATACGTCGGCTTCAAATGCGCGGACGATTACTACGAAAGCATCGACATGCCGACCGCGCTGCATCCGCAGACGCTGCTCACATTCGACTACGACGGCCAGCGCCTGCCGCCGGAATTCGGCTTTCCGATGAAGCTGCGGATGCCGACCAAGCTCGGCTACAAGAATCCGAAGCACATCATGGAAATCTTCGTGACCGATACGTTCCCGGGCGGCTACTGGGTCGACCAGGGGTACAACTGGTTCGGCGGATCGTGAGCGGCGGGGTGGACCCGCGCCGGCGGCCGTGCTTGCCGATGCGTTACGCGGATTCGCGCACCTGCAGATCGACGCGCAGGCCGATGGCCGACGCCATGTTCACGAGCGCGTCGAGCCCGAACAGGTTGATCTTGCCGCGCAGCAGGTCGGACACGCGCGGCTGCGTGACGCCCAGTTGTTTCGCGGCCTGCGCCTGGCTGAGTTCCAGCTGTGCGATGCGCTGCTTGAGCGCGATCATCAGTTCGGAGCGCAGCTTCATGTTCTCGGCCTCGGCCGGCTGGCCCTCGATTGCATCCCAGACATTCGTATAGCGTTCGTTGCTCATCGTTTCCTCTCGATCGTCAGCGCGCGATAGCGCCGGGTGGCCAGTTCGATATCGGCCTTGCAGGTGCGCGCCGATTGCTTGCGGAAGCAGTGCAGCACGTAGATCGCGTCGGCGAATGTCGCGACGTAGATGATCCGGAATGCGCCGCTCGCATCGCGCAGGCGAATTTCCCGCACGCCGGGGCCGACGGTGCGCATCGGCTTCCAGTCGTCGGGCGCCAGACCGCGCTGCACCTGGTCGATCTGGTGGCCGGCTTCGCGGCGCGCGGGCAGTGGAAAGCCGCGAGGCGCGTCAAGGGCGCCGCCGACGAAGACAACCGGCTTCGGCGGAAGAATGGTTGGATTATACAAAATTTTGTATGGGTGGTGTGCGAATCGAATGAACGGAACGTCGGCGGCCGGACCGGCAGGCCGATCGTCACGATAAGCGCGAAGCGACACCTGCAGCGCATGACTGGCCATCAGGCCGAGGTATCGAACGTGACGCGGGGGAAGGGTTCGAGTGCGGTGCTCGCGACGCCCGTGCAGCGCGTATCCGGCCCCGGATCCACCGTGAGCGGCGGCCCGTAAATGTCGCGCCGAAACGTCAGTCGATATCCTTTCAGACGGGTCTGACGATGCTTTCGAATCCGTGATGCCATAATGCCGAGCATTGCGTGGACGAAGCCGTTCACGCACGTTTTCGTGACCCTCTGCCGCCGCTCGCCGGTTCTTATTCGTCGCCGTTCGCACCGCCATGTCGTTCCGCACGTTTGTCTGCGCCTTCCCGGTCCCGTCAGGGCCGTTTGCCGGTTTCTCCGGCGTCTTTCAGCGCAGCGCGCGGCACGTCGTGCAGGCAGGCTGACCGATGACACCGCTCGACCGCCTCCTCGATTTCCTCGGCCGCCTGCCGTTCCGGATCCGCCTGCCGCAAAGCCGCGGCGGCCGTGTCGCACTGGCGCTGGTATTCATCTATTTCGTCTGGGGTTCGACCTACAGCGGCCTGCATTTCGCGCTGCAGTCGTTCCCGCCGCTGCTGCTGTCGGGGCTGCGCAACCTGCTCGGCGGGATCGGCCTGTTCATCTTCGCGCTGCGGCGCAAGCCCGAATGGCCGACGCTGCTGGAAATCCGCAACTCGGCGATCGTCGGCACGATGCTGGTCGCGCTGTCGTCCGGCACGATTGCGCTCGGGATGCGCACGGTCAGCAGCGGCTCGGCCGCGGTGATGGTCGCCACGGTGCCGCTGTTCGCGACCGTGATCGCGGCGGTCGCCGGGCGCCCGGTGACGAAGGGCGAGTGGTCGGCCGTCGCGCTCGGGATGGTCGGCATCGTCGTGCTGAATTCGGGCGGCGCGGCTGCCGCGAACTCGGCGCTCGGCACGATCTGCGTGCTGGCCGGCGCGCTGTTCTGGGCGGGCGGCGCGCATCTGTCGACGCGGCTCAAGCTGCCGTCGGACCTGTTCCTGTCGACGTCGCTGCAGATCGGTCTCGGCGGGCTGATGTCCACGCTGGCCGCGTGGCTGCTCGGCGAGCGCATCGAGCAGGTCGCGGCGGCGCCGGTGTTCGCGTTCCTGTACCTGATGGTGTTCTGCACGATGGCGGCGTACGTCGCGTACGGCTACCTGATTCGCCACACGAGCCCGATCATCGCGAGCAGCTGCATGTACGTGAACCCGATCGTCGCGGTCGCGCTCGGCGCGCTGATGCTCGGCGAGCCCGTGACGATGGCGACCGTGATCGCGACGGTCGCGATTCTCGGCAGCGTCGGGCTGTCGTTCCTGTTCGACCCCGCGCGCCGTCCCGCGGCGCGCGCGGCGGTCGACGTTTCGCCGGCCGTGGCGACCGGCTCGGCGGCGGCGCCTGCACCGGTACCTGCACCGGATCAGGCCGCGGTGCCGGATTCGGCGCCGATCCTCACGCCTTCCGCGATACCGCTTGCGGTGCCGACCCCGGCCGCTGTCGTGGACCCGGCCGCTGTCATGGACCCAGCACAGGCGTTCACGCCGCCACCCGCCGACGAACCGGCCGAGTCGCGCGCCCGCGCGTGACGCCGCTGCGCGCGGCGGAGGTCAGGCGCGCTGCGCGCCGCGATGGTGGAACCAGGCGGCGAGCGCGGTAAACAGCAGGCCGGCCGCGCACATGCCGATCCAGCCGAATGCATGCCACGCGGCGACGCCGACCGACGAGCCGAGCGCGCCGCCGATGAAGTAGCACACCATGTACACGGTGTTCACGCGGCTGCGCGCGTCGGGCTTCAGCGCGTAGATGCGCGACTGGTTCGAGATCTGCGCGGCCTGCACGCCGACATCCAGCACGATCACGCCGATCACGAGCCCGACGAGGCTCGTCCCCGACAGCGCAAAAATCACGAACGACGCCGCGAGCAGCGCGATCGCGAGCGAGATGATCGCGCGCGGGCCGCGCTTGTCGGCGAAACGGCCCGCGTAAGGCGCGGCCAGCGCACCGGCCGCGCCGACGATCCCGAACAGCCCGGCGGCCTGCGGGCCGAGATGGAACGGCGCGCCGGCCAGCAGCAGCGTGAGCACCGGCCAGAACGCGCTGAACGCGGCGAACAGCGCGGCGCCCGTCAGCGACGCGTCGCGCAGCCCCCGCAGTTCGACCGCCAGATGCCACATCGAGCCGAGCAGCTTGCCGTACGACAGCGTCGACGTCGGCGAACTGCGCGGCAGCCGCAGCACGATCACCGCGGCCAGCGCGGCGAGCGCCGCGACCGACGCACCGAATACCGCCCGCCAGCCGAAATATTCGGCGACGAAGCCGGCCGCCGTGCGCGCCAGCAGGATGCCCAGCAGCAGGCCGCTCATCACGGTGCCGACCGCATGCCCGCGCTCGGCGGGCGGCGCGATCTCGGCCGCGAACGGCACGGCCTGCTGCGCGATCGTCGCAAGCACCCCGATCGCGAGGCTCGCCGCGGCGAGCACCGCCAGCGACGGCGCGGCCGCGGCCACGATCAGCGCGATCGACAGGCCCGCGATCTGCAGCAGGATCAGCCCGCGGCGATCGAAACGGTCGCCGAGCGGCGCGAGCAGGAACATGCCGGCCGCATAGCCGAGCTGGGTCGCGGTCGGCACCGCGCCGATCCACGACGCGCTGTCGGGAAACGCCGAGCGGAAGCTGTCTAGCAGCGGCTGGTTGTAGTAGATGTTCGCGACCGACACGCCCGCGATCGTCGCGAGCAGCAACAGCAGGCTGCGCGAGTAGTGGGGCGAGGCGGCGTCGGTCGGACGGTCGGTGGAGGCGGCGGACATGGCGGCAACGGGTCGGAGTGGGACGGCGTGGCGCGCGGCGCGGCGTCGGCTGCGCGGGCGGCCGGGCGCCGATCGAGCGTGCCGATCATACCGGAGCACCGGGAATCATGCCGGGAGGGCGGCCACGCGGCCAAGCGGCCAAGCGGCCAAGCGGCCAAGCGGCCAAGCGGCCAAGCGGCCAAGCGACCAAGCGACCAAGCGACCAAGCGACCAAGCGACCAAGCGGCCAAGCAGCCAAGCAGCCAAGCGACCAAGCGACCAAGCGACCAAGCGACCAAGCGACCAAGCGACCAAGCGACCAAGCGACCAAGCGACCAAGCGATCAAGCGATCAAGCGATCAAGCGATCAAGTGGCCGGTGATCGGCGCTCGACCGGCCGCTACCGGCGCCGCTCGGCCGCAACGAGCGCCGACGGGCCGCCGCCCGTCATTCGCTCGAGCATCGATGATGCACATCGTCAGTCGACCAGTTCCCCGCTCGGTTCATAGAACGGATAAGGCCCGTCGCCTTCGTCCACGTACACGTGATGGGACATCATCCCCGTCTCCGGCGTATGGACGTGCACCGCGAACGCGGGCGGTTCGAGCCGGAACGCCGACGGCCCGTCCGCGCGCAGGTCGAACGCAACCTGGTGCGCGGGCGCCGGCACGGCGGACGCGAGCGTGCCGCCGAAGCGCGTGAACATCGTCCGGTGCACGTGGCCGCACAGCACGCGTTCGACGTTCGGATAGCCGCGCAGCAGCGCATCGAGCTTAGCGGCGGCGGCGGGCGCGAGGCGCAGCGCGTCCATGTGCTGGATTCCGGACACGAACGGCGGATGATGCAGCGCGACGATCACCGGCCGGTCGCGCGCGGCGTCGAGCTGAGCGGCGAGCCACGCGAGCCGCGCGTCGCACAGGTCGCCGTGGCTCGCGCCGGGCACCTGCGAGTCGAGCGCGAGCACGCGCACCGCGCCGACGTCGAGCGCGTATTGCACGAACTCGCCGTCCTGCAATTCCGGGCGATCGGCGAACGCGCGGCGCAGCCCCGCGCGATCGTCGTGATTGCCGACCATCAGGTAATACGGAATCTCGAGCGGCGCGAGCAGGTCGCGCAGATGGCGGTATTCGTCGTCGTGGCCGAAATCGGTCAGGTCGCCCGTGACGAGCACCGCGTCGGGGCGCGGCACCAGCGCGTTCAGCTTCGCGATGCAGCGCGCGAGCGCGGCGGCCGTGTCGACGCGCCGGTACGCGAGCTGGCCCGGACGCTTGATGTGAAGATCGCTGATTTGAGCAAGCAGCATCGTCGTTCCTCGGAATGTCGGGTTATCGTGGGGCGCTGTCATGCGGCGAGCGCGATCAGGCCTTCCGCCGCGATCGCGATGCCGACCGCCGTGCCGCGTGCGAGCTCGATGCGGCCCGGCACGTCGATCACGAGCGCGTCGGGCGCCGCCTGCTCGATCGTGAGCCGCGTGCGCTCGCCGAGGAACGCGCACGCGCCGATCGCACCGCGCAGCGGCGCATGCGCGGGATCGGCGAGCTGCGCGTCTTCCGGGCGGAAGAACCACTCGTCGGCGGCGTGCGGCGTGACGATCGCGCCACCCGTCGTCACGAGCGCGCCATCACGCCATTGTCCCGCAAGGCGGTTCAGCGTGCCGATGAACTGCGCGACCGTGCGGTTCGCCGGCCGGTAGTAGATGTCGCGCGGCGTGCCGATCTGCTCGATGCGGCCCGCGCCCATCACGACGATCCGGTCCCCGAGCTCCATCGCCTCGGCCTGGTCGTGCGTCACGTACACGGTCGTCACGCCGAGCTCGCGCAACAGCGCATTCATCTCGCGGCGCAGCACGTCGCGCAGCTTCGCGTCGAGCGCGGTCAGCGGTTCGTCGAGCAGCAGCACGCGCGGGCGCACCGCGAGCGCGCGCGCCAGCGCGACACGCTGGCGCTGGCCGCCCGACAGCTGATCGACCGGTTTGTCCGCGTGCGCGTCGAGCCGCATCATCGCGAGCAATTCGTCGACGCGTTCGCGCAGCGCGCGCGGCTCGGTCTTGCGGATCTTCAGTCCATAGCCGACGTTGCCGCGCACCGTCAGGTTCGGAAACAGCGCGTAGTTCTGGAACACCATGCCGACCTGGCGGCGCTCGATCGGGAGCGCGGTCACGTCGTCGCCGCCGAATGCGATCGTGCCGCCGGCGTCCGGCGTGTCGAGGCCGGCGATCAGGCGCAGCGTCGTCGTCTTGCCGCAGCCCGACGGGCCGAGCAGCACGAGCGTCTCGCCCGCGCCGATCGACAGGTCGAGCGGTTCGAGCACGCGCGTGCCGCGGAACGTCTTCGCGCAGCGGGTCAGGGTGATGGGCGTGGAATCGAGTTTCATGAGATCGGTAAAGTCAGCACAGGGTCAGCGCGGGCGGCGCTTGAGCGCGCGCGTGCCGGACGGATCGACGCCGAGCCACTGCATCGCGACGAGGAGCGGCAGCGTCATCAGCAGGAACACGATCGTGTAGGCGCTGCCGACTTCGAGACGCAGCGACGCATAGGTATCGGCGAGTCCGACGGGCAGTGTCTTCGTGTCGGGCGTGTGCAGCATCCACGTCAGGTTGAATTCGCCGATCGACAGCGTGAGCACCGCGAGCGCGCCCGCGACGATGCCGGGGCGCAGGTTCGGCAGCACGATCGTCACGAAGCGCGTGACGAACGACGCGCCGAGGCTCGCCGCGCCTTCCTCGAGCGTGCGCAGGTCGGCACCCGCCGCGACGGCCGCGACCGCGCGCACCATGAACGGCAGTGTGAACACGACGTGGCCGACGACGATGAACCACAGGCTCATCCGGAAGGCGGTGAAGCCGCCGTACACGACCAGCAGCGCGAGCGCCGACGCGAGGCCCGGCAGCGCGACCGGCAGCACGAGCGCTTCCTCGATCATGCGGGCGACGCGGCTCTTGCTGCGCGCGAGCGCATAGCCGGCCGGCACGCCGACGGCGAGCACGATCGCGAGCGTCGCGAACGCGACGCCGAGCGACAGCGCGACCGAGCCCTGGTATTGCTGCCACACCTGTTCGAGCCAGCGCAGCGTGAGGCCGCTCGACAGCCCGCGGAAATAGTTGACGGTGAGGCCCGCGAGCACCGACATCACGACGGGCACGATCAGGAACGCGCACAGCAGCAGCGTGACGCTCCATTGCAGCGCGGCGATCGCGCGCGCGCCCGTGACGCGCGGCGCGCGTCGTGCGACGCCGTTCGCATGCGACGGAGCGGGCGCCGGCGACGGCGCGGACGAACCGGAAAGCGATTGCATGAAGGAATCCTCAGGCCGCGGCGGCGGCGGTATGGCCGGTGAACCGGCGCGCGAGCGCGAGCACGGCCCACGTGACGATGCCGAGCACGATCGACAGGCCGGCCGCCGTCGCGATGTTCGCGTTCAGCGTGAACTCGGTGTAGATGGTCATCGGCAGCACGTTCAGGTCGGTGGCGAGCGTAAACGCGGTGCCGAACGCGCCCATCGCGGTCGCGAAGCAGATCGCACCGGCCGCGATCAGGCCCGGTGCGAGCGCCGGCAGCACGATGTCGACGAAGATGCGCCACGGCGACGCGCCGAGCGAGCGCGCGGCTTCCTCGAGCGACGCATCGAGCTTCGACGCGGCCGCGATCACGGTGACGATCACGCGCGGAATCGAGAAGTACAGGTAGCCGACGAACAGCCCGGCAACCGAATACGCGAACACCCATTTGTCGCCGGTCAGCTTCGCGGACAGCATGCCGATCAGCCCCTGCCGCCCGGCGAGCATGATCACCATGAAGCCGACCACGACGCCCGGGAACGCGAGCGGAAACGTGAGCAGCGCGAGCAGCACGCGCTTGCCCGCGAATTCGCGGCGCGCGAGCAGCAGGCCCGAGATCGTCGACAGCGCGAGCGTCGCGAGCGTGACGCCGGCCGACAACGCAACCGTTTCGCCGAGGCTCTTCATGTAGCGTGCGTTGCCGAGCAGCGTCGCGTACTGCGTGAAGAACGCGCCGTCGGCGGACACGTGCACGAGCGCCGCCATCGGCAGCAGCCAGAACGCGGCGAACACCGCGAGCGCCGGCGCGACGAGTGCGACGCGCCAGCGTAGCGGGAAAGTCAGATCGAGCATTGCGTGGTACCGGCCGCTTACTGCATCACCTGCAGGTATTGCAGGCCGAACGCTTGCTGGCCGGCCGCCATCTTGCCGAAATCGACCGGTTTCGCGCGGGCGTATTCGCTGGCCGGCAGGAACTTCGCGGCGACGTCGGCGCCGAGCGTCTGTGCGCGCACCGGACGCAGATACGCGTTGGCCCACAGTTTCTGGCCTTCGTCGGACAGCACGAAGTCGAGCACCTTCTTGCTGTTCGCGTCGTGCGGCGCGCCCTTCACGAGGCTCATCACGTACGGCACCGCGATCGTGCCTTCCTGCGGGATCACGAACTCGACGTTCGCGTGATCCTTGTACTTCGCGCGATACGCGTCGAAGTCGTAGTCGAGCAGGATCGGAATCTCGCCGGACAGCACGCGCGCATACGCGGTCTGCTTCGGCACGATCGGCGCGTTCGCCTTCAGCTTGCGGAACCAGTCGAGCGCCGGCTTGAAGTTGTCGAGGCTGCCGCCGAGCGCCTGGTTCACGGCGACCGCGCCCGCATAACCGACGAACGCGCTCGACGGATCGAGGTAGCCGACCATGCCCTTGTATTCCGGCTTCAGCAGATCGGCCCACGAGCGCGGCACCGGCTTGCCGTCGAGCGCGTCCTTGTTCACGAAGAAGCCGAGCGTGCCCGAGTGGATCGCGAACCAGTAGCCTTGCGGGTCCTTCAGGTTCGCGGGAATGTCGTTCCAGTGCGCGGGCTTGTACGGCGCGATCACGCCCTTGTCCTTCGCCTGGAACGCCGACGACACGCCGAGATAGACGACGTCGGCGACCGGGCTCTTCTGTTCGGCGATCAGCTGCGCGATCGCCTGGCCCGAGTTCTTGTTGTCGAACGGCACGCGGATACCGGTTTTCTGCTTGATCGCCGCGATTTGCGCGGCCCAGTCGGCCCATTCGGGCGGGCAGTTGTAGCAGATCGCGGATTCGTCGGCATGGGCGGCGGGCGCGAACGCGACGAGCGCGGCGCAGGCGACGGGCGCGGCGAGCACGCGCAGCAGCGAGGTCAGGCGAAAGGACACGGTAGGTCTCCGGGCGGGGTAAGGGTATGTCGCCGCGCGCTCGCGCGGCACACGCATTCAGGCTTGGTGTAGTTGAAGATTGGCGGCCGGCGGCGCGACCGTCGCGCCGTCGCGCACCGTGTGCGGCAGGATCAGCGACGTGCGCTCGATCGTCGCGCCGCCGATGCATTCGACGAGGCGTCGCCATGCATGACGGCCGATGTCCTGGTTCGGCGTCGCGACGCTCGCGAGCGGCGGCGCGAGCAGCTCGCCGATCGCGATGCCGTCGAAGCCGAGCACCGACAAATCGTCGGGAATCGAGAAACCCGCGCGGCGCAGGCCGCGCATCACGACCATCGCGAGAAGGTCGTTGCTGCAGAACAGGGCGGTGGGGCGCGTGGCGTGCGCCGTGAGGTGCGCGAGCACCGCGTCGGGCAGCTCGGCCGCGTTGAAGTCGACTTCGACCGGCGGCAGCGTCGCGACGCCGGCTTCCTCGAGCGCCTGCGCGTAGCCGAGATGACGCTGACGTGCGCGATCCGACGCGGCGAGCGAGCCGGCCAGCATCAGCACGCGCCGATGGCCGCGCGCGGTCAGCAGACGGACGCCGTCGTAAGCGGCGCGGCGGTTGTCGACCGACACCGACGGGCGGCGTTGCGTGTCGTTGTGCATCAGCACGTAGTGCGGGCCGTCGCGGTCGAGCATGTCGAGCAGCGGATGCGTGTCCGCGTCGGCGACGGTCAGGATCAGTCCTTCGACGCGCTGCTCGCGCAGCGTCTCGATCGCGTGGCGCTCGCGTGCCTCGTCGTATTCGGTCGTCATCACGATCAGCTTGAAGCCGGCCGCGGTCGCGAGTGCGTCGATGCCTTGCAGGCAGTCGGCGAACACCGGATTCGACAGCGTCGGCACGACCACGCCGACGAGGCGCGTACGCTCGCCGCGCAACTGCCGGCCGAGCGGGCTTGGGCGGAACTGCAGCGTGTCGATGGCGGTGCGGATCGTCGTCAGCGTGGCGGGGCTGACGGTGTGCGGCGCGTTGATCGCGCGCGAGACGGTGGCGATCGAAAAGCCGGCGAGCGCGGCGACATCCTTGATGGTCGGGGTCATGAAGTTACGCGATGTAAACGTTTTCGACCGATGGATTATCGAAAATGTTTGTGACTTCGCGATGACTCGCCAGACATCTGTTTCGTAAAAAATACGATACAAACATCAGACGTTTTTGCGCCCCGAGAATGGGCGCAGTGATTGTATCGGGGGATATTGCGGCGCGGGACGAAATCGATGACGCTGTGGCGGCGAGGTCGATGTCCGGATATGAATTCGGCCGCGGATGGTGCAGGCAGGCATGCCGCGTCGCGATGCGCCGCGCATGAATCAGGGAACGCATGCGCGAAGCAATGGTAGAATCGCGTCCCGCCCTTTTGCCGGGGTGATGAAATTGGTAAACATAGCGGACTTAAACGATTGAGTGCCCGACTGGAAACGGTCGGTGCAGAACCCTTCAAATTCGGCGAAACCCCTGATGCGCGCATCGAGGCAACGCCGAGCCAAGCCTCGCGGCGAGATCGCAGCGAGGAAGGTGTAGAGACTAGACGGGGGGCGCCTAAGGCGCACGGGCGGCGATCACGCCCGCGCGCGACGGTGAAGGCATAGTCCAGCGCACGAACGGCATCGTTTCGACGAGGCCGGCTTCGAAAGAAGCAGTGTGACGAAAATCCGCCGCCTTAATTGGCTTGCCGGTTCAAGTCCGGTCCCCGGCACCAATTCCTCAGCCGCTGATGCTTGCGGCCGTGACGAATCGCCAGAATCTCCTGTTTGTACTGGTGACGATGGCATTTACCGATCGCAAAGCGCGCATCAGGCATCACATTTACTATCCGAACCTTTCTCGGTATCCCATCGCAGCGGCAGATTGGATTCGTCGCAGCGCATCCCTATGCTATTGCTGTGGACGCAATCGAACTGCAGACGGCAATTGGCTCGCCGCGCAGCTATGTGCGTGAGGTCGCGCGGGACATCCGATGAGCACTAGACCGCGTGCTCGCGATCGATGCTGATCTGACAACCCGAGTGATGTATGTCACGGGCAAACTGCCGCCGATGAGAGCCGGCGGCAACTCGGCTGACGAACCTATCCGAAATCTTGTGTGTGCGGCACAAACTGAAGGTCGAGCAGCCGGCCAAGCCCTAGCTCAACGACGTGCTGCGCTTGGGCGGGCTTCCTCTGCCGCAAGGGCGACGGCGAACCCAGAGCGAAGCCCATCTGGCCGGGCTTCAAAGAGGTTCATGTCGCCGTCAGGACATTGCAGAAGTTATAGGTCGACGGTCATGCGGGAAATTGTGTATCAGCCGGTGCGGCGATCCCTGTCAGCACTCGATCCAAGAGCGCCTGCGCAAACTCGTACGTTGGCGGCTGCGCCGCAAACAGGATCCGGTAGACGAGCGGTGCGATGACGTAATCCATCAACGTCTGGCACGTCGGTGGGGTTTCGCCGCGCGCCAGCGCTTGCTCGCGGATCACGTCCAACTGTTCCTCAATACAGTGCGCGCATTGCCCCGCATTGAGCGGATCGGCGCTGCTCAACACGTCGCGCAGCAGTGTCCGGCCGACTTCAGACGACATCTCCTCAAGATACTGGGCAAGCCAGTTCTCCATATCCTGCCGAAACTCACCCGTGTCCGGCGGCAGACTGTCGGGCAGGAGATGCTCGACCGCCACGTCGGAAAGCAACTGCGGCAGGTCACCCCAGCGCCGGTAGATGGTGGACGGCGTCACACCGGCGCGCGCCGCGATCGCTGGCACGGTCAGGCCATCCCGACCGTTTTCCTGCTGCAGTCCACGGACCGCGCGATGCACGGCTTCCTGCACGCGCGCGCTGCGGCCACCCGGCCGCAATCCCTTTCTCGTCGTCATGGTCGATTCGATTCCTTCATGCAACACATCGAACAACGAACGCCACTAAAGCAAAATGTTTGCATTTGCGCGCGACCGTCGCTATATTAAAGCAAATTCTTTGCTTTAGTGGTCGGCTGGCCTTATGTCGAACGTCACCCAAACCGTAGTACCCGCCGGAGCAGCGTCCGCTGCGACCGCTTCCGCACTGGCCCCCCACACGATCACGCCAGTGGGCCATCTCGTCGCGTCGAGCGTGCCGACGCCTCTATCGGCTCTCCCAGGAGCAATGGCATTTGTCGCCGATGCTGTTGACGCTGATCTTCGGCGTGTATGCGCTGTCGCTACTGTCTGCGCGAATTGTAGCGGGGCGCTGTCCGATTATATCGGCCGGCGTTCGGTGATCGGCGCGGCGCTCGTCCTCGAAATGGGGGGCGAGGGGGCTGTTCCTGGCGACCATCGGCCCGGGCTGGCTCATCGCCGCCCGGATGTTGCAAGGCGTTGCGACCGCCCTCGCCGAGCTGGCGCCGGCGCCGCTGCATCTCGTGTTTGTCCTGCTATTCGCGAACAGTCCGCCGACGATTCTCGCGGGATACACAACGCCGTGGCTCGGCTTGCTGAAGGTCGCGCATTTGTATGGCGACGCATTGATTCTGCTGGTGCTGACGGGTCTGGTGTTCACGATCGTGCGGCATTAGAGCGATCGGCGCGTGGCCGGGACGGCCGCGCATTGACCGGGCGGGGGCGGCGTGGCGTCGGAATCGGATTGATGAACAGTCGAGGCGGAGGAAGGTGATGGATACGCTCAGCGCAGTGCGCTTCACGACGACCGTTGCTGCTCATTCGGCGGCCGCAGGCGCGTCGTTCCGGGTGACGCCAGCCGTGCCGCCGCGCGACGCCGTGCTACTTGGCCTGGGGGCGGTTGAGGCCGTCGCCGCGATGCAGAGTGGCGATTTCACCGCAGAACGATATGCGACGACGCTCCTCGAGCAAGTAGACCGTTGGAGTGTCCTCAATGCATTTCGCATGCTGGATCGCGATGCGGTGTTGCAGGCGGCACGCGCGGCCGACGTGCAGCGCAGCCAGGGCGGCGTGCTTGGCCGGCTGCACGGCCTGCCGATTCCGGTGAAGGACAGTGTCAACACACGCATGCTACCGACGTCGAACGGCACGCGGTCGCTGACTGACTTCCGACCGTCAGCGGACGCCAGCGTGATTGGGCTACTCGGCGAAGAAGGAGCGATCGTCATGGGCAAGACCAACTTGCACGAGCTATCGTTCGGCTGGACCAGCAACAACGAAACCTTCGGAGCGGTTCGCAATCCTTATGATATCGCGCGCAGCCCGGGCGGCAGCAGCGGCGGTTCGGCAGCGGCCGTATCGGCCAGAATGGCGCCGCTCGCCGTGGCCGAGGATACCTGGGGGTCGATTCGCCTGCCGGCGTCCTTTTGCGGGCTCGCGGGCTTTCGCCCGAGCCGTGGGCGCTATCCGGACGACGGCATCATGACGTTGAGCCGGAACTTCGATCAGGTCGGCCCGCTCGCCCGTTCCGTCGAGGATCTCGTGCTGTTCGACCAGATTGCCGCACGCGATGCGCGGCCGATCGCGCCGCGCATCGCGAACGAGATTCGCATCGCGCTGCCGGCGGCGCTCTGGGCGGATCTCGATCCGGAAGTCGAACGGGTCGCACGGCGGGCGCTCGGGCGCCTGCGCGAAGCGGGCGTATCGGTCGTGGAAATCGCCGCGTCGATGAACGACGTAATGCGTGCGCCCAGCGTCGTCGGGACGATTGTCGCTTACGAATTGAGGAGCAGCGTCGTCGATTTTCTCCGGCGCCACGAAACGGGGGTCTCGTTCGACGATCTGTATGCGACGCTCGCGTCGAACACGAAGAACCTGATGGATTCGATGATTCTGCCGCCGTGTGCGCCTTCGCGCGAAGCCTATGAGGCGGCGTTGTTCGAACGGGGCAAGATCGCGTCGATTATTACCTCCCGCATGCGCGCGTATCGCGTGCACGCGTTGGCGTTTCCTGTCGCCACGGTGCGTGCGCCCCTGATCGGTGAGGAAACCGAAGTGACGATCGACGGCGGACGCATGATCGACTCGTTCGATGCGCTGGGCCGCAATGTCGCGCTCGGTAGTTGCGTCGGCATGGCGAGCGTCGTGCTGCCGGCCGGACTAGCGACCGACGGTATGCCGATCGGGATCGAGTTCGCCGGGTTGCCGGGCGGGGACCGGGGCGTGCTTGCACTTGGACTGGCGCTGGAACGGATTCTCGGCGCTGCCAGAGAATCCGGCACGGAGGCGTATCGCGATTCACGCACCATGCAGCCCTGAAACGACGAACGAGGAGAACACATTCGCACGATGAGCATCGGCTCCGCACCGTGCCGCCACACGAGCGGCGACGCGCGCATGGGAGCTGTCCTGGCTGGCTGCCGCGCATAGGACGGGCACCGCCGATCCGGAAGAGAGCCGGATATTAAGATTAACTAATTTATTCAGACGTTGGTTAACACTATGGTTCGCCATTCAGGTATTGGAAGCGCCAGCCGACCCCAGGCCGCAAGTCGGCTCGTGTCGTGGGCAGGCTTGCTGGCTTTGCTGGCGGGTTGTCACGGGGAAGCGCACGATGCGGCGGCGCCCGCGCCCGAAGTTGGCGTCGAGACGGTCGCGCCGCGCACGGTTCACGTCACCGACGAATTCAATGGCCGCGTCGAAGCGGTCGACGCGGTCGAACTTCGGCCGCGTGTGAGCGGGTATCTCGAGCGGGTCACCTACAAGGAAGGCGATCGCGTCGTCCGGGGCGCGGTGCTCTTCGTGATCGATCAACGTCCCTACCGGATCGCGCTCGATCGCGCGAACGCGCATCTGCAACGCGCGCGCGCTACGGTGAACCTCGCGCAACTGCAATACAAGCGCGCGCAGACGCTGATCGCGTCGCGCGCGACGTCGCAGGAGGAGCTGGACAGCACGCGCGCGGCTGATGCGCAGGCGCGCGCGGACCTGAGTGCGGCGGAGGCGGCCGTCGCGGACGTGAAGCTCAATCTCGGCTTTACCGAAGTACGTGCACCGATCGCCGGGCGTGTCGGCCGCGCTCTCGTGACGACGGGCAATCTCGCCAGCGCAGATCAGACGTTGCTGACGACACTGGTGTCCCAGGATCCGGTGTATGTCTATTTCGACTGCGACGAGCAGAGCTATCTGCGCTACAGTGCGCAGCGCATCGATCCGCGGGGTCGCGCGATCGGCGCGAACCCGGTCCGCATCGGGCTCGCGAACGAGACCGGCTTCCCGCATGCGGGCACCGTCGATTTCCTCGACAATCGGCTCGACCCGGCAACGGGGACGATCCGCGCGCGCGCACGACTCGCGAATCCGGACCATGTGTTCACGCCGGGGCTGTATGCGCGCGTGCAGCTCACGAGCGGCCGCGACGATCGCGCGCTGCTAATCGATGACAAGGCCGTGCTGGCGGATCAGGATCGCAAGTACGTGTACGTGGTCGGCCCGGGGGACAAGGCGCTGCGTCGCGACGTGACGATCGGCCGCCAGTTCGACGGCCGGCGTATCGTCGAAAGCGGGCTGAAGTCCGGCGACCGTGTGGTCGTCGAGGGCATGCAGCGGATCTTTTATTCGGGCGCGTCGGTGAAGCCGAAGCCGCTGGCCGTGCAGACCACCGATGATTCGGCGGTACGCGCGGTCGCCCGGTGACGATCGGAGGCGCGATGGATTTCTCGAAATTCTTCATCGACCGGCCGATCTTCGCGGTCGTGCTGTCGATCATCATCTTCGCGATCGGCCTGATTTCGATTCCGATGCTGCCGGCTGGCGAATATCCGGAAGTCGTGCCGCCGAGCGTCGTCGTGCGGGCGACGTATCCGGGTGCGAACCCGAAGGAAATCGCCGAGTCGGTGGCCGAGCCGCTGGAGGAAGCGATCAACGGCGTCGAAGGCATCATGTACATGAAGTCGGTCGCGGGGTCGGACGGCAGCCTGCAGGTCGTCGTCACGTTCATGCCGAGCGTAGATCCGGATACGGCCGCGGTGCGCGTGCAGAACCGCGTGAGTCAGGCGCTGTCGCGCCTGCCTGATGAGGTGCGCCAGTATGGCGTGACCACGCAGAAGCAGTCGCCGACGCCGCTGATGTATGTTGGTCTGATCTCGTCGGACGGCAGCCGCGATCCGCTGTACTTGCGCAACTACCTGACGCTGCATGTGAAGGATGAATTGTCGCGCATTCCCGGTATCGGCGACGTCAGCGTGTACGGCTCCGGCGACTATGCGATGCGAATCTGGCTTGACCCGAACCGGCTCGCATCGCGCGGGCTGACCGCGGGCGACGTGATCGCCGCGGTGCGTGAGCAGAACGTGCAGGTGTCGGCCGGCCAGCTCGGCGCGGAGCCGTCGCCGAAGGCGACTGATTTCCTCATGTCGATCAACGTGCGTGGCCGGTTGCGCACGACCCAGGAGTTCGGCGACATCGTGCTGAAGAGCGGCGCCGACGGCCAGGTCGTCAAGCTGGCCGACGTTGCGCGCATCGAGCTCGGGGCCGGCGACTACACGCTGCGCGCGCATCTGGATCAATCCGACGCCGCGACGGTCGGCATCTTTCTGGCGCCCGGCGCAAACGCGCTCGCGGTCGCGAAAGCGGTGTATGCGAAGCTCGACGAACTGTCGAAACGGTTTCCACCGGGGCTGGCCTACAAGCCGATGTGGGACCCGACGGTGTTCGTGCGCGAATCAATCCGCGCGGTGCAGCACACGCTGATCGAGGCCGTGGTGCTGGTCGTGCTGGTCGTGATACTGTTCCTACAGACGTGGCGCGCGTCGATCATTCCGCTCGTCGCGGTGCCCGTGTCGGTGGTCGGCACGTTCGCGTGGCTCTATCTGCTCGGCTATTCGATCAACACGCTGACGCTGTTCGGGCTCGTGCTCGCGATCGGGATCGTTGTCGACGACGCGATCGTCGTGGTCGAGAACGTCGAGCGCAACATCGCGCAGGGCTTGAGCCCGCGCGACGCCGCGCACCAGGCGATGAAGGAGGTGTCGGGGCCGATCATTGCGATCTCGCTGGTGTTGTGCGCGGTATTTGTGCCGATGGCGTTCCTATCGGGCGTTACGGGCCAGTTCTACAAGCAGTTCGCGGTGACGATCGCGATCTCGACGGTGATCTCCGCGATCAACTCGCTGACGCTGTCGCCCGCGCTCGCCGCCAAGCTCCTGCGTCCGCACGGCGCGCCGCAGGACGCGCTGTCGCGCGTGCTTGAACGCCTGTTCGGCCCTCTGTTCCGGGGCTTCAACCGGTTCTTCCTGCGCAGCTCGGACCGCTATCACGGCGTGGTCGGGCGAACCTTCCAGCGGCGCGGCACGGTGTTCGTCATCTACGTCGGCCTGCTCGCGGCGACGGCGCTGCTGTTCAAGACGGTGCCGGGAGGCTTCATCCCGATCCAGGACAAGCTGTACCTGTTCGCAGGCGCGAAGCTGCCGGAAGGCGCGTCGCTGTCGCGCACCGACTCGGTGGTGCGGCAGATGGTGAAGATCGCACACGAGACGGAGGGCGTCGAGATGATGCCTGCGTTCGCCGGTATGAATGCGCTGCAGGTTGTCAACACCCCGAACATCACGAGCTCGTACATCCTGCTGAAGCCGTTCGACGAGCGCAAGCGTAGCGCCGCGCAGATCAACGCAGAACTGAATGCGCGCTTTGCCGGCATCAAGGGCGGTTTCGCGTATGCGCTGATGCCACCGCCGATCCAGGGCCTTGGCAACGGCTCCGGCTACGCGCTCTATCTGGAGGATCGCGCAGGGCTCGGCTATGGAGTGCTGCAGAACGCAGTCAACGCGTTCCAGGTGGCCGTCGCGAAGACGCCCGGCATGCATTATCCGGTGAGTACCTATCAGTCGAACATCCCGCAGCTCGAAGTGAAGGTCGACCGGCTGAAGGCGAAGGCGCAGAGCGTCCCGCTGACGAACCTGTTCGAGGCGCTGCAGGTCTATCTGGGATCCGTCTACGTGAACGACTTCAACGTGTTCGGCCGCGTCTATCGCGTGATGGTGCAGGCCGACGCCGCGCACCGCCAGAACGTCGAGGACATCGCGAACCTGCGCGTGCGCAACGCGAACGGCGAGATGGTGCCAATCGGCTCGTTGGTGACCGTGACGCCGACTTTCGGCCCTGACCCGGTCGTGCGCTACAACGGCTATCCGGCGGCCGGCCTGATCGGCGAAGCGGACCCGGCCGTGTTGTCGTCCGCGCAGGCGATCGCGAAGCTGCAGCAAATAGCGAAGGACGTGCTGCCGCCGGGCATTACGCTCGAATGGACGGACCTCAGCTACCAGCAGGTCACGCAGAGCAACGCGGCGATCGTCGTGTTCCCGCTCGCGGTGATGCTCGTGTTCCTGGTTTTGGCGGCGTTGTACGAGAGCTGGACGCTGCCGCTTGCGGTGATCCTGATCGTGCCGGTGTGCATGTGCGCGGCGCTGTTTGGTGTGTGGCTGTCCGGCGGCGACAACAACGTGTTCGTGCAGGTCGGGCTGGTTGTGCTGATGGGACTCGCGTGCAAGAACGCGATCCTGATCGTCGAGTTCGCGCGCGAGCTTGAAATTCAGGGCAAGGGTGCGATCGAAGCTGCGCTCGAAGCGTGCAAGCTGCGGCTGCGCCCGATCGTGATGACGTCGGTCGCGTTCGTCGCGGGCTCGGTGCCGCTGATTATCGGCTCCGGCGCGGGCAGCGAAGTGCGTGCGGCCACTGGTGTCACCGTGTTCGCGGGGATGCTCGGCGTCACGCTGTTCGGGCTGTTCCTGACGCCCGTGTTCTACGTCGTGATCCGCAAACTGGCTGGGGGGCCGCAATCGGTCGTCTGGGTCGAGCAACCGGTGACGCCCGAAGGAGAACTCCAATGAGCGTACTGATGCGTATCCCGATGATTGCCGCCACCGTTGCTTTGGCCGCTTGCGCGGTCGGTCCGGACTACGAGCGGCCGGCGACCCCGGTAGCGTCGCGCTTCGCGCGCGACGAAAAGCTGGCGTTGGGGCAACGCGAGCCCGCGGCAGCATCGGCCGACGCCGACGTGGCGTTCTGGTGCGGGTTCGGCGATCCCGTGCTGGGCCGCCTGATCGATCAGGCGCTGACCGCGAACCAGGACCTGCGATTCGCGATTGCGCGTTACGACGCCGCGAACGCGTTGCTCGCACATGCAAAGTTCGACCGCTTTCCGACCATCACCGCAAATGGGCAGATCGGCCACCAGTTGCTGAGCAAGGATCAGGCCTTCGGCGCGCCGCGCGTCGCGCGCGACAATCCGATTTCAAGCGCGGCCATCAACGCGAGCTGGGAGCTCGACCTGTTCGGCCGCGTGCGGCGCGGGATCGAGGCGCAGCAGACGGAGACCGCAGCCAGCGCGGCGGATATCCGCGCGGTGCGCGTGTCGATCGCGGCCGAGGTTGCGCGAACCTACGTCGACCTGCGCGGCGCGCAGGAGCGGCTGCGGATCGCGCGCGCGAATGTCCGCAACCAGCGGCAGACGCTTGCGCTGGTCGACGCGCGGGTCGGCGCGGGGCGCGGTTCCGATCTGGACGCGGCGCGCGCGCGTGCGCAGCTCGAATCGACGACCTCGCGCATCGCGGTGCATGAAGCGACGATCGGCGTCGACGAACACAGGCTCGCGGTGCTGACGGGGCAAGCGCCGGATGCGCTGATCGCTCAGCTCGACTCATCGGCGTCGCTGCCACTGCTCGCAGCCGACATCGATCCGGGCACGCCGGCCGACCTGCTGCGCCGGCGTCCCGACGTCGCGGCTGCTGAAGCTCGCCTGCACGCGGCGACCGCGCGGATCGGGGTCGCGACGGCCGACCTGTTCCCGCGTCTGACGCTGGCCGGCATGCTCGGCAGCGCGACGAACAGCTACGGCTTCTTCCGGGCGGGCAGCGATACGAACCTGATCGCGCTCGGCATCGACTGGTCGTTCCTCGACGTCGGCCGCGTGCGTGCGCGTATTGCGGAGAGCCGTGCCGACGCCGCGGGGCAGCTTGCGCAGTATCAACAGACGGTCCTGCTCGCGCTGGAAGACACCGAGAATGCGCTGCTGCGCGCCGCGCGCACGCGTGACGAAACCGCGCATCTGGAACGCGCGGCGACGAGTAGCGCGCGCGCGGCGCAGCTCGCGCAGACGCGTTTCGCGGCAGGCGCGATCGACTACTACGAGGTGCTCGACGCGCAGCGCACGCTGCTGCAGGCGCAGGATGCGATGGCCGACGGTCAGATTCGCAGCGCGGCGGCGACGATTGCGCTGTACAGGGCGCTCGCGGGTGGATGGCAGTCGACGCCGACCGCGGGATGAGCGGGTTGCCGCCCCGCGTGACCAGCGCCATCGCGAAAGCGTGCGGGAGGACGCGCGGGTCGGCGTCGGGCTTTGGGCCGGGTATGGGGCGCGAGCTGTCGTCAGGTATGCCGGAATTCGGTGCGGGCGTGTGCGCTCGTGGAATACGCCGCGACAGGTTCGGGATCGATGATTGGCGTTTCGTGTTGCACCGGAGTACGGCGGGAGGGGCGATGTTCCCGGTAGGTCGCGGCGAGCGTGCGCAACGCTTCACGGGAGCGCTGGTCCGACAGCGTCGAATGCAGGACGATTCTCGACGACGGCAGGTCGGGGAGGCCGAAGCGCTGACTGACCTCGATCGTGTCGGGTGGCGCGAGCCGGCACGAGAAGGCCGCCACCGCCAGGCCGGCCGACACGGCAGCTATCACCGCCGCGTGCCCGCCGCCGACGAACACCTCGGTCCAGCTGATGCCCGCGTCGTCGAGCGCGCGCATTGCTATGTCGCGCACGCCGCAGCAGGGCGCCAGCGCCGCGAGCCGCATCGGTTCGCCGGGGCGGTGAGTGAAGCCGGAGGCGGCGAACCAGCCGAAATTCTCCGGGCCGAGGTCGCTGCCGTCGCGACGATCGTCGTCCTGGCGGATGATCACGGCGTCGAGATTGCCGTGGTCGAAGGCATCGAGCAAGGTGCGGGAGTTTTCGAGGCGCACTTCGATCGTCAATGCCGGATCGCGCTCGTACAGGCGCGCAAGCAAGACTGGAATTTCCGGCCCGGCCACGTGCTCGGCGATGCCGAGCCTGAAGTGGCGACGCTCGGCGGACAGTTCGGCCACCGCGCGGTCGTGTGCGGCGAGGAACTCGCGCGCAGCATTGAGGAACAGCGCGCCCTGGGCAGACAGCCGAACGAGGCGCGGGGTGCGCTCGATCAGCTTGTGGCCGAGGCGTTCTTCCAGACGTTTCAGCTTCACGCTAATCGCGCCTTGCTGCGTGCCGAGCGCTTCCGCCGCCCTTGTGAAGCTCTGGAATTCCGCGATGGTCACGAATGCCTGGATGGCGTCGACGTCCAATATCAATTTGCTCATGATCTATAAAGAATTGTCGTCATTATTGACTTTAATCATATCATTGTCTGATGGTTGCTATGTTTTGTAACGTTGACAACTCGACCGCCAACATGGTTGGTTTGGTCGGCGAGTTGTCGTTCGTCCCGCCGTTCATTACTGTCGCGTCGCGGACGGATGAAAATTCCAAAAAGGAGAGAGTGTGAAGATCGGAATCATTGGCGCAGGCCGTATGGCGCAGTCGGTCGCGTGGTTGGCCACCCGTGCCGGTTATCAGGTCATGTTGAGCAATTCGCGCGGACCGGAAACCATCCAGGCGCTGTGTAAGCCGCTCGGGTGCGAAGTGGGGCGGGTGGACGAAGCCGCCTCATACGGCGATATCGTGTTCGCGGCGCTCCCGCTGCAGGCGTATCGCGCGGTGCCGGCCGAGCCACTCGAGGGCAAGATCGTGCTCAACCCACAGAACTATTTCCCGCATTTTGGTCTCCTCCCCGAACTCGAGAGTGGGGAGATGACGACGGCCGAGGTGCTCGCTCATCATCTGCCGAAGTCGCGCGTCGTCAAGGCATTCAATGCGATCCTGGTGGAGGAGGTGGTGCCGGACGCACGCCCCGCCGGTGCGCCGGACCGCCGCGCGCTGCCGATCGCCGGTGACGATGCCGACGCGCGCAGCGCGACGATCACGCTGCTGGATCGCCTCGGCTACGACGCGGTCGATGCCGGACCGCTGGCGGAAGGGTGGCGTTTCGAGCGACGCCGGCCGGTGTACTGCGTGCCGCTCGACAAGGCGATGCTGGCGCCGATGCTGGCCGAGACGACGCGCGACTCGATGATGCCGGAAGCACATTGGCGCACGCACCGAGGCATGCGCTCCTGACGCCCCGCGCACGACACTAACCTGCCCCTCGTTCCATCGCATCGAGTCTCCGAACGGGCGGGCAGTTTCCGGATCTTCAGCGGCGCAGCCGCGACCGCTAGATTCCCAACTGCCGGATGTCATTCCCGAACGCATCCGTCGCACAACGCCCCTTTCATTTCTCACCGGTCGGCTCTCGCGCCGATCAGTACTCTCGCCAGCGCGGCTCGATCACCATCGCGGCGAGTGGCTTTTCTCTTGACACGCCGTTCCGATCGACCGTGCCAGCGGCGGTTATCGTGATTTTATAAATAGGCGATCTCCGTCATGAAAATAGTGCATTTTTATTGCCGGGCGAATCGATGCGCCGATGGAATCGGCCAATTAATCGTATTGATGACCTGCTGGGTTTTTTGAAATGGAGATATAGATATTGGATATAATATTAATATATCCAATATCTATATTTTTGTTGTCGTAGTGTCTATTGAGTTTTGTTGTCACAGAAATATTTGTTTTGGTGGGGCGGAATATGGAGGCTCGCTGTTAATATCTGAATCATTCAAATGGTGGAGCTGAGACAAAATGTCGGTCGACGTATCATCGAAAAACAAGATCGCGCTCGCGGCAATTTGCCTGTCGGCGGTCATGCTCGGGCTGGAAATTACCAGTGTCCCTTCTATTCTGCCGACACTGGAGCATGTATTGCCGGCCGATTTTAAGCAGCTCCAGTGGATTATGAATGCCTATACGATTGCAATGTGCTCGTCGCTCGTGGCGATGGGCGCATTGGCCGATCGTTTCGGACGCAAGCGTGTGTTCACGATCGGCATCGTGGTGTTCGGCATCGCGTCGCTGATTTGCGGTCTGGCGCCGAGTGCGCCGCTTCTGATCGCGGCCCGATTTCTGCAAGGCGTGAGCGCCGCGGCCATGCTGTCGTGCCAGGTCGCGGTGCTATCCCATCAGTTTCAGAGCGGCCCGGAGCGCGGCGTAGCGTTCGCTTGGTGGGGCGTCGTGTTTGGGCTCGGGCTGGGCTTCGGGCCGGTCGTCGGCGGCTCGATCGCGAGCTTTGCCACTTGGGAGTGGGTGTTCCTGATTCACGTGCTGATCGCCGTGGTGGCCGTGTCGCTCGCGCGTGCCGGTGTGGTCGAATCGTCCGATCCGCATGCGCTTAAGATCGACGTCGGCGGGATGGTGACCTTGTCGGCGTCTGTCTTTTGCCTCGTGTATCTGATTACCCAGGGGCAGAAGCCTGAGGCTGACAATCCGCTCGGCGTAGGCGCGCTCTCGATCGCCGTGATCAGCTTCGTTCTGTTCGTCATCGTCGAGAGCCGGGTCGCGCGGCCGATGTTCGACTTCAAGGCGTTTCGCGTTCGCAATTTCTCGGGCGCGTTACTCGGCGCGTGCGGGATGAACTTCAGCTTCTGGCCGTTCGTTATCTATTTCCCGATCTACCTGCAGGCGGTGCTCGGCTACAGCAGCGTCGGCGCAGGCTTAACCGTGCTTGCCTACACGCTGCCGACGATCGTCGTGCCGCCCGTCGCCGAGCGGCTGTTGCTGAAGCGCGGACCGAACTTCGTGATTCCGGTCGGGCTGTTCACGATCGCAGCCGGCTTCCTGCTGTTCCATCTGGTCGTGACGACCGGACACGCGAGCTGGATCACGCTGCTGCCCGGCTGCGTGGTGGCGGGCATCGGGCTCGGGCTGACCAACACACCGGTGACGAATACCGCCACCGGGTCGCTGCCGCCGGAGAGGGCGGGCATGGCGTCCGGCATGGAGTTCAGCGCACGGATGATTTCGCTGGCGATCAACATCGCGATCATGGGCTTCGTATTGGTGAGCGGCGTATCCGTGGGCCTGGCGGGAGCGCTGCCGGCCGGTACAGATATTCGTCATCTGGTCGACGCGGTCTCGGCGGGCAGCTTCGCGGCGGCCGATGCCGGTGGAATTCCGATCGTCACGGCGCGCGCTGCACTGATACTGGGTTTCGGTTGGGTCACGCTGTATGGAACGCTTGCGCCGCTCGTGCTCGGGTTCGCTGCCGCCATCGTATTCGGTCGTAAAAAGCCGGCGCCCGTCCAGAAGACCGACGAACGTTTCGGTGTGGACGACAAACAGTCTGCGCTGACTTCTGTCGATTGAACCCGGAGCCGGGATATTCCAGGCGCGCAACGAACGGAAAATCGGCGAGAGTAGTGACATGCCGCCAGAAATATCGAAATCTTATTCGAGAGAGGGCCTTGCCATGGAGTTGAATTTCGAGAACCTGAGACCACAAATTGCAAGAGCGCTGGATATCAATACCACGGACCTCGAGCCGACCACGATTTTGAGCGGTAATGAAAAATGGGATTCGTTCGCCGTTTTGTCGGTGGTGGCGCTGGTGACTGAGCACACGGGGAAACAGCTGACCCTGCCGGATGTTGCAAAGCTGGGCACTGTTTCCGATCTCGTCAGCCTAGTCCAGAAGCTGAAAGGGAATTGAACATGGTTGCCAAAACGATTTCCGGTATTTCGATCAAGGCGATTACCGCGGCGCTGCCGTCCGGCACGATCGGCGAGGCGGAGTTCGCGGCGATCTACGGCGAGCGCGAGGTCGCACGCATCGTGCGGGGGACGGGCATTGGCTCGATCCGCACGGCGGCCGGTATGGCGACGAGCGACCTCATTGTCGCCGCCGCCCTGAACTTGATGCGCGGCTCGGAAATCGCCGCGGGCGAGATCGACGGGCTGATTGTCGTAACACAGACGCCGGACGACTGGAGCCCGGGATGCGCGTACGCGGTTCATCACCAGCTCGAGTTGCCGACAGACTGCGTCGTCGTCGATATCAACGCTGGGTGCGCGGGTTATGTGAGCGGCCTGATTCAGGCGGCTTCGCTCGTCGTGTCGGGCGCGTGCCGGAACGTGCTCCTGTGTACCGGCGACATCAATACGCGATTGGTCGACGACCGCGATCATCAGGCCCGTATGCTGTTCGGTGACGCGGCGTCGGCCACGCTGATCACGGTGGGCGACGAGGCTTTGCAATTTGTGTCCGGCGCGGATGGCAGCGGCCGGAGCCTGCTCGGTGTGAACCTCCAGTACGAGAAGGACGGGGGGCATACAGGCACAATCAGTTGCTTGAAGATGGACGGCGCGGCGGTAATGAGCTTCGCGTTGCGCCGCGTGCCCGAAGTGATCGATACGCTGCTCAGGAGCCAAGGTAAAGGCCTTGAGGACGTCGATCTGTTCGCGCTGCACCAGCCGAACCGATTTATCCTGGATTACATCCGGAACCGGCTCGGCGTCGCGCCCGAGCGGTTGCCCGTCGACGTCGACGGCATCGGGAACACGAATTCGACGTCCATCCCCTTGCTGTTGTCCCGTCGTCACGAGAAAGGCGGCGAGGCGCGTCGCAACGTCGTGATGTGCGGCTTCGGTGTGGGGCTCGCGTGGGGTGCGCTGCTGGCGGATTTGTCGAAGACTCATGTGCTGGCGCCGGTGGAAGTGGCATTGGAAGCGATACAAGGACTGGCAGAAGGGTAGTAGCAGACGATCGCGTTTCGCTAGGAAAAAACGGGGTCGTGGAGCGGTAGATAGTACGATTAATATTTAGATAAACTAAATTCTGAGAGATAACATGTGCGGCATTGCCGGCTGGATCGATTTCAAACGGAACTTCCCCGAACCGAATCGTCTCATCGAGGCGATGGCGGACTCGCTCGTGCACCGCGGTCCCGATGGGCACGGCACGTGGCTCGACGAGAACGTCGCGCTCGGCCATCGCCGCCTCGCGATCATCGACCTCGCCTATGGGGCGCAGCCGATGCACGCTATCGATCCCGCCGGCCGGAAGGCGGTGGCGTCCTTCTGCGGTGAAATCTTCAACTTCAAGGACCTGCGCGCCGAACTGCAGCGCGCCGGCTACGCGTTCGAGACCAACAGCGACACCGAGGTGCTGCTGAAGGGTTATCTGCACTGGAAGGAGGACGTCGCGCGTCATCTGAACGGCATGTTCGCCGTCGCGATCTGGGACAGTCAGCGCGAGCGCCTGATCCTGATCCGCGATCGTCTTGGCGTGAAGCCTCTCTATTATTTCCCGACAGACGGCGGGCTCGTGTTCGCGTCGGAGCCGAAGGCGCTGTTCCAGCATCCGCTCGTCAAGCCGCGCGTGACGGCGAACGGCTTGCGCGAGTTGCTGGACATGATCAAGACGCCAGAGCTGACTGTCTACGACGGCCTGTTGGAAGTCCGTCCGGGGGATCTGATAATCCTCGATCGTAGCGGCCTCCGGAAGGAGACCTACTGGCGCCTTCAGGCTAACGAGCATCGCGACGACCAGCAGGCGACGATCGCGACCGTGCGCGACATCCTGTCGGACACGGTCCAGCGTCAGATCGTGTCGGACGTGCCGCTCTGCACGCTGCTGTCCGGGGGCCTCGATTCGTCGGCGGTGACCGCGATCGCGGCACGGCAGATGGGCGATGGTGCGCTGTCATCGTATTCGGTCGACTTCCAGCACAACCTCGACGGGTTCACTGCCGACGGCGTGCGGGGCTCGCCCGACGCGCCGTTCGCGCGGGATCTTGCCGCGCACGCGAGCACGCGCCACACGGAGCTGCTACTGCGCAGCGACCAGATGCTCGACGCGTCGATCCGCAGCAGCATCCTGAGCGCGGTGGATGCTCCGCCGGCGTACTGGGGCGATATGTGGCCATCGTTGTATCTGCTGTTCCGTGAGCTATCCGAACATTCGACGGTGGCGTTGTCGGGAGAGGCGGCGGACGAGGTGTTCGGCGGCTATCAGTGGTTCCGGAATCCGGCCGCCCTGAAGGCTGAGACGTTCCCGTGGCTGACGGCCGGCTCGTCGCGCTATTTCGGCGGCGTCCAACTGTTGGCGCCTGACTTCGTGGCGTCGCTCGACCGCGATACTTACCGGGCGGACCGATACCGTGACGCGCTACGCGAAGTGCCGGTTCTCGATGGTGAATCCGAGCAGGATCGCCGGATGCGGGAGGTGTCGTATCTCGCGTTGACGCGTTTCCTGCAGACCCTGCTGGATCGCAACGACCGGATGAGCATGGCGGTCGGGCTGGAAGTGCGCGTGCCGTTCTGCGACCACCGGCTGGTCGAGTACGTGTTCAACGTGCCGTGGCAGATGAAGACGTTCGACGGGCGGGAGAAGAGTCTGCTGCGCGAGGCGGTTCGTCCGCTGCTGCCGGAAAGCGTCCTCAATCGGGTGAAGACGCCCTACCCGGCGACGCAAGACGGTGCGTATGAGCAGGGCCTGCGCGCGGAGCTGGCCGACGTGCTGGATGACCCCGCGGCACCGATTCACGACCTGATCGATCGCGCGAAGGTCCGTGCGCTGCTGGAGCGCGCGCCAACCCAAGTCAGCCAGCCCTACAACCGCGGCGGTCTGGAGATGGCGCTATGGATGAATCGCTGGATCAAGGACTACAACGTTGAAATCGCCCTGTAGAGCAGAAAGATGACCAGCACGACGATAATTTCTCCGAGCCTTCTCCATAAAGACTCGGCCGACGACGTCCTGTTGACGCGGCCGCGCAAGGTGGTGCCGTCGCGGCTCGTGTCGCCGGTAACGGGCGAGCACCCGGACGGCGGCGTGGCCGGGCTTGAGCATCTCTACGAATCCACAGGCGCGTCGGCGCGCATTCTGCGCACGGCGCAAGCGCACGGGTTCGTGACCGGACAGCCGTTCGCCGACGTCGCAAAGGAAGACGTCATTCGCGGTGTGCCGCACCAGGTGATCGACAGCCTGCGCGCGCCGGTGAGCGTACCGGTCGGCGACGACGCAATCGAGCGGTTCCTGACACATCACGGCGTGTCCGCGCGCTCGACGAGCTTCGAGTTCGTCAATCTCGCGGACCATTACTTCTTCTACCGGAAACGGCACGAGCACGTGCCCGGCATCATGCTGCTGGAAGCGGCGCGGCAGGCGATCTATTACCAGCTGTACACATACTCGGAGCATGCGCTCGGCAAGGTGACGGTGAGCCTCAGCGGACTCAATGCGAAATTCCACGGGTATGCGGAGCTGATGTATCCGATCGAGATCGTGGTCGACGATCTGACTGAAACGGACGACCTGCAGCCGTGCGAGGTGCGCTACGCGTCGTCGTTCTATCAGCGCGGCGCGCTGATCGCGCGGATCGAGTCGGTGGCGCCCGTCATCCGGCTCGACAAGTTCAGGCTTGCGCGCAACGCGTGCCTGTTCGACACCGAGTATTTCGCGCCGGTGCCGAGCGCACCGGTCATCTCGCTGCTCACGTCGGACGGGGCGGGACAGTCGATCGTCTCGCTCAGGAAGATCGGCAAGCAGTCGTGCGTGACCAGCGCCGCGAAAATCGGCAACACGCCCAACGCGCTTCTGACGGTGATCTATGACGGCAACATCTGCTTCAAGGCGCCCGTCACGCACGCAGGCCAGGACGAGGACGGCGTCACGTGGGATTTCGGTCACGTCGAGTACGCGGAGCTGGAGCGCTTGAAAGAAATGATCAAGCGCGGCTTTACGGTGTGTTGAACGGACGAGCGAGCACGCAGCGATGCCAATGAATCATTTTCCGCACCTGATGAAGCCGCTCACGATCGGGTCTGGCCTGATCGTGCCGAACCGAATGTATTTCTCGTCCGTCGGCTTCGACGTGTGCGATCCGACAGGGCGTCCGCTGCCCGAATTCTTCGACATCTATGCGTCGATCATGCGGGGCGGATGCGGTTTCGGATTCCTCGGAAATTCGTCGGTCGACCCGGATTCGCAGTACACGGATCGGAGCTTGATGCTGACGTCGCCGTCGTACGCGGACGATCTGCGTCCGGTGTTCGAGACTGCGCGGCACCTCGGCTTTGCCCTGGGCGTCCAACTTCAGCATTACGGCGTCCGGGCGCCCGCGACCGGCGACGAACATGCGGTGGAAGGCGACGTCACGTCGTTGAGCGACGAGCAGATCGGTCAGTACATCGATCATTTTTTCGAGGCGGCTCGCTTGGCGCTGTCGATCGGGGCACCGATGCTGCAGATTCATGCGGCCAACGGCTATCTGCTGAGCAGTTTCCTGTCGCCGCGGACGAATCGCCGCATGGACCGGTGGGGCGGTACACCTATCGGGCGGGCGCGGATCCTGCTGGAGATCGTGCGGCGCTTGCGCGCGCTGGCGGCCGATCGCGCGACGATCTTCGTGCGCCTGCAGATCGACGACGGTTTCGGCGAAGCGGGGTTGCAGGTCGAGCAGCTGGGCGACGTGGTCGCGGCGCTCGAGGAGGCGGGCGCCGATGCGATTACCTGCGCGACCGGCGTGGCCGGGACGTTCGGGAAGTTTCTCGGGAACCGCGACTACTCGCTGGCGCAGTCGCGCAACGCGGTGCGCTTCCTGAAGCGGACGACGCGGTTGCCCATCGGTTTCGCGGCCAACCTCGACAGCCTCGCAGAGGCGGAGGCAATCGTCGCGAGCGGCGACGCCGATTTCATCGGTTTCGGGCGCGCGATCGTTGCGGATCACCATTTTGTACTGAAGGAATTGTCGGGACGCGCGGGCGAAGTCGATCGCTGCCGATGGGATTCGTATTGTCTGCGAGACAAGAAGGAGCCGCTGGCGGATCGGGTCTTCTGCTGCGTCAATCCCCGCTACCTTCGACCTCAACTCATTCAGATGAAATACCAGGAGAATTGAACATGGCATTTGACGGAAAAGTTGCGTTGATCTCGGGCGGCACGCGTGGCATCGGTCTGAACGTCGCAAAGTCGCTGGTCGATGCGGGCGCGTTCTGCTATGTGACCGGGCGCAACGAAGACGACGGCCGCCGCGCGCAGGAACTGCTCGGCGAAAACGCGCGCTACGTGGCGGTCGACGTGACTGAAGAGAATGCGGTGATCAGTCTCTTCGACCTGATCGAATCCCGTCACGGCCGTCTCGATCTCGCGGTCAACAACGCAGGCGTGACGACCAAGCGCGCCGCGGTACGCGAGTTGGACCTGAAGGAATGGAAACGCGTGCTGGACATCAACCTGGTCGGCCCGCTTCTGCTGATGTCGCATGAAATCCGCCTGATGGCGCGGCACGAGCGCGCGGCGATCGTCAACGTGTCGTCCTGTGGCGGCGTGCTTGGCCAACCGCGTCAGAGTGCCTATTCGAGCAGCAAGGCGGCGCTGAACATGCTGACCCAGGTGGCCGCGATCGAGAGCGCGAATCCGCCGGAGGGCCAGAACGTGGTGCGCATGAACGCTGTGTGTCCCGGCCCGACGCTCGGCGGCATGAACACTGAGGAGCGTCTGCGTGCGAACCCGGAATCGACGCAGGAGAAGATCCAATCGACCGCGATGAAGCGCTTCGCGAAACCGGAGGAAATCACTGCCGCGATTCTGTGGCTGCTCAGCGAGCAGGCTTCGTACGTGACGGGCACGCTGCTGTCCGTTGATGGAGGCTTCGTGGCGGGCAAGTTTTGAGACCGTCCGGAGAGGCAGGGGATTGCAAGCCTCGGAACGACGGAGGGTGACGTGGCGAGCGTTTTCATTTCTGGCGTCAGCGACGGAATCGGTCATGCGCTTGCCGCTCACTATCTGGACCGCGGCTGGACTGTGTACGGCATTGCCCGGCGCCGGCCAGATGCGCTGCTGGCGTCCGGAAATATGGTGTTCAAGCAGTGCGACCTGCTCACACTCGACGAGGCGACGGACCTGTTCAACGGGGTGTTCGCACCCATCGCGCAGGATGGTGTGTCCGTCGTCTACCTGAATGCAGGCGTGTCTGGGACAGCGCCTAGGCGCGCGCGGGAATGCTCGTCTAACGAGCTTCAGCGGACGCTGACCGTCAACACGGTGGCAAACAAGCTGCTGCTCGATGCGTTCCTCGCGCTGCCGACGCGTCCCGACGTTGTGGTCGCGTCCGCGTCGATAGCGGGGGTGCGGTTTCGCGCCGGCATGCTGCCGTACAGCCTGTCGAAGGCAGCGTTGCTGGCGTTATGCGGAGTCTACGCCGAGGAGTATCCCGACGTGTTCTTTGCCGTGCTGGGCATGTGCAACGTCGATACGGCGCTGTCGCGCGAGATCGTGTTCAGCCCGCGCATCGCGGAGTTTCCGGAGCATGCCCGATTGAACGAGCGGTTCCGCACGCCGGGCTATGCGGTAGCGCCGGCGCAGCGTGCGGTAGATGTGTTCGATCTCATTCATCCGAAGCCGGATCAGCGTCTGACGAGCGGCCGGTTCATCGAGATTCGGGCGCTGCTCGCTCCGGCCGGAGCGGAGTAACGCGTCTCCGGATGATTTTCCGAAATTTGAACCTAAGGATCACAACCATGCAGGATCAACTGAATAAAATGCTGACTGAGGCGATCAAGAGCCAGGATCCGTATCTCGAGCAACCGGTCGATCTATCCCAGGGGCGCGACGCGAAGCTGTACGCGGAAGCAGGGCAGCTCGATTCCCTGAGTCTTGTCACGATCATCGCCGATCTCGAAGAGAATATCTTCAAGAACCTGGGCGTGCGTCTACAGCTCGCCAACGAGCGTGACCTGGCTGTCGAGAACTCACCGTTCAACACATTCGGGCGGATGGTTGACTATATCGAAGCGCGGGTGCGTGAAGCGAAGCAAAAGAGCGGCGAGGTCGCGTGATCGTCTTGGGCGCGAATGCGACGCAAACGCCGGGGATTGTTAGGTTGGGATGGCACGAGCCGGACGGCTCGCCGCTGTGGAGTGCATCTCAGACAGGGAGCGCGCAGGTGCACTATGCCGGCGCCCCGAGTCCATTGACGTTGGCGTGGGCCAATTTGGCCGGCGCACTTGATGGAGATGCACAGCTGTTGTCCGAAGCCGAATTGGTCCGGGCGCGGGTTATCGATGATCCCGCCCGACGCGCACGGTTCATCGCCGGGCGCACGTTCGTGCGGCGCACGTTGGGGGCACGCATCGACGGTGAACCTTATCTCGGCGAATTCGTCGTGGACAGGCTCGGGAAACCCGGTTTGCCGCCTCCCCACGCATCGCTGGGTTTCAATGTGTCACATGCCGGCGACCTGATTGTCGTGGCGATCAGGGAGGACGGCCCGATCGGCGTGGACATCGAGCGATGCGATCGCGCGATTCCGCCGAAGCTCGCGGACATCGTATTCGATCGTGACGAGCGGGATTGCCTGTCGCGATGCGACGACTGGCGCACCGCATTCCTGCTTGGCTGGACGTGCAAGGAAGCCGTACTCAAGTGCGTGGGTTGCGGGCTGCTTCGCGACCCGAGGCGCATCAAGGTATTCATCGACAACGATGGTGTTAGGCACTCCGTCGCCTATGAGTATTCCGCACGCGGCGAGCTGATCGGAAACTACCGGATCATTTCGCAGCCTTGGGCGCTGGGCATGCTGGGGGTAATGGCAGTTTCATGCGCCTAATACGCTGATCGGGAGGGTCGCCGGTTGGCTCATTCGCGTTGGCCGCGAAGCGATCGCCGACCTGTTTCCGCTACAACCTGCGAGCGGAACGCTGGCTTGAAATTTCATGCGCCTCGCTGGCGTCCACCCGCCTTGATTTCTATTTACCAAATTTGTGACCTGCTCCCCGCGTTTAGTACGGTGACGGTGTGGAGTCCGTTCCAGAGAAGAACGGCAATGAAGAAACGATTCACCGAAGAGCAAATCATCGGCATCTTGAAGGAAGCCGAGGCTGGCCTGAAGCCGGCGGCGCTGTGCCGCAGGTACGGCATCTCGGAAGCTAGCTACTACAACTGGAAAGCGAAGTTCGGCGGGATGACGGTTTCCGAAGCGCAGCGCCTGAAGGAACTGGAGCAGGAGAACAACAAGTTCAAGCGCCTGTTGGCCGAATCAATGCTCGACAACGCCGCGCTGAAGGACCTGCTGGCTCGAAAGTTGCAAGCCCGCAGGCCAGCGCGAAGCAGTCCGAATCTTGATGACCGAACGCGCCATGGGCGTTACCCGTGCTTGCGGGCTGGTAGGGATATCGCGCTCGCTGTTCCACTACGAATCACGCCGCCGAGTTGACGACGAAGCGCTGACTGGCCGGATGACGGCCATCGCCGCGCAGAAGCGCCGTTACGGCTATCGCCGGATTCACATGCTGTTGCAGCGGGATGGCTGCTTCACCAACCCCAAGCGCGTCTAGCGCTTGTACAGCAAGGCGGGGTTCAACGTGCGCAAGCGGCGGCGCAAGCGTATTGCGGCTGTCGAGCGCACGCCGCTGCCGTTTCCAACAGGCCCGAATCAGAGCTGGTCCATGGACTTCGTTTCGGACGGGTTGACCTATGGTCGGTGGTGTCGATGCCTGAGCGTGGTCGACGACTACACGCGCGAATGCTTGGCCATCGAGGTCGATACTTTACTGCCGGGCCTACGCGTGCAGCAAGTGGTCGAGCGACTCAAGGAGATACGAGGTTTACCCGCATCCATCACGGTCGACAACGGGCCGGAGTTCGCTGGTAAGGTGCTGGATGTATGGGCCTACGAAGCCGGTGTCACACTTTCGTTCCTTCGGCCTGGCAAGCCGGTGGAGAATGCCTATATCGAGAGCTTCAACGGGCGGTTCCGCGATGAATGCCTGAACGAGCACTGGTTCGTCTCAATGCGCCACGCCAAGCGGCTGATTGAGGAATGGCGTATCGAGCTCATAGCTCACTGGGCTGTCTGACGCCAGTGCAGTTCGCCCGGGCGCCTGATGCAAACCAGGAGGTTTTAATCTCGGACTCTAACTGCAGTCCGGACTAAAACTGGGGCCAGGTCATTGTCGCTCGACCGGTGCCAGCGGCCACGTCCAGCACCAGATTCGATTCGCATGACGTTCGTTCAACCGTCGTCCAGCATCCGGGTTCAGCTCAGGTGGGGAGGCCAAATGGGACAGTGCCGTCGCATCTATTCACGTTTCGTCGTCACGGGCTCGATCGCGGGTCTGGCGATTCTGGCAGGCATTGGCCACGCGCATGCCGAGGACGGTCCCGCGAGTGCACCGACCGCGTTCAAGCCATCGGAAAGAACGATCAACGCTTATGCGGTGTATGGCGACGGACGTGCGACCGACGGCGGCGATATGCATTGGCGCGCCTACGAAGTCGGCTTCGGCGACGTGTTGAACGACTACTTCTCGATCTACCTCGCCTATTTGAACGAGGGGCATCCGGTGGATCACCACCGTGACGGCTTCGCCGCGCTCGGTTCGTTTCGTTGGCCGCTCGGCAATCGCGTGGCGGTCGAATTGTCGGCGGGGCCGTATTTCAGCATCGACACGACCCATGTCGACAACCAGGCGCGCAATGAAAAGCGCTGGGGTGTGCGCGCGTCAGCAGCCGTGCGGTATTACATCGTTCCCGACCGCTTCTTCCTCAAGCTGCAGTACAACCACGTGCAGATGATTGGCGGATTCAATTCCGACGCGGTGCTGTTCGGCATCGGTTCGGATTTTGGCGGCGATCCCGGCCCGGCGTTGTCGGACGGCAAGACGCAGGTCAGCATTTGGGCCGGGACGTCGCAGACGAACCGTCCGCAAGTGCCGATCGAAAAGGGCTATATGGTCGAAGTCAAACGGCCGCTCGGCAATGCGTGGGCCTATTCGGCGAGCTTCGTCTACGAAGGCAACAATGGCGTCGCCGGCCGCAGAGGGGTGGCAGCGCAACTCTGGTACGTCGCGCCGATCCAGACCAAATGGACGCTGTCGGCAGGGGCAGGTCCGTATCTCTCGCACGATCGGGACGAAGCCTCGAGCAAAACGAGAGTCAATGCGTTGCTCAGCGCGCAGGTGAGTTACCAGGTCACGAACGATTGGGCGGCGAGCTTGCGCTTCAATCGTGTCGCAACCGGCAACGACAAGGACCAGGACATGTTCATGGTCGGCTTGGCACGCAATTTCTAGGGCTTCATTCTCACGCGCATTCTCGCGGCGCAAATTGAAATTCATGTGCGGTGCGGCATAAGCGTGGCATCTCGAGTGATGTCGCCGGATTCCAGCGTACAGACGAAATCGGCCGCACGCGCCGAGGCAGGCACGAAAATCGCTGCGACATGCAAACAAACGTTGCACTGACAACCGGTCAGGGTTCCGGTTGCCTGCGTCGGTAAAAATCTCCCACCCGTCACGGAATCGCATGCAGCGTTGAAAAGGAGCGGCTACGAAGCACAGGGTCGTGCAATACGGTTTCGAGGTGCTCCAGTTGGCGATTTCGCGATCTATTGTTAAGGGGCAACGCCATGCACATATTCACGAACTTGAGCCCATTGGTCTCCCTGATCGCCGGCATTCTGATTCTGGTGGTGCCGCGCCTGCTGAATTTCATCGTTGCGATCTACTTGATCATCATAGGATTGCTCGGACTGTTCGCAGGACATATACACTGACGAGCCCTTTTCGGCCTCCATCCCCGGTTCGACGGCGACCGCTTCAATGAAGATTTGAAAAAACCGCGAGCGAGAAAACGAATGAAGGGCTCGCGGTTTTTTATGTTGCGTGCCACATGCATCGCCGCTGCAACGTCTCGCGCGCGACCGCACCCTCACTGCAACGAAACCGACCCCATGTGATACTTGGCGCGCACATCGCACCGCACACCGTTGCTGCCCTCGGCACACGCGCGCCGGGCGATGGACTTCAATGCTGCTTGCCTGCCTCGACATCACGCCATGACCGACTCGACCCATCACTATTACGAACCCTCGCAAGGCCACGGCCTCCCGCACGATCCGCTGAACGCGATCGTGGGCCCGCGCCCGATCGGCTGGATCTCTTCCCGCGGCAGCGACGGCACGATCAACCTCGCGCCGTACAGCTTCTTCAATGCATTCAACTATCGTCCGCCGATCATCGGCTTTTCGAGCACGGCCGCGAAGGACAGTCTGCGTAACGTGCAGGAGACCGGCGAGTTCGTCTGGAACCTCGCGACGCGCGATCTCGCCGACCGGATGAACCAGACCTGCGCGGCGGTGCCGTACGGCGTCGACGAATTCGAACTCGGCGGCCTGACCGCGATCCCGTCGCGCCTCGTCGATGTGCCGCGCGTCGCGGAAAGCGGCGTCAACTTCGAATGCAAGGTGACCGACGTGATCCCGCTGCGCGATCATCATGGCGTCGCCACGCCGGCCACGCTGGTACTCGGCGAAGTCATCGCCGTGCACATTCGCCACGACCTGCTGAAGGACGGCATCTTCGACACGTTCGGCGCGGGCATCATTCTTCGCGCGGGCGGCCCGTCGGCGTACGTGCACGTCAGGCCCGACAGCCGCTTCGACATCGCGCGCCCCGACGCGTAACGCATCGCGCCGGCACGACCCGACAAGCGCCCGGACGAAGAGACCCCGCCGAGATCCCGGATTTCGCGGGGTCTCTTGCTTCGTATCGTCCGATATGATCGACGCGGAACGATCGGTGCGGCGTGGATCCGCACGCTCCGCAGCCATTGACGCATCGCAGCACACGCGGCCTTCATTCATCACGCCGGCGGCGCCGATCGCCCGCCGACACCCGCCATGGCAAATCTGCTCACCGCAATCGAGCGGCTTGGTCATCGACGTCGCGCTTCGCGAGGCATAGATTTTCAAGGTTGGCGTGCTTATCCGTGCGCCAGCCCGCGCGTGAGCCGGCAACCGGCCGCGCGTTCCATCAGCGTGAGACACAATCGAGCGTGGAGACGACACGATGAGCCTGTCAGAGCCATTGCGTCTGCATGTGCCGGAGCCCACCGGGCGTCCGGGCTGCAAGACGGATTTTTCCTATCTGCATCTATCGCCGGCCGGCGCGGTTCGCCGCCCGCCGATCGACGTTGCCCCCGCGGACACCGCCCATCTCGCCCGCAGCCTCGTGCGCGTGCTCGACGACCACGGCGCAGCGCTCGGCCCATGGGCGCCGGACCTCGACGATGCGCGCCTGATCGCCGGGATGCGCGCGATGCTGAAGACCCGCATCTTCGACGCGCGCATGATGATCGCGCAGCGTCAGAAGAAAATCTCCTTCTACATGGTGAGCCTCGGCGAAGAGGCGATCGGCGCCGCGCACGCGATGGCGCTGCGTCACGGCGACATGTGCTTCCCGACCTACCGCCAGCAAAGCATCCTGATCGCGCGCGACGTGCCGCTCGAACGGATGATCTGCCAGCTGATGTCGAACGAAGGCGACCCGCTGAAAGGGCGCCAACTCCCGGTGATGTACTCGGACCGCGAAGCCGGCTTCTTCTCGATCTCCGGCAATCTCGCGACGCAGTTCATCCAGGCGGTCGGCTGGGCGATGGCGTCGGCGATCAAGGGCGACACGAAGATCGCGTCCGCGTGGATCGGCGACGGCGCGACCGCGGAAGCCGACTTCCACACCGCGCTGACGTTCGCGCACGTGTATCGCGCGCCGGTCGTGCTGAACGTCGTCAACAACCAGTGGGCGATTTCCACGTTCCAGGCGATCGCGGGCGGCGAGGGCACCACCTTCGCCGGGCGCGGCGTCGGCTGCGGCATCGCTTCGCTGCGCGTCGACGGCAACGACTTCCTCGCGATCTACGCGGCATCGACCTGGGCCGCCGAACGCGCGCGCCGCAATCTCGGCCCGACGCTGATCGAATGGGTCACCTACCGCGCGGGCGCGCATTCGACGTCGGACGATCCGACGAAATACCGGCCGGCCGACGACTGGGCCCATTTCCCGCTCGGCGATCCGATCGCGCGCTTCAAGCAGCACCTGATCGCGAAAGGCATCTGGTCGGACAGCGCGCACGACGCGCTGACGGCCGAGCTCGAAGCCGAAGTGATCGCCGCGCAGAAGGAAGCGGAGCAGTTCGGCACGCTGGCCGACGACCGGATTCCGTCGCCGGCCTCGATGTTCGACGACGTGTACAAGGAGCTGCCCGCGCACCTGCGCCGTCAGCGCCAGGAACTGGGAGCGTGATCATGGCGCAACAGGAAACGACGACGGCATCGGCGCAGCCGATGACGATGATCCAGGCGCTGCGCTCCGCGATGGACGTGATGCTCGAGCGCGACGGCGACGTGGTCGTGTTCGGGCAGGACGTCGGCTACTTCGGCGGCGTGTTCCGCTGCACCGAAGGGCTGCAGGCCAAGTACGGCAAGTCGCGCGTGTTCGATGCGCCGATCTCGGAAGGCGGGATCGTCGGCGCGGCGGTCGGGATGGGCGCGTATGGATTGCGGCCGGTCTGCGAGATCCAGTTCGCGGACTACTTCTACCCGGCGTCGGACCAGATCGTGTCGGAAGGCGCACGGCTGCGCTATCGCTCCGCGGGCCAGTTCACCGCGCCAATGACGATCCGGATGCCGTGCGGTGGCGGCATCTACGGCGGCCAGACGCACAGCCAGAGCCCGGAAGCGATGTTCACGCAGGTCTGCGGGTTGCGCACGGTGATGCCGTCGAATCCGTACGACGCGAAAGGGCTGCTGATCGCGTCGATCGAGAACGACGATCCGGTGATCTTCCTCGAGCCGAAACGGCTGTACAACGGGCCGTTCGACGGCCATCACGAGCGTCCGGTCACATCGTGGCTCAAGCATCCGGGCAGCGTGGTGCCGGACGGCTATTACACGGTGCCGCTCGATACGGCGGCCGTCGTGCGGCCCGGCAACGACCTGACGGTGCTGACGTACGGCACGACCGTGCACGTGTCGCTCGCCGCGGCCGAGGAGACCGGCATCGACGCGGAAGTGATCGACCTGCGCACGCTATGGCCGGTCGACCTCGACACGATCGTCGCGTCGGTGCGCAAGACCGGCCGCTGCGTGGTGGTGCACGAAGCGACGCGCACCTGCGGCTACGGCGCGGAACTGGTATCGCTCGTCCAGGAGCACTGCTTCTACCATCTGGAAGCGCCGGTCGAGCGGACGACGGGCTGGGACACGCCGTATCCGCACGCGCAGGAATGGGCGTATTTCCCCGGCCCGGCCCGGGTTGGCGAAGCATTGCGACGCGTGATGGAGGCCTGAGATGGGGATTCATGTGATCAAGATGCCGGATATCGGCGAAGGGATCGCCGAGGTCGAGCTGGTGGCGTGGCACGTGGAAGTCGGGCAGACGATCAAGGAAGACCAGCCGCTCGCCGACGTGATGACCGACAAGGCGGCGGTGGAGATTCCGTCGCCGGTGGCGGGCAAGGTGCTGGCGCTCGGCGGTCGGATCGGCGAGATGATGGCGGTCGGCAGCGAGCTGATTCGTGTCGAGGTCGAAGGCAACGGCAACCTGAAGCCGGGCACGAAGGCACGCGATGCCGAAGCGGATGCGAGGTCGCGGCCGGCGGCGGTCGACACGCCTGCAAAGTCGTCGAAAGTCACCGAAGCAGCCGAAGCGCACGACGCGTCGAAGGCAGCGCGACACACCGCTGAGCGTGCACCGGCCGAGCCGCGTCGCACGGAACACGCGGCGCCGCCGCGCGCGGCGCTCGCGCCGGGCGAACGGCCGCTCGCGTCGCCGGCGGTCCGCCAGCGCGCCTGGGACATGGGCATCGAGCTGCGCTACGTGCGCGGCACCGGCGAGGCCGGCCGGATCCTGCATGCGGACCTCGATGCGTACGCACGCACGGGCGGCACGGCGGCGGGTGGCGCGCAAGCGCGCGGCTACGACGAGCGCAACGATGAAACGGAGGTGCCGGTGATCGGCCTGCGCCGCGCCATCGCGCGCAAGATGCAGGAAGCGAAGCGCCGCATTCCGCACTTCAGCTACGTCGAGGAGATCGACGTCACCGAGCTCGAATCGCTGCGCAGCGAGCTGAACCGACGCCACGGCGACGCGCGCGGCCGGCTCACGCCGCTGCCGCTGCTGATCCGCGCGATGGTGATCGCGCTGCGCGACTTCCCGCAGATCAACGCGCGCTACGACGACGAAGCCGGTGTCGTCACGCGTTACGGCGCGGTGCACATGGGTGTCGCGACGCAGACGGACAGCGGCCTCACGGTGCCGGTGCTGCGTCATGCGGAAGCGCGCGACGTGTGGTCGATCTCGGCGGAAGTCGCGCGGCTCGCCGACGCGGTGCGCGCGAACCGCGCGCAGCGCGACGAGCTGACCGGCTCGACGATCACGATCTCGAGCCTCGGCGCGCTCGGCGGCATCATGTCGACGCCGGTCATCAACCATCCGGAGGTCGGCATCGTCGGCGTGAACCGGATCGTCGAGCGGCCGATGATCCGCGACGGCGCGATCGTCGCGCGCAAGCTGATGAACCTGTCGTCGTCGTTCGACCATCGCGTCGTCGACGGCGCGGATGCGGCCGAATTCATCCAGGCCGTGCGCGGGTTGCTCGAGCGGCCGGCGCTGCTGTTCGTGGAGTGAGTGCGATGCCGAACGAACACACCACGCTGCTCGTGATCGGCGGCGGTCCGGGCGGTTACGTCGCCGCGATTCGCGCGGGGCAGCTCGGCATTCCGACGGTGCTCGTCGAGCGCGAACGGCTCGGCGGCACGTGCCTGAACATCGGCTGCATTCCGTCGAAGGCGCTGATCCATGTCGCCGACGCGTTCGAGCAGGCGTGCGCCCAGGCCGGCGAAGGCGTGCTCGGGATTCGCGTGCGCACGCCGGAGATCGACATCGCGAAAAGCGTCGCGTGGAAGGACGGGATCGTCGAGCGCCTCACGCGCGGCGTCGGCGCGCTGCTGAAGAAGCACGGCGTGCGCGTGCTGCAGGGCGACGCGCGCGTCGTCGACGGCAAGACGGTCGATGTCGTCGCCGGTGACCACACGACGCGCATCGCATGCGAACACCTGTTGCTCGCGACCGGTTCGGAACCGGTCGCGCTGCCGTCGATGCCGTTCGGCGGGCACGTCGTATCGTCGACCGACGCACTGTCGCCCACGTCGTTGCCGACGCGGCTGGTCGTCGTCGGCGCCGGCTACATCGGGCTCGAACTCGGGACCGTCTATCGTAAGCTCGGCGTCGAGGTCAGCATCGTCGAAGCGGCCGAGCGCGTGCTGCCCGCGTACGACGCGGAACTCGCGAAGCCGGTCGCCGATTCGCTCGCGCGGCTCGGCGTCGGCTTGTGGCTGGGTCATACGGTGCTGGGGCTCGCGAGCGACGGCGCGGTGCGCGTGCGCGCACCCGACGGCACGCAGAAGACGCTGCCGGCCGATCGCGTGCTGGTCGCGGTCGGCCGCCGGCCGCGCGTGGACGGCTTCGGGCTCGAAGCGTTGCCGCTCGATCGCAACGGCCGCGCGCTGCGCATCGACGACGCATGCCGGACCTCGATGCGCAACGTGTGGGCGATCGGCGACGTCGCAGGCGAGCCAATGCTCGCGCATCGCGCGATGGCGCAGGGCGAGATGGTGGCCGAGCTGATCGCGGGGCGGCGCCGCAAGTTCACGCCCGCGTCGATCCCGGCCGTGTGCTTCACCGATCCCGAGGTCGTCACGTCCGGCTGGTCGCCCGACGACGCGAAGGCGGCCGGCGTCGACTGCATCAGCGCGTCGTTCCCGTTCGCGGCGAACGGGCGCGCGATGACGCTGCACGCGACCGACGGTTTCGTGCGCGTCGTCGCGCGGCGCGACACGCATCTGATCGTCGGCTGGCAGGCGGTCGGGCGCGGCGTGTCGGAACTGGCCGCGGCGTTCTCGCAGTCGCTCGAGATGGGCGCGCGGCTCGAGGACGTCGGCGGCACGATCCACGCGCATCCGACGCTCGGCGAAGCGATGCAGGAGGCGGCATTGCGCGCGCTGGGACACGCGTTGCACGTGTGAACGCGCGGCGGCATCCGTCGTCATCCTTCGCCGGACGAAGCCCGGCTGCGGCGCCGATCCGCGCGGCCGGTGCGGTCGCGTTCGAGCATGCGCGGCTCGCGGGTCGTTGTTGACCCTCTCGCGTGAACCGTTCATCGTGTCGGTATCCCGTCCGATTCATCGGCTTCGAACGGGCGGCTCCGGCGCGATGCGGCATTGCGATGTGCAGCGTCGCACGACTGCCGCTCACGGCCAGCTCTGCACCGGCCATACACGGACAACTGCACATGAAATTGTTGCTCGTCGGCGCGACCGGACTCGTCGGGCGCCACGTCCTCGACCTCGCGCTGGCCGACGCGCGGGTGGACCAGGTCGTCGTGCTCGCGCGCCGGCCGTTGTCGCCGCATCCGAAGATGCGCGCATTGACGATCGACTTCGATCACCTGCCCGAGGCGGCCGACTGGTGGCAGGCCGACGCGGTGATCTGCACGCTCGGCACCACGATGCGGGTCGCGGGCTCGCAGGCCGCATTCCGCCGCGTCGATCACGACTATCCGCTCGCGGTTGCGCGCCTCGCGCACCGGTCCGGCACGCCGACCTACGTGCTGAATTCCGCGCTCGGCGCGGACCCGGCGTCGCGCATCTTCTACAACCGCGTGAAGGGCGAGGTCGAGCGTGCGCTCGCTGGCATCGGGTTCGCGTCGCTTACCTGCGTGCGGCCGGGGCTGATCGGCGGCAGTCGCGACGAGTTCCGGCTCGGCGAACGGATGATGGCGCTGGCGCTCGGTGCCGCCGGGCCGCTGTTGCCGCCGAAGTGGCGCATGAATCCCGCGCCGCGCATTGCCCGCGCGCTGCTCGATGCCGCGATCGATGCACGCCCGGGCGTGCATGTCATCGGATCGGAACGGCTCGCGTGAACCGGGGCGGGCGACGTGCTGCCGACGCACGTGGCCGGCAAGGATGAACGAACCGACGTGCGTGCCGGCTATGTTTCGCCGCCGCCGCTGTTGCCCAGCGCCGCAAGCTGGAATTCGACCGCATGGCTCAGCTTGCTCGCGAGCAGCCCGCGCATCTTGCTGCCGGCAAAAGTGGAACCAATGACCGATCGACGCTCCGATCCACCTGCACGCGTAAGACTGTTTCGTCATACCAACCGATTGCACAAACACGGCATGCCCGCTGACCTACGATGAAGACATCGCGTCCATCGTCAGCCCAACCGTGTGCACTCACTACCGCGCCCCCGATGAAGACCCGGGCATCAGCGAGCTGAAGCTCGGCATCGGCGACCTGTTTCGCCGCGACCCGTGGGAACCCGACGTGTATCCCGATTACGTGGCGCCCATAGCGCGTGCCGACGGCGACGGCGTCGCGGTCGTCAGCGCGGTGTTCGGCTTCTGGCCGAAGTTCATGCAGCCCGCGCGTGTCGACGAGAACGGCCGCAAGCGCAAGAAGCTCGATACGGTGAACGCGCGCGCGGAAACGGTTGGCTCGTCACGGCTCTACAGCACCGCCTGGCGCAACGGCCAGCGGTGCCTGATTCCGGTGCGCTGGATCTTCGAGCCGTGCTACGAGACGGGCCGCAACGTGTGGCACCGGATCGGCGTCGACGGCTGGCAGCCGTGCTGCGTCGCCGGTATCTGGCGCAGCTTCGTCACCGCCGACGGCCGCGAGCGAATCGGCATGACGATGCTCACGGTCAACGCCGACGATCACCCGGTGTTCGCGCGCATGCATCGGCCCGGCGACGAGAAGCGGGGCGTCGTGATCCTGCGCCGCGACGACTACGACGCATGGCTGCACGCACGCGACGTCGAAGCCGTGCGGCGCTTGCTGACGCTCCTTCCCGCCGACGACCTGGTGGCCGAGCCCGAGCCGGCGTCGCCCGCCGGCACCTGAGCTTTCATTTTTCCTACGCGCGACCGGCGACTCCGCAGGTCCGACGCGTGCCGTTTTCCGACACGTTTCATAAATCGTCGAACACCCGGGAAATCACCGATATCACGCAAGTTGTATATACAAGAATATCCGCTGGCAATGCCGGCGCACGTCGGCGATCCACGGCGCGCCACACGCGGCGAGCCGACCGGCCGCCCCGGCAAGTTTGCCGTTTCCCATCTCGTCCGAACCATTCGCGATCCTCAGTATCTTGGAGATTTCCCCGTGTCAACGAATCCCAATGGAAAAGCCGGCGGCCTGATCGAGGTACGCTCGATCGATTTCATTCCCGACGCCGAACGCCACGGCGGGCTGCTGAGCCAGTTCACGCTGTGGCTGTCGGCGAACATGCAGATCACGGCCATCGTCACGGGGGCGCTCGCGGTCGTGCTCGGCGGCGACGTGTTCTGGTCGCTGGTCGCGCTGCTGCTCGGCCAGTTCGTCGGCGGCGCGGTGATGGCGCTGCACGGCGCGCAGGGGCCGCAGCTCGGGTTGCCGCAGATGATCTCGAGCCGCGTGCAGTTCGGCGTCTACGGCGCGATGATCCCGATCGTGCTCGTGTGCCTGATGTATATCGGCTTTTCCGCCAGCGGCTCGGTGCTCGCCGGGCAGGCGGTCGCGCAACTGCTGCACGTCGACGACGCGGCCGGCATCCTGCTGTTCGCGGCCGTGATCGTCGTGCTGACGGTGTTCGGCTATCGCGCGATCCACTTCGTCGGCCGGATCGCGAGCGTGGTCGGCATCATCGCGTTCGTCTACATGTTCACGCAGCTGTTCGCGAACCACGACGTCGGCGCGCTGCTCGCGAACCGGCACTTCTCGCTCGCGAGCTTCCTGCTGTCGATGTCGTTGTCCGCGTCGTGGCAGATCGCGTTCGGCCCGTACGTCGCCGACTATTCGCGCTACCTGCCGCGCTCGACGTCGTCGGTCGCCACGTTCGTCGCGGTCGGCCTCGGCTCGGTGATCGGCGCGCAGGCCGCGATGGTGTTCGGCGTGTTCGCGGCCGCGCTGGCCGGCAGCCAGTTCGCGCACCACGAGGTGTCGTACATCGTCGGGCTCGGCTCGACGGGGGCCGTCGCCGCGCTGCTGTACTTCAGCATCGCGTTCGGCAAGGTGACGGTGACCGCGCTCAACGCGTACGGCAGCTTCATGTCGATGGCGACGATCGTCAGCGGTTTCCGTGGCAAGGGCGCGGTGTCGTCGCGCAGCCGTCTCGTCTACATCTTCGGGATGATCTGCGTGTCGACGCTGATCGCGCTGGCCGGCCGTCATTCGTTCCTGAAGGAATTCACCGCGTTCATCCTGTTCCTGCTCGCGTTCTTCACGCCGTGGAGCGCGATCAACCTGGTCGACTACTACTGCTTCACGCGCTCGCGCTACGACGTGCCGGCGCTGTCCGATCCGGATGGCCGCTACGGCCGCTGGAACGTGATGGCGATCACGATCTACGTGGTCGGCATCCTGGTGCAGGTGCCGTTCATGTCGACGCACATCTATACAGGCGCGCTCGTCGATGCGCTCGGCGGCACCGACATCTCGTGGATCCTCGGCCTCATCGTGCCGGCCGTGCTGTACTACGTCGGCGCGCGTGCGTCGCGACGCAGCATCCCCGAGCGGCTGATCCTGCCGCTCGAGCGCGGCGAGGTTCACCACTGACGCGTGACGCGTGACGCATCGCGTCGCTTGTCGGGCCAGCTTTCCGCCGGCCTGAGCGGCTCGCCGCGCCGAATCCGGCGCCATCGGCAGCCGCGCTGCACATCACACCTTCGTGATCCACGATGCCGGCACGGCGGACCACCGTGCCCGACGTCGTTCCGCTCAAGCATGCGGCGCGCGTCGCAGCGTAGTAGCCGAAGAACGCGACGGCGACCGCGACCCTCCTTTCGCGTGTGCGAGCAATCCAACGCCTACATCCCCAGCCGTTCCGCGAGCGAGTGCTGCTGCATGCAGCGCTCCATCGCGTCGAGGAATGCGTGCTCGGCCGCGTTCATCTTGCGGTCGCGATGCCACAGCAGGAACACGTCGACGTCGACGAGGCCGTCGTCGGGCGGCAGTCGCCACAGCCGTTGCTGCGCGATGTCGTCGCGCACGATGTGCTCGGGCAGGCAGCCGATCCCGTAACCGGCGAAGATCAGCCGCCGCACTTCCTCGAGGCTCGGCGACGACGCGACGATGCGCCCGGTGAAGCCCTTTTGGTCGCGAAACACGGTGAGCGGCGACAGGCTGTCGCCGATCTGGTCGCTCGTGAACGACACGAAGTTCTCCGCGAGCAGATCCTCCATCCGCAACTGCGTCTGCCCGAACAGCCGGTGATGGCGGCCGCAGTAGATCGCGTAGCGCTGGCGCAGGAAGCAGCGCATCTCCAGCTTGTCGTGCGGCGTGCGGCACAGGCCGAGCCCGGCGGTGGCCGTCTTCTGCAGCAGCGACGACAGGATGTCGGATGAGCGCATCACTTCGATCTGCAGATCGATGCGCGGATACGCGCGATGGAAGTCGGCGAGGAATGCGTCGTAGACGGGCGACTCGATGCGGCTCACCGTCAGCAGCCGGATCGAACCGGTGAGATCGGCCGTGCTGTCGTCGAGCTCCGTTTCGAGCCGCGACACGCCGCCGTAGATGTCGCTCGCGATCCGGTACACGGCTTCGCCCGCTGGAGTGGGCGCGAAGTGCGCGCCGCGCCGCTCGATCAGCTTGCGCTCCAGCGTGTCTTCCAGCCGCCGCAGCGCCTGGCTCACGGCCGGCTGCGTCACGTGCAGGCGCGCGGCCGCCCGGCTCACGCTGCGCTCCTGCATGATCACCAGGTAGGTGCGCAGCAGGTTCCAGTCGAGGCGGTCGTTGAGGAAGGGGGTGAGGTCGGCGCGCATCGGGTCTCCGCTCGAATCGAATCAGTCATTAGCTGAATTTATACGCCGAATAATAACTTGAAATTTGACTAATGATTTGCGGTCGCCGATAAAGGAGGGGCGCCGCACCGTGCGGCGCGAGGCCGCGACAGACGGCCGGCCACCACGATATTGCGCGTGCCGCGGCGCGCGTCAGGAGCCCGCATGACCCAGTCCCTTCCTTCCGCCCGCCAGCCGGCGCGTGCCGCGACGGCCGCGTTCGTCGGCACGATGATCGAGTGGTACGACTTCTACATCTACGCGACCGCCGCCGCGCTCGTGTTCGGCGAACTCTATTTCCCGTCGCATGACCGCTTCGTCAGCACGATGGCGTCGTTCGCGACATTCGCGGTCGGCTTCTTCGCGCGCCCGCTCGGCGGCATCGTGTTCGGCCACCTCGGCGACCGCATCGGCCGCAAGAAGGCGCTGATGACGACGCTGATGATGATGGGCGTCGCGACCGTGTGCGTCGGGCTGCTGCCCGACTATTCGCAGGTCGGCATGCTCGCGCCGGTGCTGCTGATCGTGCTGCGCGTCGTGCAGGGGATCGCCGTCGGCGGCGAGTGGGGCGGCGCGGTGCTGATGGCGGGCGAACACGCGCCGCAGGGCCGCCGCACGTTCTTCGCGTCGTTCGCGCAGCTCGGCAGCCCGGCCGGGCTGATCCTGTCGCTGGTCGCGTTTCGCGCGGTCACGTCGATGGACAAGGCCGATTTCCTCGCATGGGGCTGGCGCCTGCCGTTTCTCGCGAGCTCGGTGCTGCTCGTCGTCGGCATCCTGATCCGGCTCGGCGTGAACGAGTCGCCGGAATTCGCGCGCGTGAAGGAAGCGAACCGCACCGTGAAGCTGCCGGTGGCCGAAGTGCTGCGCTCCGCGTCGGGGCTCGTGCTGCTCTGCATCGGCGCGAACACCATCGGGATCGCGGGCGTCTATTTCACCAATACGTTCATGATCGCGTACACCACGCAGTACGTCGGCGTGTCGCGCTCGCTGATCCTCGACAGCCTGTTCGCGGTCGCGATCATCCAGTTCATCGCGCAGCCGCTCGCCGCGTGGATCGCCGAGCGTATCGGCGGCGCACGCTTCCTGAAGATCGCCGCGCTGCTCGCGATGCTGTCGCCGTACCCGATGTTCATGCTCGTGCAGGGCGGCACGTCCGGGTCGCTCGTCGCCGGCATCGCGCTCGCAGTCGTGTGCATGGCCGGCTTCTACTCGGTGATCGCCGGCTTCGTGAGCGGCGTGTTTCCCGCGCACGTGCGCTATTCGGCGATCTCGCTCGCGTATCAGGTGTGCGGCGCGATCGCGGGCGGCCTGACGCCGCTCGTCGGCACCTGGCTCGCGCATCGCTTCGCGGGCCAGTGGTGGCCGCTCGCGGTGTTCTACACGTGTCTCGCCGGCATCTCGCTGCTTTGCATCGTCGCGCTCGACGCGCGACGCGCGGGCCGGCCGGCCGCGGCCGAAGCGCTCGGCTCGCACTGACCCTCGACGAACGAATTCATCGGAGTGCAAATGAAAGACCTGTTGGAAATCGACGGCGCCCGCTTGTGTCGGAGCCTGGCCGACATGGCGCGCATCGGCGCGACGCCGCGCGGCGGCGTGCGACGCCTCGCGCTGACCGACGACGACCGGCGCGGGCGCGATCTGTTCGCGCAGTGGTGCCGCGACGCGGGGATGACGGTAAGCGTCGACGCGGTCGGCAACCTGTTCGCGCGGCGCGACGGCGCCGATGCGCAGGCCGCGCCGGTGCTGGTCGGCAGCCATCTCGACACGCAGCCCGAAGGCGGGCGCTTCGACGGCGTGTACGGCGTGCTCGCCGGGCTCGAAGTCGTGCGCACGCTGAACGATGCGGGCATCGTGACCGGCAAGCCGCTCGAGATCGTGTCGTGGACCAACGAGGAGGGCGCGCGTTTCGCGCCGGCGATGCTCGGCTCGGCCGTGTTCACGGGCGCGCTGCCGCTCGACGACGCGCTCGCGAAGCAGGACGCCGACGGCATCACGCTCGGCGCCGCGCTGGACGCATGCGGGTGTCGCGGCACGCGTGCGCCGGGCGGCGCGGTCGACGCGTATTTCGAAGCGCATATCGAACAGGGGCCCGTGCTCGAGGCGAACGGCACGACGATCGGCATCGTCACGGGCGGGCAGGCGATCCGCTGGCTCGATGTGCGCGTGACGGGCGTGGCCGCGCATGCGGGCACGACGCCGATGCCGTATCGCAAGGACGCGTATTTCGCGAGCGCGCAGATGGCGCTCGAACTGGAACGCATCGTTGCCGGCTACGCGCCGCGTGGGCTTGCGACGATCGGGCAGGTCGGCATCCGCAACGCGTCGCGCAACACGATCGCCGGCGACGTGACGTTCACCGTCGACCTGCGCCATCACGACGATGCGCAAGTCGATGCGATGGAGCGCGCGCTGCGCGACGCATGCGCACGCGTGGCCGCCGCGCGCGGCGTGCAGGTTGCGATCGATACCTGCTGGCGCAGCCCCGCGACGCCGTTCGACCGCGGCTGCGTCGACCTGGCTGCGCAGGCGGCGGAGGCATTTGGTTATACGAACGAACGGATCGTCAGCGGCGCCGGTCACGATGCGATCGTGCTCGCGCGCTGCGTGCCGACCGCGATGGTGTTCATCCCGTGCGTCGACGGGCTGTCGCACAACGAGGCCGAGGACGCGCTGCCCGACGACGTGACGCGCGGCACGAACGTGCTGCTCAACGCGGTGCTCGCGCGGGCGGGCGTCGCGACGCGCGTGGCTGCAGCGGCAGCCGCGCACGATGCATGACGCGACGAATCGACGAGGACCGACGATGAAAACCTATTTCCACCCCGAACAGTTGCTGCACCATCCGCGCACCTACCTGTCGCGCGGCAGGATGCGCGAGCCGCAGGAAGTGCCCGAGCGCGCGGCGCGGCTGGTCGCGGCAGTGCGCTCGCTCGACTTCGACGTGCGCGAGCCGGCCGACCGCGGCACCGCGCCGATCGCGGCCGTGCACGACATGAACTACCTGCGCTTTCTGGAGGAAGCGCACGGCGACTGGAAACGGATGCCCGACGACTGGGGCGACGAAGTGATGTCGAACGTGTTCGTGCGCGATCCGAACCCGCTGCGCGGCGTGCTCGCGAAAGCCGCGCGCTATCTCGCCGACGGCAGTTGCCCGGTCGGTGCGAACACGTGGCGCGCCGCGTACTGGTCAGCCCAGAGCGCGCTCGCGGCCGCGGCGGACGTCAATGACGGCGCGCGCGACGCGTACGCGCTGTGTCGCCCGCCCGGCCATCACGCCCGCCGCGATGCGGCCGGCGGCTTCTGCTACCTGAACAACGCGGCGATCGCCGCGCAGGCGCTGCTCGGTCGCCATCAACGCGTCGCGATCCTCGATACCGACATGCATCACGGGCAGGGCGTGCAGGAGATCTTCTACGGCCGCGACGACGTGCTGTACGTATCGATCCACGGCGACCCGACCAATTTCTATCCGGTCGTTGCCGGCTACGAGGAAGAGACGGGCGCCGGGCCCGGCGACGGCTACAACCTGAACCTGCCGATGCCGCACGGTGCACCCGAGTCGACTTTCTTCGAGCGGCTCGACGATGCGCTGCGCGCGCTCGCGCGGTTCCAGCCGGAGGCGCTCGTGCTCGCGCTCGGCTTCGACATCTACAAGGACGACCCGCAATCGCAGGTGGCCGTCACGACCGACGGGTTCGGCCGGCTCGGCGGCGCGATCGGCGCGCTCGGCTTGCCGACGGTGATCGTCCAGGAGGGCGGCTATCACCTCGAGAGCCTCGATGCGAACGCACGAGCGTTCTTCGGCGGGTTCGCCGCCGCGCGCTGATACGTCGACCCGGCGGCCGCGATGCGCGGCCCGTCAGCGACAACGCCCGCGTCGGCATTCCGGCGCGGGCGTTGTTCAATTGGGGTGCCGCGTATCGGCACCCTGCGGATCGCGGTGCGCTTACGAGTTCGCGGCGACCGGCGCGCGGCGGCGTTGCATCCTTTGGAGCGCGACCAGCGCGAGCCCGGCCGCGGCGATCAGCCCGCCGACGAGCGGCACGGCTGCGTAGCCGAAGCCGGCCGAGATCGCCGCGCCGCCGGCTGCCGCGCCGAGCGCATTGCCGAGGTTGAACGCGCCGATGTTGACGGCCGACGCGAGGCCCGGCGCTTCGTGTGCGGCACGCATCACGCGCATCTGCAGCGGCGGGACCACCGCGAACGTCGCGACACCCCACACCAGCAGCGTGGCCGCCGCGCCGACATGCGTGCGGGCGAGCAGCGGGAACCCGGCCATCGTCACGATCAGCAGCACCAGGAAGCCGATCAGCGTGGCGTCGAGCGAGCGGTCGGCGAGGCGGCCGCCGGCGATGTTGCCGATCGAGAAGCCGACGCCGATCAGCACGAGCATCGCGGTCACGAAGCCGGGCGTCGCGCCGGTCAGGTGTTCGAGCGTCGGGGCGACGTACGTGTAGAGCGTGAACATCGCGCCGGCGCCGAGCACCGTGGTCGCGAGCGCACCGAGCACGACGGGGCGCGTGAGCACCGACAGTTCGGCACGCAGGTTCGGCATCTTGCCGGCCTCGCCCTTCGGCAGCGCGGCGAACAGACCGGCGATCGCGATCAGGCCGAGCGCGGCGGTGGCCGCGAACGACATGCGCCAGCCGATCATCTGGCCGAGCCAGGTCGCGGCCGGCACGCCGCCGACGTTCGCGATCGTGAGGCCCATGAACATCGTCGCGACCGCGCTGGCCTGCCGTTCACGCGGCACGAGGCCGGCCGCGACCACCGAGCCGAGCCCGAAGAACGCGCCGTGGTTGAGGCTCGTGACGAGTCGTGCGAGCAGCAGCGTCGTGTAGTCCGGCGCGATGGCCGACAGCAGGTTGCCGATCGTGAAGATCGACATCAGTGCGATCAGCGCCGAGCGGCGCGACCAGCGCGCGAGCAGCAGCGTCATCAGCGGCGCGCCGACCATCACGCCGATCGCATACGCGCTGATCAGCATGCCGGCCTGCGGAATCGACACGTGTACGCCGTCGGCGATCACGGGCAGCAGGCCCATCGGCGAGAACTCGGTCGTGCCGATGCCGAACGCGCCGGCGGCGAGCGCCAGCAGCGGCAGCGCGGCGCTGCCGCCCGGGCGGGAAGGAGAAGAAGTCGTGGGGTTCACGCGATGCGCTCCTGTAAGCATGGGGCAACGGCATCGGCCGTTGTGGACAGGGTGAAGTGTGCCTGCATGACTTTTGCGGAAAAAGCCGTATCCGGGCGAAATTATCTTGATTTCATGTCAACAATGCGGGGTTGGGGCCGCGTGGGTGTGAGGTCGGCAGCGTCGGGGCGCTCGTGCCACGGGGTAGGGCAGCCGACTCGTGGTGACGCAAGTGCGTGATCCTTCCCGCCGATCCTGTACCACCGCGGCTTGCGGCAAAAAAAGCCCCGGTCACAGGGGGACCGTGACCGGGGCGGAAAGGCATCCTCTCTTTGGCACGAGGGTTGGATGCGGGCGCAGTATATTTCGGGGCATAACGATTCGAAATGACGTTAAACGGCCGTTTTTGGTGTCAATTTAAAAATAGCGATGCGGTCGCGCCGATTGTCACGAATCTGAAAGAATTTTCGTGCGTTCCGGCGGATGTTTAGGTGCGGTGACGGCGAAGCCGGCCGTCGTCGCGCGGCGCGGCCGCCCGCCCCAGGCGGCCCGATCGGCGGTCCGCGATGCTACGGAATCCGTCGCAGGTGCGCCGGTTGATTTCGCCGGCGCTCGGTCACTCCGCGTGGCCGGCCGCGTCGCGCACGGCATCGAGAAACCGTGCGACGACAGGCGAAGCCGGTGCCGCCGCGCCGTCGAACACGAATTCGATGTCGAAGCGGCTCGCGAGTTCGTCGAGCGCGACGAGCCGGACCGTGCGCGGGCACGTCGGCGACGCGCTTTCCGGTACGAACGCGCAACCCATGCCGGCCGCGACGAGCCCGATCAGCGTCGGGATGTCGCTGCCGACCTGCGCGATGCGCGGCGTGAAGCCCGCGCGTTCGCACTGCGCCATCACGAAGCGATGGTGCGCGGCGGAGCGCACCGCGTCGAACCACACGAACGGTTCGTGCGCGACGTCGGCGAGCGTGCGCGGCGCGTGAAAGCGGCCGCCGGGCGGCGCGGGCATCGCCAGCACGAATCGGTCGCTCAGCAGCCGCACGCCGGACAGATGCGGTGCCTCGTCGCGGCGCCACGCCATGATGCCGCCGTCGAGCTGGCCGCGCATCAGCGCCGCCGCCTGCTCGGCCGACAGCATCGGCGCGATCGACAACTTCACGTCCGGACACGCATCGCGAAACGCCCTGAGCACGTTCGCGACGACCGGCAGCGGCAGGCAGTTCGGCAGCGCGCCGAGCCGCAGTTCGCCGAGCTGGCCGGCCGCGCTGCGCAACGCGCGTTCGCGGCTGTCCTGCAACGTCGCGAGCAGGCCCGTCGCATCCTGCAGGAAACTCGCGCCGGCCGCCGTGAGCGTGACGCCCGTCGTGCGGCGGATCAGCAGCGGTGTCCCGATCGCGTCCTCGAGTTCGCGGATCTGCCGCGACAGCGCAGGCTGGACGATGCCGGCCGCGCGGGCGCCGGCCATCACGCTGCCGGCTTGCGCGACCGCCACGAAGTAACGCAGGTGACGCAGTTCGATCTGGCGCATGCGGGGTGGGCTCCGGTTTCGATTCAGTGGGTATGCTTGGCAAGCATAGCAAGGGCCATTCGATGGTATTGGAAAGCATGGCCGGCGTGCCGTACGATGGGCGCCATTGCCGGGCCTGTTCACAGGCTGCGTGCGATTCCCTTGTCCCGACTGTCCTCACGGTGTCCCGCGCCATGCCGCTTCATATCCCGACTCCCTATATCCGTTCGCAAATCGCGTCGCGCCGCCTCGGCACGAACATCCGGCTGAAGCTCGACGCGCTGCAACCGTCCGGTTCGTTCAAGTTGCGCGGCATCGGCGCGGTTTGCGAAGCGCGGCATGCGGGCGGCGCGCGCCGGTTCGTGTCGTCGTCGGGCGGCAATGCGGGCATCGCGGTCGCGTATTGCGGCCGTGAACTCGGCGTGCCGGTGCTCGTCGTCGTGCCGGAAACCGCGTCGGCCCGCGCGCGCGAGCTGATTCGTGTCGAAGGCGCGGAGGTGGTCGTGCACGGCGCGAGCTGGGTGGAGGCGAACGCGTTCGCGCTGGCGGCCGTCGGTGCGCAGGACGCGTTCGTGCATCCGTTCGACGACCCGGTGCTGTGGCAAGGGCACGCGACGATGATCGACGAGATGGCGCTGACCGGCCCGAAGCCCGACGCGGTCGTGCTGTCGGTCGGCGGCGGCGGGCTGCTGTGCGGGGTGCTCGAGGGGCTCGCGCGCAACGGCTGGCACGACGTGCCGGTGGTCGCGGTCGAGACGGAGGGCGCCGACAGCTATGCGCGCTCGGTCGCGCAGGGGCGCCCGGTCGAGTTGCCGGCGATCACGAGCGTCGCGACGACGCTCGGCGCGAAGCGGCCGTGCGACGCGGCGGTCGAATGGGCGACGCGGCATGCGATTCATCCGGTCGTCGTGTCGGATGCGCAGGCGGTGGCGGCGTCGTTGCGGTTCCTGGACGAGCACCGGATCGTCGTCGAGCCGGCGTGCGGCGCGGCGCTGGCCGCGCTCGAGCAGTCGGTGCCGGTGCTAGCGTCGGCGTCGGACATCGCGGTGATCGTGTGCGGCGGCGTGACGGCGACGGTCGAGCAACTGCAGACGTTGAACGCGACGCTGCGGTAACGCGCTGACGCCCCGGCGTACGTCACGCGGCGCAGCGGGACGACGTTGCAAAAGAAGCCGTAACGGCGGCTGTGCAGTCAGTTCGCGGCGGGCGCGCTGGCGCCGGAGGGCGCGGACGAGGCGAGGGGAGCGGCAGATGCCGATGCAGGCGCTTTGTCTGCGGCCGTCGAAGCGGCGCTCGACGGCACAGGTGCGGATGCCGCGGATACAGGCGCGGCCGATACCTGCGTTGCGGCCGCCGTCGTGGCAGCCACAGGCGTCGAATCAGCCGACGTCGAAGCAGCCGGCGTCGAATCAGCCGACGTCGGAGGAGCCGACGTCGAAGCGGCCGACGTCGAAGCAGCCGGCGTCGAAGCAGCCGGCGTCGAAGCGGCCGACGTCGAAGCAGCCGATGTCGAAGCAGCCGACGTCGAAGCGGCCGGCGTCGAAGCGCCCAGCGTCGAATCAGCCGACGTCGAAGCAGCCGGCATCGAAGCAGCGAGCGTCGAAGCAGAAGCCGGCGTCGGAGCAGCAGACGCAGGTGCCGAAGCCGGCACCGGAGCCGAAGCCGGCGCGGCCCCCGGCACGACACCGCGCATCGCCCCCGGCGCGACCACGGCCGATGCCGGCGCAGGCACGGCCGGCACGACGGGCGTGCCCGGCGTCGGCGCGACGCTCGGCACCGACAGCGGCACGGGCGCGGCCGGCGGTGTCGGCACGACGGGCGTCGTCATCTTCATCGGCTCGCCTTGCGGCGTCGGCGCGGGTTCGGGCAGCGGCGCGACGGGCTCCTTCTCGGCCGCTTTCACGGTGGCGCGGTCGCGGCGGGCGGGATCGATCTTCAGGAAATGCTCGACGAGATTGAAGAAGCGCTCGTAGAACACGCCGGCGGGAATCGTCTCGCTCGCAGTCTTCACGAGCGCGTCGTCGCTCGAGCCGATCGGCAGCGACAGCGACCCGAACACGCTCAGCCCGACGCTGGCCGACGTATTCGACTTCTTCAACGTGTAGCGGTCCTGCACCGCGTTCACGTACGCGATGCTCGACGTGCCGTCCGCGGTCGCGTCCGCGCATACGACGTGAAACTCGATCACGACGTGCATGTCGTTGTTCGGCTGGAAATTCTTGCTGCCGTCGACCGCATCGTTGCGCGACGACGACACGACATAGCCCTGGCTCAGCAGCGCGCGACGCGCGGCCTCGCAGGCCGCGTCGGATTTCGAGCGGAACGTGTGCGCATACGGGCTGGTCGCCGCGTCGAACTGCTCCTGCTGGTAGATCGGCTTGGGCGGCGACGAGCACGCCCCCAGCACGGCCGCGGCCGCGAGCGCGCACGAAACGGAAAACAGGCGAAATCGGTTGTGCATGGCGTCTTTCAAAAGGCTCGGCGAAATGCCGTGCGGGGCGGCGGGCGCCGCCCACGCGATGCCGCGCAACGGCTGTGCCGGTGCACGGCGCTTGGCAATCTCGTATGGCCGGGGCGTCATTATAGTTTCGTTTGATGTCGCGCTTGCTTCAGCCGGCCGGTGCCGACGGCGCGACGGCGAGCAATTGCGACACGAGCGGATGGTGTTCGCCGCGCCGCGAGCGGATCGCGTGGATTTCCTCGGTCACGTCGCCCGCACGGCCGAGCCGGCGCAGCCCGCGCAACAGCGACGCGTCGTTCGCGCCGAGTTCGCTGAGCGGAAACACGCCGAGGCCGCGGGCCGCGAACACGGCCATCAGCGCGCTGTCCTCGAATTCGCCGGCCACCCGGGGCACGATACGTTCCCGCTCCAGCCACAGGTCGAGGCGCGCGCGCAGCGCCGAATGGGCGGTCGGCAGCAGCACCGGCAGCTCGGCGAGGCAGTGCGGGAAGCGCTGCCGCGCGGCGGGCGTGACGAGCGCCGCGGGCCCGTACCAGTCGACCGGCGACGCGACGAGCCGCTCGCTCGTCACCCGCAGATTCGACCCCGAAGGCGCCCCCTGGCCGGCCAGCACGAGATCGAGGTGATGCAGGGCCAGTTCCGCGAGCAGCGCGTCGTGCTCGCCCTCGTGACACAGCAGCCGAAGCGTGGGCGTGTCGAGCACCGGCGCGAGGATCGCATGCGCGGCCAGCTTCGAGATCCCGTCCGCGAGGCCGACCGCGAGCCGCACGGTCGGCTGGCTGGCCGCCGCGCGCACCTCGTCGGGGATCAGCCGGCCCATCTCGAAGATCACCTCCGCGCGCGCATACGCGGCCTGGCCCGCATCGGTCATCGCGACGCCGCGCCCGGCCGGGCGCAACAGCTGGTGGCCGAGCGACTTTTCCAGCTCGCGCACCTGCGCGCTGATCGTCTGCACGGCCATGTCGAGCCGCTCGGCGGCGCGCGCGAAGCCGCCTTCCTTCACGACGACCCAGAAATAGTACAGGTGGCGAAAATTCAGCATCGGAGCGAGATTTCGGAAAAACCGAACTAAAGATCAGATTCTCGCTGATTTTTCCGAAGCGATGGAAGGCCTATCATCGGACTTTCCAACATTCGAATCGGCCCTATTCATGGACTATCTGCTGACGCTTGCCGCCGACCCCGCCGTCTGGGCCGCGCTCCTGACGCTCGTCGTGATGGAAGTCGTGCTCGGCATCGACAACCTGATCTTCATCTCGATCCTCAGCAACAAGCTGCCGGAAGCGCAGCGCGCCCGCACGCAGCGCCTGGGCATCGCGCTCGCGCTCGTGATGCGCCTCGCACTGCTCGGCAGCGTCGCGTGGATCGCGAGCCTCACCGAACCGGTGTTCACGCTGTTCGATCACGCGTTCTCGTGGCGCGACATGATCCTGCTGGCGGGCGGCCTGTTCCTCGTGTGGAAGGCGACCACCGAGATCCATCATCACGTGTCGCATGACGCCGACGGCTCGGGTGCGTCCGGCGGCGCGGCCGGCCTGACCGTCTGGGCCGCGATCGGCCAGATCGTGATGCTCGACATCGTGTTCTCGATCGACAGCATCGTGACCGCGATCGGCATGACCGAGCACGTGCCGATCATGTTCGTCGCGGTGATCGTCGCGGTGAGCGTGATGCTGTTCGCCGCCCAGCCGCTCGCACGCTTCATCGACCGCAACCCGACCATCGTGATGCTCGCGCTGTCGTTCTTGGTCGTGATCGGCATGACGCTGATCGCGGAAGGTTTCGGTTCGCACGTGCCGAAGGGCTATATCTACGCGGCGATGGCGTTCTCGGCGTTCGTCGAGGGCATGAACATGCTGGCGCGTCGCGCGAAGGCCAAGCGCGCAGCGCGCGGCGAAGCTCACTGAGCAAGCGGGCGGGCGAGGGCCCGCCCTCGATTCGGAATTCTCAACGAAAGGAGAAACGCGATGAAATGTCCGGTCTGCAAGACGCCCGACCTGCTGATGGCCGAGCGCCAGTCGATCGAGATCGACTACTGTCCGACGTGCCGCGGCGTGTGGCTCGATCGTGGCGAACTCGACAAGCTGATCGCACGCGAAACCGGCGACGTGCCGGCACGCCGCGACGAGCCGCCCGTGCGTCACGATGCCCACGCGCCGCGTGGGCGTGACGATGGCTGGGGACGCGACGGCCGCCCGCACGACGACCGTTACCGGCACGACGGCCAGCGTCGCAAGAAGTCGATGTTCGACCTGTTCGATTTCGATTGAGCGCGACGGCGCGCGCGTAGTGCGCCGCACGTTGCAAAAAAGCCCCGCCAGGTGTGATGCCTGGCGGGGCTTTGTCATGTGCGTGACGCGATGGACACGCGTCGGCGCTTACGCGTTGCCGGCCGTCACGTCGATGCGGCGCGGGCGCGTTTCCTCGCGGCGAGGAATCGTCAGTGTGAGCACGCCGTCGCGCAGGCTCGCATCGATTTGCGACGTGTCGAGATCGGGGCTCAGCACGAACGTGCGCACGAAGCGCGGCGCGCGGACTTCGGCATGGCGCACGCGCAGGTCGGCCGGCGTGTCGATGCGCGTGTCGGCTTCGATCGTCAGCGTGTTGTCGTGCACCTTCACGTCGAGGTTCTCGCGCGGCACGCCGGGCAGGTCGGCGCGCAGCGTGACGCGCCGCGCGTCCTCGACGATATCGACGGCCGGCGTAAGCGCTGGCCGGCGGGCGGCTTCGGCGGCGGCTGCGTGGATGGCACCGTTGCGGCGTTCGGTCAGGTTCTGGCTCATCTGGCTCGTATTCATGTCGTTCTCCTGAAGGTTACTGAACGGTGATCGCACGCGGCTTCGCTGCCTCGCGCCGGCCGACGCGAATCAGCAGGCAGCCGTTTTCATAGCGGGCGCTGACGTTGTCGGCGTCGGCGTTCTGCGGCAGCTCGACGACGCGACGGAACGCACCGTGAAAGCGCTCCTGCGCGTAGGTGCGCAGGTCGTCGCCGGCGTCGTGCGGCACGGGCTTGCGCTCGCCGCTGATCGTCAGCAGGTCCTTGTCGATCGATACGTCGAAGTCGGCCGCGGCCATGCCGGGGGCGAACGCGACGATCTCGATCGCGTCGTCGGTCGCGCCGACGTTCAGCGCGGGAAACGCGTTCGGCCGCACCGCGCGGATGCCGGCCGGATGCTCGCCGAACAGGCTCGCCACTTGCCGCTGCACGCGGGCGAATTCGTCGAACAGGTCGTAGCCGTAATGGATGCCGCTCATGAAGGTCCTCCGGAACATGAGTGCGAAAGACGCGACGACGCGACGCCGACGGCGTGTGCGATGCGCGGTTTTCCGCTGAGTCGAAACGGGGGCAGTGCGCGTGACGGGCACTGCCTGGCAACGCGTAATTAGAGGTCGCCGCTGCGGTTTTCAAGAGGGAAATTGCAACCGGCATCAATACGTGGCGATGCGAATCGATGCGACAATCGTCGCGCTATCCACAGACCACGGAGACGGGACGGACATGGACATTCAACGCATCGCGATCGTTGGCGCCGGCGTGATCGGCGCGAGCTGGGCGGCTTTCTATCTGTCGCAGGGCTTCGACGTCGTCGCGACCGATCCCGCGCCGCAGGCCGACGCGCGGCTGCGCGACGCACTCGCCGGGTTTCTCGGCGAACGCACCGCAGAACTTTCCGCGCGGCTGTCGTTCGACGCGGATCTCGTGCGCGCGCTCGACGGCGTCGATTTCGTGCAGGAGAACGGCCCCGAGCGGCTCGACCTGAAGCGGGAGTTGTACCGGCAGATGGACGACGTGCTGCCCGCGCGCGTGCCGATCGCGTCGAGTTCGTCGGGCCTGAAGATGTCGGAGATCCAGACCGCGTGCGACAAGCACCCGGAACGCTGCCTGATCGCGCATCCGTTCAACCCGCCGCATCTGATTCCGCTCGTCGAGCTGGTCGGCGGCGACGCGACCGACCCGGGCGTGATCGCGCGCGTGAAGGCGTTCTACGACGCGCTCGGCAAGCAGACGATCGTGCTCAACAAGGAAATGACCGGCCACGTCGCGAACCGGCTCGCCGCCGCGCTGTTTCGCGAGGTGTATCACCTCGTCGGCGAAGGCGTGGTGAGCGTCGCCGATGCGGACAAGGCCGTCGCGTGGGGCCCGGGCCTGCGCTGGGGGCTGATGGGGCAGTGCCTGACCTATCACCTCGGCGGCGGCGCGGGCGGGATCGCGCACTTTCTCGAACACCTGTCGGGGCCGATCACGACGTGGTGGGACGACCTCGGCACGCCGTCGTTCGATCCGGCCGTCGATCGCAAGCTGAACGACGAACTGCGCGCGATCCAGGGCGAACGTTCGATGCAGGAACTGGCGGCCGAGCGCGACCGGCTGCTCGTCGAGCTGATCGACGCGCGGCGGCGCAGCTTCCTGCCCTGAGCGCTCGCTACAGTTCGGCGGCCGCCGCGATCAGCGTCGCCTCGAGCGCGAGCGTCGAGCGTGACGCAGCCGCGGGCCGGTCGATCACATATTCGAGCTCGCCGAGTTCGGGCAGCCCCGCGTCGAGCCGGGCGAGCCCGGCCGGAATCACGTAGCCGGCGAACGCGCTGACGCCGAGCCCCGCGCTCGCGGCCGCCCGCAGCACCGCGATGCTGCTGCTCACGACGGCGATCCGGTAAGGGCGGCCGACCGCCTCGAGCGACTCGAGCACGCGGCGGCGCGACACGCTCGGCTCCGGATGCATCGCGAGCGGCAGCACGGCCTCGTGGCCGGTGATCCGCGAATCGGGGCCGGTGCACCAGTACAGCGGTTCGCTGCGGATCACGCGGCCGCGCCGGCTGCCCGCGACGCGCTTCGCGAACACCAGATCGTGGCGGCCTTCGTCGAGCGCATCGAACAGGTCGCCCGACAGCCCCGTCGAGATCGCGAGCTCGACGTCCGGATTGCGCTGCACGAAGCTCGCGAGCGCGGCCGTCAGATGCGCGGACGCGAAATCCTCCGACATCGCGAGCCGCACCTTGCCCGACAGCGGCGGGCCGCACACCGACGTGACGGCCTCGTCCATCAGTTCGAGAATGCGCACCGCGTAGCGGAACAGCGCGTCGCCGTGCTGCGACAGGTGCACGTTGCGCGTGTCGCGCTCGAACAGCGGCCGGTCGAGCAGCTCCTCGAGGCGGCGGATGTGCTGGCTGACGGTCGACTGCGACAGGCTCACGCGCTCGGACGCGGCGGTGAAACTGCCGGACTGGGCGACGGCGACGAAGCTGCGCAGCAACTCGGGCGGTAAGGGACGCATTGCTAAATCCACTGAATCGGTTTCGACAACTTCATAAATGGCCGCATTTTGCGGCGCTAGTATCGGATCACGCCTCGGTGCGGCCCATGCAAGGGGGCACATCGGACGCGTAGCCCGTGCCGCGCCGCCAGCTCCATCGGTCAGTCTAAGCCATCCGGCGTCCGGCCCGAAACCGCATCATCCCATCGACCGCCCGAGAACGCGCTCGCACGACGAGCCGCCGGGTCGCGGCGCCCCGCCGCAGGAGACAGACTGTCCGCGCCCGGGACCGGCGTGCGGGCCTGGCTTCCGCACGCGTCAGGCGCCCGTCACGAAGAGACTGGAGACGACTCATGATCATCTACGGAACCGCGCTGCTGGCGTTCTGCCATCTGGCCGGGCTGTTCCTCGGCGACCTGCTGGGCGCCGCGATCGGCGTGAAGACCAACGTCGGCGGCGTCGGCATCGCGATGCTGCTGCTGATCTGCCTGCGCCTGTGGCTGCACCGGCGCGGCTGGCTGCCGAAGGAGACCGAAGCGGGCGTCGGTTTCTGGGGCGCGATGTACATCCCGGTCGTCGTCGCGATGGCCGCGAACCAGAACGTCGTCGCCGCGCTGAAGGGCGGGCCGGTCGCGCTGCTGGCCGCCGTCGGCGCGGTCGGGATCTGCGCATGCTGCATCGCGGTACTCGTGCGCACCGGGCGCGACGACACGGCCTTCGTGGGCGTGCCGCAATTCGAAGAACAGTGAAGGAGGCCGCCATGTTGCAGATGCTCGAAAAAACCGTCGCCCACAACGGGCTCGTCGCGTCGTTCGCGCTGGTCGGCCTGATCATGTGGCTGTCGTCGATCGCGTCGCGCAAGCTCACGTTCGGCCGCGTACACGGCTCCGCGATCGCGATCGTGATCGGTCTTGTGCTCGCGTATGTCGGCGGCGCGTTCACCGGCGGCGAGAAGGGGCTCGCCGACGTGCGGTTGTTCGCCGGTGTCGGCCTGATGGGCGGCGCGATGCTGCGCGATTTCGCGATCGTCGCGACCGCGTTCGAAGTGCAGCCGACCGAGGCGCGCAAGGCCGGCCTCGTCGGCGTCGTGTCGCTGCTGCTCGGCACCGTGCTGCCGTTCATCGTCGGCGCGAGCATCGCGCGCGCGTTCGGCTACACCGATGCGGTCAGCATGACGACCATCGGCGCGGGCGCGGTCACCTACATCGTCGGGCCCGTGACGGGCGCGGCGATCGGCGCGAGCTCCGACGTGATCGCGCTCAGCATCGCGACGGGGCTGGTCAAGGCGATCATCGTGATGGTCGGCACGCCGGTCGCGGCCAACTTCATGGGCCTGAAGACGCCGCGCTCCGCGATGATCTTCGGCGGCCTCGCCGGCACCGTCAGCGGCGTGAGCGCGGGCCTCGCCGCGACCGACCGCCGGCTCGTGCCGTATGGCGCGCTGGTCGCGACGTTCCATACGGGCGTCGGTTGCCTGCTCGGCCCGTCGCTGCTGTTCTTCACGACGCGCGCGCTGGTCGGCGCATAGCCGCCGCTGGCGATTCGGGCGGCCCGCGCGTGCGGTCGGTGTGCGCGGTTTCTGGCGCGCCGAATCCATCGCGGCGTCCTCTGAGTCGCATTCTTCAACATCATCAATCGACGGCGGCGCCAGGCTTAGAATGCCGCTGAACCATCGAAGCGGGAGAACTGTTCATGACGGGATGGAATCACGCGCGGCAGGCGCGCGACGCACGCCTCGCGGCCGGCGCGGCGTACGCGCAGGGCAAGCGGGTCGATGCGCGCGACACCGTCGCGTTGCTCGAAGCGGTGCTGCGGCCCGGCGACCGCGTTTGCCTCGAAGGCGACAACCAGAAACAGGCCGACCTGCTCGCGACGGCGCTCGCCGACGTCGACAGCGCGAAGATCCACGACCTGCACATGGTGCAGTCGGGCGTCGTGCTGCCCGAGCACCTCGACGTGTTCGAGCGCGGCATCGCGAAGCGTCTCGACTTCGCGTATTCGGGCCCGCAGTCGCAGCGGATCGCGAAGCTGCTGTTCGGCGGCAAGATCGCGCTCGGCGCGGTGCATACGTATCTCGAGCTGTTCGCACGCTACTTCATCGATCTCACGCCGCAGGTCGCGCTGATCGCGGCGGTCAGCGCCGATCGCGACGGCAACCTCTATACCGGCCCGAACACGGAAGACACGCCGACCGTCGTCGAGGCCACCGCGTTCAAGGATGGCATCGTGATCGCGCAGGTCGACCGCATCGTCGACAAGGTGCCGCGCGTCGACATTCCGGGCGACCGCGTGCATTTCGTCGTCGAGGCCGGCCGGCCGTTCTACGTCGAGCCGCTGTTCACGCGCGACCCGGCCGCGATCACCGAAACGCAGATCCTGACCGCGATGCTCGCGATCAAGGGCATCTACGAACCGTACGGGATCAGGCGCCTGAACCACGGGATCGGCTTCAACACGGCCGCGATCGAGCTGCTGCTGCCGACCTACGGCGCGAAGCTCGGGCTCAAGGGCAAGGTCTGCACGCACTGGGCGCTCAATCCGCACCCGACGCTGATCCCCGCGATCGAGTCGGGCTGGGTCGAGCAGATTCACTGCTTCGGCTCCGAAGTGGGGATGGACGACTACATCCGCGCGCGCTCCGACGTGTGGTTCACGGGCCCCGACGGGTCGCTGCGCTCGAACCGCGCGTTCTGCCAGACCGCGGGCCTCTATGCGTGCGACATGTTCATCGGCTCGACGCTGCAGATCGACCTGGCGGGCCATTCGTCGACGGTCACGGCCGAGCGGATCGCCGGCTTCGGCGGCGCGCCGAACATGGGCAGCGACGCGCGCGGCCGGCGCCATCCGAGCGAGCCGTGGCTGAAGGCCGGCGCGCAAGCCGATCCCGACACGCCGGCGGCGCTCAGGCGCGGCCGCAAGCTGGTCGTGCAGATCGGCGAGACGTTCGGCGACAAGAACGTGCCGATGTTCGTCGAGAAGCTCGACGCGCTGAAGCTCGCCGACAAGCTGCAGCTCGACCTCGCGCCGATTATGGTCTACGGCGACGACGTCACGCACATCGTCACCGAGGAAGGGATCGCGAACCTGCTGATGTGCCGCGACAAGGATGAGCGCGAGCACGCGATCCGCGGCGTCGCCGGGTATACCGAGGTCGGCCGCGGCCGCGACCGCAGGATGGTCGAGCGGCTGCGCGAGCGCGGCGTGATCCAGCGTCCGGAGGATCTCGGCATCGATCCGCTCGATGCCGACCGCCGCTGGCTCGCCGCGCGCTCGATCAAGGATCTCGTGCACTGGTCGGGCGGCCTGTATGCGCCGCCGGCCCGGTTCCGCAACTGGTGAGGAAGAGGGCATGGAACAGTTGAACTACCGCTTCACCGCGCGCGAGCGCGCGCAGGGCGAACGGGCCACGGCGCTCGTCGGCGTGGTCGCGTCCGGCAATCTCGAGGTGCTCGTCGAGCGCGTGCTGCCGGGCAATGAATGCGAGATCGACATCCGCACCGCGGCGGTCGGTTTCGGCGCGGTGTGGCAGGCCGTCGTGTCGGACTTCGTCGAACGGCGCGCGCCGGGCGGCCTGAAGCTGTCGATCAACGACGGCGGCGCGCGGCCCGACATGGTGTCGCTGCGGCTCGCGCAGGCCGTGCGCGCGATCGAGGGGGACGCATGACGACCGACATGATTGATGACACGCCCGCGTTCGTCGCGAACGGCGCGAGTTGGTACGAAGCGTCGGCGCGCCAGCGTGTCGACGGGCTGCTCGACGCGGGCAGCTTCACGGAATTTCTCGGGCCGGGCGAGCGCGTGACGAGCCCGCACCTGCCGCTGTTCGACCTGCCGCAGCAGTTCGACGACGGGATGGTGGTCGGCCACGGCCGGCTCGACGGCAAGCCGGTGTTCGTCGCTGCGCAGGAAGGCCGCTTCATGGGCGGTGCGTTCGGCGAAGTGCACGGCGCGAAGCTCACCGGGCTGCTGCGGGCGGCGCGCGAAGTCGGCACGCCGGTGCTGATCCTGTTCGATACGGGTGGCGTGCGGCTGCAGGAAGCGAACGCGGGCGAGCTCGCGATCGCCGAGATCATGCGGGCGCTCGTCGACGCGCGTGCGGCCGGCGTGCCGGTGATCGGACTGATCGGCGGGCGCTCCGGCTGCTACGGCGGCGGCGGGCTGCTCGCCGCGTGCTGCTCGGCGCTCGCGGTGTCCGAGCAGGGGCGCATCAGCGTGTCGGGCCCCGAGGTGATCGAGACCAATCGCGGTGTCGAGGAATTCGACGCGAAGGATCGCGCGCTGATCTGGCGCACGATGGGCGGCAAGCATCGGCGGCTGATCGGCGGCGCGGATCGTTACGTGGCCGACACGCCCGACGCGTTTCGCGCGGCGGCGCTCGAGCTGCTCGAGCGTGCGCCGACATTCGACGTTGCGATGCTGCGCGCGGAGCAGGCGCGTCTCGAAGCCCGCGTCGAACGGTTCGGTGGCTGCAAGGACGCTCTGGACGTGTGGCGCGCGCTCGGCGCGGACACGCCGGAAGCGATCCCCGGCATGCCCGACGACGAATTCGCGAAGCTCGCCGACCAACTGCAGGAGCCGCAGCATGACGCTCGATGAAGTCCTGACCTCGCTGTTTCCCAAAGGCCATTCGATTACGCGCAGCGGCGGCCTGCTGACGGGCCACGCGCTGCTGACCGGCACGCGCGTCGACGTGATCGGCGTTTCCGAGCGCTTGCCGTTCGGCATCGACGAAGCGCTGACGCTCGCGTCGCACGTGCTCGACACGATCGAGCGCGGCGGCGACACGCCGATTCTCGTGCTCGTCGACAGCGACAGCCAGCGGATGAGCAAGCGCGACGAACTGCTCGGCCTGAACGAAGGGCTGTCGCATCTCGCGAAATGCCTGATGCAGGCGGAGCTCGCCGGGCACCGGACGATCGGCGTGCTGTACGGCCATACGGCCGCGGGGGCGTTCATCGCGACCGCGCTCGCGACGCGTACGCTGCTCGCGGTGCCGGGCGCCGAGCCGGAGGTGATGGACCTGCCGTCGATGTCGCGCGTGACGAAGCTGCCGATCGACGTGCTGAAGGAGATGGCGCGCTCGACGCCGGTGTTTGCGCCGGGGCTCGACAATCTCGTGAAGATGGGCGCCGTCGACGCCGTGCTCGATCCGGCCCGCACGCTCGACGCGCAGGTCGGCGAATGGCTCGGCAGGCCGGCCGATCGCGGCGACGGTCGTGCGGCCCGCGGCCGGCCGGTCGCGGCCGACGTCGCGCGACGCGTCGAGGCACTCGCGCGTGCCGCACGCTGACACACCGCTGCTCCGCCACACGCTCGTCACGCTGACGACGGCCGGGTGGCGCGCGGCATGCGCGCGCGATCCCGCGCTGGCGGCCGATCCGCTGGTGCAGGCGTGGGCCGCGCACGGCCGGCCGCTGATCGTGCGCCGCGCGTCGCCCGACGAGGCCGATGCGGGTCGCATTCCGCTCGGCTTGCCGCTGCCGCCTTCCGCGGGCAAGCGGCGCATCGCGCTGAGCGTCGCCGCCGACGCGGTGGCGGCGGTCGGCCCGCTGCCCGCGCTGGCCGACGTGCTCGCCGTCGCACCCGACGCATGGCGCGCGACGTTGCGCGAGCTGGACGCGCTCGGCGCGCACTGCGGCGTGCCGGGCCGCGTGTTCGGCAGCCTCGCGTGGCAGGCGCTGACGGGCGAGCGCTACCTGAGCGCGTCCTCCGATCTCGATATCGTGTTTCCGCTGCCGGCCGCCGCCTCGCTCGCCGCGTTGCTCGACGGCCTGGCGGCGCTCGATGCGCGTGCGCCGATGCGCATCGACGGCGAACTGCTGCGCGACGACGGCGCCGGCGTGAACTGGCGCGAACTGCATGCGCGGCTGCCCGAAGTCGCGGTCAAGACGGCGATCGCCGTCGAATTGATGTCGGCCGACGCATTCACGGGAGGCGCGCGATGACTGCAGGAGGCGCCCGCCTCGCCACGGCGCCGTCCGACGCCGAGCGCATCGCCGCACTGGCCGAGCGCAGCCTCGTGCTCGAAATCGACACGTATCCGAAACCGGGGCTCGTCAGTCACGTCGACACCGGCAGCCATGCAGACATGGACGCCGCGACGTTCGCTCGCAGCGCGGCCGTGCTGCGGCCGTATTTCGCGGAACTCGCCGAAGCCGGCGCGCGCGACGCGGACATGGCCGTGCTGCGCAAGATCGGGCTGCGCGCGGAGCACGCGATGCTCGCCGCGACCGGCGGCGTCAACACGCATCGCGGCGCGATCTTCGGGCTCGGGCTGCTGTGCGCGGCTGCCGGCCGCCGCACCGTGCCCGGCACCGCGGCATGCGCGATAACGCTCGGCGCGTTCGTCGCGCGGCGCTGGGGCACCGAGATCCTCGGCGGCCCGCGGTTGCCCGACAGTCACGGCGAACGCGCGAGCCGCCGTTACGGCGTCGGCGGCGCGCGTCGCGAGGCGGCCGACGGGTTCGCCACCGTATACGGCGTCGGGTTGCCGGCCCTGCGCCGCGCGCAGCGTAGGGTCCCGGGCGACCCGGAAGCCGCGCGTGTCGATGCCTGCTTCGCGCTGATCGCCGCGCTCGACGATACAAATCTGCTGCACCGCGGCGGGCAGGCCGGCCTCGAGTTCGCGCGGGCCACGGCACGCGCGTTCGTCGCCCGCGGCGGCATACGCGCCCGCGACTGGCGCTTGCGCGCGGCGGCCGCGCACCGCGCATTCGTTGCCCGTCGGCTGAGCCCGGGCGGCGCGGCCGACCTGCTGGCGATGAGCGTGTTCGTCGATGCGCTCGAAGCGGACGAGGTGGGGCGATGACGCTGGCGATCCTGTGTTCGGGGCAAGGCGCGCAGCGCGCGGACATGTTCGAGCTGACCGGCGCGGTGCCGCAGGCCGATGCGCTGTTCGCGCACGCCGGCCGGCTCCTCGGCGACGATCCGCGCAACTGGGTGCGGCACGCCGAACCGGACGCACTGCACGAGAACCGCGCCGCGCAGCTTCTCTGCACGCTGCAGGCGCTCGCGGCGGCCGCGTTGCTCGATACGGTGTGGCCGCGGCGTCGCTGTGTCGCGGGATACAGCGTCGGCGAAGTCGCGTCGTGGAGCGTCGCGGGGATGATCGATCCGCACGACGCGCTGGATCTTGCCGATGCACGCGCGCGCGCCATGGACGCCGCGAGCGACGGCGATGAACGGATGGCGTTCGTGCGCGGGCTGACCCGCGCGCAACTCGCGCAGCTATGCGACGGACGCGAGGCCGCGATCGCGATCGTCAATCCCGGCGACGCGTTCGTGGTGGCCGGGCGGCAGGCCGACGTTGCCGCGGTGGCCGACGACGCCGCGCGCGACGGCGCGCTGCGCGTGGCGCCCGTGTGCGTGCGGATCGCGTCGCACACGCGACGGCTCGTGTCGGCGGTCCCTGCGTTTCGCGCGTCGCTGGCCGCCGTGAACGTGCGCCGGCCGCCGCCCGGCACGCGACTGTTTTCGGGGATCGACGGCGCGTCGGTGCTGGATGTTGGCGCGGGGCTCGACAAGCTCGCGCGGCAGATCGCGGAGCCGGTCGAGTGGGCGGCCTGTCTGGCCGCGTGCGTCGAGGCCGGCGCGACCGCGTTTCTCGAACTCGGCCCCGGTCGCGCACTGGCGGAGATGGTGGGCGGCGCGTATCCGGCGCTGCCGGCGCGCAGCGTCGCGGATTTCCGTTCCGTCGACGGTATCGCGAGCTGGCTCGCGCGCGTCGCGGCCGGCTGACCGGCGGCGCGTAAGCGGTCGGCAGGCGGCCCGCAGGCACCACGCGGCCACCACGCAGCCACCACGTAGCCACCACGTAGCCACCACGCACGCACCGCGCAGCCATCGCGCAGGCACCAGGCAGGCACCAGGCAGGCACCCCGCAAGCATCCCGCAGGCACCACGCGGCCACCACGCAGCTACCATGCAGCTACCACGCAGCTACCACGCAGCTACCACGCAGCTACCACGCAGCTACCACGCAGCCGCCACGCAGCCGCCACGCAGCCGCCACGCAGGCACCGCGCAGGCACCGCGCAGGCACCGCGCAAGGCACTGCGAGGGCACCGCGCAAGCACCCCGGACAACGCGGCAAATCGCCTCGTAAACCGCTCGGTTCGATAACCGTCCCGCCGCGTGTGTTGCGCCGGCGCAGCACCCTTTCAGCAGGTGCTTGCCACGCGAATTGGCGTCGCTACAATGGCGCCCGCCATGAGACCAGCCGCCTTCCTCCTCGCCGCGCTCGGCTGCGCGACGAGCGCCCACGCCAGCCCGATTCCGTCCGACGCCGCGTCGGTCGGTACGTACTTTTCGTATGACAATGCGGCGGCCGATGCGACCGTCGACCTGATCGGCCAAGCGCAGCGCCGTGTGCTGCTGGCAGGCTACGCGTATGTGCCGCCCGCGGTCGCCGCCGCGCTGCGTACGGCGCGCTCGCGCGGGATCGAAGTGCGGGTCGTGCTGGTGCGTTCGTCGCGTGCCGGCAAGTACAGCGGCGCCGGCTATCTGAAATCGGCCGGCATTGACGTCGCGATCGACTCGCGCCACGGCGATCCGGCGCCGCGCTTCGTGATCGTCGACGACAGCGTCGCGCTGACGACGCTGTCCGACGACGCCACCGCGCGCGCGGAAACGGTGAACGTGTTCCAGCGCGCGCCGGAGCTTGCGCAGTCGTACGCGCAGTCGTTCTGGCGGCTGTACCGGCAGGCCGGCGGCCTCTGACCAGCGAGCCCGCCCGGGCGAACTCCATCGCCCCTTTCCGCGCGGCAAGCCCCAAACCGCAATCCGCAGCCTTCCACGCCGGTGTGACCCCGCTTGCATCGGCGCGTCCGATGAACCATGCTCGTTGGACAGGCGCCGGCGCGGGTATCGCGCATGCGGCGCCACGCAGGGAGCCGATCGTGACCGAGTGTTTTGCCGATCGCGCCGACGCGGGTCTCCGGCTTGCGCACGCGCTGCACGACTATGCGGGGCGTGGCGACGTCGTCGTGCTCGCGCTGCCGCGCGGCGGCGTGCCGGTGGCATACCAGGTCGCGCTGGCGCTGCGCGCGCCGCTCGACGTGCTGGTCGTGCGCAAGCTCGGCATGCCGTCCGATCCCGAATTCGCGATCGGCGCGATCGCGACCGGCGGGGTGATCCACCTGCAACACGCGGCGATTCGCGCGATGGGCGTGACCGATGGCCAGCTGGCCGACGTGATCGCGCGCGAAACCGTCGAACTGGAACGCCGCGACGCGCTGTATCGCGGCGGCCGGGCGCCGCTGCCGGTCGACGGCCGCATCGCGATCGTCGTCGACGACGGCGTCGCGACCGGCGCATCGATGCGCGTCGCGCTGCAGGCGCTGCGCGAGCGCCATCCCGCGCGCATCGTGGCCGCCGCACCGGTCGCGCCAGCGGGCGCGCGGCACGTGTTCGACGGTCTGGCCGACGCGTTCGTGACGGTGTCGCAGCCGTACCTGTTCTTCGGGATCAGCCAGTTCTACGCGCGTTTCGACCAGACAGGGGACGACGAGGTGCGTGCGCTGCTCGAGGCGTCCCGCGCGCAGGACGACGACATCACGTCCGCCTGACCCGGCGCCGGCGCGCTGCCGGGCGAGCGGCTTCGGCTTGCGCGAACACGCGCTGCAGCGCCGGATGGACGTCGCCGCGCCAGCGGTCGCCCGTGAACAGCCCGTAGTGATCGCAATCGTCGATATCGACACGATGGCGCTCGCCGGCCGCGAGGCCGCCGCACATGTCGAGCGCCGCATGCGTCTGGCCGGCGCCGGTGACGGCGTCGCAACGGCCTTCCACCGTCAGCAGCAAAACGCCGCGCAGCGCGGCCGGCTCGACGCGCCGGCCGCCGACGTCCCACGTGCCGTTCGGCAAACACATTCGCTGGAACACGACATCGACGGTATCGAGGAAGTATTCGGCCGGCATGTCGAGCAGCGCCGTGTATTCGCGCAGCGCGCGCCGCGCGTCCGCCAGCGCCGTCAGGTCGAAGCGCGACGCGGCGCGCGCGTACTCCTCGATCAGCGTCAGGAGGCGTTGCGGATACAGCAGCGCGATTTCGCCTTGCTGGAGATAGGTCGGGAACACATGCCGGCCGCGGCCGGGGAAGCAGGGCGGCACGATGTCGATCAGATGGCGGCGGCACCACGTGAGCGAACGCGACGCGGCGGTCGTGCCGAGCGAGCTCGGGTTGATGCGCGCGTCGAGCGGCCCGCCGATCAGCGTGACGCTCGCGGGTGGCGCGAGGCCGCGCGCGGCGCGCAGCGCGAGCGCGCCGAGCGCGGGCACGGTGGCCTGGCACACGGCGACGACATGCAGCGGCCGGGCGTCGCGTGCGAGCGCGTCGACGAAGCCGTCGAGCGTCGCCACGTATTCGTCGAGCCCGAAGCGGCCGGCCGCGAGCGGCACGTCGCGCGCATTGACCCAGTCGGTCACGCACACGTCGCCGTCCGCGAGCAGCGCCTCGACGGTCTCCCGCATCACCACGGCCGCGTGACCGGCGAGCGGCGCGCACAGCAGCATCGTGCGTCGGGTGTCGTCGCGCGCGAAGCGCCTCAACTGGCAGAACGGCGTGTGCGCGACGATCCGCTCGTCGACGGCCGGCCGCCGGATCTCGAAGCGCGGCGGCTCCACGGCCGGCCCGAGCAGCGGCTCGAACAGGTCGTCATAACACGACGACGCGGCGTGCGGCAGCGTCTCGGCGGGCCACACGTCGAACGCATGACGCGTCGCTTCGCGCCACGCGCGCATCCATTCCCGCTGCTGCTCGACGACGGCGTACCACATGGCAAACCTGGCGCGGAAGGGGCGTGAATCTGCATTATGGTCACTCCGGCCGCACAGCGGGTGTCGAAAAAATCGTCACCGGGTGACGTGGATCAAGCATGCAGCGGGCATGCGTCGCGCTAGGCGGCGACGCACGGCGCTGCTACAGTCGTCGCTCCCATTCCCCTCAAGCGGAGCGTTGCAATGAAGCTGATCGGCATGCTGGATTCCCCGTTCGTGCGCCGTGTGGCCATATCGGCGAGGCTGCTCGACCTGCCGTTCGAACACGAGTCGGTGTCGGTGTTCCGCCACTTCGACCGGTTCCGGACGTTCAGCCCGGTCGTGAAGGCACCGACGCTCGTGACCGACGACGGCACGACGCTGATCGATTCGTCGCTGATCGTCGACTACCTCGACCATCGCGTCGCGCCGGAGCGGCGCCTGCTGCCCGACGCCGCCGACGCGCGGCTGCGCGCGCTCGTGCCGGTCGGTTTCGCGCTGGCGGCGGCCGAGAAGACGGTGCAGGTCGTGTACGAGCAGGCGCTGCGGCCGGCCGACAAGCAGCACGCACCGTGGCTCGAGCGGGTGCTGAGCCAGCTCGAGGCCGCATACGGCGAACTCGAGCCGCTCGTCGCGGCCGCGAACGGCTGGCTCGGCGGCGCGCGCCTGCTGCAGTCGGACGTGACCGTCGCCGTCGCATGGCGTTTCACGCAGTTCATGACCGCCGATTACCCGGCGCTCGCGCGGATCGATCCGGCCCGTTATCCGGCGCTCGCCGCGCATTCGGCGCGCGCGGAATTGCTGCCGGCGTTCGTCGAGACGCCGCTCGACTGAAGCTGGCGTCGCTCGCGGCGGGCGGCGGCGGATCGAGGGGGCGGGGCGCGACCGGCGTGCGTGTGGCCGCATCGGGATCTGGGCCGGCATCCGGCACGGATTGACCCGGTCGTCCGTGACTGCCAGCCCGCCCGTTTTTCGCCGGCCGTTCGGCGCAGCGTGCGCAAAACAACGGCGCGCGCGGCCTTTTTACGGTCCCCCGGTCGCCCCTCGCGACCCGCTCGGCCCCGTCCGGCAAGGCCCAGCCGATTGTTCTCGGCCGCTGACAAGTGACTTCGCATTCGTGCCATTTATCCGGAGGCACCCGGTCCCTAGAATCCACTCCATCGAATACGCATTGCCTGATGGAGCCGAAGATGAGAGCCCTGATCGAATCGAGCCTGTACCACCCGTCCGTCGTGTTGCCGCTTGCCGCGCTGACGCAGCTGATGGTCGAGCGCGATTTCAATCTCGGCCAGGTCGGCCTGATTGTCGCCGCGCGCGGCGCGCAGGCTGCGATGTCGCGTTCACGTGCACTGATCTTCTCCCGCAACGGCGAAGCGCACGCATGAACGCCCGTGCGCCGCGCAGACGAAAAAAAGCCCGGCCGGCGCAAGCGCCGGTCGGGCCGATCGGATTCAATCGAGCCCCGGCTTCGGCCGGGGCTTTTTCATTTATAACGCTCAGGCACGGGCGGCCGACACGACGCCGTAGATCTCCGTGTCCTCTTCCTCGCGCAGCTGGCGCACCAGCTGGTGGGCTTCACGATGCGACGCGACGGCCGGCGGCGAGCCCTTGAGCGGCTGGCGCGCGGTTTCGGCGAGCGCGACGACCGACACGATGCCGATCACGGCGGCGCCCATCATGTAGTACGCGGGCATCATCAGGTTGTGGGTCACGTCGACGAGCCACGCGGTGACGAGCGGCGTCGTGCCGCCGAACAGCGACACCGACACGTTGAAGCCGATCGCGAGCGCGCCGTAGCGGATCTCGGTCGGGAACAGCGCCGGCAGCGCCGACGGCATCACGCCGGTGAAGCACGACAGCAGCACGCCGAGGATCAGCAGCCCGCTGAACACCGACGCCGTGGTGCCCGCATGGATCAGCATCATCGACGGGATCGACAGCACCAGCAGGCCGACGCAGCCGGCCAGCATCACGGGCTTGCGGCCGATCTTGTCCGACAGGCGGCCGGCGGCGAGCGTCAGCGGCATCATCAGCACCATCACGATCAGCACCAGCACGAGGCTGTGCGATTCGTCGAAATGCAGCGTCGACGACATGAAGCTCGGCAGGTACGACAGCACCATGTAGTCGGTCACGTTGAAGATCAGCACGAGGCCGACGCAGAGCAGCAGCGCGCGCCAGTTGCGCAGCAGCGTTTCGCGAAAGCGCGTCTTCGGCACGGCCTTGTCCTGCGCTTCACGCTCTTCGGCCTGGCGCTTGAACGCCGGCGTTTCCTCGAGCTTCATCCGGATGTACAGACCGATCAGGCCGAGCGGGCCCGCGATCAGGAACGGCACGCGCCAGCCCCACGACAGCAGCGCTTCCTGCGACAGCGATGCGGTGAGCAGCGCGACCACGCCAGCCCCCATCACATAGCCGATCAGCGTGCCGAACTCGAGGAAGCTGCCCATGAAGCCGCGGCGCTTGTCGGTCGAGAACTCGGCGATGAAGGTGGCGGCGCCGCCGTATTCGCCGCCGGTCGAGAAGCCCTGCACGAGGCGGGCGACGAGCAGCAGCACGGGCGCCATGATGCCGATCGACGCATAGCTGGGAATCAGGCCGATCGCGAAGGTGCCGACGGCCATCATGATCATCGTGGCGGCGAGCACGCGCTGGCGGCCGATGCGGTCGCCGAGCGGGCCGAACACCATGCCGCCGAGCGGACGCACGAGGAACGCGGCCGCGAACGTGCCGAAGGTCGCGAGCAGCTGCGCGGACGGGCTGCTCGACGGGAAGAACACCTTGCCGAGCGTGACGGCGATATAGCTGTAGACGCCGAAGTCGAACCATTCCATCGCATTGCCGATGGCCATCGCGCTGACGGCGCGCTTGAGCAGGCTCTGGTCGACGACGGTAATGTCGTCCGCGGCGAGCGGGGCCTCGGACGAAGCGGAGGAAGAAGCAGCGGTCGGGCTGACGTGTGTTGCGGTCAAGGTCATGCACTCCTTTGACTGCGCCGGAACGGGCGAGCCGTCCGACACGGTTTGCCGGCGAGCGCGATGTCGTGTGCTGCGCGTCGGGGCAAGCCTTTAAGCGCTTACTGCACAGGGGGCAGCAAGAGGCCGTAAGGGGTTGCTTCGACGCGGGCCCGATGGGCCGTCGCGACGGTGCGCTCATGAAGAATGGGCCGCGTGATGCGAGCGGCGGATGCCGGTGCGGACGAGGTCCGGCGTTCCGGCAACTGCCCCGGAGGGGCAACGAAACGAGAAAAGCGGGCCTGTCGGGCGGGCTTTCCTGTGGATGCAATTCCGGTCGAAGCACCGGCCCGCAACGTGCGGACGGACTTCTCTCGAAATCGAATAGACAGAGATTGAATGTTGAAACAGGCGACATGATAGCACGATGACAGACGATCGTGCAAATTGCCCGGAGTCCCCCGTGGGACGGGGGTTCTGGCGCGCTCGGCTCCGGTATGATCGGCGGCGCGCGGCGGGGTCGCGCGGCCCGCCGGGCGACAGGAGAATTCACGAGGAACCGGATGACCGAATTGATGAAGATCGCGGCGCTGTTCGCCGTTACCGCGCTGGCCGAAATCGTCGGCTGCTACCTGCCGTGGCTCGTGCTGAAGGGCGGGCGGCCCGTATGGCTGCTGGTGCCGGCCGCGCTGTCGCTCGCGCTGTTCGCGTGGCTGCTGACGCTGCACCCGAGCGCCGCGGGGCGCACGTACGCGGCGTACGGCGGCGTGTATATCGCGGTGGCGCTGATCTGGCTGCGGGTGGTCGACGGCGTCGCGCTGACGCGCTGGGATGCGGCGGGCGCGGTGCTCGCGCTCGGCGGGATGGCTGTCATCGCGCTGCAGCCGCGCGCGTAAGCGCGGCTGCAGGCGGGACTTTCGAGACTTTCGAGCGCGGGGGACGCCGCGTCAAGCGGCTTCAGCGGTATCCACCTCGGCGGACTGGCGCCACACGCACGTGCCCTTGACCGACTTGTCGAGTTCGTCGAGCTGCGTCTGGTGGGCGGCGAGCTCGTCGTCGCTCGCCGCGAGAACCGGCAGGGCGAGCGACGCGAGCGACACGCGCTGGCCGTTCGCCGCGCTGCCATCGGCGCCTGCGTCGTCGAGCATGTCGATCACGAGGCTGTCCTGGCCGCGCGTCATCGCGAGATAGACCTCGGCGAGCAGCTCCGAGTCGAGCAGTGCGCCGTGCAGCGTGCGGTGCGCGTTGCTGATGCCGAACCGGTCGCACAGCGCGTCGAGCGAATTGCGCTTGCCGGGGAACATCTGCTTGGCCTGCACGAGCGTGTCGATCACGCCGCCGCAATGTTCGGTGAACGGCGGCAGGTCGAGCCGTGCGAATTCGGCGTCGAGGAACCCGAGGTCGAACGGCGCGTTGTGGATGATCAGCTCGGCGTCTTTCACGAAGTCGCGAATCTGGTCGACGACTTCCGCGAACTTCGGCTTGTCGCTCAGGAACTCGGTGGTGAGGCCGTGCACGGCCAGTGCGCCCGGATCGCTGTCGCGCTCGGGGTTCACGTAGATGTGCAGGTTGTTGCCGGTGAGCCGCCGGTTCAGCAGCTCGACGCAGCCGATTTCGATCAGGCGGTCGCCCGTGCGGGGGTTCAGGCCGGTGGTTTCGGTATCGAGAATGATCTGGCGCATGTCGGATAAATCGGGAAAGACAATAGGGTGGCCTGGGTTCAGGCCACGAGCGATTCGACGCCGCGATTCGCGAGCGCGTCCGCACGTTCGTTTTCGGGATGGCCGGCGTGGCCCTTCACCCAGCGCCACTCGATCTCGTGTTGTACGACGAGCGCGTCGAGCCGCTTCCACAGGTCGGCGTTCTTCACCGGCGTCTTCGCCGCGGTGACCCAGCCTTTTTTCTTCCAGCCGTGGATCCACTCGCTGATGCCTTTCTGCACGTACTGCGAGTCGGTATGGACGATCACGCGGCACGGCCGCTTGAGCGCTTCGAGCGCGCCGATCACGCCCATCAATTCCATGCGGTTGTTGGTCGTGTTGGGCTCGCCGCCGAACAGCTCTTTTTCGCGGTCGCCGTAGCGCAGCAGGGCGCCCCAGCCGCCGGGGCCGGGGTTGCCCTTGCAGGCGCCGTCGGTATAAATGTCGATGGTGTCGGTGGTCATGAGTGTTCTTGATGGGTGGTCGGGGTGGCCGCCGGCGTCAGGCCCGGCGCGAGCACGGGCTTTTTCATCTTGATCTGGCCGACGAGGCGCATGCCGCGCACGCGCTTGACGGCCGTGACCATGTAGACCGCGCCGAAGATCGGCCACCAGCGGTCGCCGGCGGCTTCCATGAAGCCGTAGCGGGCAAGCCATTTGTCGGTGACGAGCGGCGGCCGGTAGCAGCCGAAACGGCCGCGCTCGAGATCGAAGCCGAGCAGCTTGATCCAGTCCTTGAGCCGGATGAACGCGATCTGATCGCGCGCGGCCGGCACGAACGGGCGGTTCGCCATGCGCCCGAACGATTGCCGCATGCCCCACAGGCTCAGCGAATTGAATCCGGTGATCACGAGCTGGCCTTCCGGCATCAGCACGCGTTCGGCCTCGCGCAGCAGGCGGTGAGGGTCGGACGTGAATTCGAGCGTGTGCGGCATCACGATCAGGTCGACGCTCTGCGACTCGAACGGCAGGTCTAGGAGGTCGCACCACGTCGTGCTGCGATCGGCCGGCGCATGTTCGGGCCCGCGCGCCTCGCGCGCCCACGGATACTGGTAGGGCGCGCTCGCGCCGCTCGCCGGATCGAGCACGAGGCCGCGATACGGCATGCGGTTCTCGCGCAGCGCGTCGAGCTGCGGCAGGCCGAGCTGGAGCGCGTGAAACCCGAACACGTCGGACACGATCCGGTCGAGCTGCGCCTGCTCCCAGCCCAGCACGTAGCGGCCGGGCGGCGAGTCGGTCCAGGCGGGCCAGTCTATAATTTGTGGATCGGACATAACGTTGATTGCGCGCCCATGAACGAGCTGGAATACGTGCCGGTGCCGGCATTCGAAGACAACTACATCTGGCTCGTGTCGGACGGCCGCGATGCGATCGCCGTCGATCCGGGTGAAGCCGCGCCGGTACGCCGTGTTCTTGCGGAACGCGGCTGGCGGTTGACCGCTATTTTACTCACGCACCACCACGCCGACCATGTCGGCGGTGTCGCCGCACTGCGAGATAGCCAACCGGACGATGCGCCGCTCGTGGTTTACGGCCCGGCAGCCGAGGCGATCGGCGTGGTCACGCGGCCGCTCGCGGGCGGCGATCGCGTGACGCTCGACGCACCGGCGCTCGCGTTCGACGTGCTCGACGTGCCCGGTCACACGCGCGGCCACATCGCGTATTTCCAGGCGGCCGGCGTCGGCGCGGCCGGCGTAGGCGCGGCCGGCGCAGGCAAGGCCGGCCAAGGCGCGGCCACGCCGCACGTGTTCTGCGGCGACACGCTGTTCTCGTGCGGCTGCGGCCGCCTGTTCGAAGGCACGCCCGCGCAGATGCTCGCATCGCTCGACGCGCTCGCGGCGCTGCCCGGCGACACGCGCGTGCATTGCGCACACGAATACACACTGTCGAACATCCGCTTCGCGCTCGCGTGCGAACCGGGCAATGCGGCGCTCGCCGCGTGGCGCGACGACGCGCAGGCGCTGCGCGCGCGCGGCGTGCCGACGCTCCCCACCACGATCGCACACGAACGTGCCGTGAACCCGTTCATGCGCGCGGACAGCACGGCCATCCATGCGACGCTCGAGGCCGAGCTGCACGAAACGGTGCCGGATCGTCTGGCGGCATTCACGCTGATGCGCGAATGGAAAAATCGTTTCCGATGACGCATTCCGGAGGACTCCAAACCTCAGGTGGCGCCTGTAAAAATTGCTCCAAATGTAGGATTTCGCTGAGTTTTCGGTGTTTTTATTGACGTGAAGCACGCACTTCCGTAGTATCGCCTGCAATTTCCAGCCGTCGGAAGCCGAGATTTTCATGCGACTTATATTGAGTGCGATGGTGGTCCTGCTGCTCGCCGCTTGTGCGAGCCAGGCTCCTGTCGCCAACAACGCCGCCGATTCGCAGGCGACGTCCAACTACCTCCGTAAATCAGCCACCGCCAAAGAAACTGTCGACGTCGACAAGCAATCCGTCGGCGACCTGACCAGTGCGGACTCCGATCTCTGGGGCCGCATCCGTCGCGGCTTCCAGATGCCCGACCTGCAGAGCGACCTCGTCGACATGCAGACCACGTGGTACACGCAGCGTCCCGATTACGTGCAGCGCATGACCGAGCGCTCGCAGAAGTACCTGTATCACATCGTCGAGGAACTCGAGGCGCGCCACATGCCGACCGAGCTCGCGCTGCTGCCGTTCATCGAATCCGCGTACAACCCGCAGGCGCTGTCGGTCGCGAAGGCGGCCGGCATGTGGCAGTTCATGCCGGGCACGGGCCGCACGTACAACCTCAAGCGCAACATGTGGCAGGACGAGCGTCGCGACGTGCTCGCGTCGACGAGCGCCGCGCTCGACTACCTGTCGCGCCTGCATGACATGTTCGGCGACTGGTATCTGGCGCTGGCCGCGTACAACTGGGGCGAGGGCAACGTGCAGCGCGCGATCGCGCGCAACCAGGCGGCCGGCCTGCCGACCGACTACCAGAGCCTGCGGATGCCGAACGAGACGCGCAACTACGTGCCGAAGCTGCAGGCGGTGAAGAACATCATCGCGAGCCCGCAGCAGTATGGCCTCGTGCTGCCGGACATCCCGAACCACCCGTATTTCGTGACGGTCACGACGTCGCGCGACATCGACGTGGCGGTGGCCGCGAAGCTCGCGAACCTGTCGCTCGACGAATTCCGCTCGCTGAACCCGTCGTTCGCGAAGCCGGTGATCCTCGGCGCGACCGAGCCGCAGATCCTGCTGCCGTTCGACAATGCGGCGGCGTTCGAGAAGAACCTGAAGGCGCACAACGGCCAGCTGTCGTCGTGGACCACCTACACGGTCAGCGAGCGCGCGCGTCCGGCCGCGATCGCCGAGAAGATCGGTGTCGACGCCGATACGCTGATGTCGATCAACAAGATTCCGGCCGGCATGCGCCTGAAGCCGGGTTCGACGATCGTCGTGCCGCGTGGCGATGACGACGACGAGGACATCAGCGCGGACGTCGCCGAAAATGGCGTGCTCGCGATGGAGCCCGACGTGCCCGACACGCGCAAGATGCTGATCCGCGTGCGCCGCAAGCAGTCGATGGCCGCACTCGCCGGTCGCTACGGCGTGTCGGTCGGCCAGCTGAAGGCATGGAACCGCACGCACCGCGATATGGTGATGCCGGGCCAGGCGCTCGTGCTGCACGTGCCGGTCGGCCGTGCGGTGCCGGCCGAGCCGGGTCCGGAGCGGATCGCGACGTCGGCGGCCGGTGCGCATATCGAGCGCGCGAGCCTGTCCGTCGGCGGCAAGTCGCGTGGCGCGAAGCACGCTGCCGCGAAGCCGGCGGCCCGCGCGGCCAAGGCGGCTCCCGCGAAGGCGGCGCCGGCCAAGGTTGCTGCCAGCAAGGCCAAGAAGAAGTAACGCGGTCGCGGTCGCAACGCGGCGGCCCATCCGGGCCGCGCGATTGCGTTATCATCCGACGAAGCGCGAGGCAACGCCGTCACCGAGGTGACGGCGTTTTCATTTGTGCGCGGCGGCGCGGCCGCTGTCGCGCGGGACGTGGAACAACAAGGAGAGGCGATGTCATCGGTGCAGGCGAGGGTGCTCGCGCTGTTTGCGATCGGGTATTTCGTGTCGTATGTGTTCCGCGGCGTCAATCTCGGCTTCGCGCCGTTCGTCACGCACGAGCTCGGGCTGTCGGCCGCCGATCTCGGGCTGCTCACCAGTCTGTATTTTCTCGGCTTCGCCGGCGCGCAGATTCCGGCCGGCGTGCTGCTCGACCATTTCGGCCCGCGCCGCGTGACGGCCGGGATGCTGCTGTTCGCGGCGGCCGGCGCCGCGGTGTTCGGCGTCGCGCACGACCTCGGCACGATGATGATCGGCCGGCTCCTGATCGGCGTCGGCGTCTCGGTGTGCCTCGGTGCGGCGTTCAAGGCGCTCGCTCAGCATTTTCCGGTCGGCCGGTTGCCGCTCCTCAACGGTCTCGTGATGGCGGTCGGCGGCCTCGGCGGCGTCGCGGTCGGCTCGCCGCTGACCTGGCTGCTCGGGCTCGCGAGCTGGCGCGCGATCTGCGGCGGCCTCGCGGTGCTGACGATCGTCGTCGCCGCCGCGATCGGCTTCGGCGCGCCGGAAGCCGAACAGCCACGCCACCAGGGCGGGCTCGTCAGCCAGTTCAAGGGCACCTGGCACATCCTGAGCAGCCGCGCGTTCTGGAAGATCTCGTCATTCTCGGTCGTCACGCAGGGCGTGTTCTATGCGATGCAGTCGCTGTGGGTCGGGCCGTACCTGCGCGATGTCGCGGGATTCGATGCGCAGCGCGCGGCCCAACTCGTGTCGGTGCTTGGCTTCGCGATGATGGCCGGCTGCGTCGGCTTCGGCGCGGCGGCGCGCGTGCTCGAGCGGCGCGGGGTGTCCGTCCAGGCGTTTTGCGGCGTCGGCATGGCGCTGTTCGTCGCGACGCAAGCCGCGATCGTCGCGCGCATCCCGCTGCCGCCGGCCGTACTGTGGGCGGCGTACGGGATGTTCGGCGGCGTCGGGATCCTGACCTATGCGGTGCTGGCCCGTCATTTCCCGGCCCATCTGATCGGCCGCGCGAACACGACGCTCACGCTCGTGATCTTCGTGCTGATCTTTGCGTTCCAGATCGGCATCGGCGCGGTGCTGTCGCACTGGCCGGCGATCGATGGCCATTATCCGGCCGCCGCGCACGTCAGCGCGTGGAGCGCGCTGCTCGCGCTGCAGCTCGCGAGCGCGGTCTGGTACGCGTGGCCTGCGCGCGGCACTGGCAAGCAGGGTGATCCGGCGGTACGCTGACGAGTAGGGCGGCCTGCGCAAACGGGGCCGCAGCAGCGCGCGCGGCGCGCGGTCGCCGCGGCGTCAGGCGCGGCGCGCCGCATGCACGATCGGGCGGCCATATCGATTGAAGATAGGGCCATTTTCGGGCTATAATTTGAAAGTTTGTGCTGATCAACCTCGCACCCTAGCGCCTACCTCACTCATCCCGTTCATCCGCCGCACGCCGCCTGTCGGGCGATGCCGCGAAGCTTCGTGCGCCACGCGCCGGGTTCGCGTCTCGACAACGCAGGTCGCGTCCAGCTAGCGACTCCGCGCGCCTACGCAGCGCGGCGCTCGCGCGGCAGGGTAAACAGGTCGGCAGCAGGGTGTTCCCCAAGGAGCCTCCCGTGTTGCCGTCTTTTTCTCCCGCCTTGCTTGCACTCGCCGACGGCACGGTCTTTCGTGGTTATTCGATCGGGGCCGAAGGCCATACGATCGGTGAAGTCGTGTTCAACACCGCGATTACCGGCTATCAGGAAATCCTGACCGATCCGAGCTATGCGCGTCAGATCGTCACGCTCACCTACCCGCATATCGGCAACGTCGGCATCAACGCCGAAGACGTCGAAGCCACGAAAGTCCATGCCGCCGGCCTGATCATCCGTGATCTGCCCACGCTCGCATCGAACTTCCGCATGGACCGCACGCTCGGCGACTACCTGCGCGACGAAGGCGTCGTCGCGATCGCCGGCATCGATACCCGCAAGCTGACCCGTATCCTGCGCGACAAGGGCGCGCAGAACGGCTGCATCCTGGCCGGTTCGGACGACGAGGCAAAGGCGATCGAGCTCGCGCGCTCGTTCCCGGGCCTCGCCGGCATGGATCTCGCGAAGGTCGTGTCGACCACGAAGCCGTTCGAGTGGAAGCAGACCGAATGGCGCCTCGAAGGCGGCTACGGGATGCAGGAATCGCCGAAGTACCGCGTCGTCGCGTACGACTTCGGCGTCAAGTACAACATCCTGCGCATGCTCGCGGAGCGCGGCTGCCAGGTGACGGTGCTGCCGGCGCAGGCCAGCGCGGCCGACGCGCTCGCGCTGAATCCGGACGGCATCTTCCTGTCGAACGGCCCCGGCGACCCGGAGCCGTGCGACTACGCGATCGCGGCCACGAAGGAATTCATCGAGCGCGGCGTGCCGACCTTCGGCATCTGCCTCGGCCACCAGATCATGGGGCTCGCGGTCGGCGCCAAGACGCTGAAGATGAAGACGGGCCACCACGGCGCGAACCATCCGGTGAAGGATCTCGGCGACGGCCGCGTGGTGATCACGTCGCAGAACCACGGCTTCGCGGTCGACGCGGATTCGCTGCCGGCCAACGCGCGCGTGACGCACGTGTCGCTGTTCGACGGCACGCTGCAGGGCTTCGAGCTGACCGACAAGCCGGCGTTCTGCTTCCAGGGTCACCCGGAAGCGTCGCCCGGCCCGCACGACATCGGCTATCTGTTCGACCGTTTCACCGCCCTGATGGACGCGGCGCAGCAGCGCAACGCCTGACGCCACTGAAGCAACCGAAGAACGGGAGATTCGCATCATGTTCGGCCACGCACTCGGCATCACGGATATCTGGACCTACGTGTTCGGCGTGATCTTCATCATCCTGCTGCCGGGGCCGAACTCGATGTACGTGCTGTCGCTCGCGGCGCAGCGCGGCGTGAAGGCCGGCTATCGCGCGGCCTGCGGCGTGTTCGTTGGCGATACGGTGCTGATGGTGCTGTCCGCCGCGGGCGTCGCGTCGCTGCTGAAGGCGAACCCGGTGCTGTTCTCCGTCGTCAAGTACGGCGGCGCCGCGTATCTGCTGTACATCGGCGCCGGGATGCTGCGCGGCGCGTGGCGCAAGCTGCGCGCACGCGCCGATGCGCCGGCCGACGCGCCGCTTGCGGTCGACGGCGAGCGGTCGTTCGACAAGCCGTTCCGCAAGGCGCTGATCGTGAGCCTCCTGAATCCGAAGGCGATCCTGTTCTTCATCTCGTTCTTCATCCAGTTCGTCGACCCGGCATTCCCGCATCCCGCGCTGTCGTTCGTCGTGCTCGGGGCGATCGCGCAATGCGCGAGCTTCCTGTACCTGAGCACGCTGATCTTCGCGGGCGCGCGGCTCGCCGAGCATTTCCGCCGCCGCCGCAAGCTCGCGGCGGGTGCGGCGAGCAGCGTGGGCGGCCTGTTCATCGGTTTCTCGGTGAAACTCGCGCTCGCCACCATGAGTTGAGCGCAGCCGGCCGACCCGCGACAACGCCACGACAAAGATTACTTACTGAATTCACAAGCCATGCCAAAACGCACAGACATCAAAAGCATCCTCATCATCGGCGCCGGCCCGATCATCATCGGCCAGGCTTGCGAGTTCGACTATTCGGGCGCGCAGGCTTGCAAGGCGCTGCGTGAAGAGGGCTACAAGGTCGTCCTCGTGAACAGCAACCCGGCGACGATCATGACCGACCCGAACACGGCCGACGTCACGTACATCGAGCCGATCACGTGGGAAGTCGTCGCGCGCATCATCGAGAAGGAGCGCCCGGACGCGATCCTGCCGACGATGGGCGGCCAGACCGCGCTGAACTGCGCGCTCGACCTGCATCACCACGGCGTGCTCGAGAAATTCGGCGTCGAGCTGATCGGCGCGTCGCCGGAAGCGATCGACAAGGCGGAAGACCGCCAGAAGTTCAAGGACGCGATGACCAAGATCGGTCTCGGCTCGGCGAAGTCGGGCATCGCGCATTCGATGGAAGAGGCGACCCAGGTCCACGCCGAGATCATGGCGTACACCGGCGGCAGCGGCTATCCGATCGTGATCCGTCCGTCGTTCACGCTCGGCGGCTCGGGCGGCGGCATCGCGTACAACCGTGAAGAGTTCGAAGAGATCTGCAAGCGCGGCCTCGACCTGTCGCCCACGCGCGAACTGCTGATCGAGGAATCGCTGCTCGGCTGGAAGGAATACGAGATGGAAGTCGTGCGCGACCGCGCCGATAACTGCATCATCGTGTGCTCGATCGAAAACCTCGACCCGATGGGCGTGCACACCGGCGACTCGATCACGGTCGCGCCGGCGCAGACGCTCACCGACAAGGAATACCAGATCCTGCGCAACGCATCGCTCGCGGTGCTGCGCGAGATCGGCGTCGACACGGGCGGCTCGAACGTGCAGTTCTCGATCAACCCGAAGGACGGCCGCATGGTCGTCATCGAGATGAACCCGCGCGTGTCGCGTTCATCGGCGCTCGCGTCGAAGGCGACCGGCTTCCCGATCGCGAAGGTCGCGGCGAAGCTGGCGGTCGGCTACACGCTCGACGAGCTGAAGAACGAAATCACCGGCGGCCAGACGCCGGCGTCGTTCGAGCCGACGATCGACTACGTCGTCACGAAGATTCCGCGTTTCGCGTTCGAGAAGTTCCGTGAAGCCGATTCGCGCCTGACCACGCAGATGAAGTCGGTCGGCGAAGTGATGGCGATCGGCCGCACGTTCCAGGAATCGTTCCAGAAGGCGCTGCGCGGCCTCGAAGTCGGCGTCGACGGTCTCGACGAGAAGTCGACCGACCGCGACGAGATCGCGATCGAGATCCACGAGCCGGGTCCGGATCGCATCTGGTACGTCGGCGATGCATTCCGTATCGGCATGACGGCCGAAGAGATCTTCGCGGAAACCGCGATCGACCCGTGGTTCCTCGCGCAGATCGAGCAGATCATCCTGAAGGAAAAGGCGCTGTCGGGCCGCACGCTCGCGTCGCTGACGTTCGATGAGCTGCGTTTCCTGAAGCAGAGCGGCTTCTCCGACCGCCGCCTCGCGAAGCTGCTCGGCGCGACGCCGGAAGACGTCCGCAAGCGCCGCGTTGAACTGAACGTGCGCCCGGTCTACAAGCGCGTCGACACCTGCGCGGCCGAGTTCGCGACGAAAACCGCGTACATGTACTCGACCTACGAGGAAGAGTGCGAGGCGCAGCCGACCACCAACAAGAAGATCATGGTGCTGGGCGGTGGCCCGAACCGGATCGGCCAGGGCATCGAGTTCGACTACTGCTGCGTGCACGCGGCCCTCGCGATGCGCGAGGACGGCTACGAAACGATCATGGTCAACTGCAACCCGGAAACGGTGTCGACCGACTATGACACGTCCGACCGCCTGTACTTCGAGCCGCTGACGCTCGAGGACGTGCTCGAGATCGTCGACAAGGAAAAGCCGGTCGGCGTGATCGTCCAGTACGGCGGCCAGACGCCGCTGAAGCTCGCGCTCGACCTCGAGGCGCACGGTGTGCCGATCGTCGGCACGTCGCCGGACATGATCGACGCGGCCGAAGACCGCGAACGCTTCCAGAAGCTGCTGCAGGACCTCGGCCTGCGCCAGCCGCCGAACCGCACCGCGCGCGCAGAAGAAGAGGCGCTCGCGCTGGCGGCCGAAATCGGCTACCCGCTCGTCGTGCGCCCGTCGTACGTGCTGGGCGGCCGCGCGATGGAAATCGTCCACGAGCCGCGCGACCTCGAGCGCTACATGCGCGAGGCCGTGAAGGTGTCGAACGATTCGCCGGTGCTGCTCGACCGCTTCCTGAACGACGCGATCGAATGTGACGTCGACTGCATCTGCGACGGCGAAGCGGTGTTCATCGGCGGCGTGATGGAGCACATCGAGCAGGCAGGCGTCCACTCGGGCGACTCGGCATGCTCGCTGCCGCCGTACTCGCTGTCGAAGGAAACCGTGGCCGAGCTGAAGCGCCAGACGGGCGCGATGGCGAAGGCGCTGAACGTGGTCGGCCTGATGAACGTGCAGTTCGCGATCCAGCAGGTGCCGCAGGCGGACGGTTCGAAGCAGGACATCATCTACGTGCTCGAAGTGAACCCGCGCGCATCGCGCACGGTGCCGTACGTGTCGAAAGCGACCAGCCTGCCGCTCGCGAAGATCGCGGCGCGCGCGATGGTCGGCCAGAAGCTCGCGCAGCAGGGCGTGACGAAGGAAGTCGAGCCGCCGTACTTCAGCGTGAAGGAAGCGGTGTTCCCGTTCGTCAAGTTCCCGACCGTCGATCCGGTCCTCGGGCCTGAAATGCGTTCGACCGGCGAAGTGATGGGTGTCGGCCAGACGTTCGGCGAAGCGCTGTTCAAGTCGCAGCTCGCGGCCGGTTCGCGCCTGCCGGAGTCGGGCACGGTGCTGCTGACCGTGATGGACGCCGACAAGCCGAAGGCGGTCGAAGTCGCGCGCATGCTGCACGACCTCGGCTACCCGATCGTCGCGACCAAGGGCACGGCTGCCGCGATCGAAGCGGCCGGCGTGCCGGTGAAGGTCGTCAACAAGGTGAAGGACGGCCGTCCGCACATCGTCGACATGATCAAGAACGGCGAGATCGCACTCGTGTTCACGACGGTCGACGAGACGCGCCAGGCGATCGCCGATTCGCGTTCGATCCGCATGAGCGCGCAGGCGCACAAGGTCACGTACTACACGACGATGTCGGGCGCGCGCGCGGCCGTCGAAGGCTTGCGCTACCTGAAGGATCTGGAAGTCTATGATTTACAAGGTCTTCACGCTCGCCTAAACTAAGCAGTCAGTTTCCTGTCGAAGCAACACGTGCCGCGGTTAAGCGGTGTTTCCGGTTCACCGGAAATGCGCTTAATCGCGGTGATTTTTTTTATAGCCGTTATTATCGATTGAGCCGTTTATGAGCACCATTCCGTTGACAAAGCGTGGCGCAGAGCAACTGCGCGATGAATTGCAGCGCCTCAAGTCGGTCGAGCGGCCGGCCGTGATCACCGCGATCGCGGAGGCCCGCGCACAGGGTGATCTGTCCGAAAACGCCGAATACGACGCAGCGAAGGAAAAGCAGGGCTTCATCGAGGGCCGTATCGCGGAACTCGAATCGAAGCTGTCCGCCGCGCAGGTCATCGACCCCACCGTGCTCGATGCCGAGGGCCGCGTGGTCTTCGCGTCGACGGTCGAACTCGAGGATCTCGAGTCGGGCGACACCGTCAAGTATCAGATCGTCGGCGACGACGAAGCCGATATCGATCACGGCCTGATCTCGGTCAGCTCGCCGATCGCACGCGCGCTGATCGGCAAGTCCGAAGGCGACGTCGCGGCCGTGCAGGCGCCGAGCGGCGTGCGCGAGTACGAAATCATTTCCGTCAGCTACATCTGAAGCCGGGCGACGTGATGCCGCATCGCGTGTTCCGTCTGCTGTCGGCCGTGTGGGTCGGCAGCCTGCTGACGATCGGGTATGCGGTCGCGCCCGTGCTGTTCAAGACGCTGGAGCGGATGACGGCCGGTACGGTCGCCGCCCAGCTGTTTCGCATCGAGGCGATCCTCGGTGTCGTGTGCGGCGTGCTGCTGCTCGCGCTGTCGAATCAGCAGGTGCGGCGCGGCAGCGGCGATTATCGTCGCGTGCGCTGGATCGTCGCGGCGATGGTCGCGTGCGTGCTGGTCGGGTATTTTGCGCTGCAGCCGTTCATGAACGCGCTGCGCGTGGCCGCGATGGAAGCGGGCACCGATATCGCGAACTCGCCGTATGCGAGCCGCTTCGGGATGCTGCACGGCGTCTCGAGCCTGTTCTATCTCGTCGAGAGCGTGCTGGGGCTGATGCTGATCTGGCGTCTGCCGGCGCAAGACTCCGGAACGGCCTGAACAGCCTGAGCGCCGCACGGGCAGGGCACGGGATGCCCCGTGCCCTGCCCGGCAGGATTACTTGTCCTGGTGCGGCCGCTTCGTGCTGGCCTGACGCTTTTTCGCGCGCTTCACCGTGCCGCCCGCCGTCACGCGCTCATTGCCGCGCACGACGACCTTGGTCGGCTTCGGGCGACGCACGGGGCTCGCGTTCGGCGACACCTTGACGACCTTGACGGTGCGCGGTGCGCGGCCTTTCCTGTCGTCGCTGGCTTCGGCCGCGCTCGGCAGCGTGCCGGCACGACGGCCGCGGGCCGGGGTTGCCACGGCGGCCTCGGGCTTCCAGATCACCAGCAGCTTGCCGATGTGCTGGATCGGCGCGGCGCTCAGGCGGTCGCAGATCTCGTCGTAAATGGCGACGCGCTCGTCGCGCTCGTCACCGAACACGCGAATCTTGATCAGCTGGTGCGCGGCGAGGTGCACCTTGATTTCCTTCAGCACTGCGTCGGTGAGCCCTTCGGCGCCGATCAGCACGACGGGCTTGAGCGCATGGGCCTGGGAGCGCAGCGCGGAGCGCTCGGCGGGGGAAAGCGAAAGGGCGGGCATGGAAATGTCGAAATCTAGATAAGGGGCGCTGCGTCAGAAGCGAATCGCGGGAAGTTACCGCATCAGCCGCGCGCCGAAACCACGTAAAATCGCGGCTTGGGCCTCAGAAGGGGCCGCAGCCGCGCGAAGAAGACGCGTATTATCCGCCAAAAGCACGGCTTCACGAAGCAAATAGCAGCAATCTCTCTCTCGAATGGCAAAAAACCGCTTCAACCAGCACTGGCTGCACGACCACATCAACGACCCGTACGTCAAAATGGCGCAGCGGGAGGGCTATCGCGCGCGCGCCGCGTACAAGCTGAAGGAAATCGACGAGCAGGACAAGCTGATCCGTCCGGGCCAGGTGATCGTCGACCTCGGCGCGACGCCGGGCAGCTGGAGCCAGTATGCCCGCAACAAGCTCGCGCAGGGCAAGAAGCGCGACACGCAACGCGAAGGCGGCATCGACGGCACGATCATCGCGCTCGACCTGCTGCCGATGGAGCCGATCGCCGACGTCCACTTCATCCAGGGCGACTTCCGCGAGGACGACGTCCTCCGGCAGCTCGAAGATGTGCTCGAAGGTCGCGCGGTGGACCTTGTTATTTCCGACATGGCCCCCAACCTCTCCGGCGTAGCCTCGGCGGACGCAGCACGCATCGAGCATCTGTGCGATCTGGCGCTTGAATTCGCGCAGAACCATCTGAAGCCGGATGGTGCGCTGCTCGTGAAATGCTTTCACGGCAGCGGCTACAGCCAGATCGTCGAGAAGTTCAAGCAGCAGTTTAAGGTGGTCGCGCCCCGCAAGCCGAAGGCGTCGCGCGACAAATCGTCCGAAACGTTCATTTTGGGCCGGCAGCTGAAGCAACCGCGGTGACGCGGAGCGCGGTGCCGCAAACGGGCTCCGGCCCTTGCCAGACAAGCGAAGCGCTATCGCGGCGGTTGTCAATGCTTATGGCAGGGGTGGTCGGACTGGATTAGAATGACCGAGGAGCGCCGCAAGGAAAATGTAGGCGCTCGTCTACGAGTGAAGGAGTGGTGCTTTGAACAACAATATGTTTTCGAAGGCAGCAGTGTGGCTGGTGATCGCACTGGTGCTGTTTACGGTGTTCAAGCAGTTCGACAAGCCCCGCGTCCAGGAAGGTGTGTCCTATTCGCAGTTCATGGACGACGCCAAGAACGGCAAGGTCAAGAACGTCATCGTGCAGGGGCGCAACCTCACCGTCACTCCGTCTGATGGCCAGAAATACCAGATCGTGTCGCCCGGCGACATCTGGATGGTCGGTGACCTGATGAAGTACGGCGTGCAGGTCAGCGGCAAGGCGGACGACGAGCCGAACGCGCTGATGTCCGCGCTGTATTACCTCGGGCCGACGATCCTGATCATCGTGTTCTGGTTCTACATGATGAGGCAGATGCAGGGGGGCGGCAAAGGCGGCGCATTCTCGTTCGGGAAATCGCGCGCGCGGCTGATCGACGAGAACAACAACGCGGTCAACTTCTCCGACGTCGCGGGCTGCGACGAAGCCAAGGAAGAAGTGTCCGAACTCGTCGACTTCCTGCGCGATCCGCAGAAATTCCAGAAGCTGGGCGGGCGCATTCCGCGCGGCGTGCTGCTCGTCGGCCCTCCGGGTACCGGCAAGACGCTGCTCGCCCGTGCGATCGCCGGTGAAGCGAAGGTGCCGTTCTTCAGCATCTCGGGTTCCGACTTCGTCGAAATGTTCGTCGGTGTCGGCGCGGCCCGTGTGCGCGACATGTTCGAGCAGGCGAAGAAGCACGCACCGTGCATCGTGTTCATCGACGAAATCGACGCGGTCGGTCGCCATCGCGGCGCCGGCATGGGCGGCGGCAACGACGAGCGCGAGCAGACGCTGAACCAGATGCTGGTCGAGATGGACGGCTTCGAGGCGAATTCCGGCGTGATCGTGATCGCCGCGACCAACCGTTCCGACGTGCTCGACAAGGCGCTGCTGCGTCCGGGCCGTTTCGACCGTCAGGTCTATGTCGGCCTGCCGGACATCCGCGGCCGCGAGCAGATCATGCGCGTGCACCTGCGCAAGGTGCCGATCGCGAACGACGTCGATGCAGCAGTCATCGCGCGCGGCACGCCGGGCTTCTCGGGCGCCGATCTCGCGAACCTCGTGAACGAAGCGGCGCTGTTCGCCGCCCGTCGCGGCAAGCGCATCGTCGAGATGCAGGATTTCGAGGACGCGAAGGACAAGATCTTCATGGGTCCGGAGCGCAAGTCGGCGGTGATTCGCGAAGAAGCGAAGCGCGCGACGGCTTACCACGAGTCGGGCCACGCGGTGATCGCGAAGCTGCTGCCGAAGGCCGACCCGGTGCACAAGGTCACGATCATCCCGCGCGGTCGCGCGCTGGGCGTCACGTGGCAGCTGCCGGAGCATGACAACGAGACGTACTCGAAGGACTACCTGCTCGATCGCCTGGCGATCCTGTTCGGTGGCCGCGTGGCCGAGGAGCTGTTCCTGAACCTGATCAGCACCGGCGCGTCGGACGACTTCAACAAGGCGACGCAGACGGCCCGCGCGATGGTGGCCCGTTTCGGCATGACCGACGCCCTCGGGCCGATGGTCTACGTCGACGACGAGAGCGACAACGGTCCGTTCGGCCGTGGCTTCACGCGCACGATCTCGGAAGCGACGCAGCAGAAGGTCGACGGTGAAATCCGCCGCGTGCTCGACGAACAGTACAACCTTGCGCGCCGCCTGCTCGAAGAGAACCGCGACAAGGTCGAGGCAATGACGGCCGCGCTGATGGAGTGGGAAACGATCGACGCCGATCAGATCAACGACATCATGGAAGGGCGTCCGCCGCGCTCGCCGAAGAGCTCGCCGGCTGTCGGCGGCGACTCGTCGGGTGGCGGCACGACCGCCGAAGTGAAGCCGGCCAACGCGCCGGCGCCTGCTTCGCCGGCCTGAGCGCCGCTGTAGCACCGTTCACGGGCTGGTGTGGCTTCACACCGGCCCGTTTTGCATTCATCAACGCCTCCCGCCCGTGTCCGATTCCGCTGTTTCCGCGTTCATCCCCGCGCCGCTCCAGTGCGGCCGCTTCTCGCTGACGTTCGAACGCCCGCTCGTGATGGGCATCCTCAACGCAACCCCCGATTCGTTTTCCGACGGCGGCCGCTTCCTCGCGCGCGACGATGCGCTGCGCCAGGCCGAGCGGATGATCGCCGAAGGCGTCGACCTGATCGACATCGGCGGTGAGTCGACGCGTCCCGGCGCGCCGCCGGTGCCGCTCGACGAGGAGCTCGCGCGCGTGATCCCGCTCGTCGAGGCGCTGCGGCCGCTGAACGTGCCGCTGTCGATCGACACCTACAAGCCGGCCGTGATGCGCGCGGCGCTCGCGGCCGGCGCCGATCTGATCAACGACATCTGGGGGTTCCGCCAGCCGGGTGCGATCGACGCGGTGCGCGAGGGCAACAGCGGACTGTGCGCAATGCACATGCTCGGCGAGCCGCAGACGATGCAGGTCGGCGAGCCCGACTACGGCGACGTCGTGACCGAAGTGTGCGACTTTCTCGCCGCGCGTGCGCAGGCGCTGCGCGACGCGGGCATCGCGCCGGAGCGGATCTGCGTCGATCCGGGCTTCGGCTTCGGCAAGGCGGTGGTCGAGGACAACTACGCGCTGCTGGCCGCCTTGGCGGACACGGCGCCCGCGCGGCCCGACGGGCGCGCGTATCCGATTCTCGCGGGCATGTCGCGCAAGTCGATGCTCGGCGCGGTGATCGGCGGCAAGCCGCCGATGGAACGGGTCGCGGCAAGCGTGGCGGCCGCGCTGTGCGCAGTCGGGCGCGGCGCCGCGATCGTGCGCGTGCACGACGTCGCGGCGACGGTCGACGCGCTCAAGGTCTGGAATGCCGTGCGCGAAGCCGCGCGGCAACGATAAGTCAGAATTCAGAAAGACGAAGGAGGAAGATTCGCCATGGGACGTCGATATTTCGGCACGGACGGCATTCGCGGCACGGTAGGCGAGGCGCCCATCACGCCTGATTTCGTGTTGCGTCTCGGCTATGCGGCCGGCAAGGTACTGGCCGGCACGGCCGACGTCGCGGCCGGTGCGCGTCCGACGGTGCTGATCGGCAAGGACACGCGCGTGTCGGGCTACATGCTCGAGGCCGCCCTCGAGGCCGGGTTCTCGGCGGCCGGCGTCGACGTGATGCTGGCCGGCCCGATGCCGACGCCGGGCGTCGCCTACCTGACGCGCGCGCTGCGCCTGTCGGCCGGCGTCGTGATCAGCGCATCGCACAACCCGTATCAGGACAACGGCATCAAGTTCTTCTCCGCGGACGGCAACAAGCTGCCCGACGAGACCGAAGCCGCGATCGAAGCGTGGCTCGACAAGCCGCTCGAATGCGCATCGTCGGACCGGCTGGGCAAGGCGCGCCGCCTCGAGGACGCCGCCGGCCGCTACATCGAGTTCTGCAAGAGCACGTTCCCGGCCGCGTACGACCTGCGCGGGCTGAAGCTCGTGATCGATTGCGCGCACGGCGCTGCGTACCAGATCGCGCCGCACGTGTTCCACGAACTCGGCGCGGACGTGATCCCGATCGGCGTCGCGCCGAACGGCTTCAACATCAACGACGGCGTCGGCGCGACGGCGCCCGATGCACTCGTGCGCGCGGTGCGTGCGAACCATGCGGATCTAGGCATCGCGCTCGACGGCGACGCGGACCGCCTGCAGGTCGTCGATTCGACCGGCCGGCTGTACAACGGCGACGAGCTGCTCTACGTGCTCGTGAAGGACCGCATCGCGACGGCCGGCAAGGTCGACGGCGCGGTCGGCACGCTGATGACGAACCTCGCGGTCGAGGTCGCGTTGCAGCGCGAGGGCGTGCCGTTCGTGCGCGCGGCGGTCGGCGACCGCTACGTGCTCGAGCAGCTGCGCGAACGCGGCTGGCAGCTCGGCGCGGAAGGCTCGGGCCACATCCTGTCGCTCGACCGCCATTCGACCGGCGACGGCATCGTGTCGGCGCTGCTCGTGCTCGCCGCGCTCAAGCGCAGCGACCGCACGCTCGCGCAGATGCTGGACGGCGTCACGCTGTTCCCGCAGAAGCTGATCAACGTGCGGATGAAGCCGGGCGCGGACTGGAAGGGCAGCGCATCGATTCGTGCGGCGATCGACGCGGCCGAAGGCGCGCTCGCCGGCAGCGGCCGCGTGCTGATCCGCGCATCGGGCACCGAGCCCGTGCTGCGCGTGATGGTCGAGGCGCAGCAGGCGGCCGACGCGACCCGCCACGCGGAAGCGATCGCCGACGCGGTGCGGATGGCGACGAGCTGAGCCGAACCGTGGACGGCGCGCGACGCTCCGGCCGAGTGCGCGCTGCCGCAGCAATGAATCGACCTGCGGCGCCTTCGGGCGCCGCAATTCATCAGACGCAAAGGTTTGCGCTATTAAATAGAAGGAACTTCGGCGCGGATCTCATCTGACCGAACAAATCATCCGACCCTGAGCAGAAGCGGCGAGCAGAGCAGGGCATTGCCCGCCTGTTTTTCACCGCGCCAGGATCGCCCGCGCACCCCCGCGAAAGGGCGCCCATACCGTCCCTCCATGACCGGCAATTCTTGCCACCATCGCCGCCGCGCGTGGCCTCCGCGGCCCATCGCACCACCCCGAATACACCCTTTCAACCAGTCATGTTACTGTCACGCCAGTTTCATCGATTGTCACATTATCGTCATGAGGAGCCCCTAACCTTCGCGGTGCCGTAGTCATCCGCTCACACACTGGAGGTCTCATGAAATTGATGCAAACCGCGATTGCCGGCCTGGCTGGCGCGCTTTTCGCCGTTGCCGCGCACGCTGCCGACATCACGGGCGCAGGTAGCACGTTCGCCATGCCGATCTATACGAAATGGGCTGCCGACTACCAGCAGTCCGGCGGCGCGAAGGTGAACTACCAGGGTATCGGTTCGTCGGGCGGCCTGAAGCAGATCAACGCGAAGACGGTCGATTTTGCCGGTTCGGACGCTCCGCTGAAGGATGAAGAGCTCGCGAAGGAAGGCCTGTTCCAGTTCCCGACGGTGGTCGGCGGCGTGGTGCCGGTCGTCAACGTGCCGGGCGTGAAGGCCGGTGAACTGACGCTGTCGGGCCCGGTGCTCGGCGACATCTACCTCGGCAAGATCAAGAAGTGGAACGATCCGGCGATCGTTGCACTGAACCCGAAGGTCAAGCTGCCGGACACGGACATCGCGGTCGTTCGCCGCGCTGACGGCTCGGGCACGAGCTTCATCTGGACGAACTACCTGTCGAAGGTGAACGACGAGTGGAAGTCGAAGGTCGGCGAAGGCACGACGGTCAACTGGCCGACGGGCACGGGCGGCAAGGGCAATGACGGCGTCGCGGCCTTCGTGCAGCGCCTGCCGGGCGCAGTCGGCTACGTCGAGTGGGCGTACGCGAAGAAGAACAACATGGTCTACACCGCGCTGAAGAATTCGACGGGCACGGTGGTTGAGCCGAAGACGGAAACGTTCAAGGCCGCCGCGGCCGGCGCGAACTGGTCGAAGTCGTTCTACCAGATCCTGACGAACCAGCCGGGCAAGGAAGCATGGCCGGTCGTCGGCGCGACGTTCGTGCTGCTGCACGCGAAGCAGGACAAGCCGGAGCAGGGCGCCGAAACGCTGAAGTTCTTCAGCTGGGCGTTCAAGAACGGCGAGAAGGCGGCCGACAGCCTGGACTACATCTCGCTGCCGCCGGCAGTCGAGGCGGAAATCCGCAAGCAGTGGAAGACGAAGGTCACGGACGCATCGGGCAAGCCGGTCGCCGCGGAGTAAGCATTGCAGCGGTTCACTGCCCGGCCGTGCCGGTCGGGCAGTGTGTGCGGTAAGGCCGGGCGTCACGGCGCCCGGCGATCCAGAACAGGCACCCATGTCTGAAATTTCCTACACGTCCTCCCGGTCCCCCGACGCCGCGTCGCAACGCGCGCCGAGCCGCCTCGGCGACGTTCTGTTCGGCGGCCTCGCATGGCTTGCCGCGATCGTGACCCTGCTGCTGCTGGGCGGGATCATCGTTTCTCTGATCATTGCGTCGATGCCGACCATCCAGAAGTTCGGCCTCGGCTTCCTGTTTCAATCCGAGTGGGATCCGAACTCGGATGTCTTCGGCGCGCTCGTGCCGATCTACGGCACGCTCGTGACGTCGATCATCGCGCTCGTGATCGCGGTGCCGGTCAGCTTCGGCATCGCGCTGTTCCTCACCGAGCTGTCGCCCGTGTGGCTGCGCCGCCCGCTCGGCATCGCGATCGAGCTGCTCGCCGCGATTCCGTCGATCGTATACGGCATGTGGGGCCTGCTCGTGTTCGCGCCGATCTTCGCCGAATACTTCCAGAAGCCGATCGGCCGCATCTTCAAGGATGTGTGGGTGGTCGGTCCGCTGACGTCCGGCGCGCCGATCGGCATCGGCATCCTCGCGGCCGGCGTGATCCTGGCGATCATGATCATCCCGTACATCGCGTCGGTGATGCGCGACGTGTTCGAAGTCACGCCCGTGCTGCTGAAGGAATCGGCGTACGGAATCGGCTGCACGACGTGGGAAGTGATGTGGAAGGTCGTGCTGCCCTATACGAAGACCGGCGTGATCGGCGGCGTGATGCTCGGCCTCGGCCGCGCGCTCGGCGAAACGATGGCCGTGACCTTCGTGATCGGCAACACGAACCTGCTCGACAGCGTGTCGCTGTTCGCGCCGGGCAACAGCATCACGTCGGCGCTCGCGAACGAATTCGCCGAAGCGCAGCCGGGCCTGCATACGTCCGCGCTGATGGAACTGGGCCTGATCCTGTTCGTGATCACGTTCATCGTGCTGTCCGTCTCCAAACTGCTGCTGCTTCGTCTCGAGAAGGGAGAGGGCAAGAAATGAGCGAGCCCATCATGAATTTCCCCGGGCCGAACGGCGCCGCGCTCGACGCGATGCGCAACCGCCTGCAACGCAGGCGCAAGTTCACCAACGCGATCGCGCTCACCGCATCGCTCGGCGCGATGGCGTTCGGGCTGCTGTGGCTCGTGTGGATTCTCTACACGACCGTGCACCTCGGCGTCGGCGGCCTGTCGCTGCAGTTGTTCACCGAATCGACGCCGGCACCGAACACGGAAGGCGGCGGTCTGGCGAACGCGATCGTCGGCAGCCTGCTGCTGTGCGGTTTCGGCACGCTGGTCGGCACGCCGATCGGCATCCTCGCGGGCGTCTATCTCGCCGAATACGGCCAGAAGAACCTGCTGGCGAGCACGATCCGCTTCATCAACGACATCCTGCTGTCGGCGCCGTCGATCGTCATCGGCCTGTTCGTGTACGCGATCGTCGTCGCGAAGTCGGGACGCTTCTCGGGCTGGGCCGGCGTGATTGCGCTTGCGCTGCTGCAGATTCCGATCGTGATCCGCACGACCGAGAACATGCTGAAGCTCGTGCCGAACGCACTGCGTGAAGCGGCCGTCGCGCTCGGCACGCCGAAGTGGCGCATGGTGCTGAAGATCACGCTGCGCGCGTCGGTCGGCGGGATCGTGACGGGCGTGCTGCTCGCGATCGCGCGGATCGCCGGCGAAACGGCGCCGCTGCTGTTCACGGCGCTGTCGAACCAGTTCTTCTCGTGGGACATGAGCCAGCCGATGGCGAACCTGCCCGTCACGATCTACAAGTTCGCGATGAGCCCGTTCGCCGAATGGCAGTCGCTCGCATGGGCGGGCGTGTTCCTGATTACGCTCGGGGTGCTCGGACTCAACGTCCTGGCGCGCTCGATCTTCTCGAAAAAGTAACGGCGGAGCGATCCGATGAATATGGCAGAAAGCCACCTGAATTCCGTCGAGCGCACCGCTGCGCCCGCCGGCACGCACGACGCGGTGCATGGCAGCCCGCTGGCGCCGCTGAACGCGAAGATCGAGGTCAACGACCTCAACTTTTTCTACAACAAGTTCCACGCGCTGAAGAACATCAACCTGCGCATTCCCGAAGGGAAGGTGACGGCGTTCATCGGCCCGTCGGGCTGCGGCAAGTCGACGCTCCTGCGCACGTTCAACAAGATGTACGCGCTCTATCCGGAGCAGCGCGCCGAAGGCGAAATCCTGATGGACGGCGAGAACCTGCTGACCACCAAGCGCGACATCTCGCTGCTGCGCGCGCGGATCGGCATGGTGTTCCAGAAGCCGACCCCGTTCCCGATGTCGATCTACGACAACATCGCGTTCGGCGTGAAGATGTTCGAAAAGCTCACGCGTTCGGAGATGGACGACCGCGTCGAGTGGGCGCTGTCGAAGGCCGCGCTGTGGAACGAAGTGAAGGACAAGCTGAACCAGAGCGGCTACGGGTTGTCGGGCGGCCAGCAGCAGCGTCTGTGCATCGCGCGCGGCATCGCGATCCGTCCGGAAGTGCTGCTGCTCGACGAGCCGTGCTCGGCGCTCGACCCGATCTCGACGGGCCGCATCGAGGAGTTGATCGCGGAGCTGAAGAGCGACTACACGGTCGTGATCGTCACGCACAACATGCAGCAGGCCGCGCGCTGCTCGGACTTCACGGCCTACATGTACCTGGGCGAGCTGATCGAATTCGGCGAAACCGAAAAGATCTTCATCAAGCCGGTGCGCAAGGAAACGGAAGACTACATCACCGGCCGTTTCGGCTGATGACGGAGAACAACAACCATGTCGGATAAACATCTGTCGAGCCAGTTCGACGCGGACCTGAATGCCGTGTCGTCGAAAGTGCTGGAAATGGGCGGACTCGTCGAGTCGCAGATCGTCGGCGCGATGCACGCGCTGAACGAATTCGACCGCGACGCGGCCGAGAAGGTGATCACGGCCGAGGAAACGCTGAACGCGATGGAAGTCGACATCGACCAGGAGTGCGGCAACATCATCGCGCGGAGGCAGCCTGCCGCGCGCGACCTGCGCCTTCTGATGTCGATTTCGAAAACGATTACGAACCTCGAGCGCGCCGGCGACGAGGCCGAGAAGATCGCGAAGCGCGTGCGCCGCCTGGTCGACGAACCGGCCGCGCGCACAGTGAACATCGCCGAGATCAAGGTGTCGGGCGAGATGGCCGTGACGATCCTGCGCCGCGCGCTCGACGCATTCGCGCGCCTCGATACGGTGGCCGCCGCGCAGATCGTCAAGGACGACAAGGAAATCGACCTTGAATTCCGCGCGTTCGTGCGCAAGCTCGTGTCGTACATGCAGGAAGATCCGCGCACGATCTCGGTCGGCCTCGAATACCTGTTCATCGCGAAGGCGATCGAGCGGATCGGCGACCACGCGAAGAACATCGCGGAGTTCATCATCTACATCGTGAAGGGCACGGACGTGCGGCATCAGCCGCGCGACACGCTCGAGCGCGAAGCCAACAGTTAACACCACGCACAGGAAGAACAGAGGTGCCGATGCCCAGCAACATTCTCGTCGTTGAAGATGAGCCCGCGATTTCCGAACTGATCTCGGTGAATCTCCAGCATGCCGGTCACTGCCCGATCCGCGCGTACAACGCGGAGCAGGCGCAGAACCTGATCAGCGATGTGCTGCCCGATCTCGTGCTGCTCGACTGGATGCTGCCGGGCAAGTCCGGCATCGCGTTCGCGCGCGACCTGCGCAACAACGAACGGACCAAGCACATCCCGATCATCATGCTGACCGCGCGTGGCGACGAGCAGGACAAGGTGCTCGGCCTCGAAATCGGCGCGGACGACTACGTGACCAAGCCGTTCTCGCCGAAGGAACTGATGGCGCGCATCAAGGCCGTGCTGCGCCGCCGCGCACCGCAGCTGACCGAGGACGTCGTGTCGATCAACGGGCTGCGCCTCGATCCGGCCACGCATCGCGTCGCCGCGCACGGCGACGGCAGCGAGATCAAGCTCGATCTCGGCCCGACCGAATTCCGCCTGCTGCATTTCTTCATGACGCATCCGGAGCGCGTGCACAGCCGCACGCAACTGCTCGACCAGGTGTGGGGCGATCACGTGTTCGTGGAGGAGCGTACCGTCGACGTGCACATCAAACGATTGCGCGCGGCCTTGAAACCGGCCGGCTGCGATGCGATGATCGAGACCGTGCGCGGCAGCGGCTACCGGCTCGCCAAGCACGCGTAACGTATCCGCGCATGCCGTGTGCCACGGCATGCCGTTCATTCTTTCGGGCGCTGAATCATGAACATCATCTGGGCGCGCTTTCTCGTGTCGCTCGTGCTGCTCGTGCTGATCAGCGTATTGGTCGGCGTGTTCGCCGGCCCGACCGCGGCCTGCGCGTTTGCGGCCGTGATGCTGGTCGCGCAGGGCTTCTTCAGTACCTTCCATACGCAACGCCTGTGGCGTCTGCTCGATGCGCCCGTCTATGGCGAGGTGCCGAGCGCACCGGGCATCTGGGGTGAAATCTATTACCGGCTGCACAAGCTCGCGAAGCAGTGGCATGCGCAGGTGCGGCAGGTCGAGCAGCAGCATTCGCGCTTCATCCAGGCGATCCAGGCGTCGCCGAACGGCGTCGCGATGCTCGACGACCATGACCAGATCGAGTGGTGCAACGCGATCGCAGAGGTGCATTTCGGCCTCGATGCGAAACGCGACCTGCGCCAGCACATCACGAACCTCGTGCGTCATCCGGAATTCGTCCGCTACCTGAACGCGCAGCACTACGACGAAACGCTCGTGATGCGCGGGATGGGCGACTCGCGGCAGAACGTGCTGGAGGTGCAGGTGTTTCCGTACGGCGAGAACCGCAAGCTGCTGCTCACGCAGGACATCACCGAGCTCGAGCGGACCGACGCGATGCGCCGCGACTTCGTCGCGAACGTGTCGCACGAACTGAAGACGCCGCTCACCGTGCTGTCGGGTTTTCTCGAGACGATGCGCGAGCTGCCGCTGAACGAGGAAGATCGCGCGCGCTATCTCGAGATGATGGAGCAGCAGGCGTCGCGGATGCGGCACATCGTCACCGACCTGCTGGTGCTCGCGAAGCTCGAGGGCGAAAGCCGGCCGCCGGTCGATCACGCGATCGACATGCGCGCCGTGTTCGACCATCTGAAGGAGGATGCGCAAACGCTGTCGAACGGGCATCACGAGATCGCGTTCGCGATCGACGAGACGCTCGGCGTCACGGGCGCCCAGACCGAAGTATTCAGCGCGTTCGCGAATCTCGTCACCAACGCGATCCGCTATACGCCGGACGGCGGCAAGATATTCGTGTCGTGGCGGCGCGAGGGCGCGCAGGGCGTGTTTTCCGTCACCGACAGTGGTTTCGGCATTCCGGCCGCCGACCTGCCGCGGCTGACGGAGCGCTTCTATCGCGTCGACCGCAGCCGTTCGCGCGATACGGGCGGCACGGGGCTCGGCCTCGCGATCGTCAAGCACGTGCTGCAGCGACACGACTCGCACCTGTATGTGCAGAGCGAGGAAGGGCGCGGCAGCACGTTCACCGCGCGCTTTCCGGCGTCGCGGATCATCGCGATCCGGCCGGCAGCGTTCTAAGCTTGAGCGCGTGATCGTGTGACACGGTGCGTGCGCATCGCATCCGCGCACGACTGAAACGAAAAAGGCACAGCCCGCGTGAGCTGTGCCTTTTTCGTTTGCTGCGCGGCGCCTGCCTACGAACAGAACTTCGCGAGCAGCCCGAGTTGCGCGTTGCGCAGCGTCTTGCCCGCGCGGCGGCGTCGATAGTGGCCGTCGCTTTGCATCAGCCACGCCGACTGGTTGTCGCCGAGACAGACCGACAGCCCTTCGGCGATCACGCGGCGCTTGAGCTTGCGCTCGCGGATCGGGAACGCGACTTCGACGCGGCGGAACAGGTTGCGGTCCATCCAGTCCGCGCTCGACAGATAGACTTCCTCGGCGCCATCCGCGTGGAAATAGTAGATGCGGTGGTGTTCGAGGAAGCGCCCGACGATCGAGCGCACCGTGATGTTTTCCGACAGCCCCGGCACGCCCGGCTTCAGCGCGCATACGCCGCGCACGATCAGGTCGACCTTGACGCCGGCCTGCGACGCTTCGTACAGCGCGGCGATCACCGTCGGCTCCAGCAGCGCGTTCATCTTCGCGACCACGCGCGCGCGCTTGCCGGCGCGCGCATTGTCGATCTCCGCGCGGATCGATTCGATGATGCGCGGATGCAGCGTGAACGGCGACTGCCACAGCTCGTGCAGCGTCAGCTCGCCGCCGATTCCGGTCAGTTGCTGGAACACGTGGTGGACGTCCTCGCAGATCTTCTGGTCGGCCGTCATCAGCCCGAAATCGGTGTACAGGCGCGCGGTGCGCGGGTGATAGTTGCCGGTGCCGAGGTGCACGTAGCGGCGCAGCGTCGCCTTGCCGCCCTCCACGACGCGGCGCACGATCAGCATCATCTTCGCGTGGCACTTGTGACCGACCACGCCATACACCACGTGCGCGCCGACGGCTTCGAGCTGCGACGCCCAGTTGATGTTGGTTTCCTCGTCGAAGCGCGCGAGCAGCTCGACGACGACGGTCACTTCCTTGCCGTTGCGCGCGGCGGCCATCAGCGCGTCCATCAGCGGCGAATCGGTGCCGGTGCGGTAGATCGTCTGCTTGATCGCGACGACGCTCGGATCTTTCGCGGCCTGCTGCAGCAGTTCGAGCACCGGCTGGAAACTTTCGTACGGGTGGTGCAGCAGGATGTCGCCGTCGTCGATCGCGTCGAACATCGCCGGTGCATTGGCGATCACGGGCGGGATCGATGCGGTGAACGGCGCGAACTTCAGGTCGGGGCGATCGACGAGATCGGGAATCTGCATCAGCCGCACGAGGTTCACGGAGCCGGCCACGCGATAGCAGTCCTTCTCGTCGAGCAGGCTTTCCTCGAGCAGGCGGCGCACGATATGCGCCGGCGTGTCGGCCGACACTTCGAGCCGCACCGCGTTGCCGAGGTGGCGCGCGGGCAGTTCGCCCTGCAGCGCGACGCGCAGGTTGGTGATTTCGTCTTCGTCGACGAACAGCTCGCTGTTGCGCGTGATGCGGAACTGGTTGCAGCTCTTCACGACGAGTTGCGGGAACAGTTCGCCGACGAAGCGCTGCATGAACGTACTGAGCAGCACGAAGCCGTGCTCGAAGCCCGACAGCGCCTGCGGCATGCGCACCACGCGCGGCAGCGCGCGCGGCGCCTGCACGATGCCCATCACCGCCTGGCGGCCGAACGCGTCGCGGCCTTCGAGCTCGACGACGAAGTTCAGGCTCTTGTTCAGCACGCGCGGGAACGGGTGGGCCGGATCGAGGCCGATCGGCGTCAGCACCGGCAGCAGTTCGTCGAGGAAGTAGCGGCGCGCCCATTCGAGCTGCTCGTCGTTCCACGTGTCGGCCGCGTGGAAGTAGATGCCTTCCTGTTCGAGCGCCGGCAGCACGGTTTCGTGCAGCATCGTGTACTGGCGGTGCACGAGCCGCTGCGCGCGCTCGACGACGAGGTCGTAAGCGTGCTGTAACGACATGCCGTCGGGCGTCAGGGCGCCGGGGTTGTCGCGGATCTGTTCCTGAAGGCCGGCCATCCGGACTTCGAAGAATTCGTCGAGGTTGCTGCTGGTGATGCAGATGAAGCGCAGGCGTTCGAGCAACGGGACTTGTGGGTCGGCAGCCTGGGCCAGCACGCGCTCGTTGAACCCGAGGATGCCGAGTTCACGATTGAGAAGCGGATAACGGACGGACATCGGCAGAGTAGGGGATGATTCGGGCGATGATTCGAAAGGACGCTCGGAAACTCTCACGGTACGATGACGTGCTGATGACAATTATGTATTTATATCGGGAAATTCTACGCCGCAACCGTTTCATCTCATAAATGTTTCGGCCATATACAATCTACCCGGGTACATGCCCGTGAAGCGTGGCTACGGCAAGCGTTCCACGCTTAAAATATCGCCTTTGATTGATCGTCCAGCGTGGCCGCAGCGGCTGGCGCGGGCGAACGCGCACGGAGCCCCCTTCTGATGGTTACATCCCCCCACTTGCTGGCTGCCGTCGATCTCGGCTCGAACAGCTTCCGGCTGATCGTCGGGCGCGTCGAGGAAACCCCGGCGGGCAGCCAGATCTATCCCGTCGATGCGCTGCGCGAGCCCGTTCGACTGGCCGCGGGCCTGTCGAGCGACAAGATGCTCGATCGCGCGTCGCAGGAGCGTGGCTGGGAAGCGCTCAAGCGGTTCGGCGAGCGCCTGCGCGATTTCCACCCCGATCACGTGCGGGCGGTGGCGACCAACACGTTGCGCGTCGCGAAGAATGCGGCCGAATTCCTCGGCGAGTCCGAAGCGGCGCTCGGTTTTCCGATCGAGGTGATTGCCGGCCGCGAAGAGGCGCGCCTGATCTACGCGGGTGCCGCGCATTCGGTGCCGGCGAGCGCCGGCAAGCGGCTCGTCGTCGACATCGGCGGCGGCTCGACCGAATTCATCATCGGCTCGCACTACACGCCGATCGTGATGGAGAGCCTCTACATCGGCTGCGTGAGCCACAGCCGTGCGTTCTTTCCGGCCGGCAACGTCGACGAATACACGATGCGGCAGGCCGAACTCGCGGCCAAGCGCGAGATCCAGATCATTTCCAGCGAGTACAAGAAGGCCGGGTGGGACCAGGCGATCGGTTCGTCGGGCACCGCGCGTGCGCTCGCGGAGCTCGTCGAGGCGAACGGCTTCAACGACGCGGGCATCACGCACGGCATTTCGCGCGGCGGGCTCGAACGCCTGAAGCGTGCGCTGATCAAGTCCGAGAACGTGAACCGGCTGAAGCTGATCGCGCTGAAGCCCGACCGCGTGCCGGTGCTCGCCGGCGGCCTCGCGATCATGCTCGCGGTATTCGAGGAGCTGGGTGTCGACTATGTCGATACCACCGATGGTGCGCTGCGTCTGGGCGTGCTGTACGACCTGCTCGGCCGGACCCAGCACGAGGACATGCGCGCGGTGACCGTCGAGGGTTTCACGCGCCGCTACGGCGTCGATCGCGCGCAGGCCGAACGCATTGGTGCGCTTGCGGTGCGGTTCTACGACGAGCTCGATGAAGCCGACGACGAAGCGCGCGAGGAAGCCCGGATGTTCCTCGGCTGGGCCGCCGCGTTGCATGAGATCGGGCTGTCGATCTCGCACAGTTCGTATCACAAGCATTCGGCCTATATCGCGAGCAACGCCGACATGCCGGGTTTCTCGCGCACCGACCAGGCGCGCCTCGCCGCGCTCGTGCTCGGGCACGCGGGCAAGCTCGGCAAGCTGTCGCAGGCGCGCGACGTCGAATGGCCGCTGCTGTTCTGCCTGCGGCTCGCGGCGCTGCTGTGCCGGCGCCGGACCGATGCCGGGCTGCCGGACATTTCCGTGTCGCAGATGAAGAAGGGCGGGTATGAAGTGCGCCTGCCGAGCGCGTGGGTCGAGCAGAACCCGCTGACCGACTACAGCCTCAGCCAGGAAGCGGCCGAGTGGGAGAAGGTCGGCATTCCGTATCGCGTGGTTTATACGGGCGCGTAACGAGGCGCGCTTCGGGCGAGCGACACCGGCGCGGCGAGTTTGCGCCGCTTTCCTTGCGACGCGCTCAGTCCGAGCACACGATCGCGGTCAGGAACGGGAACGCCTGCTTGACGGTCGCGTCGCTGCCAGCCTTGTGCACGGCCTGTTCGACGGCACTCTTCGTGCCGCGTACCACGACGCCATACGCCCAGTTGCCGATCGGCGTGCCATCGCCCGGCCGGAAGATCGGGTCGTTCGCCTGGTAGCCAAGCACGACGTAGACGCCGAAGCCGTAGGCGGTCAGCGGATGGTTCGTGCGGAATGCGTTCACCGAATTCGCTTCGACGTGCATCGGCTCCGACTGGATGTCGCCGGCCGCGAGCAGCGGCGCGACGAACTTGTGGCCGTTCGAATGGCAGTCGAGTGCGTCGTCGAGCGACTTGGCCGACGCGGCGCCGGACGCGCCGAATGCGAGCAGCGCGCCGAACAGGGCGGTCTTGAGAACGTTGTTTTTCATGCTCGGTTGCGGGTTGGTCACGGATATTATCGCGTGTTCTCGCAAGATTCGTGCGCGGGGGGGAAGGCGCGGTGGACGATGTGAAAGCGTGACACGACATGCGATCGCCCTTGCGGAGACGCAGCGGCCGTCAAAGCGCATCGCCGATGACGCCGTGAGACCTTACCACCGCGGTCGGACCAGATTCATCACCCGTCGAACTCCATTTTCAGTTTGGTTTTCAGATATAACCGTTGGCTACCGTCAATGGAGTACAGCGTTCATCGTGCGCAGGCGAAATATTGCCCGTGTAGAACATAAGGCTCGCGGAAAATCTAGGTCATGAAGTGAGGAAAACCTTCCTGATTGAAGAGGCCATGTATGGAATGAGCGCATCATCCCTAGATATATATTTCTTGTTGGTGCTCACCTTGCAGTGAGAGTCGGTTATTCCATCTGGATCGTCCCCGCTTAAATACGTCCAAGCTGTCATTTTAGGGTTGAATGCAATTGCAAACTTCCCATCATCGGTCTGATAGAAGTAGCCCCCATTTTTTGCGGGGTGGCGAACACCTCCAATGGTTATTGAAGAGCCAGGGTCTCGAGTATCGATCGTAACCACCCCGTATTTCCCAAAATCACACATATAAGAGCGGCCTAATATTTCTTTCTTTTCATGGGTGGGTTCGGCTGACGCCAGATGCGTCGAAGAGAAAAGCAATAGAGGAAAAATTAGTAATTTTTTCATTGTTTCAATATTTGCAAGATGGAAATGACATGGGCTTGGCTCATTCGGGAAACCATCTACTTTTTTGCCGCAACCTGCGCCCGCCACTGCAATTTTCCGATCCGCCCACTCTCGGCCTTCGATAACCGCAGTAGTTTATTCATGAGCGGGGACAACGCCTCCCATTTAACCAGGCCGCCGCCCCATTCGCTTTCGCAGCGCACTTCCTTTTCGAAGTGACGGAGGGGTGAGCCGGCCTGGACTTGTTCCGTGTCGCTGTAGCGACACTTTTCGATTGCGCCTTTCGCCTAAGGCCGAAGGCAAATTTACGACTGCGGCTCATGGCATGGTCGCGATTCAGAAGGTGCTCGTCCTTCGCGACGAATATTTGCGGAACCTCCTCGCTCACGTCACCCGTGACGCTGAAGGGCGGCTCAACGAACTTGTCATAATGATTCGCTGTCGCTCGATCGCGCCTGAACGTGAGCCTCCGCTTCGCTAGGCAACCGGGCGTCAAATTCTGTCAGGCCGAACGATATTTGTCAGACTTTAGATTAAAATCGCGCGAGCGACTTGCTGTCGCAATGGCTGACCGTCTTTGTGCGACTGACGGGACGGTCGAACCTGAGAGAGATAACGAAAATGGATATCAGACCGTCCGCACTCGGGGACCTGAAGTTGCGCGACCTCTACGAGGCGATCAGTAAGGGCGTTTTGCAGGAGGGACGGCTGTTGATGCTGAGTACGCCGCTCGGCAAGAATGCGCTGGTACCGTTACGTGCGCGCGGATCGGCCAAAATCGGGCGGAACTATTCGTACACGATCGATGTAGCGTCGACGCGCGACGATACTGCGCTGCTGTCGCTGATGCACCAGCCTGTCTCCCTGCAGATTCAGCAAGTCACGGCTCCCTTTGCGGTTCCCGTCTATCGTCCGGTGCACGGCTTCGTCCATCGGGTCGCCTATTTGGGCGGTAACGGCAGCCTTTCGACGTATCAGATCGAGTTTTCATCGGCGCTGGTCTTCCTTGAAAAAACCCACAATGAAGAAGGCTGGCTCGAGAAAGACGCCCGCGAGATCATTTCCGACGTGCTTGATCGGTATCCGCAGTTGCGCGGGCAGTATCGTTTTGCGCTGTCGACCGATCCTGCCAAGCGGTCGTGGTGCAGGCAAAGCGAATCCGATCTTCACTTCGTAAATCGCTTGGCCGAAGCCGAGGGCTGGTATTTCTACTGGATCCACGAAAACGTGAGTGAAGGTGACGCGCCCAAGACGACGCTCATAATCGTTGACCGCGTCTCGACACTTCCCGACGCCAAGTCGGTTGAATTCATTCAGGCCAACGACAGCAGCGAATCTGACGGTTTCGCCCATTGGGCCGCGGTGCAGACGATGCAGACCACGCGCTACATGTCGCGTGCGTTCGATTACAAGCGGCCCGCGTCCAATTTTCAGGTTGAAAGTGGGCTTGCCGCGACCCGCTATGTCACGGAGGAGCATCGCCAGAAAGTAGAGCAGAGCGTTCCTGATGCGCCAATGACGGTCTATGAATCGACGGCTTATGGCTATTCCAGCTCAGACACTGGCGAGGTGCGAGCGCGACGGCGAGTAGAAATATGGGATGCGCGAGCAAGCCGATATTTTGGCGTCGGAGGCGTGCGGTGGCTCGATGCCGGTTCGCGGTTTATGTTGACCGGACATCCCCGCCACGATGGCGGTGATGCGAAGAAGCGAGAGTTTCTGGTGGTCGAGGCACGGTGGTTCATCGAGAACAACGTCCCGATCGGCCAGCAGACGGCCGAGTTTCCGCAAAGTCTTCGTGCAACGCTGGCCGAGCAACAGGCGATTCACCGGGAGCGCTTCAAGACGCTTGGACATGAGGCGGATGGTTCGGCCGGATTTTTCGTGCTCGAAGTCGAAGCGCAACCCACGGCAGTTGAATACCGGAGTCCGCTGGATCATCCGAAGCCGGTCATGTCGGTCGAACACGCGCTTGTCGTGACCCCCGATGGCGCGGAAGCGTGGACCAACGACCGAAACCAGATCAGGGTGCATTTCGCATGGGATCGCAAGAATCCATCGGACGCCTTCAATTCCTCACCGTTGCTGTCGTCGCTTCAATCCGATACCGGCAACGGTTATGGAGCGGTTCACGTGCCGAGGGCGCGGGAATGGGTCATCGTCGGGTACTGGAACGGCGATTGTGATAAGCCGTTCGTATTAGGGCGTATCAACGGAGGCGCCACCCCGTCGCCATGGCATTCGAACGCGTTGCTGTCAGGGTTCAGGTCGGAGGGGTTTGGGAAGACCGGCGCATACAACTCGTTCGTCCATGACGATTCTACGAATCAAAGCGGGACGCGGCTGGTCAGCTACACGGGCAAGAGCTATGCGGCACTGACGCAGGGCTACCTGATCAAGCACGACGGCAACACACGAGGTCAGTATTTGGGTGCCGGCTTCATCTTGCACGCTGACGAGTTCGGTGCGGTTCGTGCCAGCAAGGGACTCTCTATCAGCGCGCACTCGAAATCCTACGACGATGAGCAGATGGGCGTGGACGAGGCTCGCTCGCAGTTGCAGCAGGCGGGAATGCTGATCGAGTCGCTCTCTAGCGCAAGCACAACCGCTCAGGCGGAATCGCTGCAAACCGGACAGGATGCGCTCAAGGCGCTGTCGAAGGACATCAAGCATCCGGTGTCGGGCGATACGTCGGGCGGCGTGACGGCAGGGGGCGGCACCGGTAGCGCCAATGGATTCGCGCAGCCGAACATACTGGTATCGACGCCGAAGGACATTGCACTGGTCGCAGACAACTCGACGCATATCGTGGCCGAGAAAGAGGTCAACGTCGTCAGTAACGAGAACACGTACGTTGCAACGGGCAAGTCGTTCGTCGTCGCGGCTGCGGAAAAGGTGAGCTTCTTCGCGCAGAAACTTGGTGCGTACTTCGTGACCGCGAAAGGCCCGATCAAGCTGTCGGCCAACACGGATGACGTGAGCGTCAACGCGGGCAAAGACGTGACCGTGAAGGCCAAGCGGATAGTGCTCGATGCCGATGAAATCATCATCAAGGCGGGCGGCTCGTACACAAAGTGGGTGGCGGCTGGCATCGAAGACGGCACGCAAGGCCCGCGCACGATCAAGTCGGCATCGCTCAGCCGTCAAGGGCCGAGTTCGATTGCGCAGCATATGAACAGCCTGCCGCAGGCCAAGTTTAACGATCCGTATGTGCTGCGCGATCGCATCACGGGCGAGGTGCTGAAAAACCACCCGTATGAACTGATCCGCGGGGACGGCACACGCCTGACCGGAATGACGAACGAGCTGGGGCAGGTGGCCGAACAGAAGAGCGAGGATATCGAGAAGCTGGCGGTGCGTGCATTGCGGCCGAAGCCGAACGGTCCTGCGGCTTGAACCCGATAACCTATGGTCGAATCTGAAGAACGACGATGAGCGAAAACACAGATCAATCCGGCGGCGGATCGCCGTTCAGTGACGATGCCGAAAAGGAAGTCGTCCAGCAGGCTGGTCGCACGGACAAGGACGGCGCGTCGGTCGGGCATTTTACGTTGACGCCGGCGAGTGACACGCGCTCCAAAGAACTGCTGTGCGACGTGCGGCCAATCATTCCGGTGATCTTCCTGCCAGGCGTGATGGGCTCACCATTGGTGAACACCGACACCGGTGACGAGATGTTCTTTGCACCGGAGACGGATGGCCTATTTGGGAAGGCGGGCGCATTGCCAGCGCTGCTCGGCCTTTGGTTCAAGGGTGCGTCCACGCGGGAAAAGCTGTTCGACCCGACCCATGCAGCCGTCACCCCGTTCGGGCCGGTCAGCGCCGGCAAGCACGAAAAGGATGCTGAACCGGACCAGTACGTGGACGAGAAGGAGGCCATTCGGCGGGGGTGGGGCTCAGTGTATCGATCGAGCTATCAGCCCATGTTGGCGTGGCTGCAGGAGCAACTGAACGAGCCGATGCATCTGGGGAAGCATAAAGGACCCTGGATCGCAGGCGACCCCGACGGTAAGAAATGGGCGCTGAAGCCGCTGCTGGACACGGAGCCGGCTGACTACGGGGCGCTCGGCGTCGGCGCGCAAGGCCGGGGGCAGGCGATTGCAAAAGACTCTGAGGTGTTCAAGCACTTCATGAAATACCAGTATCGAGTGTACGCAATTGGGTACAACTGGCTGCAATCGAATGAAAAATCGGCGCAACAGGTAATTGATGGCACGGATTTCAAGGACAAGAAGACCGGCAAGACGGCGCGCCTGATGGGCATCAAGGAGATCATCGAGGAGAATCATAGCGGCAAGGCGATTATCCTCACGCACTCAATGGGCGGGCTGGTAGCACGGATGGCGATCGCGATGCACGGTGCAGCGGACCTGATGCACGGTGTATTCCACAACGTGCTGCCGGCGACCGGAGCACCCATCGCGGCGAAGCGGTTCCGCACCGGTGGCGGCAGCGAGGGCGGCGTGAACGGTTTCATCAATGGTGCACTTCTCGGGAGTGATGCAGACGAGTTTGTGGCGGTGGCCGCGAATGCGCCGGGACCGCTTGAGCTGTTGCCGATGCCGGATTACCACAACGGGGAGGCATGGTGGATCTTTTCGCGGCTCGACGGTACTCCGGTGATGAAATTTCCGAAGGAAGGGAGTGCATACAAGGAGATTTATGCCAATACCAAATGGTACGGATTGGTACCTGCGGAATCAGTATCGCTACTCGATCCGGCGGGGATCGTAACAAAGCGGCTGGACGATTTGGGGCGTGGGGACACAGTTCTTAGTAATTTCCAAGCATTGATGGGAGACGTTGTTACGGCGAATCAAAATAAGATAAAAAATAAATACCATGATAGGACTTATATTTCCTATGGCGACGGAGCTTTGCTGCCCAAAGGGCGAGCTACCTCAAGCGATGAGTCAAGCAAACCTGCGATCGAGAAAGGCAAGGAGCTCGACGAGCTGTTGGCATGGGGTACGGTGATCTGGAAGGGCAACGTGCCCGCCGGCGTAACGGAGGAAGAGCTGCGCGCTGCACGGTTCCTCGGTGAGAAACACGACGATTCCCACACAGGGACACTGCGCGTGCATCTGGACTCGCGCAATGTCACCATCGAGTTCGAGGTGCAGAAGGTGGCAAAGCTGCCGCCGGGCAGTGACGCGCCCGATCCTGAGAAGAACGGCATCATCGCAGGCGACGGTACTGTGCCGGCCTGGTCGGCCGAAGCACCCGCGTATGGCTTGGAAGGGGGCGCGGCCAACGGTGTACAAATGGTGTTCGACCAAGGAGGATATGTGCATCAGGAAAGCTATAACCATCCATGGGCGCGCTGGGCGCTCCTCTATAGCATCGTTCAAATCGCGCAAGATGCTCCGGAGCCGAAATGCTGACGAGAATTGGCCGACTCCTATTTTTAGTGATGGGCGTGTGCGCCTGTTCGATGACCTTTTCTGTGGAACCGACGATGACGAATCCTTTGTTGTCCAAGCCGCGCCCGTGGTGCATCGGGCGCTTTGTGTTCCAACGACCTGCGACTAGCGAAATCACGAATCAGCGGTACGCGTTTCGCGGAGAAAAACTGGAGACGCAACATAATGCGTCAATTGCTACATATCGAGCAAAAGTAAGTGATTTGGAGAAGACACTAAAAACAAATATACGCATCGACCCAAGTGAAAATAACAAACCAACGAATCATGCTTGGCTGGAAAGGGAGGTCTCGCCAAGAAGCGACTCGAAGGCTTTTGTTTATCAGATGTCGCACACTGACGGGATAAGACTCCCATTTAAGTCTGAGGGTTTTGTTTTTGATGGTGATGAAATATTTCATACGACCGGATCATTTGGTCCAGATGCACTGAGCAAATTTGAAGGGTTTTATACTGATCTATATCGGCGCATTAAGGCGCGCGATAACTGGTCGGTTCCGACCGAATCGGGGTTCTGCTTCGATGGCGGGATTGTCACGGGGTCTTCGACCTACCCTGAAGAAGCCAGCCAGTCGTTCGCGCTGATGCCGGGGCGGCCGGCGCTACTGGTCATTCAGACGCGCAAGTCGATGAGCGACGACCAAGGGCAACCATTGACCAAGACGCTTCCTGATCTGCGCGCGAAGATGGATCAGATTTCAAGCGGCAGCTACCGCATCCTGCGGCAGGGGAAACGCACGGTGGCCGGGATGGACGCGGAGGAAGTATTGTTCGCGCTGAAGGAAGGCGAGATCACGTCTTTCCGCTTCTATCTGCTCGCGCCAGGCGACCCGAGCACGTTGGCGAAACCGCATACCGCTATTCAGTTGCTGCTCGGCGCGAGCAGCCCCGATTTGAAGCCTGAAGAGGCGACGTCACCGGTCGATGAGGCCGGCGCACTGCAGACGTGGGACACGCTGTTGAACAGCCTGCGATTGCGGCCAGGCGCAGTCTGAGCGGAGGCGACATGCGACGCTACGACATCGTGAAAGGTGACACGACGACCGTCGGAGGCATCGTGCAGGGTGGTGACGGACAAGACATTCTGCATGAACGCGAACAAGCGTATGAACATGATCCGGTGTGGTGCCCGGTGTGCAAGACACTCGGCGTGATTGAGTGCGACGGCCCGCGTCATTCAAGCACCGGGCCGGATGGTCGACAGTCGGCATTAAGTGACGACCTCTGTCGGTGCGCATGTCCGACGCCGCCGAAGCTGGTGGCGTCGCAGTCGGTATCGTATGTCGAGGTCTGAAGGACGTGAGGAAAGGGGAACGAGACGTTCCGCAATATGGTGAGTTGGAGCATGTCGTTGGCAGCTGGAACGTCTCAATGCTCCAATTGGAGCCATTCCGGTGCTCTGGGTTCAAACCGCACGCCAACCCGAATGGATCATGTTTGACCTCTCGTTCCAGCGTCGCGCAGACGTGATCGACTCGCTCGCGATTCTGTAGGAGGGTTACAAGGCGGCATTTCTGGATGCGTCGCAAGCTGAACAGCGGCGACTACGCTGGCGCACCCCTCGAATTCCTGGATATCAAAAACAAGACGCACCGGGAATGGGCGCACAATATGTTTTGCCGGGGTACTTGCAATTCAAATCATTGAATGAACGATGTCTATTTTTTATGAAGAAACTCAAACAGGGCTTCCTCCTCCTGATGTCGTTAGTCTTGGTGTCGACGTATGCTTTGGCTCAGGACAAGTATCGAATGACCGGCGCAGCGCAATTTGAACAGGGGAGCGACACGCACGCCTTGCCCTTTCCGATCAATCCGCAGACGGCAGGATTTCTAACTTTTGATGATAATGCGTTCGCATTTCATTATGCCGGGCACAGTTGCAGCGCAAAGATCGGCAAGGCGATGAGTTTCTATGTCGACCCGGTTATCTCTCATTCATTTGGCTCCAGAGATAAATTTAATGCTTTTTTGAGCACCAAATTCCATGCAAAAGGCGTCGCACTCAGTAATGCCTACATCCTCGGTGATGCCGATGCGCCGCTCTGTTCGGAGCTGCGTTCTGCAATGATCTATCGATCACCGGACGAAATGGTGCTCCTCGACGGTTCCTGGGCATACATGTTCAAGCGTCAGACCCATGCGCCGGCAAATGCGGAGCGAGGTTTCGATTGCAGCAAAGCCGCCACGAATGTTGAACACCTCATATGCAAAAACCCGGATCTGATTAAGCTGGATGCAACCGTCAATCGTGGTTACGTTGCGATGTTGCTAACCGATTCGAAAGAAATTTCATATCAGGACCCAGTGCGATTGGATCAAATCAACTGGGTCACGATGGTGCGGAATTCTTGCCGTGATAACGCGTGCCTGCTGAACGCATATCGCCGCCGCATCGCTGACATCAAAGGCAGGATAGCAAGCACCTATCCGTCTTATCCAGAAGAAGACTCCAATCAGGAAGGCGATTGATGTACGCGCGCGTCTATCGCGGCGGCGCGCGGGAATTCGTGCTCGACTTTGCCGAGGTGCAAGATGGCGCGAGCTGTCATCGTGGTCGGAGATACGACGTTGATGAAAAGACAGTGCTGGGCGGGAACAACCCGGGCAGCCATCGGACCGGGGTCCCTTATGAAAATCGCCCTGGCTGGTAGCAATCGCCCGACGCAACACCAAAGAAAAAGGGGTTAGCTTACGCTAACCCCTTGATTCCTTTGGTCGGAGCGATAGGATTCGAACCTACGACCCTCTGATCCCAAATCAGATGCGCTACCAGGCTGCGCTACGCTCCGACGAGCCAAAGATTCTATCGTCTAATGGGTGACCGGGTCAATCAAGTTATGCATATCGCCCACATCATCCCGAACCGTTCACGATTGGCGACAATTCAGAGTGTGAGCGTCCGGCACGCACCTGCGCGACCGGATCGTTCGCCGATGCATGGAGAGACATCATGATGAACCTGATCCTGTGGCGTCACGCCGAAGCCGAAGACTACGCGGCAAATGACCTCGCGCGCCAGCTGACGAGCCGCGGGCGTAAGGAAGCGCAGACAATGGCCAAATGGCTGCGCGGCCGGCTCGAGTCGAACAGCGTGATTCTCGCGAGCCCGGCGGCACGTACCGTGCAAACCGTCGAGGCGCTGACCGACCAGTACCGGACCGTCGATGCGCTCGCGCCGGGCGGCAGCGTCGACGACGTGCTGACCGCCGCCGGCTGGCCGGACGGCATTGCGCCGACGGTCATGATCGTCGGACACCAGCCGACGCTCGGCAGCGTCGTCGCGCACCTGATCGCCGGCAACGGTGACAGCTGGAGCATCAAGAAGGGCGGCATCGTGTGGATCGCAAGCCGTACGCGTGACGGCAGTCGTCAGGCCGTGCTGCGTGCGTTGTTGCCGCCGGACCTTGTGTGACGGGGTTTGACCGTATTGATCATACGGTTTCGCAAGCTTTCTGCTAAAGTCAATTCGGCGACACGTCATTGAATGGACACGGTCGTGCCACAGAATGGTAACGGCCGGTTACTACATTGGCTGGCATGTCGTCCTATTCCTTACGACCAGGAAAGCCTAATGCGAGAACTGCCGACGCCTACGCTCCCTTTTGCCTCGCTTCCCCTCGACACGACGCGGCGTCACCTGCCGCGCGCTGCTGAAACCGTCACATCCGAGTACCGTCTGCGTGCCGCATGGGCGCGCACGGAAGACGAACTGCGCGAGGCACAGCGCCTGCGTTACACCGTCTTCGCCGAAGAGATGGGCGCGCAGCTCAGCGGCCCGTCCGGTCTCGACGTCGATCCGTTCGATGCCTATTGCGACCACTTGCTGGTGCGCGATCTCGACACGCTGAAGGTGGTCGGCACGTACCGCGTGCTGCCGCCGCACGAGGCCGCGCGTGTCGGCCGTCTGTACGCGGAAGGCGAATTCGACCTGTCGCGCCTGACTCACCTGCGCGGAAAGATGGTCGAGGTCGGCCGCTCGTGCGTGCACAGCGACTACCGCAGCGGCGCCGTGATCATGGCGCTGTGGGGCGGCCTCGGCGCCTACATGATGCAGAACGGCTACGAGACGATGCTCGGCTGCGCGAGCGTGTCGATGGCCGATGGCGGCCACTATGCGGCGAACCTGTATCAATCGCTGTCGGCCAACGCGCTGACGGCGCCCGAATATCGCGCGTTCCCGCATACGGCGCTGCCGGTCGACGAACTGCAGACGGGCACCGTCGTCGCGCCGCCGCCGCTGATCAAGGGCTATCTGCGCCTCGGTGCGAAGATTTGCGGCGCGCCGGCCTGGGATCCCGACTTCAACTGCGCGGATTTCCTGACGCTGTTCCGGCTGTCGGACATCAACGCCCGTTACGCCCGGCACTTCCTGGGCTGAGCAAGCCGAATCGCGCGGCGCGCCCGTTGCGGCGCGCACGCATGCGAACGCCGTCGCGTGGCACCTGCCACGCGACGGCGTTCGGCTATTCGGACGAGGTCGGCCTATCCGGCCCTGTTAATTTGAACGGCACGCAGCAACCACGGTGCGCGCGGGCGCACGTTCGGGGCGGGTCCCGCAGGCGGCGACCCGGACGACAGGGCGGCTTGCCTAGTGCTTGCGCCGCCAGTCGAGCAGATGGTGTTCGGCCATCCAATGATGGACCATCCCTTCGCCGCCGTGGCTGCGCTTGTATTCGCGCGATTCGAAGTACGACAGGGCGACGAGCACCATCAGGCCGACGAACAGGCCGATCAGGCCAGCGATCTCTTCAGACGACATGGCAGCCTCCTTTCAACGGGCACAGCGCCATGCCTTCATACTAGAACATCCGCGGGACGACCCCTAACCCGGAATTCCGCTAGACTCGGCGCGGTCCTGGCGCGCGATGGGCGCGCCGTTTTCCGGAGAGCCTTCCCGATGACTCGTTTCATGCTGGCCGTGCTGGCCGCGTCCATTCTTGCCGGCTGTTCCAGCGATCCCCGCCAGGCCCGTCGCGGCCACCCGCCGCAAGATCCGGCCGATTACCAAGGCGTGCCGACCGACATGACGCCGCCGTCGATGCTCGGCGCGCCGGCACCCGCACCCACCCCCGCGCAATAACGTCCGGCCCGCGCGGCGGTCAGGCGCCGGCCGCGGGCGCGTCGGCGCCGATCCGCCGCACGAGCGCCGGTAGGTAGCGTGCGAGCGTCGCACCGCGCGCGACCATGAACAACAACAGCGCGAACCACAGCCCGTGATTGCCGAACGGGCCGACGACGGTCACCGTCGCCGCGATGAAGATCGCGAGCGACGCGACCATCGCGCGCATCAGCGATTGCGTTTGCGTCGCGCCGATGAACACGCCATCGAGAAGGAATCCCCACACGGACACGATCGGCGAGATTGCCGCCCACGGCAGGTATTGCAGCGCGACCGCGCGGATTTCGGCCTGGTCGGTCAGCCGCGCGACGATCCATCCGCCGGCCGACCAGTAGATGAGCGCGAAGAGTAGCGCACCGAACGCGGACCACTGCAACGTGACACGCACGGCCTGCCGGAACGCGGCACGGTCGCGCGCGCCGGCCGCGGCGCCGACGAGTGCCTCGGCCGCATGCGCGAAGCCGTCCAGCCCGTACGCCATGAACGTCTGAAAATTCAGCAGCAATGCGTTGGCCGCGAGCGTCGCATCGCCCTGTTTCGCGCCGAGATGCGCGAACCAGCCGAACGCGCCGAGCAAGCACATCGTGCGCAGGAAGATGTCGCGATTGAGCACGATCAGCCGCTTGAGCGCCGCACGGTCCGCCAGCGCACGCGCGGCGATGGGCGCGAGGCCGCGCGGCCGCAGCTGCCACAGCATCCAGGCGCCGAGCGCGAAGCCGCATGCATCGGCGGTCGCGGTCGCCGCACCGATCCCGGCAATGCCCCAGCCGAAGCCGTACACGTACAACAGCACGGCACCGATGTTCACCGCATTGATGAAGACCTGCGCGACGAGCGCGAGCCGCACGCGCTGCACGCCGAGCAGGTAGCCGAGCACGACGTAGTTCGCGAGCGCGAACGGCGCGCTCCAGATCCGCGCGTGGCCGTAGGCCAGCGCGGTTGCGCGGACCGCGTCGCTGCCGCCCAGCGCGGACAGCGCGAACGACAGCAGCGGCACTTGCAGCGCGAGCACCGCGGCGCCGAGCGCGAACGCGACGATCAGCGCGCGCAGCACGTTCAGGCGGATGCCGGCGGCGTCGCCGGCGCCGTGCGCCTGCGCGACGAGGCCGGTCGTGCCCATGCGCAGGAAGCCGAAGCCCCAGAACACGAAATTGAAGAACAGTCCGCCGAGCGCGACGCCGCCGAGATACTGCGCGCCGTCGAGGTGGCCGGCGACGGCCGTGTCCACCGCGCCGAGGATCGGCTGGGTCAGGTTTGCCAGGACGATCGGGAACGCGAGCGTGAGGACGCGCCGGTGCGAGGCGGCGGCCGACCCGGTGCCGACTGCGTGCGGTAATGCGGAATCGGACATGGCGGACGCGTCAGGCGCGTTCCTGCACGCAGACCCACGGCGACACGACGACCGCCCACAGCTCGGGATTGCGCGCCGCGAAGTCGGCGGCCGTTTCCGCCGGCATGCGCGCGACGAGGCCGGACGCCAGCCAGCGCGTGACCTGTTGCGCATCGTCGCCAGCAATCGCTTCCGCGACGCTGACGAGATCGAGATCGCGTGCGACCGACAGCAGCTTGCCCTGCGCGAAGAAGCGCTCGAGATCGCACCAGTCGATCTTGGCGGTTTCGCCGAGGAGTTTGGCGTAGAGCGGGCTGTGCGACGCGCCCGCGGCGGATTCGTGTTGGTCGGAGGACATCGTTGTGCGTTGGAAAGACTGCGTGGCGCCACTATAAACCATCCGGACGACCGGCCGGCGGCCCGGCGCGGCCCCACGCGGTTCAAGCGTCGCGCAGCGCGCGGCGCACGATCTTGCCGGTCGCCGTCATCGGCAGGCTGTCGACGAACGCGATCGCGCGCGGGTACTCGTGCGCGGCCAGGCGCGTGCGCACGTGCGCCTGCAGCGCCTGGACGAGCGCGTCGTCGCCGACATGGCCGGGGTTCAGCACGACGAACGCCTTGACGATCTCGGTGCGCGTCGGGTCGGGCACGCCGACGACGGCCGCCATCCGCACCGCCGGATGCGTGAGCAGGCAGTCCTCGATCGGTCCCGGGCCGATTCGGTAGCCGGCGCTCGTGATCACGTCGTCATCGCGGCCGACGAAGCGCACGAACCCGTCCGCGTCGATCGTGCCGGTGTCGCCGGTAAGCAGATAATCGCCCGCGAACTTGTCGCGCGTCGCGGCGGGATTGCGCCAGTATTCGATGAACATCACCGGGTCGGGGCGGCGCACCGCGATGCGCCCCTCGACGCCCGGCGGCAGCGGCGTGCCGTGCTCGTCGACGATCGCGACCGTATGGCCGGGCACGGCCTTGCCGATTGCGCCGGGCTGCGCGTCGAACAGCGCGGCGCACGACGACAGCACCATGTTGCATTCGGTCTGTCCGTAGAACTCGTTGATCGTCACGCCGAGCGCGTCGCGGCCCCAGGCCGTCAACTCGGTGCCGAGCGACTCTCCGCCGCTCGCGACCGATTTCAGCGCCAGCGTGTAGCGCTCGCGGGGCGCGGGCACCGCGCGCATCAGCTTCAGCGCGGTGGGCGGCAGGAACGCGTGGGTCACGCCGTGCCGCGCCATCAGCGCGAACGCGGCCTCGCCGTCGAACTTCTCGAAGCGGCGCGCGAGCACGGGCACGCCGTGATGCCACGACGGCAGCAGCACGTCGAGCAGGCCGCCGATCCACGCCCAGTCGGCGGGCGTCCAGAACAGGCGCGCGTCGCGCGGAAAGCATTGCTGCGACATCTCGACGCCCGGCAGGTGGCCCAGCAGCACGCGATGGGCATGCAGCGCGCCTTTCGGCTTGCCGGTCGTGCCGGACGTATAGATGATCACCGCCGGATCGTCGGCGGCGGTGTCAGCCGGCACGAAGTCCGGCGATTCGGCCGCGAGGGCGGCGTCGTAGCGCAGCACGCCCGGCGCGTCGGGCACGTCGTCGCCGATGCAGTAGCACGTGTGCAGCGTCGGTAGTTGCGCGCGCAGCGGCGCGATCTTCGCATAGCCGGCCGCGTCGGTGACGAGCGCGGCGGCTTCGCTGTTCGCGAGCCGGTATTCGAGCGCGTCGGTGCCGAACAGCGTGAACAGCGGCACCGCGATCGCGCCGAGCTTGTACGCGGCGAGATGGGCGATCGCGGTTTCGGGGCCCTGCGCGAGGAAGATGGCGATCCGGTCGCCGCGTTGCAAACCCGCACGCGCAAAGCTGTTCGCGAGCCGGTTAGAAGCATTCTTCAGGTCGTCGAATGTGATGCGCGACACGTCGCCCTGCGACGTTTCGTGGATCAGCGCGAGCCGTCCGCTGCCATCGGCCCACTTGTCGCAGACGTCCACCGCGATGTTGTAGCGGGCCGGAACCTCCCACCGGAAGCGGGAGAGCAGGTCATCGTAGCGTTCGGCGGCGGGCAGCATCGCGGGTCTCCTTCATGTCGATCGACGGATCCGGTCGATGGTTTACATCAACATTTCACGCGACCTCAACCACAATGGCGTGCGAGAGATAGGGAATGTGCGGACTCGTCCAACGGGTGCGGCTCAGTGCACGATTCCGCAATGACGCATAAGATCACGACAAAACAGTGATGTGACCATGGATTTGCTTTTGATAGCTGCGGGGTTCAGCCTGTTCGGAATCGGGGCGCTGGTGGTGTTCGCCAGCCGCGTCGATCCGTTGTCCGGCCGTTTCACCGGCCGTCTGCGCAAGCGCTGACACAATCTTCCCGATTCTCCTCGCGACGACATGCGATGCATGCCGGCATCGCGTGTCGTCCCGTCGATGCCGGGCGCGTTCAGCGCGCCGGCAGGTAGCGTGCCGGATCGATCGAGCGGCCGCCGTAACGCAGCTCGAAATGCAGCGCGACGCGATCGCTGTCGCTGTTGCCCATCTCCGCGATCGTCTGCCCCGGCGTGACCGACTGACCTTCCTTCACGAGCAGCGCACGGTTGTGCGCGTACGCCGTCAGGTAATCGGCGTTGTGCTTGAGGATGATCAGGTTGCCGTAGCCGCGCAATCCGTTACCCGCATAGACGACCGTGCCCGGCGCGGCGGCCAGCACCGGCGAGCCTGCGGCGTTCGCGATGTCGATGCCCTTGGATTTCGAACCGTCGAACGTGCGCACCACGTTGCCGGCGGCCGGCCAGATCAGCGCGATGCTGGTGGCCGGCTTGACGGCCGATTCGACTGGCGCGGAAGGCGCGGGGCGACTGCGGCCCGCGCTGCCGGTGCCGGTGGTCGACGCGGTCGTGGTGCCGGGCGGCGGCGCGACGCGCAACACCTGGCCAACCTCGATCGCATCGGGGTTCGTGACCTGGTTCCAGCGCACGATGTTCGCCATCGACGTGCGATTCTCGCGCGCGATCTTGTAGAGCGTGTCGCCGCGCTCGACGCGGTAGTAACCCGGGCCGACGGGGGCGGAGCCGCACGCGACGAGCAGCGCAGCGCAGGCGGCCGCGAAGAGTCGCTTCGTTGTTATTCCGAACATTGAACCTCGCAAAACCCTGCCGCGTGATGCGGCAGGCAATACAAAACGTCAGATTTTAACGGGTTCGACCCGAGCGCCGCAGTTTCGCGCCCACCGCGCGCCTTTCGGCGTGCGATGGCATCAGCCGGCGAGCGGCAGTACGCGGATGTGCAGCGTGGCCGTTTCGGTCGAGCCCGGCGCGAGCATGCGCAGCCCGAGACCGTTGTGGATCGCGTCCGGCAGGCCGAGCCATGGCTCGACGCAGTAGAAGTCCGATTCCGGCTTTTCGGTCCAGGTCGTGACCGCGTACCACGGGATCGAGCCCGGTACGTCGAGCGCGATCTCGATCGTGCGGCGGCGACCCGGCATCACGATGCGCACCGGCGTGGACGGCGCGCCGTCGAGGCAGTGGAAGCGGTCGAGGATGTCCGGATCGTCGAGCGTGTAATGCGCGTCGCCGCGTTCGGGCGCGCTGATGGAGCCGTCGGCGTTCTGCGCGCAGCGGTGCGTGGGCGGCAGCTCGAGCGTGGTTTGCGCGCGCTCGCCGTGCGGCAGCGCGAAATAGAAATGGTGGCCTGCGTAGTAGGGCAGCGGCGTGTCGCCGCGGTTGGTCGTGGTGAGCGCGACCTCCAGCGTGTGCGCGTCGGCGAGCCGGTAGGTCGTTTCGAAGCGGAAATCGAACGGGTAGCTCGCGTGCAGCGCTTCGTTGCCTTCCAGCGTCATCGTGAGTGCGGCGCCATCAGCCGACGGTTGTGCCGCGAACGGCAGGTCACGCGCGAAACCGTGCATCGGCAAGTCGCGGACCACGCCGGCGGCATCGCGCCAGCGGCCGAGTTCGCCGTCGACGCGGTGGCGGCCGAGGAACGGGAACAGCAGCGGATTGCCGCCGCGCACGCGCGCGAGGTTGCTCCAGTCGGCCGTTTCCGGCCAGAAGATGATCGGCTCGCCGTCGACGTGCCACGACAGCAGGCGGCCGCCGAATTGCGGAGCGACCCGAACGAGCGACGGGCCGGCGTGAAGTTCGTGAATGTCGTGCTGCTGGAAGATCGGCATGGCGAATCGGTATGAACGGGGTGGGCGGGGGTGCGCGATGGCGCGCTCCATTATCGGGCCGCGACGCGGTCGGGGAAAACCCTTCTCGGGGAAATCGCGAGTTTTTCAGATTGTCAGCTGTCGGGATAATGCCTCTAAACCGGTGAGGTTGCCGGGTCATGACACTTCGAGGAGCGGCCATGGATCTGGCAATGGCAATGGGAATCGCACTGTTCGGCATGTTCACCGGCAGCACGGTATTGTTTTTCTACCAGCTCGGCCGCTGACGGCAATTTCTGCCGGAATCGAAAGGCCCGCCATGCAAATGGCGGGCTTTTTGCTTTCCGAACGCTTACAAATTGCAAGCGTTTGTGTGCATTGCCGCAATAACCTGCCAAATGCCTTGGCGCGGTAATCCTGGCTGGGCATAATCGGGGCGCGTTTTTTCGGACGCGCGCTGCGTCGTCCGCTTGTTCACCCGATTGCTCATCACTAAAAGGACCGACGCGTGAGTCTCTGGTTTCTGGTATTCCTGAGCGTCCTGCAGGGCGTTACCGAACTCTTCCCCGTCAGCAGTCTCGGCCACACGTTGCTCGTGCCGGCGTTGTTCGGCATGCACATCGACAAGCATGCGCCGCAGTTGCTGCCGTTCCTCGTCGCGCTGCACCTCGGCACCGCGCTCGCGCTGCTGTGGTATTTCCGTGCGCGCTGGATCGCGTTGATCAGCGGCTTCTTCGCGCAGCTCGGCGGCCGCAAGAACGACGACGGGCACCTGATGTGGGCGCTCATCATCGGCACGATCCCGACCGGGATCGTCGGCCTGCTGCTCGAGAAGCGCCTCGAGCGCGTGTTCCACGATCTGCGCATCGTCGCGGTCGCGCTGATCATCAACGGCGTGCTGCTGTGGGTCGGCGATCGCATCCAGCGCAGCCGTGCGCACCAGGCGCCGGAGAAGATGACGTTCAAGCAGGCGTTCTTCGTGGGCCTCGCGCAGATCGGCGCGCTGATTCCGGGTTTCTCGCGCAGCGGCTTGACGATGATCGCCGGTAATGTGGCCGGGCTGACGGCGGAGAAGGCGGCGGAGTTTTCATTCCTGCTCGGCACGCCGATCATCTTCGCCGCGGGCGTGCTCGAGTTGCCGAAGCTCTTTCATGCGCGCGACCAGCTCATGGACGCGCTGCTCGGGGGTGTGCTGACGGCGATTGCCGCTTATCTGAGCGTGCGGTTTCTGATGCGCTATTTCGAAGGGCGCGGGCGGTTGGCTTCGTTCGGCGTGTATTGCGTGATCGCCGGCGTGTTCTTCCTCGGCTGGTTCATGATGCATCCGCAGCCGGTTTGACGGTTGCGGCGCCGGTGTCGCGTGATATGGCGCGATGATCGGGTATAATTTCGGGCTCGGCTTCATGCCGGGCCCGTTTCGTTTCGGGGCTTTGAGTTCGTGGTTGTTGGAGCTGGCTCGAAGCTTCGTGCGTTAAATGCGGTCCGGGTTTTTGTGGCCGTGTCTTTTCCCTCGACCGCCCTTAGCTCAGTTGGATAGAGCAACGGCCTTCTAAGCCGTAGGTCACACGTTCGAATCGTGTAGGGCGGGCCAGTGAAATCAATGGGTTAGCCGGTTTTTTGTGGCCGCGCTTTTAGCTCCTTCGGGAGTCCGGAACCAATCCGGAACCTGACTTGCTCAACGTTGCGGCCGAACCGACTTCACGAACGCGGCATAGGGATTTTCAGCGGGCAACGGCGGCGGCGCATCGATAGCCTGCCGTCCGCGCGGACTCAGGCCGAACGCATCGAGCAGCCGGGCCGCTTGTGCACGCGCATCGCTTAGCGCGCGTAGCGCCGGATGCGCCTTGCTTCCGCCGGTTCCGGTCGCAATCGTCAACCCTTCACGGTCCAGCGTCTCGCGCAACTGCGCCTCCGTCGCCAACGTTTCTGCAAGCAGTTCGAGCGCGCGCAGGTCGGAAGCGCTCAACAGACCCAAACTCACGACGAGCGGCGCGACGCGGTCCCATTCCGCAGCCGCACGCGATGACATGCCGTCCGGCGGGGGCGGCGCGACGGTCAATTGATCGGCCGCAATGCCTTTGAGGCGGTCAGTACGCAACGTTCCGGCGAGCGCCTTGGATGCATTTGATTTGCGATGCATGATTCCTCCCGAAAATTTGGGCCATTGAGCATTGCATGGGGCCTCGACAACCGCGTCTAGAAATGCCGGTAGGCGTTATCATGGCGGACGGCGAGCGCCGCTCAAGACGACGCGCAAAGCACTACCACACTTTCACCAGACAGGATGACCGGTAATGTCGACCAACAGCAAAAAGATCGTTCGTTTGCAAGATCAACTGCAAAAAGAACGGCGCCTCGTTTCATTCGACAGCTACGACGTAACTATTAAACAGCTTCTAGACATGTATGAGGCTGGACATATCTTTGTCCCCCCCGAGTACCAGCGTCAGTTTGTTTGGGGCCTGGAACGTCAGTCGCAACTAATCGAATCAGCTTTCCTTGGTATTCCGATTCCAAGCCTATTTATGGCTACAAATCCGGACTCCACTTGGGAGGTGGTCGATGGTGTGCAACGCATTGGCACATTAGCGCACTTCGTCGGTACGCCTGAGTTGCTTAAAGCTATAGGCCGAGACACCGCACTACAGATTGCCGGCCTTGAAAAGCTTCCCGATATGGTTGATTTAAAGTTCGCTGATTTGCCCGGTCCGATGCAGCTCATGTTTACAACTCGTCCCATTCGAGTCACCGTATTGAATGACAAAAGTGACATGAGTGTTAGATTCGACTTATTCGAAAGATTGAACACGGGCGGCATTTCCCTGACAGATCAAGAAATTCGGAACTGTGTTTACCGTGGTCCTTTCAATGACGATTTGAAGGAGTGTGCTGTCGACCCTAATTTTGAGAGTGTAATTAAATTAAAGCCAGCAGACGAGAAGAACGGCAGCAAAGAGGAGCTTGTTTTGCGCTTTTTTGCCTTCATGAATAACTATCAAAATTTCGATCACTCTGTCAAGGGTTTTCTTAATGATTATATGAAGGCGCGCTTGCAGAGCAAGCTAACGTCAGAAGAAAAAAGCATATTCAAAAAAACTTTCGAATTTCTGGCGACCGAGTTGCCGCGAGGCATTATTCGCGGAAATCGCAGCATCACCCCCATCAATCTCTTTGAGGCTGCTGCGGTAGGCGTCGCCTTGTGTTACCGTGGAAAACGAAATCCCAAAAAAGGACGTATCGAAGGGGCCATAAATTCCGCAGAATTGCGTGAATTTACAACTGCGGCCACTAACAGTCGCCGCCGGGTGGCGGAGCGGATTGAGTTTATCTTGAATGTGGTCAAATGAAGTTAGAGGCCCAAAGAAATGAGGCGCTGTCGCGTCTCATTGAAGCGAGATTAACCCTTGATCTGATCATTCAGTTAGAGGCTGCTCCTCCAGCTCAGGATGATCCGACGGTGCTTGGCCTTCGCGGTCTTTTTTTTGTACATCTTTACGCATGCCTAGAATTCGCGGTTAATCATGCTACGCAGCGCGTACTGACGCTAATATCCGCCTACGAGATCGAGTATCGTCATTTTTCTCCACGCTTCCATGTTGTCACAATGGCGGGCGGATTTATGGCTATTCGAGATGCCGGGCGCGGGAAAAAATGGAGCAAGCGAATTGAATTTGTCGATCAAATTTTTTCGGAGGATAAATGTGTCGTTAGTGCGGCTGTATTTTCTGATGAGCTTCAGAATATTTGGGTCAAGACTATTTCGGAGCTATTTGATTGCCTCGGAATAGATGCGCCGCCGCTTCCCGATATGGCATATGCTGGTCACATCGATGCAATTGTGGATAAAAGAAATGCAGTTGCCCACGGACGCAAAAGCGCCAGCGAAGTGGCCGCAGGTAGTCGATCACCTGTTCTCAAGCGGAACTGGGAAATTGTGTCCGAGACGATCGAGCATATTTTCAACACGTTGACCGATTACCTAGACAGCTATCAGTTTATAGCGGCGCCGGCAAGAGCGACTTACGAAGCAAAGCAGGTATGAATCGCCGCTGAGCCCCTCAAAAGCTACCAATGAAGTGGCGCATGGTCCAGCATTCGGCTTCGGTCGGTAAGCAACATTCATCTCCCGCGAATCTATGAAGGGCTGAAAATTTGGTTTCTCGGCTGACTGCATAAAATTTCGGGTTGCGCCACGATCCTCGGACCACTCGCGCGGGCGATTGGAAGCCCCCACCCATCCTCATACGGGTGCACAGCTGGCCCGCAACGCCCGTCAGCGCGACCCGGCGCGCGTCGGCCAAGGTGCGCGTATCGGCGCGCACGTCGGCGGCCTGAAACGCCTGAAATCGGTCCGCTTCTCGGTACGTTCGTACGCCACGCGCGTAGCCGCGCATTCGGACGGCAGGCGTTGACGCCGCCGCCCACTTCCCGGCCCGCCGTTGCGCCAGCGGTGCGCACGTCGCATGCCGACCGGCAGGCGTGCACCGCCATGCGCCGACAGGCCGACATGACCTTGCCCCTGCCGGCCGATGGCCGTCTCCCAGCGTAATGCGCCAAGCACGGGCCGGCTCCATCGCCGGACGTTTGGCGGTCGCGCGTGACCATGCCCAGCATGCCAATGTGCGCCACAATGCGACGGCCTCGCGGCAGGCATATTGTGCGCTGCCGTTCGACCGAATTAGCAAAACGCAAAATTGCGTTCTGTTATGAAATCAACGCGCTAGCGAACGGCAGGCGGCGCACAGGACGCACGCGCCCCCCCAATGCGCGCCCCCAGCCCGCAGCTAGTTCCCGTAGCCCGCGACTTCGGCCAACAGGTCGCCGTGCGGTCGCGAACGGCGCGTTTCCCACTTCTGACGCGGCACGAATTCGAACATCGGCTGAAGTGCCTCATCCACGTATGCGCGCGCGCGCAACACCAGTTCCCCGCTCGAAATGGAGCCGTCGTGAACAAGCGCGCGAACGCCGCGTTGTGCCTCGGCGATTTTCTCGCGAGCCGCCTTGATTTCGGGCATGTTCGTCGTGACGTTGCCGATGCGAGCGCCAAGCCAGTTTTTCGCCGTGAATACGTCGGTCCGAACTGCGGCGCGCAGAAGGTCATCCGCGTCCGATAGGTCGTCCAGCGCCTCGCAGAGTTCGGGCGGCGCGGTACGTTCGAGTTCGGTCAGGATGCGCTGCTGCGCGCCTTCGTGCTGCCTCTCCATCATGACAACCCGTGCCGTGGCTTGCTTGTCTGCTCGGTCGGCGTCGCGAAATGCCGTTTGTGCCGCGTCGAGCGCGATGCGCGCACGGGTTGCTTCCTCCGTTGCAGCCGCTAGTTCGCGTTCGGGTTTCCGTAAAGCTTTCCTCTCGCGCGCCAGTTCGGCTCGGCGCTCGTCAACCTTGGCACGCTGTTTCGCTTCAAGTTCGCCGGTGAGACCGGCATCGTTTGCGAGCGCTTCAAGGGCTTCGAGGCGTTCGGGCAAGGGACGCTTCAGCGGATTCATAGCGATTCTCCAAAAAGGCGCGTTAGCGCGGGATCAACTCGATGTAACCTTCGGGACGGATTTCGACGCGGTACTTCACCGGGCCGGGCTTTATGACTTGGGGCGGCGTCCGGCCGTCCGGACCGGGCCAAATGAAAATGCTGTATTCGCCTCGTGTCTCGTCAAAATGCAACCGTTCAAAAAGCCATTTCGGTACGGATATTTTCATGATTTCGGATTCCTATTTGTACAGGTAGTACGTCTGTTCGATTCGGTTTGCCCCGTGCCCATAAATCGTCCTGCATGTCCGACGTGTCGCCGCTGTTGAACGCTGCTGCTTGTCGGGAACCCTCCATAGCCGGGCGTCCGCTTTACTTGCCGTTGACCATCGGCCCGTCTCGAAATTAGCGAACCCCTGTCAGGCGCGACGATCAAGAACGGCGCGTGCGGCGGCTTCCGCATGGGCCGCTTCGAGTCGTTCGCGGAAGTACGCGATATTCGGCAACAGATCAGCCAGTGGCCCGCGTATGACCCGCGTAAGTACGTTCTCGCGATGCGAGTGTGCCCAACCCTCAAGCGCCGATAGTTCCTCGACCATGCCGATCAGTTCTGTGCGCATCCGGCGCACATCGTCCACGCTAAAGTATGGCCCCCAGGGCAGATACAGTCCGCCGTTCGGGTCGCGCAGCGCACCAACGCAGTCGGCGGGAATCTCGGGACGGTTGAGTGCGCCGTCGGCACCCTGATGGACCTTGCTAACGCTAATGTCGCTAACGTTGCTAACTTCTCCGCCGCTTCGGCCCTCTCCATTAGCAGGATTAGCACGATTAGCATTAGCGATTCCGCCGCGACGTTTTTTGTAGATCAGGTCGGCAAGGCTCATTACGCGCCCCCGTTGATAAGCGCCGGGTTCAGGTGAATAACGGCCTTCTTTCCTTCCTTGACGACGCGCAGCCGGTCTAGCGTCGCCAGCGCTTGCAATGCGGCGCTCAACGACGCGGCATTGCGTAGCGGTCCAAATTGCATCGCTCGGCTTTTATCGACGGCGCGCGTACGCTGCACATTGCAATGCTCGATCAGCCAAGCGTCCAATCGCGCCGCGTCAATATCGCCATCAGGTACCGCAAGTTCGGAGAAGAAGCGTTTCGACTCGGACAGGTGCCACGCAACGATGCTCGATGCGCTCTCGAAGGCATCCGAACCAATCGACCCGGTCGCGCCGCTAAATACGTGAAAGAGCGCGGCCAATCGTGCTGCGTTGTCTGCTGACTTGCTCGCCACGTCGCGCACGTCGTAAAGCTCGCCGCCGCTCGATAGCTGCCCCTCGACGGCATCGTGAAACCGCACCCATGCCTCTTTCGCGGCTGGGTCGAGCGACAGTAGCGCGGGTTCGAGTTCGCCATGCTCGTTCACCGGCGCGCTCTGGTTCAAGATTTCCTTCACGCGCTGATTGAACGCCTCCATGTGTGGCCAGTTTTCTGGTGCCTCCGTGAAAGGGCGACACCCCTGCGTTGATTGCGGCCACGCTACGAGAAATCGGGCCATGAAGCCGGTACCGCGCGCGAGTGCCCCTGTCTTCTGAAAGAATGCGCGAATCGTCGCATCCTGAACCTGAAATGCGACTGTCAGGCGTGCGCCGCGCACCGTGAACGAGTCGGACGTGCGCCTATCGATGGTCAAGGTGTTACCGTCCCAAAGCTGATTCAGCATTGAGAGGTTACGCATGACCGAATCCGCGCCCATCCCGTGCGAGCCGAAAACAAACCCCGCTTCGGAAGATACAACGCCGCCAGACGGCCATTGCTTGCCCAGTGAGAATGCAAGTGCTTCGGGCGTCGCGTCCGCATAAAGGAGGCGCGGCACGCGCGGTGCCTGTGGTTTTGCGATCTCAAGCTTACGTAGCTCTTCTTCAAGGGCAATCGTCGACTTTCCGCCCTTTGTGGCTTGCCGGATGTGCTCCTTGACGCCGCCGACCTTCGACTCCCACGCCTGAATGTCGGCGCGATAGTCGCTCAGGGAACGTTGCGCGGCCTGCGCCTGCTCGGCTTCGTATTCCCGAATAGCTCGCATGAAAAAGCTGTCACAGGTTGATTTTCGTTCACCGCTGTCGGCCACGACGACTACGTACAAGCCGACGGGCCCGATTAGTCGATCGGCTCTCTTCACATCGAAGTGCGCTTGTATCGCAAGGCTCAATGCCGCGATGGCGCACGACGCAACCAGCGGTAGCGGGGCCTTAACGAAGCCACAAACCTCATCGACAGCGGCGCGGATGCAAGATGGCAGCACCTCGACGGGATATTCCATCGGCTCAATATTGACGATGAGCGGCTGCGGGTGGGGCCATAGGCTCATGCCGCTTCTTTGCTCAATGGTCGGTTCATGCGCTTCTTCTACTTCTTGCGTTGCTCGCTGGACGTTACGTGCTTTCGCGTTTGCATCGGTTTCGACGGCGTCCGCATATACGTCATCCGAGATGTGTTCGTTCACAGCTTTCCCTCCCGGGCTTGGCGCATCATCCATTGGATCGCGGCGGCGACTACGTTTTCGCGAATCCAGTCACCGTGTTCGCGCCAGTTGTTCGGGCCATGTAAAACACGGTATCGAGTAAGCTCGCGGTCGATCAGCGTTTCGACTCGCGATTTGAGTGCTTGTGATGCTTCTGATTTAACAGCGGTAGGGCGATCGATATTCATGATTTTCCACGATCACAAAAGATATCTGCTGGACGTATCAACGGAATGGTTGTGTCGGTAATTGAGTTAGGCGTGATTCAAGGATGTCTGATTAAGGAGTCGAAATCATATGCGTCGATGAAAAAAATCGACGTTTGCCGTTCACTGGTGGTTTTGATTAAGCAGGGCTTTGATGTCAGCAACCTTCCACGCCAAGCGACGATTAATCCGGATGGGTCGAATCGGGCCGTTTTCTTCGCATGCCCATTTGCGGAGGGTTTGTTCTTTACGGTTCAATGCGACGGCGGCGACTGCCGTCGTGACCGTTCCCGTTACACCGAATGCTTGCAGTGTCATTCTGATGTCAGTAGCGGCGTGCTCGTTTTTCATTTTCCCTTTCTCCCTGTTGCCTGCGTTGAGTCGTGTGATTCATTGTTGCTCGACAATCGGGAATTTCAAAGCGCGCCGGATATTGTGTATCAACGGTTACCTGTGCCGATTATTTCGCGTGACAGGGTCATTTAAAATCAATCGGTTACGTCTTGAGTAATGTATTTCAGTGTAAAAATGTAGACGTTCGCACGGACGATTGTTGCTGTCTGAAAATGGCCCTTGCGCGGACGTGAAACACGCTGAAACAATGTGTTTCAGTATGGAACACGTTGCGGCACGTGCTATCGCACCGCAAAAAATCACACGCGCGGGTGTGATTGCATCGGTTTGATGATATTTTTATATCGATTTTATCGGGCGATAGTTATTGATCGTGGCCGGCTGCAATTTGCAACGGCGTCGCGGTTTGAGCCGATGAAAATTCAATACCAGCTTGGGCAAGCATCCACGCTTCGATCTTGTCGTGCCACATGCGCAGCAGATCGATCGGACGGCGGCGGTAATGCTTTTCAGCGATTGCCGACGGCTTATGGCCCTGAATTTGCGCGACGACACCAACTGGACATTCGACCCATTCGGCAAGCGTCCCGAACGAGCGCCGGAGGCCGTGCAGGCTAAGATGAGGAAGGCCGGCTATCGCGAGCGCTTGATTATGCGCGATACGCGGCTCGGCGATTTTTCCGTCCGCCGATTTCTTGCTCGCGAAAACCCAAGGAGAGGGCGACCATGATTCGCCTTTGGCGGTCAAGTCCCGTATTTGACGGATGTTCGGCGGCGTGTCGTTCAAGCGCTTGAGCTCCCGCAGGACGCTGGCGAGGTACGGTGTGAGCGGGATGGTGCGCGAACCTTCGACCTTGTCGGCGACGGACAGCGAGCGCCATTGAAAATCGACGTCGGTCCATCGGAGTGCCGCCATTTCCTCGCGGCGCGCGCCCGTGATGAGCAACGCTTGCAGATATGCCGCAATGACCGGATTGCCGAGCTTGCGGACGGCGTCGAACCAAGCCGGTAGCTGTTCCCGTTGCAGGCAATCATCTTTCGCCTTGGTACGCGGTACGGCGCTTCTGACGGCGCGCGCGTTGTATGCGTTTGGCGCAATGATGCCGCCGTATTCCGGCCGGTCGTTACACCAGCGGATGAAGGCGCGCAGCTTCCGATAACTCTGCTCGGCATTTGTCGGGCGCGTTAGCGATTCGGATGCGAGCCATGCGGCGACCACGTCGGCGGTCAAGGTCGACAGCTTCAACGGCATAAGCGCGGCGAGCGGGCCCGCGACCGTCACGCCTTTTCCGCGCTTTCTCGGCTCGCCGCCAGCGTGTGCCAGATTCTCATGGTCGAAAAGATGGCGCTCGCTCCATCGCGAACGGTTTGCGTCAAGGTAAGCCGCCCAAGCTTCGTGCACGGTCGCATCTTGTCGCTTGGCTTCGGCTTTCCGCGCTTCGTAGGCGGCGGCGTGTTCTGCTGCCTGTTCGCGCGGGTCTACACCACCGTCGAGAAGCGTTTTCAGGCGGCGTGCTTCAACGCGTGCCTTCTCGATGCTCCAAACGGATGGATCGCCAATCGAGATGCGTACAAGTGAGCCGCGCAATTTCGCTTGGAGCACATACCGTTTTGTGCCGCCCGCGTTTGCGCGAAGACCGAGACCGGGCGCGCCGCTGTCCCACAGGAAGGCTTCGGATTTGCCCTCGGGGCAGGTGTGTGCCGCTATCTTGCCCGCCGTGAAATTGACCTTTGCCATTGTCGCCGCCCTCACTTAGGGTAAATTCCGGAACCAATCCGGAACCCGATTTTGGCGATTCTGATCAACACATGTCAACGGGCTGGTGAGGTGGATTTCTTGCGAAAGCCTTATCAGGTAAGGGATTTGAGGATTTTTGGCAATGTTCATCAACGCCAGCAAATGCCTAGTCTTTCGGCCTTCTAAGCCGTAGGTCACACGTTCGAATCGTGTAGGGCGGGCCAGTCGAAGCAATGGGTTGGCTTAATCTGTAAGCCTGTCCCCAATCCTCAAAAAATTCCGTGTAGGTGCCGTGTAGGTGTTTGCGATCAATGCAGATCCAGCACGATCCATGTCAGAAGGGTCGTTTAAAAGCGATTGATGGCGCCGCAGGCTGGTGTGGGAAGCTGCTGCAGCTGTGTGTCTGATTAGCCTGGGATATGGCACGATATCGACGGCGCGCCGCCGGAGATATAACAGAACCGGCGACCAGTTGACGATGGCAACTTGGCAAGAGTTCAGTAGCGGCGACTTTCTACGCAATTGATCACCTATCCGCTGGATGGGGCGGATCGCACAGTTAAATGGATTCTCGAGGAATCTAAACAGCCAATGTGCCCACCAGAGGCGCGAGGCGGCTCTTGCGTACTGGCGGCAGGTTTTCGATTACGTCGTAGAACGGATGTTGTATCTGAAACTTCCGGATGCGCGTGTCGAGGCCGATCTTGCATATAGTCGGGCGCCGAGGGAGTTCAAGGGACTAGGGCAGCGCAAGCATCGAGAGCGACTCGCGGAGATCGAGTACTTATACGATCGACATATCGTGGGACCTGCCGTTCTGGATTGGGAACCAATTGGCGCGGAAGATGAGGCTGGCGATACGCATCACGAAAAGAGCCCACACTGGTGTCGTCCGCATTTCAAGATGCAGCCGCACGGCCCTCAATCGTCGCTACGAAAGGTCATTTTCGTCGGGCCGACGATCGTGCGTTCCGACAGGCTTGCGTTCTAATCCTTTTCGGGACGGGATGTCGTGAGGTAGTTCGGCTTGCAGGGCCTCGTTGTGTATGATTTCGACTGCTATCTGACGAACGAGCGAGCGCATTTATGTACAAAGCCGTAGCCTTTGTCGTGATCGGAGTCGGTTTTTTGATCGCAGCGGCGATAAACGTCCAACTGACGCGCGAATTCATGCGGACGTCGATCATGGTGCCCGGCGAAGTGGTGAAGTTGAACGCGGGCGGGTATCACCCGGAAATCGAGTTCGTGACGAAGGCCGGGGAACACGTCTCGTATCCGCAGGGCGGGATCGTGTCGAAAATGGCTGTCAGCGATCGACCGCAGGTGCGTTATCTCGCCGAGAATCCGATTCAGACAGCGAGAATCGATCGATTCGATGCGATCTGGGGGAATGTGGTTTTTTTCGCTGTCTTCGGATTGGGCTTCATCGTTTGTGGATTGATCAACCTTCCGTCACGACAATGATCACAGCCATTATCGACCCGAGCTTCCTTCGTCCAATCGCAGTCACGTAGGCGAAAACTTGACGGATGACTATTTCGGACCGTGACATGACAAAAGGCCCAATTTCTGATGGTCGAAAAGCCGTGGGGCGTCGTACCTGACGAACCCCACACTGCACCAATAAACTTTTTGCAGCAGCGTAGCTGCTTCCATCGATGCACCGGATACCCTTTCTTGCCTTTGCACTTTCGGCCCTCGTGCCCGGTCTACTGTGGTCGTACTTTACCGGCGACCCGACATCACTCAAGTATTCCATCCCAATCGCTTATTTCGGAACGGCAGTGTTTGCGATTCCACTGTATCTGCTGGTCGTGAAATACTGGCGTATTTCTCTGATTTCATCGTGTTTGGGTGGCGGTATCACCGGATTCTTGACGTGGATTTCCACCTATCTGATTTACACCTCTATCTGGAATGACGATCTTTTCAAGGCCGATTTATCGGCTGCTTTGGGATTCTTGGCGTTCATATGCTTGGGTCCAGTGGCGGGATTTGTCTTCTGGCTAATGCATCGTTGGCACCGGACCTTACCCCGCTGAGTCCACCTTCGTCAGCTGGTGGGCTCGCCGGTCTAGGCATTCTTCCCCGGAAGCGCCCCTTGAATGATTCGTTCTTCGCGATGTCGGTCGGCTCGCGTGGACGCGAGAAGTTAACCATTCCCGCGTGTAGTTGTCCACGATCGTGAGCGTAGCGATCACGCAATTCATTGATCAATCAACACGCACCGGCGCAACGACAACCGATTTCACAGACCCCTCGCATAGTTCGTCCCTGCAGCAGTCCTGCCGAATTTCCGGCAAGGCCGTCGCGCATCCATTCCCGGGAGAACATCATGCGATATCCGTTGCAGCACTCCGACGCACGCGCGTCTGCGCCGCATCCATCCGACCTCGACCCCGCCCCGCACGCACCGGCGCCACAGCCGGACATCGAGGAGGTGTGAGCCATGAGCAATGAAGCACTTGACCCGCTGCTGCGGCAGTTCGCGGAAAAGCGATTGGGGCGGCCACTCGAGCCGGGCGAAGAACAGGCGCTGCTGGAGCGACTACCGAGCAGGCACGCCACCCAGCCGACGCCAACCGCCGGCACCGCCACGCAGGCGCACCCCGCGAACCCGCCGCTCCCGCAGCCACAGCCGAAAACCCGCCAGGAGGCCCGCGAGCAGATCAAGCATTTCCTGCAGCTTAATCAGCAAAAGGCGTACGAGAAGATGCGCGGCATCCTGCAGACGATCGATGCGCAGAACGAAACAACCCTCGGCATGCTGGCGTCGGAACAGCGAAAGGTGTCCGGCGTACTCGACGCGCACGAGCCGCCGGCCGACGCTCAGGCATCCGGCGCGGCCGACATTCAGGACAGCACACGCGAGGCAATGGCGATGATCGGCGAACAGCTGACGGGCCTCATCCGGCAGGAAATCGATGCGTGCTTCCGGCAATACGTCGACCTGCTCACCGTCCGGCTCGATGCGATATATGACCGCCTCCAAAGTATCGGCGCCAGTCCGACCGAATCGCCTGAATCAACCGCGCCGGATGCCACCGCCACTGGGATCGTTCACGACACCCCCGGCCCAGCGTCCATGTAGTAGCACGCGGGTCATGCGGCTGAACGCGAAAACGGCCGGCCCCGATGTGCGCCTTCTCAACTACGTGAACCAAGGAGCAACAAATGACTGAAAAGTGTCAAGTGTGCCAGGTCAATCCCGCGATTACGGATGCGGTCACACAGGTCAACGTCAAGGTGGTCGCCGAAGCGCCGGCAATGGCGATGGGCTCGCTGTATCAGGCCCAAAGTCATTCGCTGAGCATCCTGTTCGAGAACGCGGTGCAGCAGCAGTCGCAGGCGGCGATCCAGTCGCAGACGTCGACGAACGTGGGGACGATGCAGCTCTACACGATCGGGCCGGAAAGCGCGGGCGCGGCCGCCACGGAAATCGGCTCGAACGGGATCATCTCGCTGCTGGCCGACGTGATCGCGATCGGCAAAGCGGTGGCACGTTAAGGCGCCGTCGCAACACCGTGGTTGAGCGGCGGCGCAAGCGGTACGAACCGCCAAGGCCGCCGCCGCGCCGCGGATCCGCAGCACGGTCGCCGCCACCAGCACAGCGGTGCCGTGTGGTGTTCCGGAGCAACTGACAGAACTGACAGAACGGGCAGAGCCGATTCGATGCGGCGCCCGATCGCAAACCAGGAGAAACTCGATGGGAAACGAAAACGATCCGATCATTGGCGACCCGACCGACGCCTGCGACTGCAAGACCTGCGCGGTCAATGCCGCGATCACCGACGCGGTCACGCAGACCAACGTCAAGGTCGTTGGCGAAGCGCCCGCGATGGCGACGGGCTCGCTGTACCAGGCCCAGAGCCATTCGCTCAGCGTGCTGTTCGAAAACGCCGTGCAGCAGCAGTCGCAGTCCGCGGTGCAACTGCCGACGTCGACGAACGTGGGGACGATGCAGCTCTACACGCTCGGGCCGGCGAGCGCGGGCGCCGCCGCGACGGAAATCGGCTCGAGCGGCGTGCTTTCCGTGCTGGCTGACGTGCTCGCGATCGGCAAGGCGCTCGCCTGACGCGCAACCCGGCGTTGACGCCTGGCGGCAGCCGCGGTGGCTGCCGCCAGGCACCCGACGTCGTGCCGACACCCGCGAAGGCCGCCGCCCGCGCCGCATCGACGGCCGCGCGGCGCGCTTCGCCGACCGACCCACTCATGCTTTCGCCGTGACCGCGTCGACCGCGCCGCTGCGGCGAGCAACAACAGGAGTAACGACATGCCGGAACAGGCCTCCGCCGCGATTGCCGATGCAGTCACGCAAGCCAACGTCAAGGTAGTGGGCGAAGCGCCCGCCGTGGCCTTGGGCACGCTCATGCAGTCGAACAGCCACGCGTCCGCGATCCTGCTTCACAACGCGGTGCAGATGCAGGCGAACCAGGCGGCGTCCAACCTCGCCGCGACGACCGTCGGCATCATGCAGCTCTATGCCGGCTCGCCGGTGGCGGCGGCTGCCGCGGCACGATCGTCGAACGACAGCTTCGTGTCGCAACTGGCCGCCGTCGCGCAGTTGATGAACGCCATCGGTCACTGGCGCAGTTGATCTTCGCCGCGCGCCGCGTATTCCTGCGCGCAACCTCCTCACGCCGCGGCACCGCACGACAACGTGCGCGCCGCGGCATCAATTGACGTCGGCGATGTACCGGAGCCGCTCCGGTTTCTCGATCGTCACACCGTGTTCGTGAAGCCGGATCAGGCCGTCGCGCTGCATCTTTTGCAGCGTGCCGTTCAGTCGCGGACGGCTGACGTTGAGCATCGCGGCCAGGATGCTCTGGTTCTCCGGCAGTGCCACTTCGACGTCGTTCCCTTGCATGCGATTCAGCAGATGGCGCGCGAGCCTTGCTTCGAGCCGGTACAGGCACGCCGACTCGACGAAGTCGCTCAGCTGGTGGATGTGCAGGCACAGCTGCTCGTAGATGCGCTCCATGAAATCGGCATTGGCCCGCAGCGGTGCGAAGTGCTGGCGATGCAGCAGCGAAATGCGGCAGTCGTGGCTCAACTGGGCGGTGAAGCTGCGCCGGTGCGCGCGAAGGAGGGTGCTTTCACCGATGAGTTCGCCCGGCACCGAATGGCCGAGAATGATTTCGCGTCCGCCGGGTTCGTGCAGTGTCTTGTACACGCGGCCGCGGTGCACGAAGGCGACGAAATCTTCCGGGTCGCCCTTGAAGAACAACATTCGGTTGCCGTGTTCGGGCCACGGCATGAGATGCCGCTCGACGTGGGCGAGCAGGCTTTCCGGAAGATCGGTGAGTATCCGTATATTGCGCAGCGTTCGAGCGTTAGCAAGGGCAGGCATGTTTTCCGTGCGAGGTTGTTTGACGATGCGGCCACCTAGCGGAAAACGCTGCTTCTGGTACTGCGTGAAAAAAATAATGAAGATACCGAAATAATCGACGAGCAGTCCGGACGCGACGGCACTTTGGCGGCAATGACGTTCGGGCGACCGACATCGATAGCGGCGTGCCGGCGCGCGAACGCGTCGCGACGCTGGTCGTTCTTTTTTCATCGCAATGCCGTTATTTACGCCCGGCGGAGTGCCTGATACGGCGGAACGGGCGACGCCCGTGGGTTAAAAATTTCCGTTCACAATAATCAAGAAAATTGACCAAAACGATTATCTCAATAACGGTGTAACGCGCGTAACAGCGCCGCTCTCGGCATCAAATCGATTCTGTGTTTTCCATAAAAACGGAGGGCACGGAATGACAACCTCGAACCCGCACGCTGCCCCGCCGGCCGCGTCACAGGCGCAGCAGCTCGATCGTACGTGGCGTGAAATGCAGGGGAAATTGCGGCGGCGCGCGCGCCTCTTGTGCAAGGGGGATATTTACCGTGCCGACGAACTGCTTTCGGATACCGCACTCAAGGTTCACATTTACCTGCAGCGTTCGCCCGAGCGCGTTCGGAACCTGGCCGGCTTTCTCTTTCTGGCGCTGAATCACGCATTCCTCTCAGGTGCGCGCCAGCGTCAGCGCGAAAACGGCATGCTCGAATACGACTCGAGCTGGGACGACGATCACGTCGCCGAGCTGGCGGGCCACGCACCGTCGATGGAGCAGCAGTTGCTGCTCCGACAGCAACTGCTGCGTCTCGACCAGGCGCTGTCGATGCTCCCGCAGCAGCAGCAAATGCTGTTCACGCTGAAGTTCGAGGAGGACATGCCCTATCCGCATATCGCGGCGACGCTCGGCATCAACGAGCCGCTTGCCAGAAAGCGCGTCGAGCTGCTGCGCAAGAAATTGCGCGACGGCCTCGCTTGAGCGCGTTCACGAATGCGGGGACGCAGCGTTCCTAACGACATACGCGGTGTCGATGGCCTGCCGGCCCGCCCGTTCCTTCAACCGCATGCCGGAGCCGAGATTCGAGGAGGCCTCGTGGCAGACAAAGTCAATGAGCAGGTTACCGACGCGCTGACGCAGACCAATGTCAACGTCGTGGCCGGATCCCCGGCCCAGGCGCTGGGCACGCTTTACCAGATGTTCAGCCAGGCCGTCGGCATCTCCGCACAGAACATGACGCAGCAGCAGGCGGCGCTGAACCAGATTTCGAACGCCGTCGTGTCGAAAGCGGTGGCGATGATCCTGTCCGTCGAAGCGTCGCCGAAGGGGGCGTCGGGCGGCGCATCGGGCGGTGCTTCGGGCAGCGCGCCGCACGGCGCGACGAGCGGGCCGCACACGGGTACCGCGCATTAGCACGTGCAGACTCTCGGGATACCTGAACCATGAATATGAAAGGCCTTTTGGGCGGGCGCGGCGACGACGCGCCGCAGACGCCGCGCGATGTCGACGACGCCGCAGCCGAAGCCGACGCCACGACGCCAACCGATGTCGCGCCGGTCGCCGCGGCGTCGAAAGTCGGCGCGCGCGCGTGGCCGGTCAACCGCCTGCGCAGGTTCACCGATGCGTTGAAGGCGCCAAACCAGATCGCGGGCGGGCCCGGGCCAGGCGGCTCCGCGCTGCAGACCGTGCAGGCGATCAACGCGGAAGCGGCGTCCTACGCGACGACGCAGATCGCGGTCGGTCCGAACATGTTGATCACGCAGGCGGGCGGCATGGTTGCGCAGGCGGCGGCCAACTACTTCGAGGCGTCGACGTCGCTGGCGATCGCGGGCAAGAGCGTGCTGATGAAGGATCTCGCGCAGAAGACCATCGACGAGAACGTGTCCGGGATGGCGATGGATGCGATGGGCCTGCTGTTGACGGACCTGTTCGTCGCGACCGCGGCCCTCGTCGCGGGCGCAGCGGAAGCGATCGAAGGGGAGGCTGCGAGCGTCGCGCTCGACAAGATCGACGAGAGCTTGCAGAAGTATCAGGCGTTGTTGGACAAGAAGGGTACGTAGTGCGAGCCGGTGGCGGCGGATTTCCAACCTGCCGATCCTCGCGCACGAGCGGAGAAACAATGAGTACACCGACAGATCAAGAAATGGCTACCGTGTGCACCACCGAGATCGCCTGCCCGCACGACGACGGAGAAGCGGCCCCCATCGTCCACGACAGGCCGATCCATTACCAGTCGAAGACGAACGTCCCGGGCAATCATCCCCGTGAACACAGGTCGATTGACTCCGGTGTGCGCAGCGACAAAGAATCAATCGACACGATCCGCCGGGCCGTCAGGCCGGATGCGGAAAGTGAGCAGCGGGGCCGACGCACGTCCGCATTCCCGAACACGCCGCCGCTCCGCCACCAGCAGTCCCATCGAGTCATGCGAGGAACCCATGCCCTACATCATTCAGAACGTACAAGGTCCCGCGCCGCTGTCGGTTGGCGAGCGCATCTGCGGAGATGCGACGGAAATCGATTTCGGCGCGATGACGAGTTGCATCGCGCTCGTCGAGCAGACGCCGGGCCAACCAGCGTCGGTACGCGGGATCCATCTGTCGATCGTCAGCGCAGACGGCACGCCGGTCTACGATCCGGCGTCGAACGTGGCCGGACAGATCGGCGCGATCATGCAGCCGACCGGCAACCTGCGTGCGTGCCTCGGGCGCATCGAAGTCTGGCAGGCCGAAGAGCCGCAACAGCTGGGCGATTTCTTCGCGGGGCTGATGCAGAGCCTCGACATGACGACCTGGGTTCCGCTGCCGGACGGCAACTTGCGGGTGCGGTTCAACGGCGGTGTGATCCAGTATCGGCAGGGCACAGGCGCGTGGATCGACGTGTAGGCGGCCCGACCCATTGAGGCCGGCGCTCGCCACACGAAAGGGCACCGGCTGATGCCATTCAGGTGATCGTGGCGAAACTCAAGGAAACGATGTCCGCGAGTCGCACGCTCACGTCTGCGTTCGCAGATCGAATATGCAGGTCATCGGTGTCCACTTCAAACCGGCCGGTGTCCACGGCGTCGGGGCCTGGAATGTCCACATCACGTCTTCCCAAGCACGAACCGTAGGATTTTCTTCCGCGGCTTTGGCCATGCGTTCGGCATCGAACACCGCGTCATCGGTGTCCATCACCATCGTCATGCGCGTGCCGAGGCGGAAAATTTCCATACCGCGTACCCCATGCTCGCGTAGATGCCGCAGCACGTCGGGCCATACGGCACGGTGATGCTCCTCGTAGCGAGCGATCAGATCAGGATCGTCTTTCAGATCCAGTGCGAGACAGTAGCGCATAGCGACCTCGTGTTGGAAAGCGCTGGACGAGCGTGAGCCGTCGACTGCTCAGGATCACATATCAACGGATAACGAAATACGTGCCGCACGTTTGCCCGATCGTCGCCGAATGCCGGATAGTACGGTCATGGCCGCTTGCGATCCCGAATGCGACACCGTCGCGTCGGGTGGTGCACATGCTCCTGTTCCTGCAAGCCGCCGTTGCAGGTCGATGATCGCGGGCAATTGAAAATCGTGGACATCGGGCACGACGCCGCCTTGACGTCGACAGACTTGAGCCGCAATGTCCAGCGCGCGCGAACGCGCGTCGATCAAGAGCGACAGCGCTTCATCGAGCAGATCCTGTTGCTGCGCTGATAGCCGCAATTCGCTTGTGCGATCGCGCGGCGCCGATTCGGGCGGGTTCATGTCCATGGGTGACGATTGCCGGAGATGAGTGGGAGCAGGGCGGTGCATCACATGATCGGGCCGCGCAGCCACGGCACGAACTCGCGGTCGCCCATGCCGTTCTGCTCGCTGCAGGTGCGTACGCCCGACGCGACGTCCAGCATCAACCGGAACAGTTGCGCCCCGGCCTGCCCGACGGAAAGCGAACCGTCGACGATCTCGCCGCCATTGAAATCCATATCCGAGCGCATTCGCTCGAACAGTCCAGTGGTCGTCGCCAGCTTGATGGTGGGAACCGGCTTGGAGCCGAACACTGAGCCGCGCCCCGTCGTAAAGCACACCAGATTGGCGCCTCCGGCGATCTGTCCGGTGGCGGATACCGGGTCGTAGCCGGGCGTGTCCATGAAGACCAGGCCCGACTCCGATACGCGGTCGGCATAGTCATAGACGGCGTTGAGCGGGCTGCTTCCGCCCTTCGAAACCGCGCCGAGCGACTTTTCGAGAATGGTCGTGATGCCGCCGGCCTTGTTGCCGGGCGAAGGGTTGTTGTTCATGTCACCGCCCGATTCGCCCGCATACCGTTCCCACCAGCGCAGCTTGTCGAGGAGCCGCTCGGCTACGACGCCGGACGCGCGTGCGGTCAGCAAATGTTCGGCACCGTAGATCTCCGGTGTCTCGGAAAGAATGGCGGTGCCACCGTGGCGAACGAGCAGATCAACCGCTGCGCCGAGCGCGGGATTCGCGGTGATCCCCGAGTAGCCGTCGGAGCCGCCGCATTGCAGGCCCACTTTCAGCCGCGCGGCGGGAACTTCGGTACGCGTCATGCGATTGGCTGCCGTCAGCATTTCCCGGACGATCGCGACGCCGCGCGCGACGGTTTCGCGCACGCCGCCTTCATCCTGGACGACGAGGGTCCTGACCGGCGCAGCGTGCGTTGTTTCAACGGACGTTGCAAGGGCACCGACCTGGTTCACCTCGCAACCGAGGCCCACCAGCAGCACGGCCGCGAAGTTCGGATTGCACGCGTAGCCGGTCAGCGTGCGACGAAGTACGGCGATGCCGTCTCCGGTTGCGGACATCCCGCAGCCACTCTGGTGCGTGATCGCAACCACGCCGTCCACAGATTCGAACGGAGCCATCGCGTCGCCCTTGAACGCGTCCGCAATCGCGTGACAGACGCTGGCGGAACAGTTGACGCTGGCGATGACCCCGATGTAGTTGCGTGTGCCAACCTGTCCGTCCGCCCGCACGAAACCCTGAAACGTTTCCTGCCGGTCTGCTGGCGCGAGCGCGTGACCGGCATCGACGTGCGCGGCACGATGCGCGTGATGCTCGGGCATCCCGACGTTATGAACGTGAACGTGCTCGCCGGGCGCGATATCGTTCAACGCGACACCGATCGTTTGCCGGTACTTGATCACCGGGCTGCCTCGCACGATGCGGCGGGTCGCTATCTTGTGGCCCGCCGGAATGGACGTCACAGCGATCGTCGACAGGCCGTTCACTTCGATCGACGTGCCGGCCTCGAGCGTTCTCAATGCCACCGCTACGTTGTCGTCGCCATGAAGAGTGACGACCATCCGATCATTCATGATGCATTTGCCTCTTTGGTTGAGGGTGTCCCGCCATGCCGCGCGAGCGTATCGCGCAGTCGCGTCTGATCAGGCGCGACCCCGAGCGAATCGGCCAGTTCGATCAGCGGCAGAATCCGCCGCCGGACCTTTTCGACATGGTTGCCGGCAATGTCCGCGATGTGATGGTTCAGATACGGATTAAGAAACCGTTCGCGCACGCTTGCAACGTACTGCTCAGCGCGAACGCGCATCCCGAGCGCATCGAACACGGGCAGGACTTCCTCGCCCCAGACGCCCTCGATGCCCTCGCGCAGCGTCGTATCGTTCATCGCGTCGAACACGGTCTGCGCGCTGCTGCGGCGCTGCACGAGCCACTGGTCGGCAAGCCAGGTATGCCCGACGTTCAGAAAGAACAGCTTGAGCCGCTCATGGCTGAGCAGGTCGTCGGTCACGACGATATGTTCGTGCGTGCACGGCAGCTCCATGCCCGGATGTCGTTCGATGGCCCAGAGCGCGTAGGGCTCGGCCACGGCGCCCACCGGTTCGATCGGTTCGGACACGATCCGGTCGACCAGTGAGTTGACCCAGATGCATCGTTGCGACAGGTACGTGACGAAGGGCGCGGGCAGCGCCCATTGTTCAGCGAGGCCGATGACTAGCGCGCGTAGCGTGTCGCCGTTACGCGCGACGAGTTCGCACGGAAAGATCGACACGCCCGCATCGGGCCGTGCGCGCCATCGTGCATGCAGCAGCGTGAGCAGCTTGGCGGGGAAGCTGCGCGGGACATGACTCTCCCGCGCGAGCAGGGCCGGCGAATCGCGCTCGTCGAGACGATAGCCGGCGTCGCCCGTGTTCGACACAATGACGCGGACGTCATGCGTGACCGCATGCCGGATCATCGCCCAGTCGCGATCGGCGATCCACGCGGCGCGCACGGCGCGGCAGTGGACGACCGTATCCACGATCGCGCCGTGTTCCCTGCCGCGGATCTTCACCGGATAACTGCCTGACTGGGCCAAAGCGGCGATGCGCGCATGGCTTGCCGGATTGTCGGTGGTCTGCACCATGCGGATCCCGCCGATCGCGTCGCCGCGCTCCAGCGCCTGGGATACAAACAGCGCGACATGGGCCTGGAGAAACCGGCTGGTGCCAAACTGAAGAATCGGTTCACTCATCTCGAACGGTTCCCGCGAATTTGGTCAGCACTCGACCAGCGCCTTGACGACGGTCTGCCCGGGCTCCATCAGTTTCGGAAACTCGACGGGTACGTCCGACAGGCTCATCCGATGCGTATTGAGCGCCTTGTCCGGAATGCGGCCGGCGCGCATCGCGTCGAGGACCGTCTCGAAGTCTTCGGCTGTGGCGTTGCGGCTGCCGAGCAGGGTTGCTTCGCGCTTATGAAACTCCGGATCGGAGAACGTGATCTCGCCCGGGACAATCGAAATCAGCACGTACTTGCCGCCGTGGGCAATGAACTCGAAACCGCGATTCATGGCCTTGACGTTGCCCGTCGCATCGAACACCACGTCGAAGAACTCGCCGTTGGTCATCGTCGACAATTCGTCGACGTCGTTCGGCCCGGTCTGCACCGTCGAAACGGCGAAGTGCTCGCGGCAGAACGCAAGGCGATCGGCGCGTGTGTCCAGACAGGTGACGTGTGCGCCTTTCAGCTGGGCGAACAGCATCGCCGCCATGCCGATCGGCCCCGCACCCACCACGAGGATTCTTTGGCCTGCGGACACGGCGGCACGCCGCACCGCGTGCGCGCCGATGGCCAGGAATTCGATCATTGCCGCCTGGTCCAGCGTGACCCCTTCGGCCTTGTGCACGAACTGTGCGGGCACCGACAGATATTCGGTCAATGCGCCGTCACGATGCACGCCGAGCACCTTGATGTTGACGCAGCAGTTGGTCTTGCCCTGTCGGCACGCGATGCACTGTCCGCACGACAGGTAGGGCATCACGTAGACCGCATCGCCGGGCGCGACATGCGCGCCGGGATCGGCCTCGGCCACGATGGCAGACAGTTCGTGGCCCATGACGCGCGGATATTGCAGGTAGGGTTGATTGCCCGAATAGATGTGCATGTCGGTGCCGCAAATACCGACGCGTTGCACGCGCAACAATATCTCGCCATCGGCGCGCGAAGGGGGCGCGCGATCTTCGTGGCGCAGTACGCCGGGCGATTCGCAAATGATGCTGAGCATGGTGACGTCCTCTTTATTGAGCGTGTTGATCGCCGGACGGCTGATCGATTCTGTAGAAGTGGCATGCATTGCCGCCGAAAACGCGCGCACGTGCGTCGGGCCCGAGGAAGCGGTCGCAGCATTGTTCGCACCACGCGAGCCAGGCCCCGTAGTCACCAAAATGGCCGGCAAGGCGCGAGACGGGCCAGTCACTGCCCCAGATCAGCCGGGCCGGGCCGAACCACTCGCATACCGCGCGCACGTACGGCTCGACGAGCAGGAGATCGGGATGCGGGCCGGCTTCCGTCCACAGTCCGGAGAGCTTGCAGTGCACGTTCGGATGCGCGGCGAGTTCGCTCATCGCGACGTGCCACGCTTCACTTCGGCCCGATGCGATCGGCGGCTTCGCGGCGTGATCGATCACGATGCGAAGGCGCGGGTAGCGGCGCGCGAACGCGAGCAGCGCGGGCAGATGGCGCGGCGTGACGAGTGCATCGAACGCGAGATCGTGCGCGAGCATGGCGTCGATGGCCGGCTCGAGAACCGGATCGTCGATCCAGTCGTCATCGGCAAGATCCTGCAGCATCGGGCGAACGGCACGGAATTTCGGATCACGGGCGAGCGATTCGATATCGGCCGGCGCGCCCGTGGATTTGAGGTCCACCCATCCGACGACGGCCGCCACGAAGCTCGTCCGGGATGCAACGTCGAGCAGATAGCGCGTGTCTTCCTGCGTCGGTAGCGACTGGACGACGACGGTCCGCTGCACACCGGAGCGCGCAAGCAGCGGTTCGAGATCCTGCGGACCGAAGTCCCGATAGATGGCGTCCAGCGTTTGCGGCGGCCAATAACCGTCGCGACTGGCCATCTGCCAGAAGTGCTGATGAGCGTCGATCCGGAACGTCACGCGCACACCTCCGGAACCGGCGCGGCTGCGGTGATCAGCCCATCGCGTTGCAACGCGGTCCAGAGCTCCGGCGGGAGCGGCGTTTCGAGCCACGCGATGTTCTTCTGCAACTGCTCGATACTGCGCGCCCCGACCACGCAGGACACCACAGCCGGGTGCGCCAGCGGAAACTGAAGTGCGGCCGCGGCAAGCGGTACGCCGAAGCCGGCGCATACGTCTGCGAGACGCGCGACTTTTCGGATCACTTCGGCCGGCGCGTCGGCATAGTTGAACTTGCCGTTTCCGACCAGCACGCCCGAGTTGAACACGCCTCCTGCGACGATCCGTACATCGTTGCGCACGCATCTATATAGCAACGGCGCCAGCGCCTCCTGTTCGAGCAGCGTGTAGCGGCCCGCAAGGAGCACGACGTCGAGATCCACCTCCTGCATCGCGTCGACGGCGACTTCCCATTCGTTGACGCCGAGTCCGATGGCGGACACGGCTCGGGCATCGCGCAGCTCGGCGAGTGCCCGGAATCCGCCTCCGCGGGTCAGCTGTTCCCAGTAGTGCGCATGCCGATCGCCGTGCGTGGCGGCGCCGATGTCGTGAACATAGAGGATGTCGATCGTGCGCATGCCGAGGCGTTGCTGGCTGTCCTCGTACGAACGCATGATGCCGTCGAACGTATAGTCGAAGTGAGGCCGGAAGGGCAACGGGTGCGCCCAACCGTCGTCGCCGGGCTGAACCGTATCGTCGGGTCGCATGAGCCGCCCGACCTTGGTGCTCAGTACATAGCGTTCGCGCGCCCGGGCCTGCAGCGATTGTCCGACGCGCCGCTCCGACAGCGTATAGCCGTAGAACGGCGCGGTGTCGAAATAACGGATGCCGGCATCCCAGGCCCAGTCGACGAGCGCATGGGCCTCGGCGGTCGACATCGCCTTGTAGAGGCCGCCCAGTTGCGAGCAACCGAAGCCCAGTGTGCTCATGACCAATCCGCTACGGGGTAGCGCGTGCGTTGCAATGGCTTTCATGGCGTGTGTGTGAATGGAGGAGGTGCCGACGGGCGGCCCGGCAGAGCCGCCGCGACGGCGCGTTCGTCAGTACAGGACGTTCTTCGCCGCGGGCGAGTCGAGATTCTGCTTTTCGACCATCAGCACGCCTGTATCCACCTGCTTGGAAACAGGCTTGCGCTCGATCACGTTGACGAGGGTCTCGATGCCCTTGTAGCCCATCTGGTACGAGCTCTGAACGGCGATGGCCTGAATCGTGCCGTCCCGAACAAATCCTTGGAGGTCCTGATTGCCGTCGAAACCGATCGCCACGACCTTGCCGCCTTTGCCCGACTGCTGCAGCGCGCGCCCCATCCCGACGGCGGTCGGTTCGTTGGCGCCGAAGATGCCCTTGAGGTCCGGGTTCGCCGACAGGACATCGGTTGTCTGGTTCAGCGCGTTCGCCATCTGCGACTGCGAATAGAACGGCCCCACCACCTGCAGCTTCGAATGCGCGGCGATGTACTTGCGGAATCCGCCGACGCGGCCGACTTCCGAACCGGCACCCGGCACATACGACATGACCGCGACCTTGCCGGTCTGCCCGACGCGGTCGATCATCGCCTTCGCGCAGAGTTCGCCGGCTTTCGCGTTGTCGGTCGACAGGAACGACTGGTAGTACTGCTTGCCTGCATCGGATACGGTCGAGTCGATCAACACCACCGGAATATGCGCTTCCCACGCTTTCTTCATGGCCGGCACGAGTGCATCCGGATCCGACGGCGCGAGGACGATGCCGGCGACATGTCGGTTCACCGCGTTTTCGACCATGTTGACTTCGTCGGCGATCGCCGATTCCGCGGCAGGGCCCTGGAACGTCATCGTGTATCCCTTCGCATTGGCCATGGCGGCGGTGGCGCCTTTCTGCACGTTCTGCCAGTAGTTCGAATTGGCCGTCTTCACGATCACGGCAATTTCGCCTCCGGCGGCCTGCGCCTGCGCGCCGAACATCGCGCACAAGATTGCCGCCGCTGCCAGTACGGATAGTTTTTTCATGTCTCGCTCCTTGTTGGTGGTTGGAACTTCGTCTTGTGATTACAACTTCCGGTTGCGGAGTTGGTCGATCCACACGGTGCCGAGAATGACGACGCCGATGATGATCTGCTGGATGAAGCTCGACACGCCGTTCATGTTCAGGCCGTTGCGCAGCACGCCGATCACGAATGCGCCGATGGCGGTGCCGGAGATCGTGCCGACGCCGCCCATCAGCGACGTGCCGCCAATCACCGCGCTGGCGATGGCGTCGAGTTCGTACATCACGCCTTCGTTCGGCTGGGCCGTGACGAGACGCGACATCAGTACGCAACCCGTGGCGCCAGCGAGCAATCCGGAAAGGACGTAGGTAAACAGCTTGACGCCTTGCACGTTCACGCCGGACAGGCGTGCCGCTTCCGCGTTCGATCCGACCGCGTAGATGTGGCGGCCCAGCGACGTTCGCGACAGCAGCACCGAGACCGCCACGAAGAGGGCCACCATGATGACGACCGGGTACGGAATGCCGGGAAAGATCGTGTCGGGAAAGCCGTCGGCCCCGATGTGCGAGATCTTGAAGAGGGCGCCGTTGCCGAGCTCGCCGAACGCGTCGCCGAGCCCCGACACGGGTCTGGCGCCGGTGATCTGCAACGCGAGCCCGCGGGCGACCAGCATCATGCCGAGGGTGGCGATGAACGGCGGCAGCCCCATGTGCGTGACGCAGATCCCGTTGACCCAACCACATGCAGCGCCGACCAGCATGCCGCCCAGCATCGCGACGGGGACCGGAATGCCGGCCTTGACGAGCAGCGCGGCGGCAACGCCGGCCAGTGCCAGGACCGATCCGACCGACAGATCGATGCCGCCGGTAATGATCACGCACGTCGCGGCCACGCCGAGATACGCGATCGACGTCACCTGAAGCGACACGGTCATCAGGTTGCCGATGGAGAAGAATGCGGCGCTGGTCAGCGAAAACGCGACGATCAGCACGACCAGGCTGCCCAGCGCGGCAAATTTCTGGATCAGGTCGCGGCGTCGCTGCCGTGCCTGTTTATCGACGGCCGGCGTGCGGCCCGATGTGATGTCAAGCATGACTTCTTCCTGATGCATGATGCAAGATCTCCTCCTGATTGGTCTTTCCGGTTTCAAGCACCGCGGTGATACGTCCTTCGTGAAACACGGCAATGCGATCGGTCATGCCGAGCAACTCGGGCAGTTCCGAACTGATCAGGACGACGCCGACGCCGTCGGCCGCCAGGCGGTCCATCAGCCCGTAAATCGCGTATTTCGCGCCGACGTCGATGCCGCGCGTCGGCTCGTCGAAAAAGAGGATGCGCGAGCCGCGGTATAGCCATTTGCTGATGACGATCTTTTGCTGGTTCCCGCCGGACAGGTTCCGCGCGATCTGCGCGACCGTCGGTGTGCGGATGCCCAGTTCGCGCACGTAACGCTCGGCGATGGCCGTTTCGTCGGCGAAACGCAGGAAGCCGCGCGACGAGATCGCCGCGACGTTGGTCAGCGTGATGTTTGCGGCGACCGGCATCGCCAGCGCGAGGCCGTCCTTTTTCCGGTCTTCGGACAGGTAGGCAATCCCGTGGCGAATGGCTTCGCGCGGCGAGTTGATCTCGACCGGCGTATCGCCCAGCAGGATCGAGCCGGCATCGGGCCGCTCCGCGCCGAAGATCGCGCGGGCGACTTCGGTGCGTCCCGCACCCATCAGCCCTGCGAAGCCGAGAATTTCGCCCTTGCGAAGTTCGAACGACACGGGGCCGAACGTGCCGGTTCGTTGCAGGTCGCGTACCTTCAGCAGCACCTGATCGGTGGGCGTGGATCGACGCGGCGGGTAGGCATCGTCGAGCGGGCGGCCCACCATGCGGGCGACGATCTCGTTCACCGACGTCGATGCAAAATCGCTCGTGGCAATGTGGCGACCATCACGCAGCACCGTGACGCGATCCACGATTTCGGCCATCTCGTCGAGTCGATGCGAGATGTAAAGGATGGCGACGCCTTCGCTGCGAAGCTCCTTGATGATGCGAAACAGCTGGACCGTTTCCGATTCGGTCAGCGACGACGTGGGTTCGTCCATGATGAGGACGCGCGCGTCGAGTGACAGCGCCTTCGCAATTTCCACCATCTGCTGCTGTGCAATCGAGAGCGCGCCGACCAGCGTCGTGGGCGACACGTTCAAGCCGATTCGTTGCAGACACAACTGTGCGGCGCGGTTCAGCGCGCGGTAGTCGACGAACGGGCCGCGCTTGGGCTCGCGCGCCAGGTAGATGTTCTCCGCCACTGACAAGTGGGGCACCAGGTTCAGCTCCTGATGAATGATCGCGATGCCTGCGGCTTGCGCGTCGGTGGCGGACGAAAACTGCACGGGCGCCCCGTCGTAGAGGACGACGCCGTCGTCCGCGCGGTATTGCCCGCTGATGATTTTCATCAGCGTCGACTTGCCCGCGCCGTTCTCGCCGCACACGGCATGAACTTCTCCCGCTCGTAGATCCAGATCGATGCCGTCGAGCGCCACGACGCCGGGGAAGCGCTTGCCCACGCCCTGCAGCTGCAGGATGGTTCGAGCAGTCGGCCCGCCGCCCGAAAGGGGTGGCGATTGCCGCAAGTCGGCAGGGGTCATGCGTGTCTCCGTAGGTCACTGGCGCAGGCATCGAGCGGCAACTGGCCAGTCCAGTTGCAATGAATTCGAGGATGTAGTGCTCATCTGGTCAAGCCAATTGTGATTATTTTGAAGTGACCATACCAATGGTGTAAACCCTTGTGCCGGGTCTATCCCATGCTGGTCGGGGGTTTCGCCGCCGTGATAGACTCCGCGTGAACGCGAAGCTCCGGCCAATTCGGTCGACCATTTTTCGGATCATGAAGCAGACAGAACCCAAGCGGCTTTACCAATCCGTGGCCGCGCAAATCCTCGCATTGATCCGTCAGGGTGGCATTCCCGCCGGTGGGCGACTGCCGCCCGAGCGCGAGCTCGCGACGACGCTCGGGGTCTCGCGCCCGTCGTTGCGCGAGGCCTTGATCGCCCTCGAAATCGGCGGGCAGATCGAGATACGTCTTGGCTCGGGGGTCTACGTTCGCGATCCGGGCGAGAGCGACGGTGGCGGGGTGCCCGCGTTGGGCGAGAGCCCGTCGGAGCTGATGCAGGCGCGCGGGGCCATCGAGGGTTCGGTGATCGTGCTGGCCACTGCGCGATTCTCGGCAGCCACGCTGGACCGATTGCGTCGCACGGTCGAGCGCATGAAGCGGCTCGCCGTCGCGGGAAAATCGCCGGTCGATGCGGACCGGCAGTTTCACATGCTCATTGCGGAGGTGGCAGGCAACTCCGTGTTGAGCCGCTTCGTGGGCGAGTTGTTCGATAGCCGACACGATCCGATTGCCGCCGCGATTCGCGGACATTCGGAAAGCCCGGAAACCTGGGCTGCCGCGGTGCGCGAGCACGAGCAGATCCTCAAGGCGTTGCAAGCGGGCGATCCGATCGCGGCGCAGACCGCGATGCGCGCCCATCTTCAAGCGTCGGAGGAGCGCTGGATCGGCGGCGCATTGCAGCACGGGATTGCGCCCTGACGGGGCCGATGCCGGTCCCGCGAAAGCGCTGACGTCCGGCCCGCGCAGCCATGCGCGCAAAGCCGAAACGCGTGTATTCATCTCGCGTTCGGCAGGTCGCGGAATCCCCCCGAATCACCCCCAAATCGCCCGCCGTCCGACGACAAACCGCAATTCATCTGATAATACGCGCGGCGATCCACGCGAACGAGCAATCGTGCGAATCCCGCCGAACGTTGCACAGGCAACCAGGCGGCAGCATCGCCCCGATTGCGTCGTCACCCGCCGCAATCCGGAAAACGAAACGGCGTCAGGCCCACCTGGTCGTTCGGAATGTGCCCAGCGCCGTTCAAATCCCCACACGACGCCTGCGCGACGCGGCGTCGCAACCAGGAGGTGAACGATGATCACGCTGACCGTCAACGGTGGCGAACGGCATTTCGACGGCAATCCCGACATGCCGTTGCTCTGGTATCTGCGCGATGTCCTCGGCCACACGGGCACCAAGTTCGGCTGCGGGATGGCGCTGTGCGGCGCCTGCACCGTGCATCTCGACGGCGTCGCGATCCGGTCGTGCATCACACCCGTCGCGGCCGCCGCGGGCAAGAAGGTGACGACGATCGAGGGCCTGTCGACGGACGTGAACCATCCGCTGCAGCAAGCGTGGCAGGAACTGAACGTCGCGCAATGCGGCTACTGTCAGTCCGGGCAGATCATGCAGGCCGCGTCGCTGCTCAAGACGAATCCCCATCCGAGCGACGCCGACATCGACGACGCGATGTCCGGCAACATCTGCCGCTGCGGTACCTATACGCGCATTCGCGCGGCGATCCGGCTGGCGGTGCGCCGCGGAGGTGCCGCATGAACGCGCCGGAATTCTCCGTCCACAATGAAAGCCGCCGTGCATTGCTGCTCGGCTTCGCATCCGGCGGACTGCTGCTCGCGTTCGGCGTGCCGTCGCTTGCGCGCGCGGCCGCGCCCGCGCAGCCGCCCGTCAGCCCGAATCCGCAGTACGGCGGCGCGGGCATGCCGCACGGCTTGCGTGACGATCCGCACCTGTTCGTCGCGATCGCGCCGGACGGCACGGTGACGGTGACCTGCATTCGCTCGGAGATGGGACAAGGCGTGCGCACGAGCGTCGCGCTCGTGGTCGCCGACGAGCTGGGCGCGGACTGGGCACGCGTGAAGGTCGCGCAGGCCGTCGGCGACGAGCCGCGCTACGGCAACCAGAACACCGACGGTTCGCGCAGTCTGCGCCAGAGTTTCGCGGCGCTGCGCCGCGCCGGGGCGGCCGCGCGCACGATGCTCGAGCAGGCAGCGGCGGCGACCTGGGGCGTCGACGTGCGTCAAGTGAAGGCGACGGTGCACGAGGTCGTCGATACGAAAACCGGGCGCAAGCTCGGGTTCGGTGAACTGGCCGCGAAGGCGGCCGCGCTGCCCGTACCCGATACGAAGAGCGTGGCATTGAAGGCGCCGGCCGAGTTCCGCTATATCGGCAAGGGCGAAACGGCATTGATCGACGGACGCGACATCGTCGGCGGCCGCGCGCACTACGGGATCGACACGCGGCTCGACGGCATGCTGTACGCGGTCGTCGCGCGTCCGCCGGCCTATGGCGATACGGTCGCGTCGTTCGGCGCGTCCGCCGCGGAAAAGCTGCCGGGTGTCGTCAAGGTCGTGCAGCTCGCGTCGACGCCGCTGCCGTCGGGGTTCCAGCCGCTCGGCGGCGTGGCCGTGATCGCACGCGACACGTGGACGGCCATCCAGGCGCGCGCCCGACTGAAGATCGACTGGAAGCACGGGCCGCACGCAGGCTACGATTCGGCGGCTTTCCGCAAGACGCTCGAAGCGGCGGCCGCGCAACCAGGCGACGTGATCCGCGACGACGGCGATACGGCCGCGGCGCTCGCGGGCGCCGCGAAGCGCGTGCGTGCGACGTACTACATTCCGCATCTCGCGCACGCGACGATGGAGCCGCCCGCGGCCGTCGCGCGCGTGGCCGACGGCCGCTGCGAGGTATGGACCTGCACGCAGGCGCCGCAGACCACGCGCGACGAAATCGCGAAGGCGCTCGCGCTGCCGAGCGAGCGCGTCACGGTCAACGTGACGCTGCTCGGCGGCGGCTTCGGCCGCAAGTCGAAACCGGACTACGTGGTGGAGGCCGCGCTGCTGTCGAAGGCGGTGGGGGCGCCCGTGAAGCTGACGTTCACGCGCGAGGACGACATCGCGCACGACTATTTCCACGCGGTGTCGCTGGAAGCGTTCGACGGCGGCCTCGATGCGGCGGGGAAGGTGGTCGCGTGGCAGCATCGCACGGTCGCGCCGTCGATCCAGTCGACCTTCAGGGCCGGCGTCGTGCACGAGCAGCCGGGCGAGCTCGCGCAAGGGATCGCCGATCTTCCATTCGCAGTCCAGAACGTGCGGATCGAGAACCCGGCCGCGCCAGCGCACACGCGGATCGGCTGGTTCCGTTCGGTGTACAACATTCCGCACGCGTTCGGGATCCAGAGCTTCGTGTCGGAACTCGCGCACGCGGCGGGCCGCGACCCGAAGGATTTCCTGCTCGACCTGATCGGGCCGGCGCGGCGTTTCGAGCCGCACATCACGGTGAAGAACGTGAACTACGGCGAGGATCCGGCGTTGTATCCGATCGATACCGGACGGCTGCGGCGCGTGATCGAGACGGTCGCGCGCGAAGCCGGCTGGGGCCGCAAGCTGCCGAAGGGGCACGGGCTGGGGATCGCCGCGCATCGCAGCTTCGTGTCGTACACGGCGGTCGTGTGCGAAGTGCAGGTGGCCGCGGACGGCGCGATTTCGGTGCCGCGCGTCGACATCGCGATCGACTGCGGGCCGCAGGTCAACCCGGAGCGCGTGCGCTCGCAGCTCGAAGGCGCGGTGGTGATGGGGCTCGGCATCGCGTTGCACGGCGAGATCACGTTCAAGGACGGGCAACCGGAGCAGAGCAATTTCAACGGCTTCCAGGTGCTCCGGATGAACGAGGCGCCGCGTGAAATCCGCGTGCATCTGGTCGCGCCGGACGACTATGCGACACCGCTCGGCGGCGTGGGCGAGCCGGGCCTGCCGCCGGTCGCGCCGGCGCTGACCAACGCGATCTTCGCGGCAACCGGCACGCGGATTCGCAGCCTGCCCGTCGCCGATCAGCTCGCGAAGCAAAAGGCGGGTTGATACGCTGTCGCGCGCCGGGCCATGGGCAGGGTGCGGCGCGCGCACGGGCTTGTGGCACCCCCGGCGCCGCGCACCGATCGAACACTTGCGCTCGTCGAACGGAGGCGCGAAGCCGGAGCATTGTTGTTTGCGAACGACCGTGCTAAATTCTCCGCCAGCACTTGCAGTCACCGACCCAATCATCCGGTGTCGGCAACCGGCGCCCACGGGCGCCGGTGCGCCGCCCGACCGCGAAGCATGGAACCAGAGCAAGCGCTAAAGCGTTAACTCTGGTCGACCGCGAAGCATGGGACCAGAGTAAGCGCTAAAGCGCTAACTCTGGTCGACAGGAGACAGACGTGATGGAGCATGCATCGATCGAGCACCCACCGATCGACCGGACCGCGCACGCGCGGCCGTCGACGATGCGGGAAACGCAGGCCACGCGGAGGGCGTCACGATGAGCCTGCTGATGTCGCGACGCGATCTCGCGTTCCTGCTGTACGACTGGCTCGATGCCGACTCGCTCGGCGCGCTGCCGCGCTATGCGGAGCACAGCCGCGAGACCTTCGATGCGGTGCTCGATACCAGCGAGCGGATCGCGGCCGACCTGTTCGCGCCGCATGCGGCGCGCGGCGATCGCGAAGAGCCGCGGTTCGACGGCGAGCGCGTGACGCTGATCCCCGAAGTCGAGCCGGCCGTGCGGGCCTTCGCGGCTGCCGGCCTGATCGCCGCGGGCCAGGACGAAGCGTTCGGCGGGATGCGGTTGCCGAAGCTCGTCGAAGCCGCATCGTTCCTGTTCTTCCAGGCCGCGAACATCGCGACCGCCGCGTATCCGTTCCTCACCGTCGCGAACGCCAACCTGCTGCTCGCGCACGGCAGCCCCGCGCAGATCGACGCGTTCGCGCGTCCCGAACTGGAAGGGCGCTTCTTCGGCACGATGTGCCTGTCGGAGCCGCAGGCCGGCTCGTCGCTGTCCGACATCGTCACGCGCGCCGATTTCGAGTGCGCGTCGCCGCTCGGCCCGCGCTACCGGATCACCGGCAACAAGATGTGGATTTCCGGCGGCGAGCACGAGCTGGCGGAGAACATCGTCCATCTCGTGCTCGCGAAGATTCCCGACGAACAGGGCCGGCTTCTGCCCGGCACGCGCGGCATCTCGCTGTTCATCGTCCCCAAATACCTGCCGACCGACGACGGCGCCGCGCGCGGCGAGCACAACGACGTGGTGCTCGCCGGCCTGAATCACAAGATGGGCTATCGCGGCACGACCAACTGCCTGCTGAACTTCGGCGAAGGCACGCGCCATCGTCCGCAGGGTCGCGCCGGCGCGATCGGCTATCTGGTCGGCGAACCGAATCACGGTCTCGCCTACATGTTCCACATGATGAACGAGGCGCGCATTGGCGTCGGCGCCGGCGCGGTGGCGCTCGGCTACACCGGTTACCTGCACGCGCTCGACTACGCGCGCAACCGGCCGCAGGGGCGTCCGCTCGGACCGGCCGGCAAGGACGCGGCCGCGCCGCAGGCGCCGATCGTCGCGCATCCGGACGTGCGGCGCATGCTGCTCGCGCAGAAGGCGTACGTCGAAGGCGGGCTCGCGCTGATCCTGTACTGCGCGCGGCTCGTCGACGAAGCGCGCGCGCACGACGATGCGGCGGTGCGCGCGGAGGCCGCGCAACTGCTGGACATCCTCACGCCGATCGCGAAAAGCTGGCCGTCGCAGTGGTGCCTCGCGGCCAACGATCTCGCGATCCAGGTGCATGGCGGCTACGGCTATACGCGCGACTATCCGGTCGAGCGACTGTATCGCGACAACCGCCTGAACCCGATCCATGAAGGCACGCACGGCATCCAGGCGCTCGACCTGCTGGGCCGCAAGGTCGGCCAGGACGACGGTGCGCTGCTGCGCACGCTCGATGCGCGCATCGGCGCGACGGTCCAGCGCGCACGGGCCGCGGACGGCGACGCGCGCTCGCATGCCGATGCGCTCGCGCAGCGCTGGGCGCGACTCGTCGAGCTCACGCGCGCGCTGGCTGCGCTTGACGATCCGCAGGTACGGCTCGCGAATGCGAGCGTCTACTTGGAGGCGTTCGGCCATTTGGTCGTCGCGTGGCTGTGGCTCGACGTGACGCTTGCCGCGCACGGGCACGACAGCGATTTCCACGACGGCAAGCGTGCCGCCGCGCGTTACTTCTTTCGCTGGGAGCTGCCGAAGGTGGATGCGCAGCTCGATCTGCTGGCGAGCGTCGATACGACGACGCTCGAGATGCGCGACGCGTGGTTCTGAGCGCCGCGATGCACGGATGACGGTGCCGCGGTGCAGGCCGGTGTGCCTGCGCCGCGCGCCGCTCGCGCGGGCGTGTCCCGCTGCCGTATCGATGCGCGGCGACGTCGCGCAAGGAGAGAGGAAAGCATGAAAGCCCTGATGTGTACCGCATTCGGCCCGATCGACCGCTTGCGTATCGAGGACGTCGCGATTCCCGAACCGGCCGCGGGCCAGGTGCGGATTCGCGTGAAGGCGGCGTCGCTCAATTTCCCCGATGCGCTGATCGTCCAGGGGCTGTATCAGGTGAAGCCTGCGCTGCCGTTCTCGCCCGGTGCGGAATTCGCCGGCGTGATCGACGCGGTCGGCGACGGCGTGAGCGCATGGCAGCCGGGCGACGAGGTGGTCGCGTTCACCGGTCACGGCGGCTTCGCCGAGCAGTGCGTGGCCGACGTGCACCAGATCGCGGCGCTGCCGCCGGGGATGACGTTCGAGCAGGGCGCGGCGCTGGTGCTGGCCTACGGCACGTCGCTGCATGCGCTGCAGCAGCGCGCGCGTCTGCAGCAGGGCGAGACGCTGCTGGTGCTGGGGGCGGCGGGCGGCGTCGGGCTGGCGGCGATCGAGATCGCGAAGGCGCTGGGCGCGCGCGTGATTGCGGCCGCGTCGAGCGCGGACAAGCTCGCGCTGTGCCGCGCAGCCGGCGCCGACGACACGATCGACTATGCGACCGAGGACCTGCGGCGCCGCGTCGACGAACTGACGGGCGGGCGCGGCGCGGACGTCGTCTACGATCCGGTCGGCGGCGCGTACAGCGAGGCGGCGCTGCGCGCGACCGCGTGGCGCGGCCGGTTCCTCGTGGTCGGTTTCGCGGCCGGCGAGATTCCGAAGATCGCGCTGAACCTCGCGCTCCTGAAGGAGCGCGATATTCTCGGCGTGTTCTGGGGCGATGCGGTGCGGCGCGATCCCGCGGAGCACGCGGTGAACATGCGCCAGCTGGCGCAATGGTTCGTGGCCGGCAAGGTGCGGCCGGCGATCACCGAGCGCGTGCCGCTGTCGGGTGCGGCCGACGCGATCGCGCGCATGGCGAACCGGCAGGTCAAGGGCAAGGTCGTGATCCTGCCGGACGCGTGATCACGCTGACACCGGACCCTGCGGCGGCGGCCCGCTCGGGCGCCGCGTTGGGCGCCGAGGTGCGCGTGCATCGCTGCACGTGAGCGCGCCGCACGAACGGCGGCGGCTCGTTCGTCATGTCGACTCCGGTTGGGCCGTCCCGTGCTCGACCTGACAAAGTCCTGACGACCGAAGTGATATATTGTATCATCTGACGCATTCGCCGCGGGCCGGCCCGGTTTGCCGGGCACGGCCGCCAGCGGCCAAGCCACGCGAAGATCGATACGAATTGACGAAGACCAGGAACAGGACCGCGCGCCGCGCGCGACGCGATTGCGCATCGGATCGCAACGACGGGGGCCGGCGTGCACGCGCCGCGCGAGAGTGCGCGACGCTGCCGGGTTGCGTGATGGCGAGCTCCGGCGCGCTCGCAGCGGAAGGCCGCCCATGATGCACCGGCTCGATATCGAGCGCGTGAGCTGGTCGCCCGGCGGCGCGCTCGCCGTGCTCGACGCCGTGACGCTTACCGTCAACGAAGGCGAGTTCGTCGGGCTCGTCGGCCCGAATGGCAGCGGCAAGACGAGCCTGCTGCGCTGCGTGTTCCGCTATGCGCGGCCCGACGCGGGCCGCGTCGCGCTCGATGCGCAGGACGTATGGCGGATGCGGCCGCGCGCGCTCGCGCAGCGTGTCGCCGTGCTGCAGCAGGAGACGCCCGACGACTTCGGGCTGACGGTCGACGAACTGGTCGGTATGGGACGCACGCCGCACCAGCGCGCGTTCGAGGGGGAGAGTGCCGACGATCGCCGGATCGTCGACGCCGCGTTGCGAGACGTCGACCTCATCGAGCGCCGCGCGCAACGTTTCGCGTCGCTGTCGGGCGGAGAAAAGCAGCGCGCATTGCTGGCGCGCGCACTTGCTCAGCAGCCCGAACTGCTGCTGCTCGACGAGCCGACCAACCACCTCGACCTGCGTCACCAACTGGAACTGCTCGCGCGCGTGCGGCGCCTCGGCATCGCCACGCTCGCGACGATTCACGATCTCAATCTCGCGGCCGCGTACTGCGACCGGCTTCACGTGCTCGCGCACGGGCGCGTCGTCGCGTCCGGCGCGCCGCCCGACGTGCTGACCGATGCACTGCTGCGCGATGTGTTCGGCGTCGCCGCGCTCGTCGATCGCCATCCGGTCACGGGCCGGCCGCGCATCACGCCGCTTCATCTGGAATGACCATCATGCCGTTTTCCGTTTCATGCCGCCCATCGCGGTGTGCGTCGCTTTCCCGCCTGCCTGCTCGCTCGCTGGTCGCTGCCGTCGCATTCGGCTGCGCGGCCGCTCATGCCGGCGCGTATCCCGTCACCGTGCGCAGCTGCGATCGCGACGTGACGTTCGAGCGCGCGCCGACGCGCGCGGTGAGCAACGACGTGAACCTGACCGAGATGATGCTCGTGCTCGGATTGAAGGACCGGCTCGTCGGCTATACCGGTATCGGCGGCTGGAAGACCGGTACCGCGCGCGTGCACGACGCGCTGCGCGGCGTGCCGGAACTGGCCGCGCAGTATCCGTCGCTCGAGGTGCTGGCGGCCGCGCGTGCGGACTTCTATCTCGCGGGCTGGAACTACGGGATGCATGTCGGCGGCGCGGTGACGCCGGCGACGCTCGCGCCGTTCGGCATCCGCACGTACGAGCTGACCGAATCGTGCTCGCACGTGATGAAGCGGCCGCCCGCGTCGTTCGACGACGTGTTCCGCGACCTGACCAATCTTGGCCGGATCTTCGGTGTCGACGCGCGCGCCGCGCAGGTCGTCGCCGACATGCGCGCGCGCCTCGCGGCGGTGTCGCGCGCGATCGGCCGTCCCGCGCCGCTGCGCGTGTTCGTCTACGACAGCGGCACCGACAAGCCGATGACCGCGGGCGGGCTCGCGATGCCGAGCGCGCTGCTCGCGGCGGCCGGTGCGCGCAACGTGATGGACGACCTGCCGCGCAGCTGGACGCAGGTCGGTTGGGAAAGCGTGGTCGCACGCGATCCGCAGGCGATCGTGATCGTGGACTACTCGGCCGTGACGGCCGCGCAGAAGCAGCAGTTCCTGTTGAGCCAGCCGGCGCTCGCGCGCGTCGCCGCGATTCGCGACCGGCGCTTCGTCGTGATTCCTTACGACGCGGCGACGCCGGGACCTGAGAACGTCGCGGCCGTCGAGGCGCTGGCGCGCGCGCTGTATCCGGCCGCGTTCGCCGCGCCGTCGCGATGAGCGCGCGAGGCGGGGTGTCGCGGCTCGGGCCGCGCAGGGTGACGGCCGTTCTGATGGCGCTGCTGGCGATATCGATCGTCGTGTCCGCCGCGTTCGGCCCCGCGCCGATCTCGATGCCGGTCGCCGCGCGGATCGTCGCCGCGCATGTCGCGTCCGCGTTCGGCGCGACCGCATCGTTGGCCACCGGCACGGGCGACGACAGCATCGTCTGGCTGATCCGGATGCCGCGTGCGCTGCTCGCCGCGATCGTCGGCGCGACGCTCGCGGCGGTCGGCGTCGCGTTGCAGGCGGCGACCGCGAACCGTCTCGCCGATCCGCATCTGCTCGGCGTGAGCGCGGGCGCGATGCTCGGCGCCGTCGCGGTGACGGTGCTGGCAGGTGCGGCGTTCGGTCCGTTCACGCTGTCGGCCGCCGCGTTCGCGGGAGCGCTGGCCGCGACCGCATGCGTGGTCGCGCTCGCGTACCGGCGCGGCCGGCTCGACTCCGACCGGCTGCTGCTCGCCGGCGTGTCCGTGTCGTTCATGATGGCCGCGTTCGGCAACCTTCTGCTGTATCTGGGCGACCAGCGCGCCGCGTCGTCGGTGCTGTTCTGGATGCTCGGCGGCGTCGGGCTCGCGCGCTGGGACCTGCTGCCGGTGCCGGCCGTGTGCGCGGTGCTCGCGGGCGGCGCGCTCTACGCGCGGCGGCGCGAGCTGAATGCGCTGATGTCGGGCGACGTCGCGGCAGCCGCGCTCGGCGTGTCGGGCGGGCGGATGCGGCGCGAGGTGTTCGTCGTCGCATCGTTCGCGACCGGTGCGGTGGTCGCGGTGAGCGGCGCGATCGGCTTCATCGGGCTCGTGACGCCGCATCTGTGCCGTCGCGTCGTCGGCGCCGAGCACGGTCGGCTGCTGCCGGTCGCCGCGCTGACGGGCGCGATCATGCTCGTGTGGGCCGATGTCGCCGCGCGCACGCTCGCGGCGCCGGAGGATCTACCGATCGGTATCGTGACCGCGCTGTTCGGCAGCCTGTTCTTCGTCGCGCTGTTGCGGCGGCGGTGAGCGGCGGGTGCTGAGCGGCCGGCGATGCGCGGCCGGCGGGAGCGGGGCGACGCATCATGTGCCGCCGTGCCGCCGTGCCGCCGTGCCACCGCTCAGCGGAGCAATGAAGCCGCGCCGGCCAGGTCGGCCCGGCCGCATGCCGGACTCGCCTGCGCGTTGCCGCGGAAGTCCGGCAAGGTCCGCGCCGGCAGCGAAATCACGAAGCGTGCGCCGCCGAGCGGCGAATCCTCGAGCCGCACGTTGCCGCCGTGCACGAGCGCGACGCGCCGCACGATCGCGAGCCCGAGACCGAACCCGCCGGTCTGCCGGTCGCGGCTCGAATCGAGCCGCTGGAACGGTTCGAACACGCGTGCGCGCTCGGCGGCTGGAATGCCGGGGCCGTCGTCGTCGACGCTCAGCACCAGCGCACCGGACGCATCGTGCGTCGCGGACAGCAGGACCGTGCGCGCCGCATAGCGCGCGCTGTTGCGGATCAGGTTGAGCAGCGCGCGGGCGACCAGTTTCGGATCGCACACGTGGGTGGCGGGCGCGCCGGTTGTCGACACGTCGAGCGTGATGCCGCGATCGGCGAGGTCGTTCGCGACGTTGCCGGCAACGCTGTCGATCAGCGCATCGACGACGACGTCCATCGGCGCGAGCTCGCTGGCGCCTTGTTCGAGCCGCCCGATCGTCAGCAGCTCGGTCACCAGCTCGTCGAGTTCGCGCACGTCGCGCCGCAGTTCGTCGCGGCGTTCGCGCATCCGGCCGCTCTCGTCGGATTCGGCGAGCAGCGCGAGCCCGAATTCGAGGCGCGCGAGCGGCGTCTTCAGCTCGTGCGAGATCCCGTGCATCATCTCGCGCTGCTGCTTGATCGACGCCTCGATCCGCTCGGCCATGTCGTTGAACTGCTGCGACAGCTCGTAGATGTTCGACCGGCCGGACAGCTTCACGCGGGTCGACAGGCGGCCCGCGCCGAACGCATGGGCGGCGGCCTGCAGCCTGCGCAGGTCGCGCCAGTGATACGAGATCCACAGCACGACCGCGAACAGCGCGGCAAGCGCGAGCAGCAAGTAGGCGTAGATCTTGATGTCGAGGTCGAAGGGCTGGATCGGGCGCGCATGCAGCACGGAACCATCCGCTAGCGGCATGTAGTAATCCTTGCCGTCATAGCCGATCGCGATCTTGCCGGAGTCGAGGTCGCGCAATGGCGCGCCGCTCAGTTGCGCGCGGGCTTCTGCCATCGTCACGAAGTCGAATCCTTCCTTGCCGTGCTTCGCGAGCTCGCGCAGCGCGAGCGTGCGCTGCGCGCCCGGATGGCGTTCGAGATAATCGTTCAGCACGAACGCGTAGGTCGTCAGCGAGTCTCGCTGCGCCTGCGCCGCGCGTTCGTAGAAGATCCGGTCGAACGAGAACTGGATGAACGCGATCGATCCGGCGCCGCACAGGATCACGATGAGGTACAGCCTGATCAACGGACGCAGCATTTATTCGTCCCACGCGGAAGGGCTGAACAGGTAGCCGCGGCCCCAGATCGTCTTGATCTTGTGCGGCTCCGACGACGCATCCTCGAAACGGCGCCGCAGCTTCGAGATGCCGGAGTCGACCGAGCGGTCGAGCCCGTCGAACTCGATCCCGCGCAACTGCTTCAGGATGTCGTCGCGGCTCAGCACGGTGCCGGCCGCGCGCGCGAGAATCAGCAGCAGGTTGAATTCGGCCGTCTTCAGGTCGACCGGTTCGCCGCGCCACGTGACCGTGCGGTTCGGCGGCGAGATCGTCAGTTCGCCGAATATCAGCGCGTCGGGCGCGGCGGCGCGTGTTTCCGTCGCGGCCGGCCGCGCCCGGCGCAGCAGCGCGCGGGCGCGCGCGACCAGCACGCGCGGCTCGATCGGCTTCGTCACGTAGTCGTCGGCGCCGGTTTCGAGGCCCGCGACCTGGTCGTAGACGTCCGCGCGCGCGGTGAGAATCAGCACCGGGACGTTGGTGAATGCGCGAATGCGCCGGCACACTTCCATCCCGTCGAGATTCGGCAGCATCAGGTCGAGTATCACGAGCGCGGGCTCGTGCTCGCGCACCGCCGCGACGGCCAGGTCGCCACGCCGCACGACCGTCACCGTGAATTCATAGTTGTCGAGGTATTCGCGCACGAGCTGCGCGAGGCGGTCGTCGTCCTCGATCAGCAGCACACGGTATTTGAGCGGATTGTCGTACATGGTCTCCTCGATATGCGCGCGTCGTCCCGGCTCCCCGCACGCGGGCGCGCGGCGCGGCACGCGAATTCTAGCCGGCGTTCCGGCGGCCCGGGCAGCAGGACGACAATCGCGAACAATCAAACACAATTGAGCACAGATTCCCCGCAGATTACGGACAACCCCGATGCACGACGGCACCTAGACTGCGGGCTCCGTCACTCATATCTCAATATTGTGCGCTCAACCCTTCGCCGTTCCCGCTATTGCGTGCCGCTTGCCGGCCTGACCCTTGCCGCGGCCGCTCACGCGGAAAACCAGTATTCGATTTCGCTCGGCGGCGGGTTCGCGCCGCGCTACCCGGGCAGCAACCAGTATCGCGGCATCGTCGCACCGGGGCTTTCCGCGAAGTTCGGCAAAGGCTTCTTCATCGATAGTCGCGAAGGCGCCGGCTACCGGCTGGACCTGCCGCACGGCGCGTTCGTGTCGGCGGCAGTGAGCTACGACCCCGGCCGCGCGGACGAGAACCGCTTCGACCTGCCGGGTTCGGACTACCTGAAGGGGATGGGCCGGATTCCGGGCTCGGTGCTCATCGGCGTGCGGGCCGGCGTGACGCTGCTCGACGCGGCCGAACTGAGCGTCACGGTCGACACGCCGGTGACGCATACGTCGCGCGGCGTGTCCGGGCATGTCGATCTCGCGGTGCCGGTGTTCAAGACCGCGCAGCACGAGATCGTCGTGACGGGCAGCGTGCATGCCGGCACCGGCCGCTATACGCAGACGTTCTACGGCGTGACCGATGCGCAGTCGATGACGAGCCGCTTCCGGCCGTATTCGACGAGCGGCGGGATCGACAGCGCGACGGTGTCGGTCGCATGGAACTGGAACCTGTCGCGGCACTGGTCGGTGCTCGCGACGGGTGGCGTGACGCGGCTGCTCGGCCGCTACGGCGACAGCCCGATCGTCCAGTCGCGCAGCAACTACTACGGGATGGCGGGCGCGACCTACAAGTTCTGAACGAAAGACTGGCGCACGCATGTCGCCCGTGATGCGTTGGCGTCGCGCCGTTGCCGGGCATCGCATGCGGTAACATGCAGGCGGCTCCGGCACCACGCCGGGCCTGCGACGCACACGCGCCGAATCGATTCGACCGCGTCGCGCAACGCCGCCGTGTGCCGGCCGGCATCCGTCAGGAAACGGCCGGTGACGTGCGACACCCATCACGCATGCAATGCCCGGCCGTGCGCGACTGCCGTACATGGACCGCCGGGCCGCGACACGGAGACGCCAGTGAAGAACACCATCGCGATGCTCGTTGCATTCGTTGCGAGCGCAACCTTTTCAGGATGTGCGGACATGAACACGAAGCACCCCAACGCGACCGCCGGCGGCGCGGCCCGAAACGCCGCGCCGATGTGCAGCGCAGACGCCGCGCCGGACGATGCGCTGATCGGCAAGACCGAAGCCGAGGCGACCGCGCTGCTCGACGGCTGCCTGTGGCGCGTGCTCGAGCGCGACGGCAAGTCGCTGCCGGGCACGATGGACTATCGCGAGGAGCGCCGCGACCTCGGCATTCGCGACGGCAAGGTGATCTGGGTGCGGCGCGGGTGATCGATGAGGCCGGCGGGGCCGGCCGAGTCGCATATCGTTAGCCGGCCGCGACGGGCGTGCGAACCCGCGCGCGTTACTTCGAGATATACCAGAGCGCGTCGGTGCTGACGCGCGCGGCCGGCGCCTGAGGTGTGGCGGCCGGCGGCGGCGTATTCGACGTCACCGCGGTGGGCCACGTGGCCGGCGTGTTCGACGACGCCGACGAGGTTGTCGTTGGGGCGGTATTCGCCGTCGCTGCCGATCCCGATGTCGACGGCGTGTTCAGATACCACAGCGCGTCGGCCGACGCCGTGCGCTTGGTCGACGCATTCGCGGGCGGTTTCCCCGCAGGCGTCGTCGCAGCCGTCGTCGCCCCCGAACGTGGCGTTCCCGCCGCGGTTCCAGCCCCTGCCTGCGTCGTTGCACCCGCCGCGCCGCGCTGCGCGCGCGCCTCGAACGGCCCGAGCTGGAAGATCAACGTTTGCGCGGGGCGCGTCAGAACGGCATACGGGAACTGCAGCTCCCACGACATCAGCACGCGGCCCGACGACGTTTCGGTGAAGATCGCCGGCATATGCTTCATGTCGCTGAACTGCACGTAGATCCGCGCACCGTCGTCGAACACCTGGGTCGGCTTGGCCTGGTCGGCGCCCGTGACGGTCCAGCCGAAGTTGTACGTGCCGGCCGGGCCGGCGGGACCGCCTTGCGGCGGCGGCGGCGGGGCGGCCGGTGACAGCGTGCGGGCCCGCGCGGCCGGCGGCGCGGATACGCTCAGGCTCGCGAACGGGTTGTATGTCTGCACCTGCTGCGGCGGTGTAAAGGAGGGGGGCAGGATGGGCATGGGAGTATCCGGCGAATCCGGCATGGTCCGGATTGCATCATAGACCTTGCGGGCATACGCGAGGCGCTTGTCGGGCGACGCGGCGTTGTACGCGCCGATCGCGGTCCAGTTGGCGCCGAGCTGGCGGATGTTCTGCGACAGAATCCACGCGCCGACGTACGCGTTGGTGCACGCATCGAACAGGCTTTCCCGCGTGATGCCTTCGCGCGCGAGCGTCGGCAGCCAGGTGCTGTTGATCTGCATCAGGCCGATGTCGACGGTGCCGTTCGTGTTGGTGTTGACCGCGTTCGGATTCATCCCCGATTCGACCTGCGCGATGCCGCGCAGCAGGCTCACGCTCACGTGCTGGAACGTGGCCGCGTCGTCGAGGCAGTCGGCCCACGCGGCCCCGTGCAGCGCGCACGACAGCGCGATCGTCGCGGCGATCTTCGGCGTGGCGGGGCTGATCGAACGGGCAGTATGACGCGGCATGGCAGGATGGGGCGGGATCCGGCCGCCCGGTGCAAGGAAATTACGCAGACGCGAAGTGTGCCATAGCGCGCAGTCAAATGGCTCGCGTCAAACTTTCCTTTGCATTTGCCGGTGCGTTTATCGCGCATTTTCCGCTGCGCGGGGATCGCCGCGCGACCGGATGGAATCGGTAAAAACGGCTGATTTTCGCGCGCATGCCGGCGCTCGAGCGGAGTCGCAATACTGACGCCGTGCGTCAGGTGCGCCGTGAATGCGGAATACGGTGATGAATTGTGCAGCGATGTGAAACGAACATGGCGCGGCCGCCGGAAACGGCGACGGCGGCCGTAGCCGCCGTCCTGGGAATCCGTCATCCGTCATCCGCAATTCGCAATTCGCCATCCGCCATCCGCCATCCGCCATCCGCAAGCCGATACCGACCGGCCACACGACACCGCGATGCCGCGCCACCGCGCACAGCCGGCGGTCTTCGATCAGAAGCGGTGACGCAGCCCGAGGTTGACCATCGTCTGCGAACTCGTGCCTGCATAGCCGTACGACGCGATCGACGCCTGCGCGGCCATCGATCCGCCTTTGCCGTCGCCGGTCTGGCCGCTCGCATGCTGGTACGCGGCGCTCAGGTACACGTCGGTGCGCTTCGACAGGCTGTAGTCCGCGCCGGCCGACACCTGGTGATAGGTCGCCGACGTATCGCCGCCCGAGCGCGTATAGCTGTAGCCGACGCCGACGAGCAGCGCATCGGTCGCCTGGTAGTTCACGAAGCCTTGCCCGGTGTTGTAGTGCTCGTTCGAGTCGAACGCCGAGCTTGCGTCGCGACGGTACTGCGCGTTGCTGTAGCCGAGGCCGAACGTGAACGGGCCGGCGACGTACTGGCCCGCGATGCGGGCGATGCCGATCGAGTGCGCGCTCGCATAGCCGCTGTTGATCGGGCCGTCGAAGGTGCCGTCCGACGAGCTGGTCCAGCCGTCGCGCAGGCCGTTCGACGCGGGGCTGTTGGTCGCGTGGAAGTAGCCGCCGGCGACGCTGAACGGCCCGTTGTTGTACGACACGGCCGCCGAATACGACTGCGCGGCGCCGGTGCTGCCGGCGATGCCGCCGAACGAGTACATCGCGGAGAACTGCAGGCCCGAATACACGGCCGACGTGTACTTCACCGCGTTGTCGACGCGGAAGCTGTTGTCGTAGTTGTCGACGTCGCCCGGCGTCGCGAACACGCTGCCGAGATAGTTGTCGGCGGTGATGCCCTGCACGAGATCGACGAGCGGATCGTACTGGCGGCCGAACGTGAGGGTGCCGTAGCGCTCGCTCGTCAGCCCGACGAATGCCTGCCGGCCGAACAGGCGGCCGCCCTGGCCCTGCCGGCCGTTGCTCGGGTCGAAGCCGTTCTCGAGCTGGAACAGCGCCTTCAGCCCGCCGCCGAGGTCTTCGGTGCCTTTCACGCCCCAGCGGCTGCCGGAGAGGTTGCCCGCGCTGCTGTTGCCGAGCATCCATGCGTTGTCCTTGCCCTGCGCGTGATTCACGTACGTGATCGACGTGTCGATCACGCCGTACAGCGCCACGCTCGACTGCGCGTGCGCGGCGGGGATCGCGGCGAACGACGCGAGCGAAATCAGCGAGAGGGTCGTGCGTTTCATTTTCATCTCCTTGCCATGGGCGTGGGTGAACCGGAATGGCAGGAGACTACAGAGCCGCCGCCGAACGGCAAAAATGGAATTCTCCGATGTGACCTAAAGCAGACAGGCACATGCTGCGCAAAGGCCTGTTGAGAGATTCAGATTGTTGAGCGCCGTGTGCTAATCGACCTGAATTTCAAGATAGTGCGATCGGCGTATTGCCGGATTCGTGATAATTCCGGGGGATTTTCGGTCGGATTTCGCTAAAACGGCGTTTGTCATGGATTCGTCAATTCATTATTTAATGGAATCGAATCGCGCGATGCGGCCCGAATATGCTATTGCACGTGTCCCACTCGTTTCATGCAATCGCCGCGCGTCGCGCATGACGACGCGCGGCTTCGGAGAAGAACCTGATGAACCGGAAGATGAAGACGGCCGCCGCGCGCGCCGCGATTACCGGCACCCGGCGTCGCGCGTTGCGCTCGCTCGCGGGTGCGGCGTTCGCCCTGTGCGCGGGCCTGTCGGCCAGCGCGCCCGTGCGCGCCGCCGATGCCGCGGCTGCGGTCGCGGCGCCGGCCGTCACGCGCGTCGCGATGCTCGTTCAGTTGCGCGGCCCGAACCTGAAGATCGACGAACGGATCGGCCAGCATCTCGGCGAGCGCGGCTACGCGGTGCGGCTGATCGACGAGAGCGCGACGCCCGACGCGGCGCGCGATGCCGATCTCGTCGTGATCTCGTCGACGGTGTCGTCGAAGAATGTGCGGCCCGGCTGGCGCACGCTCGACAAGCCGCTCGTCACGTGGGAGAACGACCTGCTCGACGATCTCGCGATGACGGGCAAGCGCCACGACGTCGACTTCGGCGAAACGGGCAAGGAGCGCTATCTGTGGCTCGTCAACGCGCCGCATTCGATCTCGGCCGGCTTGCCGGCCGGCGTGGCCGACGTGTACGGCAAGCAGGCGCCGATGAGCTGGGGCAGGCCGGGGCTCGGCGCGATCACGATCGCGACCGTGTACGGGCAGCCGGACAAGGCCGCGATTTTCGCGTACGAGAAGGGCGCAACGATGGACTACGAAGCGCTCGCGCCGGCGCGCCGCGTGATGTTCTTCCTCGCCAACGACACGTTCGCGAACCTGTCGCCGGCCGGGCTCGCGCTGTTCGACGCGGCGCTCGACTGGGCGGCGGGGCGGCGCTGATGCCACGCGGCGCGGCGGCGTGTGCCGGGCGGTGCGCGCGCAGCGTCGGCGGTGATCGGCATTGAGTGCGAGAATTCGCGCTTCGGCCGGCGCGCGCCGCGCCGCTCACCAGGGAACCCGCATGGACAGTCACATCGCGCCGGTGGCGCTGCAGAAAGCCTACCGTCTCCTCAACCACGGCCCGACCGTGCTCGTGTCGGCCCGCCACGACGGTGTCGACAACGTGATGGCCGCCGCATGGGCCTGCGCGCTCGATTTCCTGCCGCCGAAGCTGACGGTCGTGCTCGACAAGTCCGCGAAGACGCGCGAGCTCGTCGAGCGCAGCGGCAGGTTCGTGATCCAGGTGCCGACGGCCGCGCAGCTGCAACTCACGCATGCGGTCGGCAGCCACAGTCTCGCCGAGCGGCCCGACAAGCTGCGCGACGCGGGCGTGACGCTGTTCGACGTGCAAGGCCACGACCTGCCGTTCGTCGCCGGCTGCTCCGGCTGGCTCGCGTGCAAGCTGATTCCCGAGCCGCACAACCAGCAGACCTACGACCTGTTCATCGGCGAGGTGGTCGGCGCGTGGTCCGACACGCGCGTGTTCCGCGACGGTCACTGGTATTTCGAATCGGCCGATCCGGCGCTGCGCAGCCTGCATTACATCGCGGGCGGCAACTTCTATGCGATCGGCGAATCGCTGCACGTCGATCCGGGCCAGCCGGACCCGCGGTAAGCCGCCGGCCGGCGCTCGGCCGCAGTTCCAGGCGCGCGGCTCACGCGCGCTTTTTCAATGCAGCGAGCATCGCGTCGGCGAACGCCTGCGTGACGCGCGGCAGCGTGCGCCCGCGCTTCACGACGAGCGCGATCGGCCGCACGAACGCGGGGTCGTCGATCGGCTTCGCGACGAGGTCGGGCTCGGCGCGCACCTCGCGCGCGGTCGCCGGCAGGATCGTCACGCCGAGCCCGCCGCGCACCATCGCGACGGCCGTCATCATGTAGGTCGGCTCGCACGCGATGTCGGGCGTGCAGCCGGCCGCGTCCAGTGCGGCATCGACCACGCCGCGCACGCTCGTGCCCTGCGCGGTCAGCACCAGCGGCACGGCGGCGACGTCGGCGGTGCGCACGCGCCGCTTGCGCGCGAGCGGATGATCCTTCGGGCACACGGCGACGAGCCGGTCGGCGCCCACGTACAGCACCTCCAGCGACGCATCGAACGCATCGCCGCCCGTCAGGCCGAGATCGGCTTCCTCGTTGCGCACCAGCGCGGTGACGAGGCTCGCGACCCCGTCGCGAATCTCGAAGCCCGCACGCGGCACGTCGTGGCGGAACGACTGGATCAGCTCCGGCAGCAGGCTCGACGCGAAGGTCGGCAGGCACGCGAGCCGCACCGTGCCGCTCGCGCCTTCGCCGAGCGCACGCGCATCGCGCAGCACGCGCTCCATGTCGTCGAGCGAGCGCTGCAGCAGCGGCAGCAGTTCGCGCCCGGTCTGCGTGAGCGCGACGCTGCGGCTGTTGCGGTCGAACAGCCGCGCGCCGACGATTTCCTCGAGCCGGCGGATCTGCACGGTCAGCGCCGGCTGCGACAGGTGCAGCCGCGCGGCCGCCCGCGTGAAGTTGCCGGCGTGGGCGACGGTGACGAATGCGCGAATGTCGCGAAGATTCAGATCCATAACGATTTGTGATTGCTGCGATCAAATCATTTCAATTGTGCTATCGCTGCGCCGACCTTACGCTCGTCTCCAACAAAAGACAAGATAGGAGACACGGATGCTGCCGTTACTCGGGCTTGGCACGATCGTCGTGCTGCTGGCCGCGATTCTGTCGAAGCGGATGTCGCCGCTCGTCGCGCTGATTCTCGTGCCGATCGCGGCGTCGCTGATCGGCGGCTTCGGGCTGCATACGAGCAAATTCGTGATCGACGGGCTGAAGGGCCTCGCGCCCGTGGTCGGGATGTTCGTCTTCGCGATCCTCTATTTCGGGACGATCACCGACGCCGGCACGCTCGATCCGATCATCGACCGCATCCTGCGCGCGGTCGGCACGCGGCCCACGCGCATCGTGATGGGCACGACACTGCTCGCGCTGCTGATCCATCTCGACGGCTCGGGCGCCGTCTGCTTTCTCGTGACGATTCCCGCGGTGCTGCCGCTGTACGACCGCCTGAAGATGGACCGGCGCGTGCTGGCCGCGGCCGTGTCGATGGCCGCGGGGATCAACTTCCTGCCGTGGACGGGGCCGATGATTCGCGCGTCGGCGTCGCTGCACCTGCCGGTGTCGGCGCTGTTCAATCCGCTGATTCCGGTGCAGGCGATCGGGCTCGTGTTCGTGTTCGGCGTCGCGTACTGGCTTGGCCGGCGGGAGGAGAAGCGGCTCGGCCTGTCGCGCGACGATGCGTCGATTCCGCTGCCCAAACGCGAGCTGACGCCCGACGAGCAGGCGCTGCGCCGGCCGCACCTGTTCTGGTTCAACCTGGTGCTGACGCTCGTCGTGCTCGGCACGATGGTCGTGATGGGCGAGAAGATTCCACCGGCGATCATGTTCATGGTCGGGCTGTGCGTCGCGCTGATGGTGAACTACCCGAACGTCGACATGCAGCGAAAGCGCATCGACGCGCACGCGCGCGCGGCGCTGATGATGGCCGGCATCCTGCTCGCGGCCGGGGTGTTCACCGGGATCATGCAGGGCAGCGGCATGCTGAAGGCGATGGCGCAGGCGGCGGTCGGCTTCGTGCCGCCGTCGATGGCCGGCCACATTCCGGTCGCGCTCGGCCTCGCGTCGATGCCGCTCAGCATGCTGTTCGATCCCGATTCGTTCTACTTCGGCGTGCTGCCGGTGATCGCGGAGGTGGCCGGCCAGTTCGGCGTGCCGGCCGTGCATGTCGGGCAGGCCGCGTTGCTGGGCCAGATGACGACCGGCTTTCCGGTCAGCCCGCTGACGCCCGCGACGTTCCTGGTCGTCGGCCTGTGCGGGATCGAGCTGGCCGAGCACCAGAAGTTCACGTTCCCGCTGCTGTTCGGCGCCTCGATCGTGATGACGATCGCGTGCGTCGTGCTGGGCGTTTTTTGATTGTTCCCGGCGCGCGCGCCGGATGACGGTACCGACATGACAGCAAAGCCACCACACGAACGGCGCGTGCGCATCGGCGCGGGCGCCGGCTACTCGGGCGACCGGATCGAGCCGGCGGTCGAGCTGGCTGAACACGGGCAGCTCGACTATCTCGTCTTCGAATGCCTGGCCGAGCGCACGATCGCGATCGCGCAGCAGGCGCGGCGCAAGGATCCGTCGCTCGGCTACGATCCGCTGCTCGACGCGCGCATGCAGGCCGTGCTGCCGGTGGCCGCGGCCAAGGGCGTGCGGATCGTGTCGAACATGGGCGCGGCCAACCCGCGCGCGGCCGCGCGGCGCACCGCGCAGATCGCGCGGTCGCTCGGCCTCGCGGGGCTGAAGGTCGCGGCGGTCGAAGGCGACGACGTGCTCGACGTCGTGTTGCGCGGCGCGTTGCGTTTCGAGGAGTCGGGCGACGAAGTCGCCGCGTATCGCGAGCGCATCGTATCCGCGAACGCGTATCTCGGCGCCGCGCCGATCGTCGATGCGCTCGCGGCCGGCGCGGACGTCGTGCTGACCGGGCGCGTCGCCGATCCGTCGCTGTTCGCCGCGCCGCTGATTCATGCGTTCGGCTGGCGGATGGACGACTGGGACACGCTGGGGGCCGCGACGGTCGTCGGCCATTTGCTCGAATGCGCGGGGCAGGTGACGGGCGGCTATTTCGCCGACCCCGGCTACAAGGACGTGCCGGATCTCGCGCGGCTCGGATTCCCGATCGGCGAGGTCGCGGCCGACGGCTCGGTCGTGATCACCAAGGTGCCGCACGCCGGCGGCCGCGTGAGCGCGGCGACCTGCAAGGAACAGCTGCTGTACGAGATCCACGATCCGGCGCGCTACCTGCAGCCCGACGTCGTCGCGGATTTCACGCGCGTGGCCGTCGCGGAGGAGGCGCCGGACCGCGTGCGCGTGACGGGCGGGCGCGGCACCGCGCGCCCCGACACCCTGAAGGTGTCGGTCGCGTATGTCGACGGCCATATCGGCGAAGGGCAGATCTCGTACGGCGGGCCGGGGGCGCTGGCGCGCGCGCGGCTCGCGCTCGACATCGTCCGCGAGCGGCTCGCGCTGACCGGCGTGGCCGCGACCGAGTTGCGCTTCGATCTGATCGGCGTCGATGCGCTGTACGGTGACGCGACGCCCGCCGTGCGCGGCGAGCCGGCCGAAGTCCGCGTGCGGGTGGCCGGCCGCGCGGCGAGTGCCGCCGAGGCCGCGCGGATCGGCAACGAAGTCGAGACGCTGTATACGAACGGGCCGGCCGGCGGCGGCGGCGCGTTCAAGTCGACCCGCGAGGTGATCGCGGTGCAGTCGGTGCTGCTGCCGCGCGCAGCCGTGACGCCGTCTTTTTCATTCGTGGAGGCCTGATGCAACTGCGTGAACTGGCGCATGCGCGCACCGGCGACAAGGGTAATACGCTGAACGTGTCGGTCATCTGCAGCGATCCGCGTCACTATGAGCATCTCCGCGCGCATCTCGATGCGCAGGCGGTGAAGGCGTGGCTCGCGGGCATCGTGCACGGCGACGTCGTGCGCTACGAGCTGCCGGCGCTGGCCGCGTTCAACTTCGTGCTGCGCGATGCGCTCGGCGGCGGCGTCACGCGCTCGCTCGCGCTGGACGCGCACGGCAAGTCGGTCAGTTCGGCGCTGCTGGCGATCGAGGTGCCGGCGCCGGTGTGATGGTGTGACGGTGTGCGCCGCCGGCGGGACGTGCGCTCATGGTCTCGATTACGGTGGTTCGCGGCGCTCGTGGGCGTGCTCACGACGGGTTCGCCCGTGAAGCGCAGGCGCTGATCCGCGCGGGCGTCGTGGGGCGGAGCCGGTGCATCCGCAGATTTTTTTGCATGGTCTGACCAGTCTAACCTCAAGTTGCCTCGCGGCCGGTCGTTAAACCCGTTTGCGTACTCATTGACTGTTCGATAACAACGCGCAACCGGAGATCGCCGTCACCATGCTGTCATCAATTCGCGCCCGGATCGTGGCGACCTGTGTCGCCATCGTCGTCACGGCGCTCGCCGTCACCGGCGGCCTCGTGTACCAGGTCGTCAAGCGACACAACGACGAAACCATCGACCGGAACCTCCAGTCCGTCCTCGCCGGCCACGCGCTGGCGCTCGACGAGTGGGTCGCCGGCCGCGCGCAGCAGACCCAGGCGCTCGCGGATACGCTGGCGGTCGGCGAAGGCGATCCGCTGCCGGCACTCACGCTGCTCGGCAAGTCGGGCGGCTTCCAGGTGCTGACGCTCGGCCTGCCGGACCACACGGCCTTCTCGAACATCTCCCTTGCGCCCGGTTACGATCCGACCGCGCGCCCGTGGTACAAGCAGGCGGTCGAGGCCGGCCGGCTCGTCGTCACCGCGCTGTATCAGGACGCGTCGACCGGCAAGCCGGCTTTTGCATTCGCGGTGCCGATCATGCGCGGCGGCACGTTGAAGGGCGTGCTGGCGGCGAGTCTCTATATGGAACGTGCGAGCGCGATCGTCGCGTCGATGCACCCGACGCCGGCGAGTTTCGCGTTTCTCGTCGACCGCGGCGGGCGCCTCATCGCGGGCGCGAAGACCGACCTGATCATGAAACCGGCCGTGCAGCTATCGCCGGAACTGACGCCCGAGCGCCTCGCGAGCCTGCAGAGCGCGAGCGAGCCGGTGGCGATCGCGGTGGACGGCGTGACCAAGCTGTTGCGCGCGCAACCGATCGCCGGCACGGACTGGTCGCTCGTGATGGCGCTCGACCGGTCGGACGTGACGGCCGGCATGCGGGCCGTCGCGACGACGACGCTCGTGGCCATCGTCATCGTGGCCTGTATCGCGGCCGCGCTCGTCGGTGCGCTGACGAACGCGGCATTCAAGCGCGTGCTGCTGGTGCGCGATGCGCTGACCGACGTCGCCAGCGGCAGCGGCGACCTGACGAAGCGGCTGCGGGCCGACGGCAATGACGAGGCCGCGCAGATCGCGCGCGCGTTCAACCTGTTTGCGGAAAAGATTTCGGCGATCCTGCTGCAGATCCGCGGGTTCAGCGAATCCGTGAGCGTGGCGAGCGCGGAGATCGCGCAGGGCAACCAGGACCTGTCGGGCCGCACCGAGCATGCGGCGTCGAGCCTCCAGGAAACCGCGGCGGCGCTCGAGGAGATTGCCGGCACGGCGCGCAACTCGGCCGATGCGGCGACGCAGGTCAACCGCCTCGCGGAATCGGCGTCGGGCGTCGCGATGCGCGGCGGCGAGGTGGTGAGCCAGGTGGTCGCGACGATGGGCGAGATCACGGCGGCGTCGAACGAAATCTCGAACATCATCGGCGTGATCGACGGCATCGCGTTCCAGACCAACATCCTCGCATTGAATGCGGCGGTCGAGGCGGCGCGCGCGAACGAGCACGGGCGAGGCTTCGCGGTCGTCGCGGGCGAGGTGCGCACGCTCGCGCAACGCAGCGCGCAGGCCGCCAAGGAAATCAAGCAGCTGATCCAGGCGTCCGTCGACAAGATCGAGGGTGGGTCGGGGCTTGTGCACACGGCGGGCGCCACGATGGACGAGATCGTCGAGGGCGTGCGCGGCATCACGAGCGTGATCGCGGAAATGACGGTGGCGGCGAACGAGCAGAGCACCGGCCTCGCGCAGGTGAACCAGGCGGTGTCGCAGCTCGATCATTCGACGCAGCAGAACGCGGCGCTCGTCGAGGAATCCGCCGCGGCCGCGGCGCTGTTGCGCGAGCAGGCGGCGCAGCTCGCGCAAATAGTGGGTGAATTCAAGCTGGCGCAGCCGCAAACGGCCGATACCGCGCGGGTGTGACGCGGCGCGCGCCGGGCCAGTGCGATGCGCGCTTGCGATGCCGCGCCGTGCGTGTACGCTACGGCCTCGCGGGCATCGCCCGCGCGTGCGGCATGGGCCGCGCGCATCGACCGGATCCTGGAATGAAGAACGAGATCATGACGCCGGCCAGCGTGAAGGGCGCCGCCGTGCGCGGTGGATGGTTCGCGGCTATTGCGATGTATGTCGCGTTGGCGGGACTGGGCGTAGCTGCCGCGCACGCGGCGGTGCCCGTCTCGTGCGACGAAGGGCTGACACGACTGATCGTGCCGGCATTGCGGCATCCCGCGTTCGAGCGGCGCGCGATCCATGCGGAGCCGGCGGAGCTGACCGGTCAACCGGAAGGCGTGTACGGCGTCAGGCTGTTCGTGAAGCCCGACCATCCGGGCACGCCGAACGGGGACGCGACGATCGGTTGGGTCACGCTCGATGCACATGCGTTGCGTGCGGTCGACGTCACGCGCGATCCGGCGCAGCCTGATGTGCTGGCGGTCGACCCTCAGGCGCTGTCGCGCTACATATCGACGTGTATCGCTCCGGCCGCGCCTGCCTGGACCATCGCATCCGCTCCCGCCGCGATCGATTGTGACGCGCTGAACCGTCGCGCACAGGAGCGGGGCGACGTCGTGACGAGCCGCGACGCGGGACGCATCGTGACAGGCAAGGGGCGACTGCCGTTCTTTTCCGCGCCGGATGACGCATGCCGAATCGACGGGCTATTCATCGTCGAGCACGATCACGTCGCCGCGCGAACCGAATACGGCCGGTTCACGTCGGTCACCTACCTGAACCCCCGCACGAAAAGCCGGGCCGACGGCTGGGTGCCGACAGCGCGGCTGAAGCGCGACGGTACCGGCATCGCGCCGCGGCAACCGTGATCGCCGGCCTGACTCACCCAATCGAACTCAGACATGGACATCCGGAACGTGAAATCGCGTATCAAGCTGCCCGCGGCGACCCTCGCCGCACTGTCCGCCGTCGCGGCACTCACCGCGCTCGTCGCGCCATCACCGGCCCATGCGGCCGAGCCGGCGCATCCCGAGCGTCAGCTGCAAAAGTTCATCCACGACACCTACGGCAACTGGCGCGCCGATCGCAAAGGCTGGCAGTCGGACGCCGGTGACTTCATTTACGCGTCGTGCGGATCGCTGCGCGTCGCGACGGCCGACGGCCCGCGCACGCTGCTCGCGATGTGCGGCGAGACCGAGGACGCCGTGCAGAACGGGATGCCGGGGATGGATTCCGATGCGACGCCGGGCACCATCGACCTGTACGTGCTTCGTCCTTCGCAGGACGGCGCGACGCTCGAACCGGCGCTGAAGAAGACGGGCATCGTGTCCGGCGGGCGCGGCGAGCCGGGCACGGTGAGCATCCAGCGGCTCGGGCCGCATCTGTTCGGTTTCGTCCTCGGCAACAGCGACTCGCGGCAAGGCTATACGCAAAGCATGCGCTCGATCTGGCTGCCGTACGGCGACGCGCTGGTGCCGGCGGCGGCGCGCATCGACGAAGCGCTCGACAATGCGGAATCGACCGAATGCGCGAACGATCCGGCGCGCTGCGAGGAACGCCGCTTCGCGATCGCGCCGGACACGAGCGGCAACGATAGCGTCTATCCGCTGATCGTCACCGAGACCGGCACGCGCGGCAATCGCGCGATTCACGCGCGCCATACGGTGAAGTTCGACGCGGCGCGCGGCCGCTACATCGTGCCGAAGGCCGTGCGCGACGGGTATTGAGCGGCCCGTGCGGGGTACCGCAGAACCGCGGATCCGGGCGGCATCGCGCCGCCCGCCCGTCACACGTACACGTAGCGCACGAGGTGGAAGAACACCGGCGCCGCGAAGCAGATCGAGTCGACGCGATCGAGCATCCCGCCGTGGCCCGCGATCATCGAGCCCCAGTCCTTGGTACCAAGCGAGCGCTTCACGGCCGACAGCACGAGGCCGCCGACGAAGCCCGCGATCACGATCGCGAGCGAGATCCCGAACGCCGCGCCGAAGCTGAACGGCGTCACGCGATACAGCGACGCGCCGCACAGCGTGGCGAGCAGGCCGCCGCCGATGAAGCCCTCGACCGTCTTCGACGGCGACAGGCGCGGCGCGATCTTGCGGCGCCCGCACAGCTTGCCGACCACGTACTGCAGCACGTCGCTGATCTGCACGACGAACAGGAAGAAGAACAGCAGCAGCGCGTTCTGCCCCGCGTAGCGCGGAATGTCGAGGATCAGCACGGCCGGTGCATGGCTCAGCCCGTACACGCAGACCATCAGCGCCCAGTTGATCTTCGCGTTGCGGCTCAGGAATTCGCGCGTGTCCTGCGTGAGCGCCGACACCAGCGACATCGCGAAGAACAGGTGCACCGGCACGAAGATCGAATACATCCCGTACCAGTTGATCCCGAGCAGCACGTACTGCACCGGAATCGCGACGAAGAACGCGATGAAGAGCGTCGTATGGTCGCTCGCGGTGGTCGGCGTGAGCGTGATGAATTCGCGCAGCGTCAGGTACGACAGCAGCGCGAACACCAGATACGTGACGTTGTTGCCGAGGCTGATCGCGATGACCATGATCGCGATCATCGCCCACCACGCGCGGATGCGCTGGTTCAGGTTGACCACGGTCGCGCTGGCGCCGCCGCTGCGCGCGCCGAGGATCGCGCCGATCACCGTCGCGAGCAGCAGCACGCCGGTGACGCCCGCGACCAGTTCCCAGAAGAGAGTTCGCATGAAGAGGTCCGGAAAAGGGAAAGGAGGGCGCCGCGATCAGCCGGCCGGCCGCTGCGGCGGCGCGAGCGCGACGATCGCGTCTCGCATGCGAGTGAGAAAGGCCGGCTTGTCTTCACCGGCGCCGAGCGCGTCGTTCGCACCGACGTGCACCTTGCAGATCAGCGGCACGGGCCAGATCGCGCCCTTCGGCATGATGCGCTGCAGGTTCTCGAGATAGACCGGCACGAGCGCGACGTCGGGAAACTCCGTCGCGAGATGGAACAGGCCGCTCTTGAATGGCTGCGGCAGCACGTCGGCGCCGCGCGTGCCTTCCGGGAAGATGATGATCGAGTGGCCTTGCCGCAGCGCGTCGCGCACGGGATCCAATGGATTGCCGCCGTTTTCGCGATGCCGGTCGATCAGCACGACGTTCAGCAGCTTCTGCGCGATATGGCGCTTCAGGTCGCTGCTGTCCCAGTAGTCGCGCGCGGCGACCGGCCGCACGACCGCGCGCACGTCGCGCGGCAGCGCGGCCAGGATCGCGAGCGTGTCGATGTGGCTCGTGTGGTTCGAGAAGTAGATCTTCTGCGTCGGCGACGGCGGTGCCTGATGCCAGACCGGATACGCGCCGGCGACGAGCCGGACGATCGACAGCAGGAAATCGCGCTGCCAGACGTTCAGGATGTTCATCGGCGCCACGCCTCCTGCCTGCATGCCCGCGCGGCCGCGCACGCGCGGCAGGCGGAATCCCGGAATGCCGGCGCGGCAGGATGCGCACCGGACGGCCATTGTTTAAGTTTTTTCAAATTCGTGGCTGCCTGTCGCAGGGCCGCGATAATCGGACGATGCGCCGGCGGACGTCGCGGCGCGGTCGCCGGTCGGCGGCGTGATAATCGGCTGTTGCACGAGCGCCCGTTTGCAGTTCGAATAGATCTTGCTGCGATCGGGCCAGCGGATTATCGCGAGTTTCCGTCAAAAACGCCAGATTGCCCGCGCGGCGCCAGCGGCGTGCTGCTTGACGCGTCGGGGCCGCTCGGCGACGATTACGGCCACCTGTCGAAAAGCCGTCGATGCCGACGGTTGCGCCGCCCGGGGCATGGCGGCTGGAAACGTGTCCGAATGAGCAGAACCAATAAAACGATGAGCCTCTACGCACTCAAACCGAAATTCCAGAACCGTCTGCGTCCGTTCGCGGATTCGCTTGCCGAGCGCGGCGTCACCGCGAACCAGGTCACGCTGTTCGCGGCCGGCGGCTCGATCGTCGTCGGCGCGCTCGCGGGGCTCGGCGTGTTCGCCCGCGCGCTGTTCCTGCTGATCCCGATCTGGCTGTTCGCGCGAATGGCGCTCAACGCGATCGACGGCATGCTCGCCCGCGAACACGGGCAGAAGAGCACGCTCGGCGCGTACCTGAACGAGCTCGGCGACGTCGTGTCCGATGTCGCGCTCGTGCTGCCGTTCCTCGCGATTCCCGCGTTCGCTCCGGCGGACGTCTGGCTGTTCGCGCTGATGGCGGTCATCGTCGAATGCGCGGGGCTGATCGGCCCGCTCGCCGGTGCGACGCGCCGCTACGACGGCCCGTTCGGCAAGAGCGACCGCGCGCTGGCGCTCGGCGCGTTCGCGCTGTGGATCGGCTTCGGCCTGCCGGTCGGCAGCGTCGCCGCGTGGCTGTGGCGTGTGCTGATCGTGCTGTCGATCGTGACGGTGGTGCGGCGCGTGCAGGCCGGCGTCGCCGAAGCGGGCGGCTGACGGCCAACGGGTGGGCCGGCGCCTGAGGGCGGCGCCGCATGATTCGAACAACGAAACGAGAGAAACGCATGAGCGCACGCACGGCCCGCGAGGCTGACTTCACCACGCACGACGGCGAAACGCTGTTCTATCGTCACTGGCCCGCGACGGGCCCGCGCTGCCGCGGCGCGATCGTGCTGCTGCATCGCGGCCACGAGCATTCGGCGCGCGTCGCGCACCTCGTCGACGAGCTCGACCTGCCGGACTTCGCGTTCTTCGCATGGGATGCGCGCGGCCACGGCCGCTCGCCCGGCGCGCGCGGCTACAGCCCGAGCGCGGCCGCGTCGGTGCGCGACCTGCAGATCTTCGTCGAGCATATCCGCGACACGCACGGCATCGCGATCGAGGACATCGCCGTGATCGGGCAGAGCGTCGGCGCGGTGCTCGCCGCCACCTGGGTACACGATTACGCGCCGCCGATCCGCTGCCTCGTGGTCGCGTCACCGGCGTTCCACATCAAGCTCTACGTGCCGTTCGCGCGGCCGGGACTGCGGCTGATGCACAAGCTGCGCGGGCTGTTCTACGTGAACAGCTACGTGAAACCGAAATTCCTCACGCACGACCCCGAACGGATCGCGAGCTATGCGGCCGATCCGCTGATCACGCGGCCGATCGCCGTCAACATGCTGCTCGACCTGCACGACACCGCGAAGCGGATCGTCGCCGATGCGGCCGCGATCACCGTGCCGACGCAGCTGCTGATCTCGGGCGCCGACTGGGTCGTCCATCGCGGCCCGCAGGACCGCTTCTTCGAGCGGCTCGGCGCCGTGCGCAAGGAGCGCATCGTGCTGCCCGGCTTCTATCACGACACGCTCGGCGAGCGCGACCGCGCGCAGGCGCTCACGCCGCTGCGCGCGTTCGTGCTGCGCGAGTTCGATACGCCGAGCCCGCGCGTGTCGCTCGCCGACGCCGACCGGCGCGGCGCGTTCCACGACGAATACGCGGCGCTCGGCCGGCCGCCCGCGAACCCGTTCGCCCGCGCGTACTGGGCGATCACGCGAGCCGGGCTGAAGGCCGGCGGCGCGCTGTCGGACGGCATCGCGCTCGGGTTGCGGCTCGGCTTCGATTCGGGCTCGACGCTCGACTACGTGTACCGCAACCGCGCGCAGGGCCGGCTCGGCGTCGGCGCGCTGATCGACCGCACCTATCTCGACTCGCCGGGCTGGGTCGGCATCCGTCAGCGCAAGGTGCATCTGCAGGAGCTGATCGGCGCGGCGATCGGGCGGCTGCGCGGCCTCGGCGAACCCGTGCGGATCGTCGACATCGCGGCCGGGCACGGACGCTATGTGCTCGACGCGATCGCGACGGCCGCCGAACGCGACGGCGCGGCGCCCGACGACATCACGCTGCGCGACTACAGCCCGCCGAACGTCGAGGCCGGACGCGTGCTGATCGCGCAGCGCGGCCTCGAGCCGATCGCGCGCTTCGAGCGCGGCGACGCGTTCGACGAGGCGTCGCTCGCGACGCTCGAGCCGCGCCCGACGCTCGCGATCGTGTCGGGGCTGTATGAACTGTTCGGCGAGAACGCGCTGATCGAGCGCTCGCTGCGCGGGCTCGCGCAGGCGGTGCCGCCCGGCGGCTATCTCGTGTATACGGGGCAGCCGTGGCATCCGCAGCTCGAATTCATCGCGCGTGCGCTGAACAACCACCGCGGCGACGCGACCTGGGTGATGCGCCGCCGCTCGCAGGCCGAGATGGACGAGCTCGTCGCGCGCGCCGGTTTCCGCAAGCTCGATCAGCGCATCGACGAGATGGGCATCTTCACGGTGAGCCTCGCGCAGCGGGTCGACGCGTCGTGAGCGCGCTCGGCGGTGGCGCGGGCGGCGGTCTGGCCGAGCCGGCGGCCGGCGCGCGCGATGCGTCGTTCGCGCTGCGCGTCGGCTGGCTCGCGGCGATGGGTGCGGTGTTCTTCTCCACCTACGGCTTCGCGAACTGGCTCGCCGCGCGCCGCGCCGAGGTGCCGACCTTCGCGTTCGGCTGGGAGCACGCGATTCCGTTCGTGCCGTGGACCATCGTGCCGTACTGGTCGATCGACCTGCTGTACGCGCTGTCGTTCTTCTTCTGGACCCGCCGCGACGATCTGCTCGATCACGTGAAGCGGCTGTTGACCGTGCAGCTGATCTCGGTCGCGTGCTTCATCGCATGGCCGCTGCGCTTCGGCTTCGCGCGGCCCGATGCGGGCGGCGCGGCCGGCGCGCTGTTCGCGCTGCTGATGGGGTTCGACAAGCCGTTCAACCAGGCGCCGTCGCTGCACATCGGCCTGCTCGTCGTGTTGTGGGCCGTCTATGCGAAGCATCTGCGCGGCACCGCCGCGCGCATCGTGCTGCATGCATGGTTCGCGGCGATCGGCGTGTCGGTGCTGACGACCTACCAGCATCACATGATCGACGTGCCGACCGGTGCGGCCGTCGGCTGTCTCGCGTTGTTTCTGTTTCCGTTGCGTGACGCCGCGGGCCGGTTGCGCGGTGCGGACGCTTCCCCGTCCGCCGCCGGACGCGCGCTGGCGCGCCGCTACGCGCTCGGCGCTGCACTGGTCGCGCTCGCGGCGCTTTACTGCGTGTCGCGTGCGCCGGGCCTGGCGCTGGCGGCCGGGTGGGGTGCGCTGGCGCTCGCGTGCGTCGCGTGGATTTATTGGCGCGGCGCGCCCGGCGCGTTCCAGAAGGACGATGCGGGCCGCTTGCCGGTGTCTGTCCGCTGGCTGCTCGCGCCGACGATCGTCGGCGCGTTCGTCAATTCGCGGTTATGGACGTTCCGGCAGCCGGCGCCGGCGCGGATCGACGAGCGGGTGTCGATCGGCCGCACGCCGACCACGCGCGACGTGCGGCGCCATGGCTTCACGGCGCTCGTCGACCTGACCGCCGAGATGCCGCGTTGGGCCGCGGCCGACGCGTCGCTCGCGTATGTGGCGGTGCCGCAACTCGACCTCGTCGCGCCCACGCCCGCGCAGCTCGCGGCGGCCGTCGCGGCACTCGAACGCCTGCATGCGGAAGGGCGCGACGTGCTGGTCTGCTGCGCGCTCGGCTACGGGCGCAGCGTGTTGTGCGCGGCCGCGTGGCTCGCTGCGCGGCGCGGGCTTGGCGATGCGCGCGACGCGCTCGCGGCGGTACGGGCGGTGCGGCCGCGCGCGGTATGGTCGGACGACGGCGTGGCCGTGCTGCAGGACTGGATCGACCGCCGCCGCGTGACGGGAGGGCCGTGATGCGCGACCCGTCCGCACCGTTCCGGATCGCCGCCGCGCGCGGTGCGCTCGATGCGGGCGGCGCGTGGGCGATCGCGGCCGCGCTGGCCGCGGCCGGCGCCGGCTGGTGGATCGCGTCGGGTTGGGCGCCGGCGACGATCGCGCGCGTGCTGCTGGCCGTGGTCAGCACCGGGTCGGGGATTGCCGCGCTGTGGTACGCGGTGCGCATCGAGATCGACCGCCGGCTGTTCGCCGCGCTGGCGCGGGCGGCGTCGTGCGATGCGTCGGTCGACGACGGGCTTGCCGCGCTCGATCGCGCGCTTGTCGAGCTCGGCTGGATCGATGCGGGGAAGGCTGGACGCGCTTTGGACGACCGCGTGCGCGGCGCGGTCGGGCTGTGCCGTGCCGCCGTGCTGATCGCGATCGTGCAGTGGATCGTGGTCGGGCTGGCGATCGCGGTGGCGCGGGTGGGTTAGTCGTGCGTGCGCGGCCCGGGTGGCCGGACGCGATCTGAGTCACGCGTCACACCTGCGCCTCCCGTCGCGTCCGCGTGCGCTTCACCTCATACATCTCCCGATCCGCATGTTCGATCAGCGCGTTCATGTCGGTGCCGTCGTCGGGCGGCATCGCGATGCCGACGCTGACGCCCAGCCGCAGCGGATGCCCGTCGAATTCGAACGGCTCGCCAACCTTGCGCGCGAGCCGGGCGCGTTGCGCGTCGACGTCGTCGCGGCCGCCGACGTTCGGCAGGATCACCGCGAACTCGTCGCCGCCCACCCGCGCAACCGTATCCGAGCGCTAAGCCATCACGCCGCCCAGATCGAGGCCTTGGGGGACGGCGTGGCGGTGTCGACGAATTGATCCAAGTCAGTTTTCCATGAAGAAAGCGCGACGCTCGGCGCGAGCTTGCGGTAGCATACGCGCCGCTCACGCGGCAGCGCATCCGGGCGGCCCGCAAGGGGTCGCAACCGGCATTCGGCCGGTAGTCGGGTATTCGACCGGCCAGTCCGGGAGCGCCGGCAGTATGCCGGTCGGTCCGGCAGGCAGCAACGGCGTAATTCTTGCCATTCAATCGCGGCGCGCAGCATTTCCGACCGAATTGAGTTGTTTTTCGCTCCGTCAGCGCGAATCACGGTGAGTTTCGCCCTGATTTTAAGATAGTGTGACGAATGTGCGAGCGCCTGTGCCAGGCGCGCGCACCGTCTGACGAATCGGCAGCCAGAGAGTTCGCCGCGTCGTTTCGATAATTGCATTCAGGCCAGACATTGAGGGGAAGCAGTGGGGATGTGCACTCGCGGGCAGAGCTGCTGTGCGCGCGTCGGTCGCGACGCGCTTGATAACCGGACGATCACGACGATGCGGAGCCGCGCATGAAGCCGGCCGTTTCGCTGTTCGTCCTGTCGGTGGCCACGTTCGGCGCGCTCCATGCGGCCGCGTTGTCGGCCGCACCGATGCCGGCGGTGTCTGCTGCCGCGTCGGCGTCCGCCGGGACTCCGGCCGCGCCGTCGCCCGCCAGCGGCGCGGCCGTGCCGAATGCCGCCAGCGCGGCGTCCGCCGGGCTGCCGACGACGACCGTGCACCTGCCGTTCGCGTCGCTCGGCGCCTTCGATCCGGTGCGCCTGCGCGGCGCCGACGACGCACGCACGATCAACGCGGGCGTGCGGCTCGATCGCGTGGTGACCGGCGCGCGGCTGCGTCTGACCTACGCGTATTCGCCGTCGCTGGTGTTCCCGATGTCGCACCTGAAGGTGTCGATGAACGGCGAGGTGATCGCGACCGTCCCGTTCGACGCGACGCGCGCGGGCCGCACGGTCACGCAGGACATCCCGATCGATCCGCGCTACTTCTCCGATTTCAACCAGATCGGCCTGCGCCTGATCGCGCATTACACGCTCGATCACTGCGAGGACCCGTCGAACTCGGCGCTGTGGGCCGACGTGAGCCCGACGAGCGAGCTGATCCTCGACGAATCGCCGCTGCGCCTGCCGAACGACCTCGCGCTGCTGCCCGCGCCGTTCTTCGACCGGCGCGACAACGGGCTGCTGCGGCTGCCGTTCGTGCTGCCGGCGTCGCCCGATTCGGCGACGCTGCGCAGCGCTGGCGTGCTCGCGTCGTGGTTCGGCGCGCAGGCCGACTACCGGCAGGCGCGCTTCCCGGTCGCGGCGACGCTGCCGACCGACGATCAGGCGGTGGTGGTTGGCACGGCCGCGACGCTGCCGGCCGGCCTCGCGCTGCCGTCAGTCAACGGCCCGCTGCTCGCGGTGGCCGACAACCCGGCCGCGCCGGGCCGCAAGCTGCTGGTCGTGACGGGCCGCACGGCGGCCGAGGTCGACGACGCGGTCGCGGCGCTGGTGCTCGGCCGTGCGGCGCTGTCGGGCCCGGCGGCAACCGTCGCGCACGTCGATCTCGGCGCGCCCCGCAAACCGTACGACGCGCCGCGCTGGCTGCCGGTGAACCGGCCGATCGCGTTCCGCGAACTCGTGTCGGACCCGCGCGAGCTCGAAGTGCGCGGCACGACGCCCGACGCGATCCGCCTGAACCTGCGCGTGCCGGCCGATCTCCATTCGTGGAACGGCTCGGGCGTGCCGATCACGTTGCGCTACCGCTATACGGCGCCGACCGTGCAGGACGACTCGACGCTCGCCGTCGAGATCAACGAACAGCTCGTGAAGTCGTACCGCCTCGGGCCGGCCCATGCGGAAGACGCGCGCGGGCGCATGCAGCTGCCGCTGCTCGCGGTGCCGGAAGGGCGTGTGACGAGCGATGTGGACATCCCGGCGTTTCGCGTCGGCAGCGGCAATCAGCTGCAGTTCCGCTTCACGCTCGATTCGCAGAAGACGGGGCTCTGCTCGAGCACCGCGACCGAGCCGCAGCGCGCGGCGATCGATCCCGATTCGACGATCGACTTCTCGCACTTCGTCCACTACGCGCAGTTGCCGAACCTCGCGTTCTTCGCGAACAGCGGCTTCCCGTTCACGCGCTTCGCCGACCTGTCGCAGACGGCCGTCGTGATCCCCGACCGCCCGTCGTCGCAGGAGCTCGAAGCCTACCTGACGATGCTCGGCCACATGGGCCAGTGGACCGGCTTCCCGGCGCTGCGCGTCGAGGTTGCGCGGCCCGGCGACGTCGCCGCGCTGGCGGGCCGCAAGGACCTGCTCGTGATCGACGGCTCGCCCGCGTCGCCGCTGCTGTCGCACTGGCGCGCGGCGCTGCCGCTGACGATCGACCAGCAGGGCGGCACGGGCGCGACGCGCGTCGCCTTCTCGGTGAAGGAACGCTGGCGCAACGGCATCGGCATGGCCGACGGCGGCGCGCATATCGAGCAGACGGGCTCGCTCGCCGCGCTCGCCGGCTTCGAACTGCCGGGCAGCCACGGCCGCAGCGTCGTCGCGCTGACGGCGACCGACCAGACGCGCCTGGCCGATCTGCTCGACGTATTCGAGAAGCCGGGCCTCGTGTCGCAGCTGCAGGGCGACCTCGCGCTGGTGCGGCCGGGTCAGGTGGACAGCCTCCGTGTGGGCGAGCCGTACGTGGTCGGCTTCGTGCCGTGGTATGCGCGCGTCTGGACGCAGGCGGCGCGGCACCCGGTCGTGCTCGGCGTGGTCGGCGTCGCCGCGGGGCTGCTGCTCGCGCTCGGCGTGTTCAGCGTGCTGCAGAGAATCGCCGCGCGTCGACGGGGGATGTAACGGATGGCGTGGGCATTCGCAAGGCGACGGGCAACGCGGCCGGCGCGGCGCGTCGGCACGACACTCGTGCTGGCCGTCGCGGCAGTGTGCGCGGCGACCGCGACCGCCGGGCGCGCGCAGGCGGCGCAAAGCGGCGCGGCCGACGTGCAATGCAGCGCGGCGTGGCCGCGCTGGGACGCGTTCAAGCGCGATTTCGTGTCGGCCGACGGCCGGGTGATCGACGTCGGCTCGGCCGATTCGCGCACGGTATCGGAGGGGCAGGCGTATGGACTGTTCTTCGCGCTGGTCGCGAACGACCGGCGCACGTTCGACACGATCCTCGCATGGACCGAGAACAACCTCGCGCAGGGCGACCTGAGCGCCCGTCTGCCGGCGTGGCTGTGGGGCCGCGCGCCGGACGGCGCATGGCGCGTGCTCGACGCGAACGCGGCGTCGGACGCCGACCTGTGGATCGCATACACGCTCGTCGAAGCCGGCCGGCTGTGGCGCGAGCGCAGCTACACGGCGCGCGGCGCGCTGCTCGCGAAGCGCGTGCTGGACGACGAGACGGCCAGCGTGCCCGGCCTCGGCCTCACGCTGCTGCCCGGGCCGACCGGTTTCAAGCTGGCCAATGGTCAATGGCGCGTGAACCCGAGCTATTCGCCGCCGCAGGTGATCCGCGGGCTCGCCGCGCGCCTGCCCGACGATCGGCGCTGGGCCGCGCTCGCGGCCAGCACCGGCCGCGTGCTGCTCGACACCGCGCCGAAGGGCTTTTCGCCGGACTGGGCGCTGTATCGCGCGGGCGCCGGCTTCGGGCCCGATCCGCAAACCCGCGCGGAAAGCGCGTACAACGCGATCCGCGTGTACCTGTGGGCCGGCATGCTCGATCGCGCCGATCCGCTCGCCGCGCCGCTGCTCGCGCGGTTTGCACCGTTTGCCGACTACATTGCCGCGCATGGCGCGCCGCCGGAGAAGGTCGACACGACGACCGGCGTCGCGGGGCCGAACGACGGCAACGGCGGCTTCTCCGCGGCGGCCGTGCCGTTCCTCGACGCGCGCGGCCAGCGTGCGCTCGCCGATGCGCAGGCCGCGCGGGTCGATACGCTCGCGCGCCAGTCGCCGCCCGGCTACTACACGAGCGTGCTGACGCTGTTCGGCCTCGGCTGGCGCGAGGGCCGCTACCGGTTCGGCGCGGACGGGTCGCTCGACGCGCGCTGGGAGGGGCGTCCATGCGCGGCCCGATGAAGCGCACCGCACCGCGTGTCGCCGGGTTCGCGTGGCTCGCGTCGTCGGTCTGCGCGGCGGCGCCGGCCGCGGCTGCTGGCGCCACCGCCTCCGCGGTTGCTCCGCCACCGAAAACCGTCGCGCCGAAAGCCGCGCCGGCGGCAGCCACGATCGATCGGGCCGACGTGCAGCGCCAGCTCTCGACCGCCCGCATGTGGGGCGCGAAGCATCGCGACGACCTCGCGCGCGACGCGTTGCGCAAGGGGCTGCTGATCGCGCCGGACGATCCCGAGTTGCTCGCGGAGCAGATGCGCGTGCTGTTGCGGCTCGGCGACGCGCAAGGCGCGCAGGCCGCGCTGGCGCGCCTGCACGCGCGTGCGCCCGCGGCACCCGGCACGCGGCGGGCGGCCGACGAATACCGCGTCGCGACGAGCGGGCGCGGCGAGATGGCGCAGATCCGCCTGCTCGCGCGCAGCGGCCGCGCCGACGAAGCGGCTCGTCGGATCGTCGCGTTGTTTCCGAACGGCGCGCCGTCCGGCGCGCTCGGCGCCGAGTACTACCAGATCGTGTCGAATGCGCCGGGCGGCCGCGAACCGGCGATCGCCGCGCTGCGCCGCGCGGTCGCGGCCGACCCGCAGGACGTCAGCGCGGCGCTGGCGCTGGCGCGGCTGCTGAACCAGCGCGACGACACGCGCGCGGAAGCGAACCGGATCGCGTGGTCGCTCGCGAAGCGGGCCGACACCGACCATACGGACGCGATGGCCCTGTGGCGCCGCGTGCTGCAATCCGCCGGTGCCGATCCCGCGTATCTCGACGCGTTGCATGCGTATCTGGCGCTCGTGCCGGACGACACCGAATTCCGCGATCGCGCCGCCACCCTCGACCGGCAGCGCGACGCGCAACGCCGGCTCGAACGCGATCCCGACTACATCGCGCAGCAGCGCGGCCTGCAGGCGCTCGCGCGCGGCGATCTGGCCGGCGCCGATCCGCTGCTCGCGCGTGCCGCGCAGGCGCGCGCCGACGACGCCGATGCGCTCGGCGGGCTCGGCCTGCTGCGCTTGCGCGAAGGCCGGCACGACGAAGCGCGTGCGCTGTTCACGCGCGCAGCGGCGCGCTCGACCGACCAGCGCGGCAAGTGGCAGGGCCTCGCGCGCACCGCGCAGTTCTGGGGGTTGCTCGCGCAGGGCCGCGCGGCGGCTTCGGCCGGGCGGCCGCAGGATGCGGAACGCGCGGCGCGCGCCGCGCTCGCGATGCAGCCCGCCAGCCCGGACGCGAAGCTGCAACTCGTCGATGCGCTGCTCGCGCAGCGCGACTGGGCGCGCGCGGAGCCGTTGCTGCGCGAACTGCTGGCCGCCCGTTCGCCGACGCTGTCGGCGGTGCGCGGCACCGCGATGCTCTATGAGAACACCGGCCGCGCGGATCGCGTCGGCCCGCTGCTCGACGCGCTGGAGGGTCGCGTGACGGGCCGCGACGATCACCGCGCGCTCGACGGGCTGCGTGCCGACCTGCTCGCGAGCCAGGCGCGCGCGCTCGCCGACAAAGGCGAACGCGGGCCGGCCGCGCAACGCTACGAAGCCGCGGTGCGTGCGGCGCCCGATGCGCCGTGGACGCGTTTCGCGCTCGCGCGGCTGTATCGCGACATGGGGCTGCCGCAGCTCGGCCGCACGGTGATGGACGACGGGCTCGCGCAAAGCGACACGCCCGAGATGCGCTATGCGACCGCGCTGTACCGCAACTCGCTCGACGACGTCGCCGGCGCGCAGGCCGCGCTCGCGGGCGTCGACGACGCGCACCGCTCGGACGGCATGCGGGCGCTCGCGCGCAAGCTCGACGCGGAAGGTGCGCTGGCCGACGCGCGCGGCGCGCTCGGGCGCGGCGATCGCGCGGCGTTCGCCGCGTCGCTCGCGCATGCGCAGGCGAGCGCGCCCGACGATCCCGACATGCTCGCGGCGATCGGCGCGCAGTGGATCGACGCGGGCGAGCCCGAGCGCGGCCTCGCGCCGTTGCGCGACTGGATCGCCGCGCATCCAAGAGAGGCCGATACCGACGTCCGGCTGCGCTACGGCGATCTGCTCGGCAGCGCCGGGCGCGACGACGCGCTCGCCGCGTGGCTCGACGCGCTGCGCCGCGAGCCGGCGCTGACGGCCGCACAGACCGCGCGCATCGAGGATCAGTCGCTGCGGCTCGTGCTGCGGCAGACGGACGACGCGATCGCGCGGCAGGACTATGCGCTCGCCCGCACGCTGCTCGATCGGGCGAGCGAGGCCGGCCGCGCGGACAAGCGCTACGCACTGGAACTGGCCGACCTCGAACGCGCGCAGGGGCACTACGACGCGGCGCGCGACGCGCTCGCGCCGGTCGTCGCGCGCACGCCGGACGATGCCGATACGCAGCTCGCGCTCGCGCGGATCGACGAGGACAGCGGTCATCGCGCGGCGGCGCTCGCGCGCGTGCAGAGCGTGCTCGCACGCACGCCGGACGACGACGTCGATACGCGGCTGTCGGTCGTGCGCCGCCTGAACGCGCTGCGCCGCCCGGACGAAGCCGCGCAGGTGACCGGCCCGCTGCAGGCCGCGTATCCGGCGCGCGCCGACGTGACGGTGGCAGCCGGGCGCGTGGCCGAGGCGCAGGGCCGCTACGACGATGCCGCGTCGCTGTACCGGCTGTCGCTGTCGCAGGAACGCACGAGCGGCGTGAGCCCGGGCCGCGACGGCCGCACGCCCGCGCAGGCCGCGTTCGCGGATCTCGAGCAGCGGCGCGACCCGGAGATCGAGACCGGCTGGCTGCCCGCGTACAAGTCGGGCGACGAAGGGGTGTCCGCGTACCGCGCGCAGCAGGTGCCGATCTACGTGCAGGTGCCGGTGCGCTACGACGGGCATGCGTTCCTGCAGCTCGACACCGTGCATCTGGACGCGGGCACGCTCGATACGAGCAATCCGAACGCGTATTCGCTGAAGACCTTCGGAACCTACGCCGCGCTCAACGCGCCGCTCGGGTTGCCTGCGCCGTTCGCGCCGAATCCGTCGGCCGCCGAGCTGATCGCGCATCCGCGCGGCGACCTGCACCAGCCGACGACGGGCGTCGCGCTCGGCGCCGGCTATCGCACGGACGCATGGCGCGTCGATCTCGGCACGTCGCCGCTCGGTTTCCCGGTGCATTACCTGGTCGGCGGCGTGCGCTACCACTTCGACGCGGGCCCGGCGAGCTTCACCGTGAACGCGTCGCGCCGGCCGGAAACGAGCAGCGTGCTGTCGTATGCGGGGATGCGCGACCCGTGGACCGGTGCGGTATGGGGCGGCGTGCGCCGCGACGGCGTGAACCTGCGTGCGGCGGTCGACGTCGGCCGCGTGAACCTGTTCGCGGAACTCGGCGCGGGCGTGCTGTCCGGCCGCAACGTCGAGCGCAACGCGGAAGTCACGCTGCGCTCGGGCTTCACGGTGCCCGTGTACGAACGCGCGACGATGCGGGTGAGCACGGGGCTCGTCGGCAATGCGTGGCATTACGCGCAGAACCTGCGCTACTACACGTACGGGCAGGGCGGTTACTACAGCCCGCAGCGCTACCTGTCGCTCGGTGTGCCGATCGAGTGGGCGGGGCGGCGCGACGCGCTGTCGTGGGACCTGACCGTCACGGCCGGAATCTCGAACAGCTATGAAAAGGATTCGCTGTTCTACCCGACCTTCGCGGGCCAGCGCGCCGCGCAGGAGGCGGCCGGGCTGGTCTATACGGGCAGTTCGACGCGCGGCGTGTCGTTTTCGTACGGCGTGAACGGCATCGTCGAGTATCGCGTGAATCCGCACCTGAGCGTCGGCGCGCAACTGCATGTCGACCGGTCGCACGACTATGCGCCGAGTTCGGCGCTCGTGTACCTGCGCTATGCGTTCGACGCTCGCGCGCAGCGCAGCTGGCTCGTCACGCCGACGCCGGTGCGGCTTTATTCGGATTACTAGGGTCTGCTTGCATATGGAACGCGTGAATACCGAAATCGACGCAACCCGTCCCGCGCTCGGCGCCGCCGGCCTGCTGGGCCGCCTGCGCGCGCTGCTGCGCACGGGCCCGGCCGGCGGCCGCGCCGGCCCGCTGAGCCGGCTCGCGATCGACGGGCTGCCCGATGCATGGACGCAACTGGAAGCAGGCGGCCTGTACGCCGTCTATGCCGCCACCGGCACGCCGGCGTGCGACGCGCTGGTGTGGGAAAGCGCGCGGCAGTCGCGCACGCGCGACGTGACGGTCGTGCTGTCACGCGACGCGGCACGCGTGGCCGCGCAGATGCAGGCGCGCGGTTTCGCGGGCGGCGCGCAGCCGTCCGGCTGGCCGCGCAACCTGAACGTGCTGGCGATGCCGTCCGCGCCCGCATCCGTAGCAGCCGACGGCGATGCCGCGATCGAACCAGGCACGCCGCGCCAAGCGGCGCCCGCTCCGTTCGCACGGCTCGCGGGCGGCTTGCGCGCGATGAAGCGCTACGGCTTTCGCACGCGCTCGCTGTATTTCATCGAAGGCGCGCAACGCTGGTTCAGCTGGGAGGATCCGGTCGCGCTCGCGGAAGAGGCGCACGCGCTCGCCGACTGGTGCCGCACCCACCGGATCGCGCTGGTGCTGCTGGTCGATCCCGAGATCGCGCGCACGGGCGCCGCGCCCGACACCGACGATCCGCCGCTCGTGCGCGTCGCGAATCGCGCGCCGCGCAGCGGCTTTCACGGCGTGTGCTCGGGCGTCGCGCAGTTGCAGCGCACGCACGGCGAGCTGCTGTGGGTCGTCGATTTCTGGCGCGCGGGCGACACGCTCGCGGCCGGCGAAGTGCGGCCGCTGCGCTTCGCGCCGGGCGGCCGGCTCGCGGCGATCGTCGACGGTGGCGCCGTCCAGCCGTCGCGCGGGATGAAGCTCGCGACCGACGAGGATCGCGTCGTCGCCAGCCGCGCGGCGCTCGACGATGCGGGCCGCGTGCCCGCCGGCTGGGAAATCGTCGAGGATAACGCAGCGGTCGTCGCTGCCTGTGCGCGCGCGCAGGCCGCGACCGCGGTGCTCGCGTTCCGCTCGCATCCGCAGCTCGAGGCGTTGTGCGCGGCCGTGCACGCGCTGCGCCGCCAATGCGGGGGCGCGCTGAAGATCGCCGTCGTCGAACGCGGCGAGGTGCTGCGCCAGCAGTTCGAGATGCTGTTGCTGAGCGTCGGCGCGAACCGCGTCGTCGCGCGCGACCTGCCGCTGTCGCGGATGCAGGCCGCGGTGAACGCGCTGCACGGGCAGCTCTATGCGCGGCCCGTCGCGCCCGACTATCGCGCGGCGCTCGCGGCCGCGCTTGGCGATTCGGTGCTCGGCTACCTGCCGGTCGGCGCATTCTGCCTGCGGATTCGCGCGGTACTCGATCGCGGCGCCGTGCTCGCGCTGCCGCATACGCTCGCGAAGATCGCGCTGCTGCCCGGCGTGTCGCACGTCGACGCGCTGCGGCACTGCCGGCCGCGCCGCGCGGGCGACGTCGTGACGGCCGACGCCGCGCACCTGTACGTGTTCCTGTTCGCGTGCGAACCGGTCGATGCCGAGGACGCGCTCGCGCGGATCTTCGACGTGCCGGTCGATACGCTGTCCGATCGCGTCGTGTGTCTCGGGGCAGGCAGCATCGACACCGAGCTCGATGCGCTGAAGACCGAGAACCGGCGCGCGCCGATCGCCGACTACAGCGACCTGTTCGCGGCTACGAAGCAAGCGGGCGCGACGCGCGTGCCGGCCGAACACGCGGGCGAGGGCGTGGGCGCGGAGAATGCCGAATCGGGTGGCATGACCGATCCGAGCATCGATATATCGCCGCCGCCCGTGCGCGACGAAGAAACCGTGCCAGCCGCCGCTGCACCGGCACCGTCTGCCGACATTCCCGCCGCGCGTGCGCGCGGCGCCATCCGCAGCGCGATGCCGCTGCGCAAGCCGGAGGGCGCATGATCGCCGAACTCGTCATCGGATTCATCGTCGGCATCGCGATCGCGGTGCCGGTGTGGATCGTCGCGCAGCACCTCGGCATCGGCCGCGGTTTTCATGCGCCGCGCGGGCTGCACCGGCGCGACGCGGTGCCGTGCGAACTCGTGCCGATCGCGCTGCGCGGACGCCTGCTGCCCGACGCCGAGCGCACCGACGAAGCCGCGCGATGAAGACGATCGCCATCACGTCGACCACCGGCGGCGCGGGCCGCACGACGCTCGCCGGCGCGCTCGCGGTGCTGCTCGCGCGCCGCGGCCGGCCGGTCGTCGCGGTCGAGTTCGACGCGCAGAACCTGATGGGCGCGACGCTCGGGCTCGACACGCTGGCCGAACACGGGCTCGCGCACAGCCTGCTCGCGGACCCTGCCGACGCAGCGCCGTGGCACGCGCATACGTGGCGCAATGCCGACGGCGTGCTGTTCGTGCCGTATGGGCAGGTCGACGCGGCAGGCGCCGCCGCGTGCGATGCGCGGCTCGCGGCCGATCCCGACTGGCTCGCGCGCGCGCTCGACGAGATCGCGCTGCCGGCCGACGGCGTCGTGCTGGTCGACACGGCCCGCTATCCATCGCCGCAGGCCGAGCAGGCGATTCGCCGCGCCGACCTGACGCTCGTCGTCGTGCCGCCCGAACCGGCCGCGTGCGCGACCGTCGCCGCGCGCCTGGACGCGCTGCGTGCCGGCCGCGGCGACCTGCAGATCGTCGTGAACCGGCTGAATCCCGCGCGCGACATGCAGCGCGATGCGCTCGCGATGCTGCGGGCCGTCGTGGGGCCGGAGTCGATGCTCGAGCAGCGCATTCACGTCGACGGGGCCGTGCCCGAAACGCTCGCGCGCGGCAGCTGGATCTTCGACGACGCACCGTATTCGCAGGCGTCGCACGACCTGAACGGCGTCGCGAACTGGGTCGATGCGTGGCTCACGGCGGCCGTGGCCGGCCGTGCGGGAGCGTCGCGATGAAAGCCGCGTTCGCGTCGCGCTGGCGTGCCACGGTCCGACGCGCGACCGACTGGTGCGCGCGCGGAATCGGGCTGCCGGCCGAGCGCACGCTGCTCGACTGGCTCGTGCGGCTGTTCTTCCATGCGCCGCCGCCCGGCCGGCCCGACCCTATCCGCCGCCGGGCGCGCACCGCGTTCCTCTGGCTCGCGCGCGAATGGGGCGTGCTGCAGCCGCTGAGCCCGCGTGAATGGCTGTGGCGCGCGATCGTGCGCGCACCGCGCGCGGCCGGCGAGCAGCCTGCGCGCGATCCGCTCGCGTGGTTCGACACGTTCGTCGTGCCGGTGTACGTCGTAGTCCGCGCGCTCGGCGCACGCGTCGGCGCGCAGCTCGAGCGTTTGCCGTGGGCGCGCTGGGGCGGCTGGCTCGACGCACGCGCGAACGGCGTCGGCCGGCACCGCTGGCTCGCGCCGCTGCTGCTGTGCGCGGGCGGGCTCATGTGGGCCGCGGCCGCGATGTCGCCGCTGATGCCCGGCGCGCAGTTCGCGTTCTTCGCGATCGTCGCGGTGCTGGCGCTCGCGCTGCGCCGCCTGCCGGGCCATCTGCCGACCCTCGCGCTCGCGTCGCTCGCGCTGCTCGCCACGCTGCGCTACGTGTGGTGGCGCACGACCCAGACGCTCGATTTCCGCAGCCCGGTCGAGGCGGTCGCCGGCTACCTGCTGTACGGCGCCGAAGCCTATACGTGGATGATCCTGCTGCTCGGCTTCGTGCAGACCGCGTGGCCGCTCGACCGGCCGATCGTGCCGCTGCCCGACGACCCGGACAGCTGGCCGAGCGTCGACATCTACATTCCGACCTACAACGAGCCGCTGTCGGTCGTGAAGCCGACCGTGTTCGCCGCGCAGAGCATCGACTGGCCGACCGGCAAGCTGCGCGTGTATCTGCTCGACGACGGCAAGCGCCCCGAGTTCGCGGCGTTCGCGCGCGAGGCCGGCATCGGCTACCTGACGCGCGACGACAACCTGCACGCGAAGGCCGGCAACATCAACCGCGCGCTGCCGAAGACGCACGGCGAATACATCGCGATCTTCGACTGCGATCACGTGCCGACGCGCTCGTTCCTGCAGACCACGATGGGCGTGTTCCTGCGCGACCCGAAATGCGCGCTGGTGCAGACGCCGCACCATTTCTTCTCGCCCGATCCGTTCGAGCGCAACCTCGGCACGTTCCGCGAGATCCCGAACGAGGGCAACCTGTTCTACGGGCTCGTGCAGTCGGGCAACGACCTGTGGAACGCGACGTTCTTCTGCGGATCGTGCGCGGTGCTCAAGCGTACCGCGCTGGAGGAGGTGGGCGGCGTCGCGGTCGAGACCGTGACCGAGGACGCGCACACCGCGCTCAAGCTGCATCGCCGCGGCTACACGTCGGCGTACCTGCCGACCGTGCAGGCGGCCGGCCTCGCGACCGAGAGCCTCGCGGGCCACGTGAAGCAGCGCACGCGCTGGGCGCGCGGGATGGCGCAGATCTTCCGTATCGACAACCCGTTCCTCGGGCGCGGGCTCGGCTTCATCCAGCGGATCTGCTACGGCAACGCGATGCTGCATTTCTTCTACGGGATCCCGCGGCTCGTGTTCCTGACGATTCCGCTCGCGTACCTGTTCTTCCACCTGTACTTCATCAACGCGTCGTCGATCGCGCTCGCGAGCTACGTGATCCCGTACCTGGTGCTCGCGAACGTCGCGAACTCGCGGATGCAGGGGCGCTATCGCCATTCGTTCTGGGCCGAGGTCTACGAATCGGTGCTCGCGTGGTACATCGCGCTGCCGACCACCGTCGCGTTCTTCAGCCCGAAGCACGGCAAGTTCAACGTGACCGACAAGGGCGGCAAGATCGACGAAGGTTACGTCGACTGGTCGACGTCGAAACCGTACCTCGTGCTGTTCGCGCTGAACGTGCTCGCGATCGCGGCCGGGCTGTGGCGGCTCGTGGCCGACCAGGGCGACGAGGCGTCGACGATCCTGATCACGCTCGGCTGGACCGTCTACAACCTCGCGATGCTCGGCGCGGCGCTGGCGGTTGCGCGCGAGACCAAGCAGGTGCGCGTCACGCACCGGATCGCGATGCGCGTGCCGGCGACGCTGCTGCTCGCCGATGGCTCGACGGCCGCGTGCTTCACGAGCGACTACTCGACCGGCGGCCTCGGCCTCGAAGCGGTGCCGGGGCTGCCGCTCGCGATCGGCGACACGCTGACGGTGTGCGTGACGCGCGGCGACCGGCCGTTCCCGTTCCCGGTACGCGTGAGCCGCGTGACGCCGACCCACGTCGGCGTGAGCTTCGAGGCGCTGACGCTCGAGCAGGAGCGCCAGCTCGTGCAGTGCACGTTCGGCCGCGCGGATGCGTGGCTCGACTGGCACGCGAGCACGCGCACGGACACGCCGCTGCGCGGGCTGAAGGAAGTGCTGCGCGTGGGCCTGGACGGTTACGTACGGATGTGGAAGGGTGTGGCGCGCGGCGTGCAGTCGATGCTGGCACCGAAGCTCGATCGGGCGCGCGACTGACGCGGCGCCCATCACGGAGTGGTTTAGATGACGTTCTGGAATCTGTATTTCATCCTGAAGTTCGCGCTGTTCGCGACCGGCCACCTGCAGCCGATGTGGCTCGCGAACCTCGCGTTCGCGCTGGCGCTCGCGGCGAGCGCGCCGGTCCGGCAGCGCGGATGGCGCATCGTGCGGCTGCTCGTCGCGATCGCGATCGCGGTGCCGCTGCTCGCGCGCGAACTGCATGCGCCGCCACTCGCGCGCCTCGCCGAAGCCGCGCGCGAGGTCAGCACGTTCCGCCTCGAATACTGGATGGAGTTGCTGCCGCGCCTGTTGCCGCCGGTGCTCGTGCTGACCGTGGTGGGCGTGCTGATCGTCTATTTCATCGTCAACCGCTGGGTGCGCGTCGCGACCTTCGTGCTCGCCGTGCTGATCGTGATGCCGCTGTGGCAGGCCGGCAACGGGCTGATGGCGCGCGTCGTCGCGCCGCCGCAGCAGCAGGTCAGCGCGACGGGCGGGCGCTCCGACCAGCCCGAGGATCACAACGCGGCACTCGCGACGTTCCGCGCGCAGGAGTCGCAGCGGCAGGTCGCGTTCGGCCATCTCCCGAGCGATCCGTCCGCGCAGTTCGACGTGATCGTGCTGCACATCTGCTCGCTGTCGTGGGACGATCTCGATGCGGCGAAGGTGCGCAACCACCCGATGCTGAGTCACTTCGACTACCTGTTCAACAACTTCAGCACGGCCGCGAGCTACAGCGGCCCGGCCGCGATCCGCGTGCTGCGCGCGAGCTGCGGGCAGGAAGCGCACGCGGACCTGTACAAGAGCGCGCCGCAGCAGTGCTACCTGTTCTCGCAGCTCGCGTCCGCCGGCTACACCGTGCAGTCGCTGCTGAATCACGACGGCCACTTCGACAACTTCCTGCAGGTCATTCACGACAACATCGGCGTGCCCGACGCGCCGATGATCCCGAACGCGACCGCGCCGGTCGCGATGCATGCATTTGACGGCACGGCGATCAAGGACGACTACGGCACGCTCGCGAACTGGTACGCGCAGCGCGCGTCGGTGCCGGGCCCGGTCGCGCTGTACTACAACACGATCAGCCTGCACGACGGCAACCGCGTGGTGGGCAGCCCGCTTGCCAGCATCGATTCGTATCCGCAGCGCGCCAACAAGCTGATGAGCGACTTCGACCGGCTCGCCGATCTGATCGCGCAGTCGGGCCGGCGCGCGGTGATCGTGTTCGTGCCCGAGCACGGCGCCGCGCTGCGCGGCGACAAGAACCAGGTGGCCGGCCTGCGCGAGATTCCGACGCCGCGCATCGTGCACGGGCCGGTCGGCGTGCGGCTCGTCGGCTTCACCGGTAATCACGGCCAGACGACCGTGATCGACCAGCCGACGAGCTTCCTCGCGCTCTCGCAGTTGCTGTCGAACCTTGTATCGAACAGCCCGTTCAAGCCGGGCACGACGCTCGCGCAATATGCGGCCGACCTGCCGCGCACGCGGATGGTGGGCGAGAACGAAGGCACGGTGACGATGCAGACGAGCGCGGGCTACGCGGTCAAGACTCCGGATGGCGTATGGATCGACGAACAGTAATCAATATCGGCGAAGGTGACGACGATCGCCTGTCGCAGCCGAACGACGTGCTCGGCCTCGCGCGGCACCTGCCCGCGCTGGACCCGGCCCGTTATGTCGACGAGCAGGCGCGCCGCGCGTTCGTCGAATCGCTCGAGCGCTGGCCGACGCTCGCGAAGCTGATGGGATTGAAGCGGTAAACGCAGGGCGGCCGGCGTGAATGCCGGCCGCCGTGTGTGGATGGACCGACCGATGCCGGCTTACTGCGCCTTGCGCGCCGGCTGGCGCGTCCATTCGTTTTCCTCGCCCGGCACCTTGCCGAAGGTCTGCGCGGCCCACGCGTTGCGGGCCGCCTCGATCTTCGCGCGCTCGCTCGACACGAAATTCCATTCGATGAACCGCTCGCCGGGCAGGTGCGCACCACCGAGCAGCATCACGCGCGCGCCGTTCGCACTCGCGAGCGCCACGGTCGCGCCCGGTTCGAGCACGGCCATCGTCGCCGGCGCGAGCGGCGCGCCGTCGATCGTGAGGTCGCCGTCGACGAGATACACGCCGCGCTCGTCGTGTTCCGCGTCGAGCACGAGTTGCCCATCAGCCGCGAATTCCGCATACGCATAGAGCGTCGGCGAGAACACGGCGACCGGCGACGTGAGCCCGAACGCGGTGCCCGCGATCACGCGCACGCTCGCGCCGTCGCGCGTGAACGACGGCAGCGTGTCGGCCGCGTGATGCGCGAACGCGGGCGCCGTGTCCTCGTGCTCGACCGGCAGCGCGACCCAGGTCTGGATCCCGTGCACCGGCTGCTCGAGCGGCCGGTCCTCGTCGGGCGAACGCTCCGCGTGGACGATGCCGCGTCCGGCCGTCATCCAGTTCACGTCGCCGGGCACGATCTTCTGCCGGAAGCCGAGGCTGTCGTGATGCATCAGCGTGCCGTCGAACAGGTAGGTGACGGTCGCGAGACCGATGTGCGGATGCGGCAGCACGTCGATGCCGCTGCCGGCGGGCAGCACGGCCGGCCCCATTTCGTCGAAGAAGATGAACGGGCCGACGAGGCGCGCGGCGCGCGCGGGCAGCACGCGGCGCACGACGAGGTTGCCGATGTCGCTTTCGCGCGGCGTGAGTACAGTCTTGATCGATGCGGACATGGTGAGACTCTCGTGTTCGGTGGGTCAGGCAATCGCCGTGTCGATCGCGATCGGATGCGTGAGGATCTTGTGCACCGGGCATGCGTTCGCGATCTGCAGCAGGCGCTCGCGCTGCTCGTCCGACAGGTCGCCGTCGAGCGTGATGCGGCGCACGATCGTGCTGCCCGCGCTGCCCGATTCGTGCGCGAGCTTCACGTGCACTTCGGCGAGCGGCCAGCCCTTGCGTTGCGCGTACATCTTCAGCGTGATCGCGGTGCAGGCGCCGAGGCTCGACAGCAGCAGCGCGACGGGAGTCGGCGCGGCGTCGTCGCCGCCGAGCGCGGCCGGTTCGTCGGCGCGCCATTGATGAACGCCGTCGGTGAAATGGACCAGGTAATCGACCGAGCCGATGCTCGCTTCGACGGACAGTTCGCTCATTGCAGTTCCAGGTGGGGAAAGGGGAGGCGGGCCGGCAGCCGGCCCGGCGTTACGGTTCGAGCAGACGCTGCAGCCGCAGTTCCTCGAAATCCAGCTCCGATTCTATGCGGTGCAGCACCGCGTCGTCGACCCGTCCGTCGCGGTGCAGGTCGAGCAGCGCGTCGCGCGACACGCCCACCAGCTCGAGCTCGACGCGCAGCATCCGCGCGCGCACGCCCGCCGGTTCCGCGCCGTCGCGATGCGCGCTTTCGTTGAACGCGACGCGGCTGCGATATTCGGTCAGCAGCCGGTCGAGCGATGCGCGTTCGAGGCCCGAGCCGCGCTGCTCGCGTGCGTCGAGCTCGGCGAGCGCCGCGCCGAACGTATGCGCGCGCACGGCGTGCTCGGACATCGTGTGCCGCGTGGCCGGGCGCAGCTTCAGCACGCGGATCAGCGGCGCGAGCGTGCCGCCCTGCACGACCAGCGTCGCGATGATCAGCAGGAACGTGCTGAACAGGATCAGGTCCCGGCCCGGGAAATCGCTCGGCAGCGCGATCGCGGCCGCAAGGCTCACGACGCCGCGCATGCCGGACCAGCCGAGCACGACGGCCTCGCGCCACGACCACGGCGGATGGCCCGCGCGTCGTGCGCGCAGACGGCCCGGCAACCACATCGCGACGAACACCCACACGACGCGCGCGGCGATCGCGGCTGCCGTCGCCGGCAGCGCGACGCGCAGGCCGGCCATCAGCATCGCGCCTTCGTGGTTCACGCGTGCGAGGATCGCGTGCAGCGCGAGGCCGATCAGGATGAACACGAGCGCGTCGAGCACGAACACGATCGCTTCCCAGGTCGCCTTCGCCTTGATCCGCAGGTCGGCGTCGAACACGCGATGCTGGCGCACGCCGAGCACGAGGCCGCAGGTCACGACCGACAGCACGCCGGAGCCGTGCACGGCTTCCGCGATCCCGTAGCTGCCCCACGCCATCGCGAAGGTCACGACGATCCCGAGCATCGGCTCGCGCAGGCGTTGCAGCACCCAGCACATCGCATGGCCGCATGCGAGGCCGACCGCGATGCCGATCAGCGTGAGCGAGAAGAACAGGCCGGTGGCGCTCGCGGTCGTGATGGTGACGGCGAGCGCGGCCGACACGGCCATCTGATACAGCAGCAGGCCCGACGCATCGTTGACGAGGCTTTCGCCTTCGAGCACCGCGACGAGCCGTGCGGGCAGCGGGTGACGCTGCAGGATCGCCTTCGCGGCGACCGCGTCGGGCGGCGACACGATCGCGCCGAGCGTGAAGCACGCGGCCCACGGCAATGCCGGATTGACCGCATGCACGGCGAGCGCGACCGCCACCGTCGTGAACACCACCGCGCCGAGCGCGAGTGATGCGATCGAGGCGAGCTCGTGCCGGAATTCCTTCCACGCGGTGTAGAAGCCGCTCGACATCAGGAGCGGCGGCAGCACGGCGGCGAGCAGCAGCGCCGGGTCCATGTCGGGCACGCGCTTGCCGGCAACGGCCACCACACAGCCGCCGAGCAGCAGCACGACGGCCGGCGGAATCGAGATCCGTTCGGCGAGCCACGTGAGCGCGCCCGCGCCGCAGATCAACAGCAGCAGGTAATGGAACAGCTCGACGTTGCTCATGCGCGGTGCGTGAGGGAAGCGTGCATCAGGACGGCGTGCGTTCGTTCGTGCTGCCGCCCGGCAGCGGACCGAACATGTGCTGGCTGCACTTCGCGTCGCGCCATGCGGCGTTCAGCCGATGGCCCGCGAGCATGCGCCGCGCAACGGGCAGGATCTGTTCGCCGGCCAGCATGCCGAGCAGGCCGGTGAGCGCGATGATCGGCGGCGCGGGCGAGTTCACGCCGATCGCGCCGTAGATGACGCCGGCGAGGATGCCGGCGAGCAGCGAGAAGACATACGGTTTCATGGGGGAGCGTCCGGTGATGGCGAGCGACGCCGCAACGGCGCCGTCAAAGTCTTGAGAGCGTATCGGCTTTGCGTGAAGAAAAAAAGAGCGGGCGGCCCCGAACGCACGTCGTTTCCGGAATTGCATCGATTCCGTTTCTTGGGTGGTCACGCCGAGCGTTTGCCGATTAAATACGTCGCGCCGGGTCACGATCCGGCGTGATGCATTTCCGGCTCCTCCCGTTCTCACGGCCGAGGCAGGCCTCCCTTTTTTTCGTTCACAGGACTCCACGCGCCATGAGCAACCCGAAACTTGAAGTACTCACTCCGCAGAACAGCCAGCTGATCTTCATCGACCAGCAGCCGCAGATGGCGTTCGGCGTGCAGTCGATCGATCGCCAGGTGCTGAAGAACAACGTCGTGGGCCTGGCGAAGGCTGCGAAGGTCTTCAACATCCCGACCACGATCACGACGGTCGAAAGCGACAGCTTCTCGGGCCACACCTATCCCGAGCTGCTCGACGTGTTCCCGAACCAGAAGACGCTCGAACGCACGTCGATGAACTCGTGGGACGACCAGAAGGTGCGCGACGCACTGGCCGCGAACGGCCGCAAGAAGGTCGTCGTGTCGGGTCTGTGGACCGAAGTCTGCAACACGACGTTCGCACTGTGCGCGATGCTCGAGGGCGACTACGAGATCTACATGGTCGCCGACGCATCGGGCGGTACGTCGCAGGCCGCGCACGACATCGCGATGCAGCGCATGGTGCAGGCCGGCGTGGTGCCGGTCACGTGGCAGCAGGTGCTGCTCGAATGGCAACGCGACTGGGCGCGCCGCGACAGCTACGACGCTGTGATGGCGATCGCGAAGGAGCATTCGGGCGCATACGGGATGGGCGTCGACTACGCGTACACGATGGTTCACAAGGCACCGCAACGCACCGCGACGCCGCACGAGTCGATTCCGCCCGTTCCGGCGAAGTAACGCGCAACCGGCCGCGTTCGCCGCGGCCGATGCGATCGACGCATCCGGCGGCCAGGGCGGCCTCAGCGTTCGCAGGCCGCCGCTCGCTCAGGCCACGGGCAACGCCCACGGCGCGTGCGCGAAGTGGTCGGCGAGGAAATCGAGCAGCACCGTCACGCGCGCGGCGCGCAGCATGCCGGGCGGCGTGACGAGGTTGACGTTGACGTCGGCGATTTTCCACTCGGGCATCACTTCCTCGAGCTCGCCGCTCTGCAGCGCGTCCCACGCGAGAAACTCGGGCTGCAGCGCGAGGCCGTGACCGGCGAGGAGCGCGGGGGCGATCACGTCGGCATTGTTGGTGCGGATGCGTCCGTGCACGGACACGCCGACATCCTCGCCCGAAGCCGGATTGCGAAAGCGCCAGTGCTCGGGCGTCGGCAGGTTCGTGTAGGTGAGGCACACGTGCTGTTCGATGTCGCGCGGATGCGTGGGACGGCCATGCCGGTCGAGATACGCGGGCGATGCGACGAGCGGACGGCGCACCGCGCACAGGCGGCGCGAGCGCAGCGACGAATCGCTCAGCTCGGCGATGCGAATCGCGACGTCGAACCCGCCGGACACGATGTCGACGATGTGGTCGGTCAGCACGAGGTCGATGTCGACGCGCGGATAGCGCTCGAGAAACGCGGGCAGCAGCGGCGACAGATGCCGCAGCCCGAACGACATCGGCGCGTTCACGCGCACGAGGCCGTGCGGTTCGAGCGCTTGCGCGGAAGCCTCGCTCTCGATCAGTTCCGCATCGGCGAGCAGGCGGATCGCGCGGTCGCGCAGCAGCTCGCCGGTCGGCGTGAGCGACAGTTTGCGCGACGTGCGGTACAGCAGCATCGCGCCGAGGCGTTTTTCGAGGCGCGCGATGGCCTTCGACACGGTCGGTTGCGAGATGCCGAGCAGTTCCGCGGCTTTCGCGAACGAACCGGTCTCCGCGACGCGCGCGAAGATGGCCCAGGCTTCGAGATCAGGAAGATGTTGCATGGCCGGACAGGGTGACAGGGAAGCGAAGTGGAAGCGAAGGCAGCGAAGCATGCGGCCGACGCGATGCGGGTCATTCTAATCCGGTCGGGAGAAAAATCGTTATGGAATCTTATCTATCGTCGTTGGCGGCCGGCCTGCTGATCGGCGTCGTGTACAGCGTGATCAAGGTGCGTTCGCCGGCGCCGCCGCTGATCGCACTGATCGGCCTTGCCGGCATGCTGGTCGGCGCACAGGCCATCGGGCCCGTGCGTCACTGGCTCGGCTTCTGACTGTTTCGAGGACATGTTAATGAGCGCAACCGATACCCAACCGGATCTGATCCTGCACAACGGGCGCATCACGACGCTCGATCGTGCGAACCCCGTCGCCACCGCGGTGGCGATCAAGGACGGCCGCTTCGTCGCGGTCGGCAGCAACGCGGACGTAATTCCGCTCGCGGGCCGCGCGACGAAGGTCGTCGACCTCGACGGTCGCGCGGTGCTGCCGGGCCTGACCGACAACCATACGCACGTGATTCGCGGTGGCCTGAACTACAACATGGAGCTGCGCTGGGACGGCGTGCGCTCACTCGCCGTCGCGATGGAGATGCTCCGGCAGCAGGTCGCGATCACGCCCGCGCCGCAATGGGTGCGCGTGGTCGGCGGCTTCACCGAGCATCAGTTTGCCGAGAAGCGCCTGCCGACGATCGACGAACTCAACGCGGCCGCACCCGATACGCCGGTGTTCATCCTGCACCTGTACGATCGCGCGCTGCTGAACGCGGCCGCGCTGCGCGTCGTCGGCTATACGAAGGACACGCCGGAGCCGCCGGGCGGCACGATCCTGCGCGACGCCGCGGGCAACCCCACGGGCCTGCTGCTCGCGAACCCGAACGCGACGATCCTCTACGCGACGCTCGCGAAGGGTCCGAAGCTGCCGTTCGAGTATCAGTACAACTCGACGCGCCACTTCATGCGCGAGCTGAACCGGCTCGGCGTGACGGGCGTGATCGACGCGGGCGGCGGCTCGCAGAACTACCCCGACGATTACGAAGTGATCCGCCAGCTGCACGACGCAGGCGAGATGACGATCCGCATCGCGTACAACCTGTTCACGCAGAAGCCGAACGCGGAGAAGGAAGACTTCGTGAACTGGACGAAGAGCGTCAAGTATCACGACGGCACCGACTACTTCCGTCATAACGGCGCGGGCGAGATGCTGGTGTTTTCCGCGGCCGACTTCGAGGATTTCCGCGTCGCACGTCCGGATCTGCCCGCGCAAATGGAAGACGATCTCGAAGGCGTGGTGCGCGTGCTCGCGCAGAACCGCTGGCCGTGGCGCATGCATGCGACCTACGACGAAACGATCAGCCGCGCGCTCGACGTGTTCGAGAAGGTCAACGAGGACATCCCGCTCGAAGGGCTGAACTGGTTCTTCGATCACGCGGAAACGATCTCCGAGCGATCGATGGACCGGATCGCGGCGCTCGGCGGCGGCATCGCGGTGCAGCACCGGATGGCGTATCAGGGCGAGTACTTCGTCGAGCGTTACGGCGCGCAGGCGGCCGAGGCGACGCCGCCGGTCGCGAAGATGCTGTCCAAGGGCATCAAGGTGTCGGCCGGCACGGATGCGACGCGGGTGGCGTCGTACAACCCGTGGGTGTCGCTCGCGTGGCTCGTGACGGGCAAGACGGTCGGCGGCACGCGCCTGTATCCGCAGCGCAACCTGCTCGATCGCGAAACCGCGCTGCGCATGTGGACCGAGTACGTGACGTGGTTCTCGAACGAAGTGGGCAAGAAGGGCCGCATCGCGGTCGGGCAGTTGGCGGACCTGATGGTCCCCGATCGCGATTTCTTCACGTGCGCGGAGGACGATATCGCCGACACGACCGCGTTGCTGACGGTGGTCGGCGGCCGGATCGTGTGGGGTGCCGGGCCGTTCGCGTCGCACGATATGCCGATTCCGCCGGCGATGCCGGACTGGTCGCCGGTGCGCACCTACGGCGGCTATGGCGGCTGGGGCACGACGCAGCGCGAGGGCGCGCCGCTGCAGCGAGCAGCAGCGGCCGCTGCCGCGTGCGGTTGTTCGACCGCGTGCGGGATGCACGGCCATGCGCATGCGAGCGCGTGGGGCCGCACGTTGCCGACCTCGGACGCGAAGGGCTTCTGGGGCGCGTTCGGCTGTTCGTGCTGGGCGGTCTGACATGACGACCGTGACCGGCCGATGCAGCCCCGGGTGGATTCGCGCGCTCCTGTCGCCGGCGTGGGTCGGATCGCTGGTCCGGCTCGCGCTCGTTTCCGCGTTCCTGATCGGCGGCGTGAACAAGGCGATGCACTTCGGCGATGCGGTCGCGGAGCAGGCGCATTTCGGCCTGCACCCGCCCGCGCTGTGGGCGGCCTTGGCGATTGCGGTCGAGATCGGCGGTTCGCTGTGCGTGGTGTTTCGCCGCTTCACGTGGCTCGGCGCGGGCAGCCTCGGGATGCTGACGCTGGTCGCGATGGTCGTGGCGAACGATTTCTGGAATCGCTCGGGCGCCGAACATTTCATGGCGCTGAACAGCTTTTTCGAGCATCTCGGGCTGATCGCGGCACTCGTGCTCGCGACCATCGTCGACGATGCGCGGCAACCGGCCGACGACGGCCGCGTGTGACCGGGATTGCCCGAGCCGATCCATCCTCTGATCAAACAACAAGGACATCCGTTATGAAAACCCTTCGTTCCGCGCTGCTGGCGCTGACGATTGCCTGCGGTCTCGTCGCCGCGCCCGCCGCGTTCGCGAAACCGCCGGTGCCGCCCGCGGTCACGCCGACGCTGGCCGTCGGTCCGCAGTACGACACCACGCACGTCTGCGTCGCGCCGGAAGACTTCGACCGCTTTACCGACAGCTTCGTCGCGACGTTCGGCGGCAAGAAGTCGAAGCAGGGCGTGTTCCAGGTCACGCCGACGCCGAGCCAGACGATGTCGCAGCTCGTGCTCACGCCGGTCGGCACGGTGTCGGTGTTCGGCTTCAAGACGCCGATCCCGTATCCGTTCTGCGAGGAGCGCACCGGCTATCTCGTCACCGACATGGACGTCGCGGTGAAGTCCGCGCGCGAGCACGGCGCCGACGTGATCGTCGACACGTTCCCCGATCCGATCGGCCGCGACGCGATCATCGCGTGGACGGGCGGCGTAAACATGCAGCTCTACTGGCATACCCAGGCGCCGCACTACGACGCGTTGCAGACCATCCCCGAGAATCGCGTCTACGTGTCGCCGCAAAGCGTGCGCAAGTTCGTGCACGACTTCGTCAAGTTCTCGAAGGGCAAGGTCGTGTCCGACAACCTGAAGGCGCCGGGCGTCGAGATCGGTCGCCCGAACGACACGTTCCGCCGCATCCGCATCGAATCGGGCTTCGGCAAGATGACCGTGCTCGTGACGGACGGCAGCCTGCCGTACCCGTTCGGGCGCGAGATGACGGGCTACGAAGTGCCTGACCTCGCAGCAACGCTGAAGAAGGCCGAAGCAGCGGGCGTGACCGTGCTCGTGCCGCCGTTCGCATCCGACGGCCGCGACGCGGCGCTCGTGCAGTTCCCGGGCGGCTACGTCGCCGAGATCCACGCGGGCGCGGCGCGATGAAGCACGAGGACACGATCCTTGCGGCCGTGGCCGGCTTCGTCGACACGCTGAGCTTCGTCGCGCTGTTCGGGCTGTTCACCGCGCACGTGACGGGCAACTTCGTGCTGATCGGCGCGGGCATCGCGGGCTTCGGCCAGGGCGTGGTGCTGAAGCTCAGCGTGTTTCCCGCGTTCGTGTGCGGCGTCGTCGCGGCGAGCCTGATCGCGCGGTCGATGTCCGGCCGGCCCGGCTGGCAGGGCACGCGCGCGCTGCACACGGTGCAGGCCGTGCTGCTGCTGGGCTTTTGCGCGGCCGGCCTGTGGGCGACGCCCGTCACGCAATCCGACAGCCTGCCGGTGCTGGTGGCCGGCATCGTCGGCACGTTCGCGATGGGCGTGCAGAACGCGCATCCGCGCGTGATGGCGCGCGCCGGCGTGCCGAACACGGTGATGACGGGCAACGTCACGCAGGCGATTCTCGATGTCGTCGACCTGCTGTCGGCCGGCACGACGGACAGCGCCCGCGTGGCCGCACGCGCGCGCTTCGGCAAGATGCTGCCGGCGATCGTCGCGTTCGCGCTCGGTGCGGCCGGCGGTGCGCTCGGGTTCCGTTACATCGGCTTTGCGGCGCTGCTCGCGCCCGTGTGCGCGCTGGCGATGCTTGCGCTGGGTGCAGCCCAGGCGGCCGCACCGGCCTCGCAGGAGCGCGCATGATCGGGCGGAGGCCGGGCAGGCACCGGACACATCACGGCTGCCGCTTCGAGCGGGCCGCTCGTCTGTCGCTCGTCGCGGGGCTGTTGTTCGCGGGCGCCGACGCGGCGTTCGCGCAGACGCCGGCAGCATCGACCTCGACGCCGGCGCAAGAACCGGCGCCGGCTTCGGCTGCGTCATCGGTTTCTACATCGGCAACGACACCCGTGGCGACCACTGCAACGACGTGCACGGCCAAGCGCCCGACGGTGCTGTTCAACCGCTGGCAGGAAGATTGGTCGGTGCTCGCGAATCCGTGTGTGCCGCGCGCGCCGCTCGACGGGCTGAAATACATTCCGCTCGGCAATGATCCGTCATCCTATCTTTCGCTCGGCGTGAACCTGCGCGAGCGGCTGGAGACCAACGACGCGCCGCTGTTCGGGATCGGCTCCGCGCAATCGGATACCTACCTGATCCAGCGCGTCGAGGTGCATGCCGATGCGCATCTCGGCCAGCACTGGCAGTTCTTCGTGCAATTGCAGGACGCGCGCGCGTTCGGCAAGAACACGGTGTCGCCGGTCGACCGGAACCCGCTCGATCTCGAGCAGGCGTTCGCGACCTACACGGGTGCGCTCGGCGGCGGCACGGTCAAGGTCCGCGTCGGCCGGCAGGAGATGGCGTTCGACTTGCAGCGCTTCATCGCCGCGCGCGACGGCCCGAACGTGCGGCAATCGTTCGATGCGGTGTGGGCCGATTACGAATACGGGAAGTGGCGCTTCATCGGCTACGCGACGCAGCCGGTACAGAACCGCAACGCATCCGATTTCGACGACGTGTCCAATCGCAATCTCACGTTCAGCGGCGTGCGCTTCGAGCGGCAGTCGATCGGGCCGGGCGACCTGTCCGGCTACTGGTCGCGATACAACCGCAAGAACGCGCGCTTTCTCGATGCGAGCGGCCCAGAGCATCGCGACGTGTGGGACCTGCGCTACTCGGGCACGCAGGGCCGTTTCGACTGGGATCTCGAGACGATGCTGCAGAGCGGCACGGTCGGCAACAACACGATCGGCGCATGGGCCGTCGGCTCGATCGCCGGCTACCGGCTCGACGCGCCGTGGTCACCGCGCATCGCGCTGCAGGTCGATGCGGCCTCGGGCGACCGGCATCCGCACGACGGCCGCGTCGGCACCTTCAACCCGCTGTTTCCGAACGGCTATTACTTCACGCTGGCCGGCTTCACGGGCTACTCGAACCTGATCCACGTGAAGCCGTCGGTGACGCTGAAGCCGGCGCCGAATCTGTCGCTGCTCGGCGCGCTCGGCTTCCAGTGGCGCGAGACGACCGGCGACGCCGTCTATCAGCAGGCGAACGTCGCGGTGCCTGGCACCGCGGGCAAGGGCGGCCTGTGGACGGGGATGTACGTGCAGCTGCGCGCGGACTGGACGATCGCCGCGAACCTGATCGGCGCGGTCGAGGCCGTGCATTTCCAGGTCGGCGACGCGATCCGGCAGGCGGGCGGGCACAACGCGGACTACGTCGGTGTTGAGCTGAAGTATGGGTGGTAGCGCATACGGCGCATGAAAAAGGGCGACCCCGCGTGAGCAGGGTCGCCCTTCGTTCGTCCGGGCCGGCAGCGGGGGCCGGCCCGTTCGCGGTGATGCCGTTTTACAGGTTCGGCGACAGGGCGAGCGCGTTCGTCAGGTCGCCCATCGGCTGCGCGCCGTTCGTCTTCAGCGCGTCGTCGCGCTGCTGCAGGCCTGCGAGGCGCGGCAGCGAGAAGCGGCGCGTGATGAAGCGCAGGATCGAACCCGTGTCGTACTGCGTGTGGTCCACGAAGCCCTTCTTCGCATACGGCGACACGATCAGCGCCGGAATGCGGGTGCCCGGGCCCCAGCGATCGGCGTTCGGCGGCGTGGCATGATCCCAGAAGCCGCCGTTCTCGTCGTACGTGATGACGACGACCATGTTCTTCCACTGCGGGCTTGCCTGCAGGTGCGCGATCACGTCGGCGATGTGCTGATCGCCGGAGGTGACGTCCGTGTAGCCAGGGTGTTCGTTCAGGTTGCCCTGCGGCTTGTAGAACGCAACCTGCGGCAGCGTGCCCGCGTCGATCGCCTTGATGAACTCGGCACCGTTCGCGCCGCCGTCGAGCAGGTGCTGCGCGCGGCTCGCGGTGCCCGGCGCCTGGTTCGCGAAGTAGTTGAACGGCTGATGGTGCGGCTGGAAGTTCGGCGTCGACAGATCGGCGCCGTAGATCACGTTCGACGTGCCGTTCTGGCTCGCCTGCAGCGCCTGGCCCCATGCGCCGCCATACCATGCCCACGAGACCCCCGCGTTGGTCATCAGGTCCCCGATGTTGGTCGCCGTCTGCGGCGGCATCGTCGACGGATTGGCCGGATCGGCGAGCAGCGGGTCGCCGCCCGTGGCGGCCTTGTTGCCGCTCGGCTGGTACGCCGGCTGCATCGTGTTGACGCCATAGAAGTCAGGCGTCAGCGCGCCGTCGTTGACGAACTTCGGCGGGCCGCTCAGTGCGGAGGCCGGCGAGTTCGTGGCGACCTTCAGCGACTTGCCGTCGGCGTTCAGGACTGCGATCTTGCCGGCCGCCGGGCTCTTGTCGGCGTTCGCGTAGAACGGCGCGCACGCACAGATCAGGTACTGGTGGTTCAGGAACGAGCCGCCGAACGCGCCCATGAAGAAATTGTCGGCCAACACGTACTGCTGCGCGATCTTCCACAGCGGCAGCTTCGACGGATCCGCCGTGTAGTGGCCCATCGTCAGGCCGCCCGCATCGGTCCATGCGGCATACATGTCGTTCTTGCCGCCGTCGATCTGCATCTGGTCCTGGTAGAAGCGGTGCACGATGTCGCGCGTCGCGATGCTCATCGACTGGTTGAAGCCGTTCGGATCGTCGATCGCGAACGGCGCGTTCGGCAGGTTCGCCGTCATCGCCTCGGTGACGGCCGGCGTGATGCCGGTCGCGGTCAGGCCGCCCCAGATCTTCGGCAGCGTCGCCATCGTCGAACCGTCGCGATCCTTCTGCACCGAGTTCGCGGCCGTCGCGTTCTGCAGACCGTTCGCACCCGGGAAGTTGCCGTACAGGTTGTCGAAGCTGCGGTTTTCCGCGTAGATGACGACGACGTTCTTGACTGCCGACAGGCCTTGTTGCGTGACATCGTCGCCGCCGCAGGCGGTCAGGCTGAGCGCGGCCGCGAGGGCGAGCGGCGTGTAGCGAATCCAGGCGTGCTTCTTCATGCGATGTTCTCTCTTTCGTCGTTTGTCGCGTGTGGGAACCGGGTTGGCGCAGGGCCGGCGCACGATCTTCGAGGCATCGGCCGGCTGCGCGCATTATCGGGAATCGATTTGACAGGCAGGTGTAGGGGTGCTTTCGATTAACTGTCGGTCGAACGTCATGTAACAGTCACGGAACTGACATAAGCTCCGGCCGATTGCCCACCGCTACAAGAAGAACGACGATGCACACCCTTCTGAAACCCGTCGCGTCCGCGCGAGCGCTGATCTCTGCCGCGGCAACGCTGACACTCATTGCGGGATGCGCGGCGCTCGCCGGCTGCGATGCGCGGCCCGGCGCGAATGCGCCGGCCGTGGCCGTCGTCCCGGCGGCACAGGCCGCTCCCGCCGCTCCGGCAGTCGCGCCGGCCAGCCAGCCGCAAACGCGCGCGCAGGTATTCGAGGGCGTCAAGCAGATGACGGCACTCGGCAAGCAGTTGTTCTTCGATCCGTCGCTGTCGGGGTCCGGCAAGCTCGCGTGCGCGTCGTGCCATAGCGCCGAGCATGCGTTCGGGCCGCCGAACGCGCTGTCGGTACAACTCGGCGGGGACGACATGCACCGCATGGGCTTTCGCGCGGTGCCGTCGCTGAAGTACCTGCGCGGCATTCCTCCGTTCAGCGAGCACTTCCACGATTCACCGGACGAGGGTGACGAAAGTATCGACGCGGGTCCGACCGGTGGGCTGACCTGGGATGGCCGCGTCGACACGCGCGATGCACAGGCGCGCATTCCCCTCACGTCGCCATTCGAGATGAGCAGCTCGCCGGCGCGGGTCGCGAAGGCAGTTCGCGCCGCGCCCTATGCCGATGCGTTCCGCCACGCGTTCGGCGACCGGGTCCTGGCCGACGACCAGGCGACCTTCGGCGCGGTGCTGCGCGCGCTCGACGCATTCCAGCAGCAGCCGGCGCTGTTCGATCCGTACACGAGCAAGTACGACGCGTATCTCGCCGGCCACGCGCAGCTCACGCCTGCGGAGCTGCACGGGCTGCAGCTGTTCAACGACGAGAAGAAGGGCAACTGCGCGAGTTGCCACGTGAGCCAGCGTACGCTCGAAGGCGGTCCGCCGCAGTTCAGCGATTTCGGCCTGATCGCGATCGCGGTGCCGCGCAACCGCGCGCTGCCGGTCAATCGCGATCCGCGCTTCCACGATCTCGGCGCGTGCGGCCCGGAGCGCATCGACCTGAAGGGCCGCGATGAATTCTGCGGACTGTTCCGCACGCCGTCGCTGCGCAACGTCGCGCTGCGCAAGACGTTCTTCCACAACGGCGTGTACCACTCGCTCGAGGACGTGATGCGTTTCTACGTCGAGCGCGACATCCATCCGGAGAAGTTCTATCCGGTCGTGCACGGCAAGGTGCAGGTGTACGACGATCTGCCGAAGCGCTACTGGCCGAACATCAACCGCGAGCCGCCGTTCGACCGCAAGCGCGGCGACGCACCCGCGCTGAACGCGGCCGAGATCAAGGACGTGATCGCGTTCCTGAACACGCTGACCGACGGATATCAACCGGCGGCCACGTCGGCTGCGCGCTAGAAGGCGTTCCTGGCGGCACGCATGCTATGCTCGCTCGCTGACGGGCGTGGCGCGTGCCGGATGGCCGGCCCCCGGTTCGCCGGCCGCGCGCCACGCCGTTCGATCGAACATCCAAGGAGAACAACACATGTCGATGCGTGCATCCCTTTCCATCGTCACGCGCGTGCTGGCCGGCGTCGCGTGCGCAGCCGCGATGCTGCCCGCCCACGCACAAAGCAACCTGGGCTTCCTGAACGACACGCCGCTGACCTACTTCAGCAAGACCGACCGCGCGTCGTTGACCAAGGCCGTCGCGCAGGTGCGCGACGAAGGCAAGGACGGCGAAACCACGACGTGGCAGAGCAACGGCCGCGGCACGCAGATCGATGCGAAGCTCACGCCGTCGACGTCCGAAACCGACGGCAAGACCTGCCGCGAAATCGCGACCGAAATCTCGGCAAAGGGCCAGTCGATGACGCTCAAGCCGGTCTTCTGCAAGACCGCCGCGGGCAAGTGGCAACTGCAGAAACGCTGAGCGCGGTGCGATGAAGCGTAGCAGTGCGCCGCGCACGGTATCGTGCGGCGTCGTGATTCTCGACGGGGCCGGCCGCGTATTCCTCGCGCATGCGACGGATACCACGCACTGGGACATCCCGAAGGGGCAGGGCGAGCCGGGCGAATCGCCGGCGGAGGCGGCGCTGCGGGAGCTGCGCGAGGAAACCGGCATCGAATTCGCGTCGGCGCGCCTCGTCGATCTCGGCCGCTTCGCGTACCGTCACGACAAGGACCTGCACCTGTTCGCGGTGCAGGTCGCCGACGACGAGATCGATCCCGCGCACTGCACGTGCACGTCGCTGTTCCCGAGCCGTCGCGACGGCTCGCTGATTCCCGAGATGGACGCGTATCGCTGGACGGCGCCCGCCGACGTCGATACGTATGCGAGCCGCAGCCTTGCGCGGCTGTTTCGCACGACGCTGTCGCTCGCAGACCTGCATCGGCGGTTGACGGGCGGGTGAGCGTTATCGCTTCGATGCCGCGCACGGCACGAATGCCGCGCAGGTAATAAAAAACCGACCGCGAGGGTCGGTTTTTTTTCATCATCGCGCGACGTCGGCGCGAAGCCGCCCGCCGCGCGCGCCGCAGGCCGTCAGGCCGGCTTGCCCCAGCTGTCGCGCAGCCCGACGATCCGGTTGAACACGGGCTTGCCCGGTTTCGAATCGACCCGGTCGGCAACGAAATAGCCGTGACGCTCGAACTGCAAGCGCGTTTCCGGCGCGACATCGCCGGCGCCCGGCTCGACGTAAGCCTGCGTGATCTTCTTCGAATCCGGGTTCAGCGCCTCGAGGAAGTTCGCGCCGCCCGCGTCCGGGTGCGGCTCCTTGAACAGCCGGTCGTAGATCCGCACTTCGGCCGGCTGCGCATGCTTCGCGCTGACCCAGTGGATGTTGCCCTTGACCTTGTACGTGTTCGCGCCGTCCGTGCCCGACTTGCTGTCCGGGAAGTAGTTGCAGTGCACGGCCGTCACGTTGCCGTCGGCGTCCTTGTCGAAGCCCGTGCACTCGATCACGTAGCCGTAGCGCAGGCGCACCTTGTTGCCCGGGAACAGGCGGAAATAGCCCTTCGGCGGGGTCTCGACGAAGTCCTCGCGTTCGATCCACAGCTCGCGCGAGATCGGGAACGTGCGCACGCCGCGCTCCGGATGATGCGGATGCACGGGGGCCGTGCACGCTTCCTCGAGGTCTTCCGGATAGTTGTCGATCACGAGCTTCAGCGGATCGAGCACGGCGACCGAGCGCGGCGCCTTGTCGTCGAGATCGTCGCGCAGCGCGCCTTCGAACACGCTCATGTCGATCCACGAATCGACCTTCGTCACGCCGATCCGCTCGCAGAACAGGTGAATGCTCTCCGGCGTGAAGCCGCGGCGGCGGATCCCGACGATCGTCGGCATGCGCGGATCGTCCCAGCCTTCGACGTGACCTTCGGTGACGAGCTGCAGCAGCTTGCGCTTGCTGGTGATCGCGTACGTGAGGTTCAGGCGCGAGAATTCGATCTGTTGCGGCAGCGGCCGCGTGAACACGCCGGCATCCGCGAGTTCGTTCAGCACCCAGTCGTACAGCGGGCGGTGATCCTCGAACTCGAGCGTGCACAGCGAGTGCGTGATGCCCTCGAGCGCGTCCGAGATGCAGTGCGTGTAGTCGTACATCGGATACACGCACCATGCGTCGCCGGTGCGGTAGTGGTGCGCGTAGCGGATCCGGTAGATCACCGGGTCGCGCATGTTCATGTTCGGCGACGCCATGTCGATCTTCGCGCGCAGCACGTGCTCGCCTTCCTTGAACTCGCCGGCCTTCATCCGGCGGAACAGGTCGAGGTTTTCCTCGGGCGAACGGTCGCGGTACGGCGACGGCTTGCCGCCTTCGGTCAGCGAGCCGCGGTTCGCGCGCATTTCGTCGGCGCTCTGGCTGTCGACGTACGCCTTGCCGCGCTGGATCAGCAGCTCGGCGAATTCGTACAGCTTGTCGTAGTAGTCGCTCGCGAAATACTGATGATCGACCGCATCCTTGCGCCAGTCGAAGCCGAGCCAGCGCACCGCGTCGACGATCGAGTCGACGTACTCGACGCTTTCCTTTTCCGGATTCGTGTCGTCGAAGCGCAGGTGGCACACGCCGCCGTAGTCGCGCGCGACGCTGAAGTTCAGGCAGATGCTCTTCGCATGGCCGATGTGCAGATAACCGTTCGGCTCGGGCGGGAAGCGCGTTTCGACGCGGCCGCCCCATTTGCCGGTGCGGTTGTCGTCGTCGATGATGTTGCGGATGAAGTTGGAAGCCGCGGGGGCGTCGTTACGTTCGGTGCTCATGCGGTTGGCGTCAGGTTGTGTCGGCGCGTCGCGCCGGTTTAATCCTGTAATTCTACCTGAGCGGGGTCCGTCCCGCGCGGGTTGCAGCGCTGCAAGGGCCGGTTCGCGCTGCGTCCCGCAATATCTCGATAATGTGTCGGCTGTAACACGACGTAAATCGGATTGCCCGGCGCGTTCGGCTTTTCCTATGATGGCTTCACCGATTCAATGCCGCCAGCGGGCCTTTTACCTGGCGGGAGGAAGCCAATAATCCATGATGAAGAAGACCACTTTTCTCGTTCGTACCGCGGTAATCGTCGCGGCCCTGTCGCAACTCGGCGCATGCGCGATGACGCATACGCAACGGAACGCCGGGATCGGCGCGGCCGCGGGCGGCGCGCTCGGCTACCTGATCACGGGCGGCCCGGTCGGCACGGTTGCCGGCGCGGCGGCAGGCGGCCTGGTCGGCGCCGGCGTGCGCTGATCGACGCCGGCGCGCATGCGCGCCGGCCGGTCGTGACGGGGTTCGCCCCGCGTCACGACCTCGCACATCCCTTCCGCGATTCGACAGGCAACATCAGGGAGGAATGGGTGTGCGACACTTCGTCGACGTCACATAACGACTTCATGCGTCGACGAATCCTCCATGAGCAACTTTCCCGTTTTCGTGCTGCCGGGCTACGGCAACTCCGGTCCGCTCCACTGGCAAAGCCGCTGGGAGCGCGCCGACGCGCGTTTCGTGCGCATCGCGATGCCCGACTGGGACCATGCGTTCCGCAACGGCTGGTGTCTCGCGCTCGATCGCGCGGTCGAGGCCGCGCCGGGCCCGGTGTTGATCGCCGCGCACAGCCTCGGCACGCTGACCACTGCGTGGTGGGCGACCCGCTACGCGCGGCCGGCCGCGCTCGCGAAGGTGCGCGGCGCGCTGCTCGTCGCGCTGCCCGATCCGGCCGGGCCCGGGTTTCCGGCCGACGCGCACGGCTTCGGGCCGGTGCCGCACGAACGGCTGCCGTTTCCGACCTGCGTGGCCGCGAGCAGCGACGATTCGTACGGCTCGCTCGCGTTCGCGCGCGGCTGCGCGCATGCATGGGGCAGTGCGTTCCATGACCTCGGCCCGCGCGGCCACCTCAACGCGGACAGCGGGCTCGGCGACTGGCCCGACGCACGCGGCTGGCTCGACGCGCTCGCGCGCTAGCCATCGATTCACTGGCCGTCGGCCACCGGTCGCACGCCGCCGCGCCGCCGAAGGCGCCGCGACGCGCACGTCCCGGCGGCCTCAGATCGCTTGCTTCGCCTTGAGCGCCGCGATGCGCGCCGCGTCATAACCGAGCATGTCGCGCAGCACCGCTTCGGTCTGCGCGCCGAGCAGCGGCGGGGCCGTGCGCGCGTCGGGCGGCGTCGCGCTCATCCGGATCGGATTGCGCACGAGCTTCACGTCCGCGCCGCAGGGGTGCGGCAGCGACACCTGCATTCCGCGCGCGACCACCTGTTCGTTGTCGAACACTTCGTCGAGTTCGTTGATCGGCCCGCACGGCACGCCGGCCGCTTCCAGCGTGCCGATCCAGTCGGCCTTGGCGCGTGTCTTCACCATCTCCGCGAGGATCGGCACCAGCGTGTCGCGATGGCGCACGCGCGACGGGTTGGTCGCGAACCGTTCGTCGTCGGCCAGCTCGGCCCGGCCCCCGGCCTCGACGAACTTGCGGAACTGCCCGTCGTTGCCGACCGCGACGATGATCCAGCCGTCGTTCGTCTGGAACGTTTGATACGGCACGATGTTCGGGTGCGCATTGCCCCAGCGCACCGGCGGCTTGCCGCTCGCGAGGAAGTTGGTGTTCATGTTCGCGAGCAGCGCGACCTGCACGTCGAGCAGCGCCATGTCGATGTACTGGCCTTCGCCCGTGCGGTCGCGATGCGCGAGCGCGGCGAGCACCGCGATCGTCGAATAGAGGCCCGTCGCGAGATCGGCGATCGCGACGCCGGCCTTCTGCGGGCCGCCGCCTGGCTCGCTGTCGCGCTCGCCGGTGATGCTCATGAAGCCGCCGATGCCCTGGACGATGAAGTCGTAGCCCGCGCGATGCGCGTACGGGCCCGTCTGGCCGAAACCCGTGACCGAGCAGTAGACGAGATCGGGCATCACCGCGCGCAGCGATTCGTAGTCGAGCCCGTATTTCGCGAGCTGCCCGACCTTGTAGTTCTCGAGCACGACGTCGCTTTGCGCGGCGAGCTCGCGCACGATCTGCTGGCCTTCCGGCGTCGCGATGTCGACCGTGACCGAGCGCTTGTTGCGGTTCGCCGCGAGATAGTAGGCGGCCTCGGCGGTATCGGCGCCGGCTGCGTCCTTCAGGTACGGCGGCCCCCAGTGGCGCGTGTCGTCGCCGGCGCCGGGGCGCTCGATCTTGATCACGTCCGCGCCGAAATCGGCAAGGGTCTGCGCGCACCACGGGCCCGCGAGCACGCGGGTGAGGTCCAGCACGCGGATATGGCTCAGGGCACCCATCGTCGAATCGTCTCCTTTCATGGCTTGGCGTCGGGCAACGCGGATCGGCATGCCGACCATCTTAAGGCGAATCGGCCGCGCGGGTGGCATAGGGCCTGTTCACGCTAATAACGGGCCAGCCCCACGAATGATTTTTTTTCCAAAACAGGGGAACGTGCCTTTCCGCCCGCATTGCGGCGTCGTTCGTCGTTGCAATAGCTACGGCTATTGCGCCTCCTCACTCGTTGCCCTGCGGGCGGAAAGGCACGTTCGCAAGCCCGTTATTAGCGTGAACAGGCCCAGGCCGGTCGTCCGGCACGGCGGGCCGCTGCCGTCTGGGCGGCCGATCGGTATCGTATAATCGATCGTTTACGATATTTGCCCGCCGTGCGTCCGCGAGGACGGCCGGCGTTTGAAGCCGTCTCAGCCAGACATTCCCCGCACGCCATGAAAGCTGCCGAAATCCGCGAGAAATTCCTCAAATTCTTCGAATCGAAGGGCCACACGATCGTCCGCTCGTCGAGCCTCGTGCCCGGTAACGACCCCACGCTGATGTTCACGAACTCGGGCATGGTCCAGTTCAAGGACGTGTTCCTCGGCACGGACCCGCGTCCGTACTCGCGCGCCACGACGGCGCAGCGCAGCGTGCGCGCGGGCGGCAAGCACAACGACCTCGAGAACGTCGGCTACACGGCGCGCCACCACACGTTCTTCGAGATGCTCGGCAACTTCTCGTTCGGCGACTACTTCAAGCACGACGCGATCCGCTTCGCGTGGGAGCTGCTGACCACGGTCTACCAGCTGCCGAAGGAAAAGCTGTGGGTCACCGTCTATCAGGAAGACGACGAAGCCTACGACATCTGGGCGAAGGAAGTCGGCGTGCCGGCCGAGCGGATCATCCGGATCGGCGACAACAAGGGCGCGCGCTACGCGTCGGACAACTTCTGGACGATGGGCGACACCGGCCCGTGCGGCCCGTGCACGGAAATCTTCTACGACCACGGCCCGGACGTGTGGGGCGGCCCGCCGGGGTCGCCTGAGGAAGACGGCGACCGCTACATCGAGATCTGGAACCTCGTGTTCATGCAGTTCAACCGCGACGCGCAGGGCAACATGACGCGCCTGCCGAAGCAGTCGGTCGACACCGGCATGGGCCTCGAGCGCCTCGCCGCGGTGCTGCAGCACGTGCACAGCAACTACGAGATCGACCTGTTCCAGAACCTGATCAAGGCCGCCGCGCGCGTGACCGAGATCAGCGACCTCACCAACAACTCGCTGAAGGTGATCGCCGATCACATCCGCGCGTGCTCGTTCCTGATCGTCGACGGCGTGATTCCGGGCAACGAAGGCCGCGGCTACGTGCTGCGCCGGATCGTGCGCCGCGCGATCCGCCACGGCTACAAGCTCGGCCGCAAGGGCTCGTTCTTCCACAAGCTGGTGGCCGACCTCGTCGCCGAGATGGGCGCGGCCTATCCGGAGCTGAAGGAAGCCGAGCAGCGCGTGACCGACGTGCTGCGCCGGGAAGAAGAGCGCTTCTTCGAGACGATCGAACACGGGATGTCGATCCTCGAGGCAGCACTCGCCGACGTCGAAGCGAAGGGCGGCAAGGTGCTCGACGGCGAACTCGCGTTCAAGCTGCACGACACCTACGGCTTCCCGCTCGACCTCACGGCCGACGTGTGCCGCGAGCGCGGGATGACGGTCGACGAGCCGGCATTCGACGACGCGATGGCGCGCCAGCGCGAGCAGGCACGCGCGGCCGGCAAGTTCAAGGCCACGCAGGGCCTCGAATACACGGGCGCGAAGACCACCTTCCACGGTTACGAGGAAATCGCGTTCGACGACGCGAAGGTCGTCGCGCTGTACGTCGACGGTTCGGCCGTCAACGACGTGAAGGCCGGCCAGGATGCGGTCGTCGTGCTCGACCACACGCCGTTCTACGCGGAATCGGGCGGCCAGGTCGGCGACCAGGGCGTGCTCGCGAACGCCGCGACGCGCTTCGCGGTGGCCGACACGCTGAAGGTGCAGGCCGACGTGGTCGGCCATCACGGCACCCTCGAGCAGGGCACGCTGAAGATCGGCGACGTGCTGCGCGCGGAAATCGACGCGCACCGCCGCGCCCGCACGCAGCGCAACCACTCGGCCACCCACCTGATGCACAAGGCGCTGCGTGAAGTGCTCGGCGCGCACGTGCAGCAGAAGGGTTCGCTCGTCGATGCGGAGAAGACCCGTTTCGACTTCGCGCACAACGCGCCGATGACCGACGACGAAATCCGTCGCGTCGAGCAGATCGTCAACAACGAAATTCTCGCGAACGCGCCGGGCATCGTGCGCGTGATGCCGTACGACGAAGCGGTGAAGGGCGGCGCGATGGCGCTGTTCGGCGAGAAGTACGGCGACGAAGTGCGCGTGCTCGACCTCGGCTTCTCGCGCGAACTGTGCGGCGGCACGCACGTGCATCGCACCGGCGACATCGGCTTCTTCAAGATCGTCGTCGAAGGTGGCGTCGCGGCCGGCATCCGCCGGGTCGAGGCGATCACCGGCGACAACGCGGTGCGTTACGTGCAGGAACTCGATGCGCGCGTGAACGAAGCCGCGGCCGCGCTGAAGGCGCAGCCGTCGGAACTCACGCAGCGCATTGCGCAGGTGCAGGACCAGGTGAAATCGCTCGAGAAGGAGCTGGGCGCGCTGAAGTCGAAGCTCGCGTCGAGCCAGGGCGACGAGCTCGCGCAGCAGGCCACCGAAATCGGCGGCGTGTACGTGCTGGCCGCGACGCTCGACGGCGCGGACGCGAAGACGCTGCGCGAAACGGTCGACAAGCTGAAGGACAAGCTGAAGAGCGCGGCGATCGTGCTGGCGGCCGTCGAAGGCGGCAAGGTCAGCCTGATCGCGGGCGTCACGCCGGATGCGAGCAAGAAGGTCAAGGCCGGCGAGCTCGTCAACTTCGTCGCGCAGCAGGTGGGCGGCAAGGGCGGCGGCCGTCCCGATATGGCGCAGGCAGGCGGCACCGAACCGGCGAACCTGCCGGGTGCGCTCGCGGGCGTCAAGGGCTGGGTCGAAGAACGTCTTTGATCGTCCGGGCTGATGCGATGCGGGCTTGCCGGCCCCATCGCATCGCATGAAAAAAACGACCCGATCGGCGTTGGCCGGTCGGGTCGTTTTGTTTTTGGCCGGCGCGCAGCATCCACGCGCCCCGGCCGCCTGCGCTGCCGGTCAAGGCCCGGCTCAGGCTGGCGCCACTACCGGCGCCTTGGCTGCATCGTCCGGCTGCCGAGCAGCCTCGCCGAGCGCATCGCGCAGCGCGGCGAGCGCCGCCGACGCGTAACCCTGCCGCCACGCGAGCACCGTGTCGATCCCTTCGAGTTCGGCGATCGTGTGGGCCGTGACGTTGCCGGTCTCGGGCTGCAGATCGAGCACCGACCTCGGCGCGACCGCGACGCCCGCGCCGGCCGCGACGCACGCGACGATCGCGTGATACGAACCGAGCTCGAGCACGCGCGCGGCTTTCACCCCGTGCGCCGCATACCATTGCTCGACGTATTTCCGGTACGTGCAGCCGCGCTCGAACGCGATCAGCGTCGGCAGGATCACGTCGCGCGGCGTGCGCACCGGCGGATGGCCGCGCGGTGTCAGCAGCACGAGATCCTCGCGGTAGATCGGCACCGTCTCGAACGTGTCCGGCAGCGTGTCCGGTGCGGGCGGGCGCGCGAACAGCGCCGCGTCGACCTCGAAGTCGCGCACCCTGTCGATCAGCCAGCCGGTCGTGCCGGTCACGAGTTCCAGCGATACGTCGGGCCACGCATGGTGATAGCGCGCGAGCACGGTCGGCAGCCGGCTCGCGGCCGTGCTTTCCATTGTGCCGAGCCGCAGCCGCCCGCACGGCGTGTCCTCGCGCACCGCATCGCGCGCCTCGTCGGCGAGCGCGAGCAGCCGCTCCGCGTACGGCAGCAGCGTGTGCCCGGCCGGCGTCAGCACCAGCCGGCGGCCATCCCGCACGAACAGTGCCGCGCCGAGTTCCTCCTCGAGCTGCTTGATGCGCGTCGTCACGTTCGACTGCACGCGATGGAGCTTCGCCGCCGCGCGCGTCACGCCGTTCTCGCGCACGACGGCCCGGAAAATCGCCAGCGCCGCCAGGTCCATGATTCTCTCCGGGAGATATGTTGATTCTTAATCATTCATTTTTAGAGAACGTTTGGTCAAGCTACGATACAAGTGTTCCGATTTCCGTTCCGGCCGGCGCGCACCGCGTGCGGCCCATGCCGCCATGTCCCGTTCCGATGCGCCGAGTGCCGCCGCCGGCACCCACCTGTCCGATGACGCCGACCGCCGCGCCCGCGCGGCCGCGCTCGCGTGCATGATCGGGCTCGCGGTCGCGCTCGGCGTCGGCCGCTTCGCGTTCACGCCGCTGCTGCCGTTGATGCTCGCCGACGGCTCGATCGGCCTGAAGGCCGGCAGCTGGCTCGCGTCGGCGAACTACGCGGGCTATTTCGTCGGCGCGGTCAGCTGCGCGGCGGTGCGGGTCGCGCCCGCGCGGATGGTGCGCTTCGGGCTCGCCGCCACCGTGCTGCTGACCGCCGCGATGGGCATCGGCCATCTGCTTTCAGCGTGGCTCGTGGTGCGCTTCGTCGCGGGTGTCGTCAGTGCGTGGACGTTCGTGTTCGTGTCGCAATGGGGGCTGCGGCGGCTCACCGAGCTGCACGCGCCCGAGTGGAGCGGGGTGATCTATGCGGGGCCCGGTGTCGGGATCGTGCTGACGGGGCTGATCGGCGGCGCGCTCGCCGGCCATCGCGCGGCGCCCGGCTGGCTCGGCTTCGCTGCGCTGTCCGCGGTGCTGTCGGTCGCGATCTGGCGCATCTTCGGCACCGCGCCGGGGGCGGCAGTTGCGCCGCCGGCCGCGCCCGCCCGGCCTGCGGCGACGGCCGCGGCACCCCACGAGGCCCGGCGCCATCGGGCCGACGCCGCGTGGCTCGTCGTGCTGTACGGGATGCCGGGCTTCGGCTACATCATCACCGCGACGTTCCTGCCGGTGATCGCGCGCGCCGCGCTGCCGGCCGGCTCGCCGTGGCCGGACCTGTTCTGGCCGATGTTCGGCGCGGCGCTGATCGTCGGCGCGATCGCCGCCGCGCGGCTGCCCGGCCACTGGGACAATCGGCTGCTGCTCGCCGCCGGCTGCGCGACGCAGGCGCTCGGGATCGCGGCGGGCATCGTGTGGCCGAACGCGGCCGGCTTCTCGGTCGGCAGCGCGCTGCTCGGCCTGCCGTTCACCGCGATCACGCTGTTCGCGATGCGCGAGGCGCGGCGGCTGCACGGCGAGCGCGCGGCCGGGCTGATGGGCTATGCGACCGCGTCGTACGGGGTCGGGCAGATTCTCGGTCCGCTCGTCGCCGCGCCGCTGACTGCGCGTTTCGGGTCGTTCTCGCCGGCGCTGTGGGTCGCGGCGGGCGCGTTGCTCGTCGGGGCCGCCGGCTTCGCGGCGACCGCCGCGCACGGGCGCGCGCGACCCTGACGCGATCGGGGCCGGATCGTCTGCGGCGCGGGCAAACTCGCTAGAATGAAGCCTTTCCCGCGCCGAGCGGGCGTGAGGCGGCCTGCGGGCCGCCGCCGGCGTCCGCCAGATCCCCATCGATGACCACCGCCGACTACCGTTTTTGCCCGCGCTGCGCGAGCCCGCTCACCGAGTGCGCCGATCCCGAACACGAGGGCGGCCGCGTCCGCCGGGCCTGCCCGGACGACGCGTGCGGCTACGTGCACTGGAACAACCCGCTGCCGGTGGTGGCCGCGATCGTCGAACTCGACGGCAAGATCCTGCTCGCGCGCAACGCGGCCTGGCCGGACGGGATGTTCGCGCTCATCACCGGCTTCCTCGAGAACGGCGAGACGCCCGAGGACGGCATCGCGCGCGAGGTGTTCGAGGAAACCGCGCTGAAGGCCGAGCAGGTCACGCTCGTCGGCGTCTATGAATTCATCCGCAAGAACGAGCTGATCATCGCGTACCACGTGCGCGCATCGGGCACCGTCGCGCTGTCGCCGGAACTGCTCGAATACCGGCTCGTCGATCCGCCGCGGCTGCGCCCTTGGCGGGCCGGCACCGGCTACGCGCTGGCCGACTGGATGCGCGCGCGCGGCCTCGATTTCGAATTCGTCGATCGAGCGGGGCAGTGACGGCCCGCGCCGCTCCCGGTATTTCATCCGTCGCGCCGCGCACGCTCGCGTCGCGGCATCTCGCCGTTTCCCGGCGTGCCGTCCCGCGCGGCCGCCGCGCGGCGTCCCACTCGTCCTGACCGCCATCGCCATGTCCGACAAGCCGCAGCCGCGTCCGCGCGACGCCTATCGCCACTTCCTGCCGATCACGACCCGCTGGATGGACAACGACGTCTACGGGCACGTGAACAACGTCGTCTATTACAGCTACTTCGACACCGTCGTGAACGAATACCTGATCCGCGCGGGCGTGCTCGACGTCGAGCACGGGCAGACGATCGGGCTCGTGGTCGAGACGCAATGCAACTACTTCGCGTCGCTCGTGTTTCCGCAGTCGGTCGACGCGGGGCTGCGCGTCGCGAAGCTCGGCACGTCGAGCGTGCGCTACGAGATCGGACTGTTCGCGGCAGGGGAGCGCTCGCCGGCGGCGCAAGGGCATTTCGTGCACGTGTACGTCGATCGCGCCACGCGCCGCCCGGTGCCGCTGCCGGACGCGCTGCGCGCGGCGCTCGAACCGCTCGCCGGCTGACAGGCGCGCGGTGGTGCATGCGTTCGCGCTCCAGGCGTTCAACGGCCTCAGCTACGGGTTGCTGCTGTTCATGCTGTCGGCCGGCCTGACGCTGATCTTCAGCGTGCAGGGCGTGCTCAACTTCGCGCATGCGAGCTTCTACATGCTCGGCGCGTACGTCGGCTACAGCATCGCGGCCGGTGCGGGCTTCTGGCCCGCGCTCGTGCTCGCGCCGCTCGCCGTCGGCCTGCTGGGCGCCGGCTGCGAGCGCTGGCTGTTGCGCCGCGTGCAGGCGCGCGGCGGCCACACGAGCGAACTGCTGCTGACCTTCGGCCTCGCCTACCTGATCGGCGAGGGCGCGAAACTCGTATGGGGCCTCACGCCGCTGCCGGCCCCGGTGCCGCCGTTGTTCGACGGCGCGCCCGTGACCGTGTTCGGCCTCTCGCTGCCGCGCTACCGGCTCTTCATGATGGCGATGTCCGCGGCGATGCTGGTCGCGCTCGGCGCGCTGCTGCGCGCGTCGCGCATCGGGCTCGTCGTGCGCGCCGCGCTCACGCACCGCGCGGCCGTCGAGGCGCTCGGCTACGACGTGCCGCGCGTGATGACGGGCCTGTTCGGCGCGGGCACCGCGCTCGCGGCGCTGGCCGGCGTGATCGGCGCGCCGCTCGCGGTGATCGAACCGGCGCTGGCCGAGACGGTCGGGTCGGTGGTGTTCGCGGTCGTCGTGATCGGCGGGCTCGGTTCGCTCGGCGGCGCGTTCGTCGCGTCGCTCGCGGTCGGCTTCGCGCAGACCTTCGCGGCGTCCAGCGACACGTCGCTGCGCGACCTCGCGCAATGGGCGGGCGTCGCGCTGCCCGACAGCGTCGCGGCCGTATCGATCGCGCAACTGGCACCGCTGGTGCCGTATCTGCTGCTCGTCGCGGTGCTGGTCGCCCGTCCGCGCGGCTTGTTCGGCGAGCGCGTCGATGGATAGCCGCGCGCTGGCCGGCGCGCTGCGCTGGGTGCTGTTCGCCGCGTGCGTCGCGCTGCCCGCGTGGCTGTGGCCGCATGGCGCGATGCTCGGCTATCTCGCGCAGACGGCCGCGCTCGTCGTGCTCGCGCTGTCGTACAACCTGCAGCTCGGCACGACGGGGCTGCTGTCGTTCGGTCATGCCGCGTTCGCGGGCCTCGGCGCGTTCGCCGCCGCGCACTGGTTCAATCGTGTCGGCGGTCCGCTGCCGCTGCTGCCGCTCGTCGGCGGCGTGGCCGGCGCCGGCTTCGGGTTCATCGCCGGGCTGCTCGCGACACGCCGCGCGGGCACCGTGTTCGCGATGATCACGCTCGGTCTCGCCGAATGCGTCGCGGCCGCCGCGTGGAGCGTGCCGGCGTGGTTCGGCGGTCTCGGCGGCGTGCCGATCGACCGTGCGAGCGGCTCGCCATGGGGCGGCTGGCAGTTCGGCGCGCCGGCGCAGGCCTACGCGGTGATCGCCGCGTGGTGCATCGTGTCGGCGCTGGCGATGCGCGCGCTGACGCGCACGCCGCTCGCGCGGCTCGCGAACGCGGTGCGCGACAACCCCGCGCGCGTCGCTGCGCTCGGCACCGAGCCGCGCCGCGTGCGGCTCGCGATGGTCACCTGCGCGTCGTTCTTCGCGGGTATCGCCGGCACGCTGACGCTGATCGACGTCGAGATCGCGACGCCCGACAGCCTGTCGATGGCGCGTTCGGCGACCGTGCTGATCGCCGCGGTGATCGGCGGCACCGGCACATTCTTCGGGCCGGCGGCCGGTGCCGTGGTGCTGACCGCGCTGAGCGTGGTCGTCGCGGGCGTGTCGCGTGCGTGGGCGCTGTATCTCGGCGTGCTGTTCGTCGTGGTCGTCGTCGCGGCGCCCGGCGGGATCGCGGGCCTCGCACAGACGCTCGCGCATGCGTTGCGCCGCGACGCGCCGGCCGCCGAGCGCTGGCGCGTGCTGTGCGGCGTCGGCGCCTGCGTGTTCTGGGGCGTTGCGATCGTCTGCGCGGCCGAGCTCGGCTATGCGTGGCGCTTCGCGCAGGACGACGGCGCCGGCACTGCATTCGGCGCGTGGGGCATCGATGCCGATGCGCCGGCCGGCTGGGTCGTCGCGTGCTCGGCGGCCGGCATCGGCATGCTGCTGTGGGGCTGGCGCGCGCGGCTGATGCACCCCGGGCACGGCAAGCGGGAGGACGGGCGATGAACGGCAACGCGATCGCGCTGCACGGAATCGTGCAGCGCTTCGGTGCACAGACGGTGCTCGACGGTATCGATCTGAGCGTCTGCGCCGGCGAGCGTCACGCGCTGATCGGGCCGAACGGCGCGGGCAAGTCGACGCTGTTCGGCGTGATTGCCGGCGCGACGCGGCCCACGCGCGGGCGCGTCGTGCTGCACGGTGTCGAGCTGCGCGGACGCGGGCCGGTCGTCGCGAGCCGGCTCGGCATCGGCCGCAGTTTCCAGCAGACGAGTGCATTCGCGCGGCTCTCCGTGTTCGACAACCTGCGCTGCGCGGCGCTGCATGCGCCGGACGAGCGGCGGCGCTGGTGGAACCGGCTGCGCGAATCGGCGTCGGTCGATCGCGCGGCCGCGCAGGTGCTGCACGACATCGGCCTCGATGCGCGGCGCGACGCGCCGGCCGGCGAACTCGGCTACGCGGAACAGCGCGCGCTCGATCTCGGCATCGCGCTCGCGAGCGGCGCGCGCACGCTGCTGCTCGACGAACCGACGGCCGGCATGAACCGCGACCAGGCCGCGCGGATGATCGCGCTGATCCGCGCGACCACGCAAGGCCGCACGGTGCTGATGATCGAGCACGACATGGATGCGGTGTTCGGCTTCGCCGAGCGCGTGACGGTGCTGGTGCGCGGCGCGGTGGTCGCGACCGGTGCGCCCGACGCGATCCGCGCGGACCCGGCCGTGCGCGCCGCCTATCTCGGCGACGGCGCATGAGCGAGCTGCTCGACATCCGCGGCCTGCGCGCGTGGTACGGGATGCAGCCCGTGCTCGACGGCGTCGATCTCGCGCTCGCGCCGGGCGAGACGCTCGCGCTGCTGGGCCGCAACGGCTCGGGCCGCTCGACGCTCGCGAAGGCCCTGACGGGGCTCGTGCGCACCGCGGGCTCGGTGCGCATCGGCGGCGCCGAATGCGCGGGCGCCCGCACGTTCGAGATCGCGCGGCGCGGCGTGGCTTACGTCGCCGAAAGTCGCGACGTGTTTCCGCTGCTAAGCGTGCGCGAGAACCTGCGGCTCGGGCTGCGCGGTGTGCGCGGCGCGGCCGAACGCGCCGCGCTCGACGGGCTGCTCGCGCGCTTTCCGCTGCTGGCCGCGCGGATCGACGTGAAGGCCGGGCGGCTGTCGGGCGGCGAGCAGCAGGTGCTCGCGCTAGTGCGCGCGCTTGCCGGCCGCCCGCGCGTGCTGATCGTCGACGAACCGGCCGAAGGGCTCGCGCCGCTGGCGGTCGACGAGGTCGGCGCGTGCCTCGCCGCGCTGCAGGCCGACGGCGTCGCGATCCTACTGATCGAGCAGCGGCTGCAGCTCGCGCCGCGGCTCGCGCAGCGCGTCGCGGTGATGGGGCGCGGACGGATCGTCTACGACGGCGCGCTCGACGGGTTGGGCGGCGATGTCGTCAGTGCGTGGCTGAGCGCCGGCTGAGCACAAGCGCCGATTGTTCGGCAAACCCCGCCAGTCAATTCGTGTCGAGCCGCTTTATCGCTGCGGCGCAGCACCTTACATTGCCAGTCATGCCGGTGCGCCGCATTCGCGCGGCAACCGGCGCCCATCCATCGAAAGTCTTCCGACTGAGGAATGAAATCATGAGCAAGCTGACAGACAAGGTTGCGATCGTCACGGGCGGGTCCAAGGGCATCGGCGCCGCGATCGCGAAGGCGCTGGCCGCCGAAGGCGCGTCGGTCGTCGTCAACTACGCGAGCAGCAAGGCCGGTGCCGACGCCGTCGTGAGCGCGATCGTCGAAGCGGGCGGCCGCGCGGTCGCGGTGGGCGGCGACGTGTCGAAGGCAGCGGACGCGCAGCGCATCGTCGATGCCGCGATCGAGAACTATGGTCGTCTCGACGTGCTGGTGAACAACTCCGGCGTCTACGAATTCTCGCCGATCGAGACGATCACCGAAGAGCACTATCGTCGGCAGTTCGATACGAACGTGTTCGGCGTGCTGCTGACGACGCAGGCCGCCGTCAAGCATCTCGGCGAAGGCGCGAGCATCATCAACATCAGCTCGGTCGTGACGAGCATCACGCCGCCCGCGAGCGCCGTGTACAGCGGCACCAAGGGCGCCGTCGACGCGATCACCGGCGTGCTCGCGCTCGAGCTCGGCCCGCGCAAGATTCGCGTGAACGCGATCAACCCGGGGATGATCGTGACCGAAGGCACGCACAGCGCGGGCATCATCGGTTCGGATCTCGAAACGCAGGTGCGCAGCGAGACGCCGCTCGGCCGCCTCGGCGAACCGGGCGACATCGCGTCGGTCGCGGTGTTCCTCGCGTCGGACGATGCGCGCTGGCTGACCGGCGAGCGCCTCGTCGCGAGCGGCGGGCTGCACTGACCCGCCAGGTCGGCGCGCGCCGCTACGCGATCATCGCGAGCGCGTTCGCGCCGACATGCCAGCGCAGGCTCTCGACGACGAGTGCGTGATCGTGTTCGTCGTCGAGCCCCGCGATCGTCATCGCGCCGACGAGTGCGCCACCGATTGCACCACCGCTTGCGCCGCCGGCAACCCGCAACGGCACACCGCCGCCGTCGAGCGCATAGTCGGCGTCCGACAATCCCTGCGACTGCAACGACCAGCCGGCACGGCGAAAGCGCGCGCCGACCTCGAGCGAGCTGACGCCGAAACGCAATACCGTGTTCTGCCGGCGGCGGATCGCGTCGCTGTGGTGCGCACGGCTGCCGTCGAGCGCGCAATAGAACAGCGGTGCGGCTTCACCGACGATGCCGACCGCGATCGGCAGCCCGCGCCGCGACGCGAGATTGATTGCGATGTCGCCGAGCCGGCGCGCGACGTCGGCATCGAAATGCGGCAGCATCGGCGCCGCCGCGGTGTCGCCGAAAGGCGCGGGTGCGAAGCGCGGGAAGGGGATGGCCATGGCAGCTCCGTGTCGTCGCAAGTCCGGCTCGTGCGCGCGCGTGCCGCGTCGCGCGCCGGCCGTCGATCGTTCAGCGCATCAGCGGCATCAGCGTGTCAGCGCTTGGGCGCCGCGTCGAGCATCCACTCGTGCGCGGGATCGTTCCTGAACGCCCATGCGCGGCTCGGCCCGGCCATCACGTTCAGGTAGTACAGGTTGTAGCCGTGCGGCGCGACCACCGGGTGATAGCCGCGCGGCACCATCACGACGTCGTGGTTCTCGACCGCGCACGCTTCGTCGAGGCTGCGATCGTCCGTGTACACGCGCTGGAACGCGAAACCCTGCGGCGGATCGATCCGGTGGTAATAGGTTTCCTCGAGCGACGTTTCGTCGGGCGCCGCGTCGCGATCGTGCTTGTGCGGCGGATAGCTGCTCGAATGGCTCGCGGGCGTGATCACTTCGACCACCAGCAGCCGGTCGGCCGCCGGGTTGTCGCCCATCAGGATGTCGCACACGTAGCGCGTATTGGTGCCTTGCCCGCGCACCGCGCGGCGCATCCGTTCGCCGTCGAGGCGCTGCACGCGCTTGTCGCCGCTCGCATAAGGCGCGGTGCACAGCGCAACCTCCGCGTCGCGCGTCGCGACCAGCGTGACGGTCTTGCCGCCCGGCACGTACAGCGCGTCCGGCGACACCTCCTCGAACACGCTGTCGCGCTTGCCGAGCGCATCGTAGGTTTCGCCGTCGACTTGTGCGCGCAGCGTGCCCGTGAGCACGACGACGCACAGTTCGCGCGTGCCCGTGTCGAGCGTTTCGGTGTCGCCGGCCTTCAGGCGCAGCGCGCGAAAGCCGACGTGTTTCCAGCCGGCCGATTCGGGCGTCACGTTGCAGATTTCGCGGCCGGCGGATGCCTTGACCAGCAGGGGAGAAATCGTCATGGCACGGGGCTCCACAATAGAGTGATAGCGGGGGCGGAAGGGCTCACGCGCTCAGCCGGTCGACGATCGCGCGCAGCGACTCGTAGCCCTTCTTCGCATACTGATAGCTCGGCGCGACGGCCGGATCCTGCTCGGCCTCGACGACGAGCCAACCTTCGTAGCCGGCATCCTTCAGCGTGCGCAGCGTCGCTTCATAGTCGAGCGCGCCGTCGCCCGGCACCGTGAAAGTGCCGTTGATCACACCGTTCAGGAAGCTCCAGCCGCCGTTGCGCGCCTGCGTGACGACCTGCGGCCGTACGTCCTTGCAGTGCACGTGCACGACGCGCGACACGTGCTTCTTCAGCAGTGCGACCGGATCGGCCGCGCCGCCGAAATACGCGTGACCCGTGTCGAACAGCAGGAACACCTTCGCGGGATCGGTCAGCGCCATCAGGCGGTCGACGTCGGCCGGCGATTCGACGTAGGCGCCCATGTGGTGATGGTAGGCGAGCTTGATCCCGTAGGTCTCGAGCAGGTGCGCGCCGAATGCGTCGAGGCGCGCCGCGTAGCGCCGCCAGCTTTCATCGTCGACGAAGCGCGGCCGCTTCGTGACCGGCGTGTCGATGCTGCCCTGGATCGTCCCCGCGCATTCGCCGTACACCACGACCTTCACGTCGTTCACCTGCAGCTTCGTCATGTGCGCGCGGCAGCGCTCGATTTCGGCGGCGACCGCGTCGGCGTCGCTCATGCCCGGCTCGACTTCCGCGAGGAAGCCCGAATACCAGCCCGACACGCACACGAGCCCGAACTCGGCGAGCTTGGCCTTCAGCTCGGGGCCCGTCTTCGGAAACTTGTTGCCGAGCTCGAAGCCCGCATAGCCGATCTCGGCGCCTTCCTTCAGCGCCGTCTCGAGCGGCGTCTCGCCGCCGAGCGACGGCAGGTCGTCGTTCATCCACGACAGGGGATTGATACCGATGCGAACGTTCCAGCTCATGACGTGCTTCCTTGGTTCGGTTGTTGTTTTCGCGGGGCGGTCCAGGGGAGGGGAAAACGGTTCAGCGCCGCTGCCGGGTTTTTTCGTCGAGATACGCGTGGTGCGCGCGTTCGACGCCGGCGCGCGCGGACACCTGCGGCACCGCGACTTCCCACCACGCGCCGCCGTCCGCGGTCGTGCGCTCGTGCGTCGTGTCGATCACGAGCACCTGGCTCGTCGTGGCCGCGCGCGCACGCTTCATCTCGCGGCGCAGTTCGCCGACGTCGCGCACGTGCACGGCTTCGGCGCCCATCGCGCGCGCATGCATCGCGAAGTCGATCGTCGAGCGCTCGCCGCCTTCCGGCACGCAGTCGTCGAGCATGTTGTTGAAGCTCGCGCCGCCGCAATTCAGTTGCAGCCGCTCGATGCAGCCGTAGCCGCGGTTGTCGAGGATCACGACGATGATCTTGCGGCCGAGCATCACGGAGGTCGCGAGTTCCGCGTTGAGCATCATGTACGAGCCGTCGCCGACGATCACGATCACTTCGCGCTCGGGCCGCGCGAGCTTCGCGCCGAGGCCGCCCGCGATCTCGTAGCCCATGCACGAGTACGCATAGTCCATGTGGTAGTTGCCCGGCATGCCGCTGCGCCACAGCTTGTGCAGCTCGGCCGGCAGCGTGCCGGCCGCGCACACGACGAGATCGTCGCGCGCGCTGTCGCGCCCGGCGTCGGCCGCGGAGTCGCGCACCGCGCCGATCACTTCCGCGTCGTACGGCAGCGTGTCGTTCGGCACGCGCGTGGTCAGCTCGGTCACGCGCGCGTTCCACGCGGCGGCCTGATCGCGGTTCGCGGCGGTCCATGCTGTATCCGCGCGCCAGCCCGCGAGCGCGGCGGACAACTGGCCGAGGCCGGTGCGCGCATCGGCGATCAATTGCCGGCCGCGCTTCTTGCCCGCGTCGAACGGCTGCACGTTCAGGCTCAGCAGCGTGGCATGGCCGAACAGCGCGTGCGAGCCGGTCGTGAAGTCCTGCAGGCGCGTGCCGACCGCGAACACCACGTCGGCCTGCGCGGCCGCGCGGTTCGCGGCGGGCGAGCCCGTCACGCCGATCGACCCGAGGTTCAGCGGGTGGTCCCACGCGAGGCTGCCCTTGCCGGCCTGCGATTCGGCGACCGGCACGCCGTGCGTGTCGGCGAACGTGCGCAGCGCGTCCCACGCCTGGCTGTACAGCACGCCGCCGCCGGCGACGATCAGCGGCTTCTTCGCGGCCTTCAGCACGTCGAGCGCATCCGCGAGTTCGAGCGCGTCGGCCGGCGGCCGGCGCATCCGGATCACCGGCGGCGCGAAGAAGTCCTCGGGCCAGTCGTACGCGAAGGTCTGCACGTCCTGCGGCAGCGCGAGACACACGGGGCCGCACTGCGCGGGATCGGTCATCACCTGGATCGCGCGCGGCAGCGCGACGAGCAGCTGCTCGGGCGACGTGATTCGGTCGAAGTAGCGCGTCACCGGCCGGAAGCAGTCGTTCGCGCTGACGTCGCCCTGTTCGAAGTCCTCGACCTGCTGCAGCACCGGGTCGGGCAGCCGCGACACGAACACGTCGCCGGGCAGCAGCAACAGCGGCAGCCGGCCGACGTGCGCGAGCGCGGCCGAGGTCAGCATGTTGGTCGCGCCCGGGCCGATGCTCGACGTCGCGGCCATCATCCGCTGGCGGAAATTCGCCTTCGCGAACGCGACGGCCGCATTCGCCATGCCTTGCTCGTTGTGCGCGCGGAACGTCGGCAGCCGCTCCCTTTCGGCGTGGAGCGCCTCGCCGAGCCCGGCGACGTTGCCGTGGCCGAAGATCGCGAACACGCCGCCGCAGTACGGCAGGATCTCGGTGCGGCCGTCCGGCTGGACGACTTCGGCGCGCAGGGCGGCCAGGTAGCGCACGAGCGCCTGGCTGACGGTCAGTCTCACGGTGGTGGTCATCGTCTGTCGATAGGAAAGAGTCGGGTGGTCGTCACAGGCGCCGGCATCAGGCCGCGGCGGCGCGCGCGGCGGCACGGCGGCCGAGCCACGCGTCGACCAGCTGCGTGAAATTGCCGGCCACTTCGTCGATCAGCGCCTGGTCGTCGCTCTGGCCGGCGAGCCAGCGCAGCGACGCATCGGCCCACAGCGTGCGGCCGACCATGAAGCCCTTGACGATCGGGTTGGTCGCCGAGCGGAAGCTGTCGACCAGGTACTGCAGCGGCTGGTTCAGCCCGAGGATCACCGCGCCGCGGCAGTGGTGGTCGCGCTCGGCCACGAGCGTCTCGAGGCGCGCCCAGCCGTCGGCGCTCAGCGGCGGCAGCTTCCACCATTCGGGCATCACGCCGAGGTTGTAGAAGCGCGCGACGGTGCGCAGCACCGCGTCGTCCTCGGTGCCGGCCGGCGTGACCGCGCGCGGCGGAATCATTTCGAGCAGCAGTTCGTTGCCGCTTGCGCGCGTGGCTTCCCACAATTCCAGCACGCGCTGCTCCTGCTCGACGCGCAGGTCGACGTCGTCGTCGGGGTGGTAGTGGACGAGGCACTTCACGACCTGTTCGGTCGGCCAGTGCGTGAGCGACGAGCCGACCGAGCGCGTGTCATCGAAACGCAGCGGCCGCGAGCCCGGCAGTTCGACCGGCCGGCCGACCCACCAGCCGCGGCCGGTCGCCTGCGCGAGCGCGTCGCGGCCGTATGCGCCGCCGTCGATCAGCACGCCGACGTGGCCTTCGAGATGACGATCGCGCTCGACCTGTTCGACCGCGCGCACGAGCAGGCGCTTGAGCGTCTTGATCTGAGCCTCGTCCGCGCCGGCCTGCACCGCGAGTTCGTAGAACTGGCTGCGATGGTCGAACGCCATCACGCACAGCTCGTCCCAGTCGCGGCGCGGCACCGTCACGCGATGCAGGTGCGCGAGCGTGCGATCGGCATCGACCTGCGGGTTGCGGCTGCCGCCGAACCAGTGAGCGAGCTCGGCCGGCGTCGGCATCGCGGCCGAGCACGCGTGGCGCGACACGACGATCGCGCCGCACGCATTCGCGATGCGCGTCGATTCGGCCCAGTCGCGCCCGCGCAGCAGGCCCGACAGCAGGCCCGACAGGAACGCGTCGCCGGCGCCGAGCACGTTCAGGACTTCGACGCGTTCGCCGTGGAAAGTCGGTGCATCGTCGATGCGGGCGGGGACGTCGCCCTCGATCACGCAGCAGCCGAGCGCACCGCGCTTGACCACCAGCACCGCGCCGCTCGCGCGGCGCACGGCCTGAAGCGACGCGATCAGAGCGTGCGGCACGCCGCCCGCGATCAGGAATTCCTCCTCGGTGCCGACCAGCAGGTCGAACTCGCCGAGCACCTGCTGCAGTTGCCGCGTGACCTGCGCATCCGGCACGTAGCGGTTCTCGCCCGCGCCGCGCGCGGTCAGCCCCCACAGCACCGGCCGGTAGTCGATGTCGAGGACGCGCACGACGCCGTGGCGGCGCGCGTAGCCGAGCGCGGTCAGCGACGCTTCGCGGGTGGCCGGCGTCGAAAGATGGGTGCCGGTGATCGCGAGCGCGCGGCAGCCGGCGATGAAGTCCTCGCGGATCTCGTCGGCGCGCACGGCCATGTCCGCGCAGTTCTCGCGCACGAACAGCAGCGGGAACGTGTCGCGGTCCTTCAGCCCGAGCAGCACGAGCGCCGTCAGGCGTTCCGGATCGGCCTGCAGCTGGCTCGTGTCGCACCCTTCGCGCTCGAGCGTCTCGCGCACGAAGCGGCCCATCTGCTCGTCGCCGACGCGCGAGATCATCGCGGTCTTCAGCCCGAGCCGGGCGACGCCGAACGCGACGTTGCCCGACGAGCCGCCGAGATACATCTGGAAGCTGCGCGCGTCCTCGAGGCGGCTGCCGTACTGCTGCGCGTAAAGATCCACGGCGACGCGGCCGAGGCAGGCGAGATCGATGGGGCGGTCAGTCGGAAAGTTCAACGGGCTCATATCACGTATCACGCTCGCGGCCGGCGTTCGACCTTGCCGGCGGATTGAGGGGACCGATCCCGCGACGGCTCTGACGGCTCTGCGTCACATATGCCGCACGGCACGAGAACGCTTGCCGCAAGGAATCGGGCTACGGAACGGAGTCTAGACTTTTTGGAAATCCAGTTCCCTAGGTGAAATCACGTAGAAATAAATTTCCAAATTCTCGAGGAAGTGATCTACAGTTTCATCCGGATGCTTCGGTCCGTAACGGACTCGATGCCGACGGCGCGCAACGCGCCGCTTTCCGCCCCCGGAGATGAGGAGACAGAGTGATCATGAAGACCAAGCTGATGGCCGCCGCGGCCGCCGCGATCCTGACCATGCCGCTCGCGCACGCCGAGAAGATCGGCGTGACGATGGCATCGTTCGACGACACGTTCCTGACGATCCTGCGCAACAGCATCGGCGACGCGGCGAAGAAGGACGGCGCGACCGTGCAGATCGAGGATGGCGGCAACGACGTCGGCAAGCAATTGAGCCAGGTCCAGAACATGATCGCGCAGAAGGTCGACGCGATCATCGTGAATGCGGTCGACACCGACGCGACGCCGAAGATCACGAAGATGGTAAGCGCCGCGAAGATCCCGCTCGTCTACGTGAACCGCAAGCCGGTCGACTTCGACAAGCTGCCGGCCGGCGTCGCGGTGGTCGCGTCCGACGAGAAGCAGTCGGGCACGCTGCAGGCGCGCCAGGTGTGCAAGCTGCTCGGCGGCAAGGGCGACATCCTCGTGCTGATGGGCGAGTTGTCCAACGAGTCGGCACGGGCGCGCACCAAGGACATCGAGGACGTGATCGCGACCAAGGACTGTTCCGGCATGAAGATCGTCGACAAGCGCGAAGGCAAGTGGAGCCGCACGCAGGGCCAGGACATCACGATGAACTGGCTGAGCTCCGGGACGAAGTTCGACGCGATCGTGTCGAACAACGACGAAATGGCGATCGGTGCGATCAACGCGCTGAAGGCCGCGCGCAAGCTGACGCCGAAGACGGTCGTCGCAGGCATCGACGCGACGCCGGACGGGCTCGCGGCGATGAAGAGCGGCGAGCTGAAGGTGTCCGTGTACCAGAACGCGGCCGGGCAGGGCGCGCAGGCCGTCGCGACCGCGCTGAAGCTGGCGAAGAAGCAGCCGGTCGACCGCTACGTGAACGTGCCGTTCGAGCTCGTCACGCCGGAGAACATGAACCAGTACGCGAAGCACTGACGGGTTTTTCCGCTGAACTGCGCGGGCCCGGCGCGTCCGGGTTCGCGTGTGACTTTCGAGGAACGTCCATGTTTACAGCCAGGATGGCGCGCCCGATGGCCAACGAAAGCGCGCCGGCCGCGTCGCTCGCCGCGCCGGGTTCGTCCGGTGCGCCCGTCGCCGATTGCCTGCTCGAGGTGCGCGGCGTCGGCAAGTCGTTTCCCGGCGTCGTCGCGCTCGACGGCGTGCAGTTCCGCGTGCGCCGCGGTACCGTGCATGCGCTGATGGGCGAGAACGGCGCCGGCAAGTCGACGCTGATGAAGATCATCGCCGGCGTCTACACGCCCGACCAGGGCGAGATCCTGATCAACGGCGAACCCGTCGTGCTGAACGGCCCGCTCGACGCGCTCGATCGCGGGATCGCGATGATTCACCAGGAACTCAACCTGATGCCGTACATGACGGTCGCGGAGAACATCTGGATCCGCCGCGAACCGAAGAACCGCTTCGGCCTGATCGATCACGCCGCGCTGCGCCGCCGCACCGCCGCGCTGTTCGAGCGGCTGTCGATCGACATCGACCCGGAAGCCGACGTGCGCACGCTGACGGTCGCGAGCCGCCAGATGGTCGAGATCGCGAAGGCCGTGTCGTTCGACTCCGACGTGCTGATCATGGACGAGCCGACCTCCGCGCTGACCGACAAGGAGGTCTCGCACCTGTTCCGGATCATTCGCCAGCTGCGCGAGCAGGGCAAGGGCATCGTCTACATCACGCACAAGATGAACGAGCTGTTCGAGATCGCCGACGAGTTCTCGGTGTTCCGCGACGGCAAGTACATCGGCACGCACGCGTCGACCGACGTCACGCGCGACGACATCATCCGGATGATGGTCGGCCGCGAGATCACGCAGATGTTCCCGAAGGAGGAAGTGCCGATCGGCGAGGTCGTGCTGGCCGTGAAGAACCTCGGCGTCGACGGCGTGTTCCGCGACGTCAGCTTCGAACTGCGCGCGGGCGAGATCCTCGGCGTCGCGGGCCTGGTCGGCTCGGGGCGCTCGAACGTCGCGGAGGCGCTGTTCGGCGTCGTGCCGGCGACCGCCGGCGAGATCCGCATCGACGGCAAACCGGTGCGCATCACGACACCCGCGCAGGCGATGAAGCACGGAATGGCGTTTCTCACCGAGGATCGCAAGGACAGCGGCTGCTTCCTGAATCTCGACCTGCTCGCGAACATGGAAGCGGCCGTGCTCAGCAACCGCTACGTGAAGTTCAATTTCGTGCGGCAGGCGCAGCTCAAACGCGACTGCGAGGCAATGAGCCGGATGCTGCGCGTGAAGACGCCCGGGCTGCACGAGGAAATCCAGAACCTGTCGGGCGGCAACCAGCAGAAGGTGCTGATCGGCCGCTGGCTGCTCACGCAGCCGCGCATCCTGATCCTCGACGAACCGACGCGCGGGATCGACGTCGGCGCGAAGGCTGAGATCCACCGCCTCGTCAGCGCGCTTGCCGGCAAGGGCGTCGCGGTCCTGATGATCTCGTCGGAGATGCCGGAGGTGCTCGGCATGAGCGACCGCGTGATGGTGATGCACGAAGGCCGGATGACCGGCATCGTCGAACGCAAGGACGCCGACCAGGTCCGCATCATGGACCTGGCCTCGCGCTGAGCCGAAACAAGATTGGAGACAAAGCAATGGGCAACCTGAACCCGGTCGCGGACGCGCAGTCCCTGACGATCAAGACGCGGCACGCGAAGTGGCCGCCCGAACTGAGCATCTTCCTGGTGCTGGTGGGCATCAGCCTGTTCTTCGAGGTGATCGGCTGGCTCGTCGTCGGCCAGAGCTTCCTGTTCAACGCGGAGCGGCTCGAGATCATCGTGCTGCAGATGGCCGTGATCGGCATCATCGCGGTCGGCGTGAACCTCGTGATCATCACCAGCGGCATCGACCTGTCGTCGGGCTCGGTCGTCGCCGCGGCGGCCGTCGTGTCGGCCAGCCTCGCGCAGGTGTCCGATTTTCCGCGCGCGGTGTTCCCGCACCTGACCGACCTGCCGGTCATCTGGCCGGTGCTGGCCGGCGTGTGCGTCGGGCTGCTGGTCGGCCTGCTGAACGGTTCGCTGATCGCGCTGACGGGCATCCCGCCGTTCATCGCGACACTCGGCACGATGGTCGCCGCGCGCGGCTTCGCGAAGTGGTTCACCAACGGAATGCCGGTGTCGATGCTGACCGACCCGTTCGCGGCGATCGGCGCGGGCGCGAACCCGGTGATCATCTTTCTCGTGGTGGCCGCGATCTTCCACGTCGTGCTGCGCTACACGCGCTTCGGCAAGTACACGTATGCGATCGGCGCGAACCGCCACGCGGCCGTCGTGTCGGGCATCAACGTGACGCGCCACCTGGTGTTCGTCTATGCGATCGCGGGCCTGTTGAGCGGGATCGCCGGCACCGTGACGGCCGCGCGTGCGATCTCCGGCCAGTCGGGCATGGGCGTGATGTACGAGCTCGACGCGATCGCGGCCGTCGTGATCGGCGGTACGTCGCTGTCGGGCGGCCTCGGGCGCGTGACGGGCACCGTGATCGGCGTGCTGATTCTCGGCGTGATGACGTCGGGCTTCACGTTCATCCGGATCGACGCGTATTACCAGGAGATGGTCAAGGGCGCGATCATCGTCGCGGCCGTGATCGCCGATCAGTACCGCAACAAGAAGTCGCGCCGCTGAGCGGCCGAGACCGATACCCACGTCACCCGGGAAGAAGATGAAGATCGCTCTGGACCCCTACATGATTCGCCACCTGCCGCTCGACCGGTTGCCGCACGCGGTTGCCGAGCTCGGCTACGACCAGATCGAGCTGTCGCCGCGCAGCGATTTTCTCGACTGGTGGGTGATGCCGCGCGCGACGCGCGCGCGCATGACCGCGTTCCGCCACGCGTTGCGCGCAAGCGGCGTGGGGCTCGCGTCGCTGCAGCCGATGTACCGCTGGGCCAGCCCGTTCGAGGACGAGCGGCAATGGGCGGTGCGCTGCTGGAAGAAGGCGATCGAGGTCGCCATCGAGATGGAATGCGCGCTGATGGTGTCCGAGTTCGGGCGCGGCGCGTCGCCGGAGCGCTCGGTCGGCGAGCGGCCGGGCGCGAACCCGAAGGAGCTGTGCGAAGCCGCCTGGTTCCGTTCGATGGACGAGCTGCTGCCGATCCTCGAGCGCGAACGCATCGTGCTGTCGGTCGAGCCGCATCCGGAGGACTGGATCGAGCAGCTGCAGCCGGCGATCGACATCGTCACGAACCTCGGCTCGCCGTCGCTGAAGCTGTCGTACATCGCGCCGCACACGTTCTACTACGGCGACGACATGGCCGCGATGATCGCGCAGGCCGCGCCGATCCTCGCGCACGTGCGCGTGGCCGACACCTTCGACCACCGCAAGAGCAGCCAGCTGCGCTACATCGTCAACCCGCCCGGCTCGAACCAGATCCGCGTGCACCAGCATCTCGACATCGGGCAGGGCGAGATCGACTGGGACACGTTTTTCCGCGCGCTCGGCGACGCCGGCTTCGACGGCGTGATGTCGTCGTGCGTGTTCGCGTGGGAGGACCGCGCGGAAGCGTCGTCACGCTACATGCGCGACACGATCCAGCGCTACGTCGATCGCCATTTCGATCGCGCGGCGGCGCGCTGACTCACGACTGACCGGCGCGGCACCGGCCGCGCCATGGATGAACGACAGACTGGAGATATCCGGATGACCTTGCAAATCGGCGTGATCGGCTGCGGCGCGATCGGCCAGGACCACATCCGCAGGCTGACGCGCACGCTGTCCGGCGCGCGCGTGGTGGCCGTCAACGACATCGATCCGCAGCAGGCGCGCGATGCGGTGACGAAGTACGGGCTCGATGCGGAAATCTACGGCGACGGCCACGAGGTGGTCGCGGCCGCCGACGTGCAGGCCGTGCTCGTCACGTCGTGGGGGCCGACGCACGAAGCGTTCGTGCTCGACGCGATCGCGCACGGCAAGCCGGTGTTCTGCGAGAAGCCGCTCGCGGTGACGGCGCAAGGCTGCATGCGGATCGTCGAGGCCGAGGTCGCGCACGGCCGCCGGCTCGTGCAGGTCGGCTTCATGCGGCCGTACGACGAAGGTTATCGCGCGCTGAAGCACGTGATCGACAGCGGCGGGATCGGCGCGCCGCTGATGCTGCATTGCGCGCACCGCAACCAGTCGGTCGGCGAGCGCTACACGACCGACATGGCGATCACCGACACGCTGATCCACGAGCTCGACGTGCTGCGCTGGCTGCTCGGCGAGGACTACACGAGCGCGCAGGTCGTCTACCCGAAGAAGACGCGCCACGCGAGCGCGCATCTTGCCGATCCGCAGATCGTGCTGCTCGAAACCGCGAGCGGCGTGCGCATCGACGTCGAGATCTTCGTCAACTGCCAGTACGGCTACGACATCCAGTGCGAGGTCGTCGGCGAGAACGGCATCGCGAAGCTGCCCGATCCGCCGGCGGTCGGGCTCAAGCACGCGGCGCGGCAATCGGTCGAGATCATGACCGACTGGAAGGAGCGCTTCATCGCGTCGTACGACGTCGAGCTGCAGGCCTTCATCGACGGCGTGCGGCAAGGTGCGCTGACCGGCCCGTCCGCGTGGGACGGCTACGCGGCGGCGGTTGCGGCCGACGCGTGCGTGCGCGCACAGCAGAGCGGGGCGGTCGAGCCGATCGCGATGGCCGAATGCCCGGCGTTCTATCGCGGCTGAGCCACGGCCGCGCCACCCGAACGCGGCACCGCGCCGCTTTTCTACCGGACTGACCGACATGACGATGAAGATTGGCTGCGCGCCCTGTTGCTGGGGCGTCGACGACGTGAACAACCCGCACCTGCCGTCGTGGCGGCACGTGCTCGCCGAGGCCGCGCAGGCCGGCTACTCGGGCATCGAGCTCGGGCCCTACGGCTATATCCCGCTCGAACTCGACGTGGTGAGCGCGGAGCTCGAACGGCAGCGACTGAGCATCACCGCCGGCACGATCTTCGACGATCTGGTGTCGCCGGAGAACCTGCCGAACCTGCTGCGCCAGACACGCGAGATCTGCGCGCTGATCACGCAACTGCCGAAGCTGCCGACGCAGCACGGCCAGCGCTACGCGGCGCCGTACCTGGTCGTGATGGACTGGGGGCACGAGGAACGCGACTACGCGGCCGGCCATACGGCGCGCGCGCCGCGCCTGGGCGCCGAGCGCTGGGCGCGGATGGTCGACCACATCCGCCGGATCGCGACGATCGCGCGCGACGAATTCGGCGTGCGCGCGGTGATCCATCCGCATGCGGGCGGCTACATCGAATTCGCGGACGAGATCGACCGGATCGTCGCCGACATCGCGGCCGACATGGCCGGCCTGTGTCTCGACACCGGCCACCTGTACTACTCCGGGATGGATCCCGAGACCTGGCTGCGCCGCCATGCGGCGCGGCTCGACTACGTGCATTTCAAGGATATCGACGCGGCCGTCTACGACGCGGTGATGGGCGAGCACATCGCGTTTTTCGCGGCCTGCGCGCGCGGCGTGATGTGCCCGATCGGCAACGGCGTGCTCGACTACCGCGCGATCCGCCGCGCACTCGACGACATCGGCTATGCCGGCTACATCACGATCGAACAGGAGCGCGATCCGCGCAACGCCGGCACGAGCCTGCGCGACGTCGCGGCGAGCCGCGCGTTTCTCGCGTCGGCCGGATTCGCATGAACGATCGACCGCCTGAACCTTTGAACATCTGAACACCTGAACACGGACAGGAACACGACAATCATGATCGACGGACAGATTCTGCTCGGACATTCGATTCCCTGGGGCATGGTCGGCGGCGGGCTTGGCAGCCAGATCGGCTACAGCCATCGGTCGGCCGCGTTGCGCGACGGCAGCTTCCGGCTGGTCGCCGGCGCGTTCGATATCGATGCCGAGCGCGGCCGGCAGTTCGGCGTGAAGCTCGGCGTCGACGCCGGGCGCTGCTATCCCGACTACCGGACGATGTTCGACGCCGAGGCACGCCGCGCCGATGGCATCCGCGCGGTGTCGATCGCGACGCCGAACAACACGCACTTCGAGATCTGCCGCGCGGCGCTGAACGCGGGGCTGCACGTGGTGTGCGAGAAGCCGCTGTGCTTCACGACCGCGGAGGCCGAGACGCTGCAGCGGCTGTCGGTCGAGAAGAACCGCATCGTCGGCGTCGCGTACGGCTATTCGGGCCACCAGATGATCGAGCAGGCGCGCGAGATGATCGCGCGCGGCGATCTCGGCGAGATCCGCATCGTGCAGATGCAGTTCGCGCACGGCTTTCACAGCGAGGGCGTCGAGGCCGCCAGCGCGGCCGCGCGCTGGCGCGTCGATCCGACGTTCGCGGGCCCGAGCTACGTGCTCGGCGACATCGGCACGCACCCGCTGTACATCTCGGAGGTGATGGCGCCCGAGCTGAAGATACGCCGGCTGATGTGCTCGCGGCAGAGCTTCGTGAAGAGCCGCGCGCCGCTCGAGGACAACGCGTTCACGATCATGGAATACGACACGGGCGCGATCGGCTACGTGTGGTCGAGCGCGGTGAACGCGGGCTCGATGCACGGGCAAAAGGTGCGCGTGATCGGCTCGAAGGCGAGCGTCGAATGGTGGGACGAGCATCCGAACCAGTTGCGCTACGAAATCCAGGGGCAGCCCGCGCAGGTGCTCGACCGCGGGATGGGCTATCTGCATCCGCACGCATTGCGCGAGGATCGCATCGGCGCCGGGCATCCGGAAGGGCTGTTCGAAGCATGGTCGAACCTGTATGCGCGTTTCGCGCTCGCGATGGACGCGGCCGATCGCGGCGACACGCAAGCATTGCAGAACATCCGCTTTCCGGACGTTCACGCAGGCGTCGAAGGCGTGCGCTGGGTCGAAAACTGCGTGCGCTCCGCCGATGCGGGCGGCGTGTGGGTCGACTATCGTTGAGCGATGGCAGCCGATGCGCGGCATCGGTAGCGGCCCTGATCTTTACGGCGCGGCGAGCGCATTGGAGAATGGGCTCCGGTACGGTTCCAGTAGGGTTCCCGTATCGCCCGTGGAGCGTGTGCAGGTGATGATCGAGCGCGTGGGAGCGAGCAGGCGGCACGGGCCGTGCCGCAAACGTGATTAAATTCGCCCTTCATGCATGTATTCAGGGAGTCCCGGGCCGCGCCCACAGGCCGCGCGCGCATCGGGGCCGTCAACTTCGCGCTATCCGATGAGCTCATCCGAGAAACCTCCCGCCACCGTCGAGCAGTTCCTGCAGCATCTGACGCAGGAGTACGACGGCCTCAGCAATCGCCTGAAGGTGATTGCGCGTCACGTGGAAACGCATCGCGATCAGCTTGGCCTGGAAGGCATCCAGTCGCTCGCGGAGGCCTGCGGCGTCCAGCCGTCGGCCGTCGTGCGGTTCGCGAAGCATTTCGGCTTCTCCGGCTTCTCCGAGATGCAGCGGCTGTTCCGCGAGGGCCTGGCCCAGCAGATCGCGCCGGGCCGCGCGTACAACCTGCGGTTGCGCGACGTGATCGAATCGGGCTCGTCGAGCCTGCAGCCCGAGCAGATCGCCGACGAATTCATCAAGGGCAGCATCGCCGGGATGCAGCAGTTGCGGCAGACGCTCGATCCGCAGGCGCTCGCGCAGGCCGTCGACCTGCTCGCCGACACGCAGGCGATCTGGATCGCCGGCTCGCGCCGCGCGTTTCCGATCGCCGTGTATCTCGACTATGCGCTGCAGCACACCGACAAGCGCATCGGCCTGTTCAGCGCGCTCGGCAGCATGCATCTCGGCCAGATCCGCTCGGTGCGCGAGGGCGACGTGATGATCGTGATCTCGTTCATGCCGTATGCGGAAGAGACGGTGCAGGTCGCGCAGCAGGCCGTGCAGCGCGGCGCGCGCCTGATCGCGATCACCGACAGCCGGATGAGCCCGCTCGCGCGGGAGGCCGAGGTGACGCTGATGGTGCAGGACAGCGCGACGTTCGGGTTCCGCGCGCTGACCGCGACGATGGGCCTCGCGCAGAGCCTGTTCGTCGCGCTCGCGTATCGCCTGGAACTGTCGTACCTGCCGACCGCCGACGGCGCGCACGGCACGAAGGCCGGCTGACGCCGGCCATGTGCTCGCCCGCCGCCCGCGGGATTGCCCGGCGGGCGGCGCGCGGGCCGCTTACTTCGCGGTCGGCATCGCGAACTCGGCGCCCTTGCCGATGCTCGACGACCAGCGCTGCATCACCGACTTCTGGCGCGTGTAGAAGCGCACGCCTTCCTCGCCGTACGCATGCATGTCGCCGAACAGGCTCTTCTTCCAGCCGCCGAAGCCGTGCCATGCCATCGGCACCGGAATCGGCACGTTGATGCCGACCATGCCGACCTGGATGCGCCGCGCGAACTCGCGTGCGATGCCGCCGTCGCTCGTGTAGCACGCGACGCCGTTGCCGAACTCGTGCGCGTTGATCAGGTCGACCGCTTCGCCGAAGTCCTTCACGCGCACGCAGCCGAGCACCGGGCCGAAGATTTCTTCCTTGTAGATGCGCATGTCGGGGCTCACGTGATCGAACAGCGTGCCGCCGGTGAAGAAGCCTTCCTCGCGGCCCGGCACGCGCAGCCCGCGCCCGTCGACCACCAGTTGCGCGCCTTCGCTGACGCCTTGCTCGATATAGCCTTCGATGCGCTTGAGCGCTTCGCCGGTGACGATCGGGCCCATCTCGACTTCCGGCGACATCCCGTCGCCGATCACCAGCTTGCGCGCGCGCTCGGCGACCGCCGGCACGATCCGGTCGGCCACGTCGCCGACCAGCACCGCGATGCTGATCGCCATGCAGCGTTCGCCGGCCGAGCCGTACGCGGCGCCGATCAGCGCATCGACCGCCTGCTCGATGTTCGCGTCCGGCATCACGACGAGGTGGTTCTTCGCGCCGCCGAGCGCCTGCACGCGCTTGCCCGACTGCACCGCGCGCTGCTGCACGTAGGCCGCGATCGGCGTCGAGCCGACGAAGCTGACGGCCTGCACGTCCGGATGGTCGAGCAGCGCGTCGACCGCGCCCTTGTCGCCCTGCACGACGTTGAACACGCCGGCGGGGAGGCCGGCCTGCGTGAGCAGGTCGGCGATGAACAGCGCCGCCGACGGGTCGCGCTCGCTCGGCTTCAGCACGAACGTGTTGCCCGTCGCGAGCGCGACCGGGAACATCCAGCACGGCACCATGCACGGGAAGTTGAACGGCGTGATGCCCGCGACGACGCCGAGCGGCTGGCGCATCGTCCAGTTGTCGATGCCGGTGCTGACCTGGTCGGTGAAGTCGCCCTTCAGCAATTGCGGCACGCCGCACGCGAATTCGATGATGTCGATGCCGCGCGCGACTTCGCCCTGCGCGTCGGAGAACACCTTGCCGTGCTCGGCCGTGATGATCGCCGCGAGCGTGTCGCGGTGCTCGTTCATCAGTTGCAGGAAGCGGTGCAGCACGCGGGCGCGGCGGATCGGCGGCGTCTCGGCCCAGGCGGGGAACGCGGCATGGGCCGACGCGACGGCGCGCTGCACTTCGTCGCCGTCGGCGAGCGCGACGCGGCGCACCGCGCGGCCCAGCGCCGGGTTGAGGACGTCCTGGAAGCGGCCGCTGCGGCCGGCAACGGGCGCGCCGTCGAGGTAATGGCCGACGTCGGCGTCGGACGTGTAGGCGGGAACCGGGTTCATCGTGTCTCCTGGGGATGGGGGCGAATGGAGCCTAGTCTAGGCAAAGCGGCGGGGCGGGAGAAGGCCGCGCAGCTTGATTCACTGTTCAGAATTCTGAATAATCGATGGATGAATCAGCAAAATGTCCAGGCGCTCTGGCCGCATATCCATTCGCTGACGGTGCTCGCCGCGGCCGGCAGTTTCACGGCCGCCGCGCAGCGGCTCGGCATCAGCAAGGCCGCGATGAGCCAGCGCATCGCCGATCTCGAGAAGGCGGCCGGCGTGCCGCTCGTGCGGCGCACGACCCGCAGCGTGCGGCTCACCGACGCGGGGCAGACGCTGGTCGACAGCACGCGCGACGCGTTCGAGTCGATCGGCCAGCATTTCGCGCGCGTGAAGGATCTGGCCGGCGAACCGCGCGGGCTGCTGCGCGTGACGGCGCCCGTCGCGCTCGGGCGCCAGCAGGTGGTGCCGCACCTGCCCGATTTCCTGCGGCAGCATCCGGGCGTGCACATCGAGCTCGACCTGTCCGACCGGCTGCATTCGCTGACGCAGGAGGGCTTCGATCTCGCGATCCGCCATACGACGACCGCGCCGCAGACCCACGTCGCGTGGAAGCTGTGCGACACGCGTTCGCTGCTGGTCGCGAGCCGGGACTACCTCGATGCGCGCGGCGCGCCGCGCCACCCGAGCGAGCTCGTCGATCACAGCTGCCTGTGCTACCTGCGCGACAACGAGCCGGCCGCCTGGAGCTTCGAGCCCGACGGCCGGCGCCGCCAGCGCGTGAGCGTGCCGGTGCGCGGCAGCTTCGCGGCCAACAACAGCGAGGCGATGCGCGAGGCCGCGCTCGGCGGGCTCGGCATCGCGCTGCTGCCGGATTTCAGCGCGCAGCGCGATCTCGACGCAGGCCGGCTCGTCGCGCTGCTCGACGGCTGGCGGCCGTCGGGCGCGTTCGGCGACCATATCTTCGCGATCCGGCCGTACAGCCCGGTCGTGCCGAGCGCGGTGCGCGCGCTCGTGCGGCACCTGCGCGAGCGGCTCGCCGGCGGTTTTTCGGGCGCGTGAGCGGCGCGCGCGGCCGGGCCTGCCTGCCCCATGGCCGTGCCTCGGCGGCGCGGGCAGGCCCGGCCGCGCTGCGGTAAAATCGCCGCTTCCTCCCGCGCCCGTGTGGCGCGTCATTCGAAGGTCGACAGCCGATGCAGATTCACAAGGAAGTGGACGCGCGCGGGCTTAATTGCCCGTTGCCGATCCTGCGCGCCAAGAAAGCGCTCGCCGATATGGAGAGCGGGCAGATCCTCAAGGTGCTCGCGACCGATCCGGGCTCGCAGCGCGATTTCGCCGCGTTCGCGAAGCAGACGGGCAATGAGATCGTCGAAGTGACGACCCAGGACAAGACCTTCGTATTCCTGATGCGCCGCCGCTGACGGCCCGCCTCACGCGCCTCTCGCGGCACCCGGCCGGGCAGCGCCCGTGGCGGGCCGGCCGCGCCTTCGCTGCCTCTGACAATTCTTAAACCTCGTCGCACGGCCGGCTGCGTATACTGACCCGGCCGGTCGTCCGTCTCGGATGGATGCGCCGGCCACGGTACGTCATACGAGGCGGGCACGGGGGCCATGCCTGACGCTACCGTCGTACAAACGGGGAGAGGACATGTCCTTCAGACAAGGGACCATTCGAAGTCCGTCCGCGGCGGAACGCATCGCGCCCGCACGCGCGGCGGGGTCGAGCCGGATCGAGCTCGACCCGCAACAGGATCGCCACGCGCGTGCCGCGCTGGAGGCCTATGCCGATTCGGCGGCGGCCGAGATGCCGTGGCTGGCCGAATCGCTCGACGAACGGCTGCGCGACGCCGCGCACGGCGACGGCGCGGGCCTCACGTATTGCGGCGCGACGGTCGAGCGCGTGTTCGATCTCGCGCACGCGTGGGCGGCGAGCCAGCCCGACTATGCGGCGCCGGCGTGGGAGCGCGTGCGTGGCCAGCTGGAGCGGATGCTGCGGCAGCCGACGCTGCGGCAGCCGGAGTAGCCGTCGCTCGCGCGGCGGCGGCGTGTGCCGGCCGACGATTTTGCCGAGCCGATGGCCGGCCTGGCGGGCGCCAAACCAGGGCGCGTAATCGCGCGATGGGCAGGATTATTCGAATAAAGGACCGTAGTCCGCGCAATTTCTTGGCGAATTTCATACTACTATGATGAAATCGCCGGTTCGTCCGTGCCCCGTTTTTGAGATATTTGGCCGGGGCGCCGTGTCACGCAGGGTGCGCGAGCGGCAAACGGCGGCTCGCCGGCCGGCGTCGGAAGCCGTGCCCGTGTGCGGCGCGGCGGAGTGAGCGCGGGGAGCTGAACTGGACGAATCGATTTCGATTTGCGGGGTGCTATGAGAATTGCTGTACTGGATGACGATCCGGCCCAGACGGATTTCGTCAGTCAAACGCTGACGGCCGCCGGCCACACGTGCTATGCGTTCAAGGAAGGCAAGGCTCTGAAGAAGCGTCTGCAGCGCGAGACGTTCGATCTGCTCGTGCTCGACTGGAACGTGCCCGACATGTCCGGCGAGGAAGTGCTGAAGTGGGTCCGTGCGAACCAGTCCGAGCACAGCCTGCCGATCATCTTCATGACGAGCCGCGACGACGAGGCGGGGATCACGCAGATCCTCAACGCCGGCGCCGACGATTACGTGGTCAAGCCCGTGTCGGGCCCGATCCTGCGCGCGCGCATCGGCTCGCTGCTGCGCCGCGCGTATCCGGTCAATCCGGAGGCGACCGTTCGCGAGTTCGACCAGTTCCGCTTCGACGTGAACCTGAAGCAGGCCTATGTCGGCGACAAGGCCGTGAGCCTCACGCAGAAGGAGTTCGAGCTCGCGCTGCTGCTGTTCCAGCATCTCGACCGGCCGCTGTCGCGCGCCCACATTCTCGATCTCGTGTGGAAGCAGGCGACCGACATTCCGTCGCGCACGATGGACACGCACATCTCGATGCTGCGCACGAAGCTCGGCCTGCGGCCGGAAAACGGCTATCGCCTCGCGCCGATCTACGGCTACGGCTACCGGCTCGAGCGGGTCGGCCAGGGAGAACCGGAGTGATCGCGCGAATCACGCAGCGCACGCCGGGCCTGCGCACGGCGGCACTGCGCGCGGCGTGCGTGGTCGCGCTGGCATGCGCGGCACAGCAGGCCGCCGCGCGGCCGCCGGCTGCCGCGGGCAAGACGATCGTCTACCGTACGCAAGCCGGCGACACGCTGTACGACGTCGCCGCGCGTTACCTGCAGGGCCCGGACGACTGGCAGGTGCTGCAGCAGATCAACGGCGTGCCGGCCCCGAAGCACCTGCAGCCCGGCATCGCGCTGAAGCTGCCGGTCGCGCGGCTGCGCAAGGAAAAGCTGACCGCGCGCGTCGTCGCGGTGCAGGGGGCGGCCGAGCGCAGGTCCGGCGACGCGTACGCGCCGCTCGCCGACGATGCGACGCTCAACGAGGGTGACCGCGTGCGCACCGGCGCGAACGGTTTCGTGACGATCGAGCTCACCGACGGCACGCACATGAGCCTGCCGCCCGACAGCCAGCTCGACCTGAAGACGCTGCGCCGCACCGTGCTGACCGGCACGCTCGATCGCGAGTTCGAGCTCACGCGCGGCTCGGTCGACAGCGAAGTCACGCATCTGAAGAAACGCGACGACCGCTTCCAGATCCGCTCGCCGTCGGTCGTGGCCGGCGTGCGCGGCACGCGGTTTCGCGTGAACTACGACGCGGCCGGCAACGCGGCGACGCGCATCGAAGTGCTCGACGGCACCGTCGGCGTCGCGGGCAAGCGGCAACCGGCCGATCCGACGCTCGTGCATGCGAACTTCGGCAGCGTCGCGACATCATCCGGCGCGATCGGCGCGCCCGTCCAGCTGCTGCCCGCACCGGCGCTCACGCATCCGGACAAGGTGCAGGACGAGCCCGACGTCGCGTTCGACATCGCGCCGCTCGCCGCCGCGCACGCATACCACCTGCAGCTCGCCCACGACGCGGGCATGCTCGACCTGTTCCGCGAAACCCGCACCGATACGCCGAGCGCGGTGTTTCGCGACGTGCCGAACGGCACGTATTTCGTGCGGGTCGCAGCGATCGACACCAACGGCCTCGAAGGCATGCCGCGCACCTATGCGTTCGAGCGGCGCCAGATGGGGCTCGACGCGAGCGCGTCGCCCGGCGCCGGCGGCTACGAGTTCCGCTGGTCGCCGAACGGCTCGGGCAAGGATGCGCGCTACCGGTTCGTGCTGTCGCGCTCGAAGGACCTGAGCGCGCCGGTCGTCGACCAGGTCGGCCTGCATGCGCGCAAGATCAGCGTCGCGCACCTGCCGCCCGGCGACTACTACTGGGCGGTGACGGTCGAGGAGTTCGAAGGCGGCAAGTTCTACCAGAAGACGAGTCCGGTCAGCGCGTTCACGTTGTCGCGCTGATCCGCGGCACATGAAAACCGACTCCGTTTCCCCGCGGCGGCGCCTCGGCCGCCGCTTCCTGATCGAGTGGATCGCGATCGGCTGCCTCGGGATCGCGGTGATCCTCGCGTGCGCGCTCGGCCGGCTGTCGTCGAGCGTCGACGGGCTGATCTACGACCGGCTGCTGATGCTGCGCAGCCTGCCGCTGTCGCCCGACGTCGTCGTCGTCGACATCGACAACCAGAGCGTGTCCGCGCTCGGCCGCTGGCCGTGGCCGCGCAGCGTGCATGCGCGATTGCTCGACACGCTGGCGCGTGCGCAGCCGGCCGCCGTCGTCTACGACGTGCTGTTTACCGAGCAGTCGCCCGAGGATCGTCCGTTCGCGGACGCGATGGCCCGTGTGCCGACGTTCCTCGCCGTGCTGCTGAGCCCGGAGCAGGCGGACGGCACGCGCACCGTCGATCCGCCGGTGGCGGAGCTTGCGGCCCGCGCGACGGGGCTCGGCCACATCAATCTCGAAGTCGATCCCGACGGCATCGTGCGCAGCGTCGCGCTGTTCGAAAGCGACGGACGCGTGCGCTGGCCGCAACTGATGGTGCCCGTCTACCGCGCGCTCGAGGCCGGCCGGCTGCATCCGGCCGGCGGCGCGCCCGGCGCGCATGCGCACGACCTGTCGCGCGACGTGACAGGCGAGGGCCGCTACCTGATCCCGTTCAGCCGCAACACCCCCGCGTATCCGACGCTGTCGTTCGACGACGTGCTCGAAGGGCGCGTGAAACCCGATGCGCTGCGCGGCAAGATCGTCGTCGTCGGCGTGACGGCTTCGGGCCTCTACGACCGCTTCGCGACACCGGTGTCGGGCGAGTTCGGCCCGCTCGCCGGCGTGTACATCCATGCGAACGTGCTCGACATGCTGACGACCGGCAGCGCGATCCTGCCCGTGTCGCGCGCGGGGCTGTTCGCCGCGTCGCTGCTGCCGCTCGCGGTGCTGCTGGCCGGTTTCCTGATGCTGTCGCCGTGGCGCGGCCTGCTGCTGACGCTGAGCCTGGCCGCGGCGGCCGTCGTCGCGAGCGTGGCGCTGTTGTTCGAGGCGCGCGTGTGGCTGTCGCCCGCGCCCGCGATCTTCGGGCTGATCGCCGTGTATCCGATCTGGAACTGGCGGCGCCTCGAAATGACGATGTCGTACCTGCGCCGCGAGCTGCAGCGGCTCGCCGACGAGCCGCACCTGCTGCCCGAGGCGCCGCGCACGCGCAGCGTCGGCGGCGACGTGCTCGAACGTCAGATGGCGCTGATGGCGCAGGCCGCGCAGCGCGTGCAGGACATGAAGCGCTTCGTGTGGGACAGCCTCGACAGCATGCCGGAGCCGATCTTCGTCACCGACCTGGCCGGCACCGTGCTGATCGCGAACCACGCGGCGAAGCGCTACGGGTCGCGGCTCGCGCTGCCGTTGCCGGAAGGCCGGCCGCTGCGCGCCGCGCTCGGCGAGCTGACCTTCATGAAGACCGTCGACGGCAACGTCGAACACGACGTCGCGATCCGCGAACACTGGCCGGCCGCGCTCGACCCGACGCTCGAGGCCGAGCACGACGCGATGGCGCGCGGCATCGAGGTGCGCGACCGCGACGGGCTCGACCATCTGCTACGCTACGCGGCATGTACGAACGCGCAGGGCCACGTGACGGGCTGGATCGCCGGCCTCGTCGACGTGACCGAGCTGCATGCGGCCGAGCGGCAGCGCGAGGAGGCGCTGCACCTGCTGTCGCACGACATGCGCTCGCCGCAGTCGTCGATCCTCGCGCTCGTCGAGATCGAGCGCGAACGCGTCGAGACCGACGCGACGCGCACGCTGCTCGCTCGGATCGAGCGGTACGCGCATCGCGCGCTGTCGCTCGCCGACGAGTTCGTGCAACTGGCGCGCGCGGAGTCGCAGGCGTACCAGCTCGAACCGACGAGCCTCGTCGACGTGCTGATCGACGCGAGCGACGAAGTCTGGCCGCAGGCGCAGGCCAAGCGTATCCGCATCGATACCGACGTCGGCACCGACATGGGCTGGACGCGCGCCGACCGCTCGCTGATCACGCGCGCGTTCGTCAACGTGCTGAACAACGCGGTCAAATACAGTCCGTCCGACACGGTGATCACGTGTACGCTGACGATCGAGCACGCATCGAGGCGGATGTTCTGTACGATTCGCGATCAGGGGTACGGCATCGCGCCGGAAGATCAGCGGCATCTGTTCGAGCGTTTCAAGCGGTTCCATGCCGGCGAGCGGCCCGAAATCTCGGGTTCGGGGCTCGGCATGGCATTCGTGAAGACGGTCGTCACGCGCCACGGCGGCAGCGTGACGGTCGACAGCGAAGTGGGTGTCGGCACCGCGGTGACGGTGTCGCTGCCCGCGATCGACGAGCCGTCCGCCTGACAGGGCCGGGCACGACGGCAGGCATTTGGGGGAAGTCATGAGAAAGGAATGGGCAGCGACCGCATTGGCGGCGTCGCTGTTGACGGGTTGCGCCGGCGTCACGACCGGCGTGAGCGCGCTCGGGCAGCCGAATGCGTTCGCGTCCGGTGCGCACGGCTACGATGTCGTCCGCACGGCCGCTCAGGCCGACGATGCCGAATACCGGCGGATCGAGACGCTCGTGCGCGACGAGCTCGCGCAGCGTGGCTTCGACGCGCAAGCCGGCAAGGATGCGCGCTACCGGCTGTCGATCGCGTATGCGACGCAGCCGGCGTCCGTCGCGGCGACGGCCGACCAGTGCGGCGCCGCGAGCAGCGCGTGCGTGACCGTCGACGGGCCGGCGCCGTTCGCGCTGCCGTTCGCGGGTACGGTGTACCGCCACGTGCTGACGCTGCGTTTCGTCGATGCGAGCTCGGGCGCGGACGTCTATCGCGTGTCGGCGTCGCTGCGCGATCGCGATGCGGGCACGCAGCAGGCCGCGCCGACGCTCGTGCGGAGCGCGCTCGCGAAGCTGCCGTTCGAGCAGGGTGACGGCTGGCTCGTGAAGACGAAAAAAGACGACGCGGGCGCAATGCCGGGCGTCGTCTCGGTGAAGCCGGCCGCCGCGCGCTGACGCGCCGGCCGTGAGGTGAGGGCGGGCCCGCCGGAAAGGCGAGGCCGGCCCGGGCCGCGTTCAGGCGGCCGGATGCGCGTTGCGGCGCGTGCGCAGGTACGCGTCGAACTCGGTGCCGACTTCCGGGTGGCGCAGCGCGAATTCGACCGTCGCCTTCAGGTAGCCGAGCTTGCTGCCGCAGTCGTAGCGCGTGCCCTGATACTTGTAGGCCAGCACCTGTTCGTCGGCGAGCAGCGCCTGGATCGCGTCGGTGAGCTGCAGCTCGCCGCCCGCGCCCGGCTTCAGCGCGCGCAGGTGTTCGAAAATGCGCGGCTTCAGGATGTAGCGGCCGACCACGCCGAGGTTCGACGGCGCGACTTCCGGCGCGGGCTTCTCGACGATCGCCGACATCTTGACGATCGACTCTTCCCACTCCTTGCCATCGACGATCCCGTACGACTTCGTCTCCGACGGGGGAATCTCTTCCACGCCGATCACCGAGCTGTGATAGTGGTCGAACACGTCGACCATCTGCTTCATCACCGGCGGGTTGCCGTCGAGCAGGTCGTCGGCGAGGATCACCGCGAACGGGTTGTCCGCCACGAGCTTTTCCGCGCACAGCACCGCATGGCCGAGGCCGAGCGCTTCCGGCTGGCGCACGTAGAAGCAGTCGACGTGGCTCGGCTTGATGCTGCGCACGAGCTCGAGCAGCTTTGCCTTGCCGCGCGCCTCGAGTTCGGCCTCGACCTCGTACGACTTGTCGAAGTGGTCCTCGATTGCGCGCTTGCTGCGCCCGGTCACGAAGATCATCTCGGTGATGCCCGCGGCGATCGCTTCCTCGACCGCGTACTGGATCAGCGGCTTGTCGACGACCGGCAGCATTTCCTTCGGGCTCGCCTTCGTTGCAGGGAGGAACCGCGTGCCGAGACCGGCAACCGGGAATACCGCCTTGTTGACTTTCAACATGATCGAACCTTTATTCCTGTAATCGACTTGTCAGACGGTCTATGTTCACGTTCCGATTATAGTGAACGCAAACGACCTTACCGTTTGTTACGCAGGCAACCGATCGAGCTGGGCGCGCAGTTTTTCCAGCGTACTACCGAACTCGGCCACGCGCTTCTGTTCCTGCTCGACCACGGCCGGCGGCGCTTTCGCGACGAATGCCTCGTTGCCGAGCTTCGCGTTGCACTTCGCGATCTCGCCCGTCAGGCGCGCGATTTCCTTCGACAGGCGCTCGCGCTCGGCCGCGACGTCGATCTCCACCTTCAGTACCAGCTTGTTCGGGCCCACGATCGCGATCGGCGCGCCGTGCGCTTCCTTGTCGAGCGTCGCTTCGTCCGCGAGGATCTGGACTTCCGACAGGCGGGCGAGGGCCTGCACGTACGGCGCGAACGAGCGCAGGCGCTCGGCGTCGCCGGCCGCGAGCAGCGGCACCTTGGTCGCCGGCGACAGGTTCATCTCGCCGCGCAGGTTGCGGCACGCGTCGACGATCGCCTTCAGGTCGGCCGCCCATTGCTCGGACGCCTCGTCGATCTTCTGCAGGTTCGCAACCGGATACGCCTGCGTCATCAGCGACGCTTCGCCCTCGGCCTTGCCTTGCGGATAACGGCCGGCGAGCGGCGCGACCTTCTGCCAGAGCGCTTCGGTGATGAACGGGATGATCGGGTGCGCGAGGCGCAGCACCGTCTCGAGCACGCGCAGCAGCGTGCGGCGCGTCGCGCGCTGCTGTTCCGGCGTGCCGTTCTGGATCTGCACCTTCGCGAGTTCGAGGTACCAGTCGCAGTACTCGTCCCACACGAACTTGTAGATGCTGGTCGCGATGTTGTCGAAACGGTAATCGGCGAAGCCCTTCGCGATGTCGGCCTCGGTGCGCTGCAGCAGCGACACGATCCAGCGGTCGGCCGCCGAGAAGTCGAGGTAGCCGCCGGGGCCGCAGTCGCCCGCGCCGCACACTTCCGGCTTGTCGTTGCCGCAGTCGTGGCCTTCGCAGTTCATCAGCACGAAACGCGTCGCGTTCCACAGCTTGTTGCAGAAGTTGCGATAGCCTTCGCAGCGCGCGAGGTCGAAGTTCACGTTGCGGCCGAGCGTCGCCATCGACGCCATCGTGAAGCGCAGCGCATCGGTGCCGAACGCGGCGATGCCGTCCGGGAATTCCTTGCGCGTCTTCTTCTCGATGGTGGCGGCCTGCTTCGGGTTCATCAGGCCCGTCGTGCGCTTCGCGACCAGCGTTTCGAGGTCGATGCCATCGACGATGTCGATCGGGTCGAGCGTGTTGCCCTTGCTCTTCGACATCTTCTGGCCTTCCGCGTCGCGCACGAGGCCGTGCACGTAGACGGTATGGAACGGCACCTTGCCGGTGAAGTGCGTGGTCATCATCACCATCCGGGCGACCCAGAAGAAGATGATGTCGAAGCCCGTGACGAGCACCGACGACGGCAGGAAGTGCTGCAGTTCAGGCGTTTCGTTCGGCCAGCCGAGCGACGAGAACGGCACGAGCGCCGACGAGAACCACGTGTCGAGTACGTCCTCGTCGCGCTTGAGCGCGCCGGCATAGCCCTTCGCGGCGGCCTGCGCGCGCGCTTCTTCCTCGTTGCGCGCGACGAACACCTCGCCGTTCTCGCCGTACCACGCGGGAATCTGGTGACCCCACCACAGCTGGCGCGAGATGCACCAGTCCTGGATGTTCTCGAGCCATTGGTAGTAGGTGGTCGTCCAGTTTTCCGGCACGAACTTGATCTGGCCGTTGCGCACGACGTCGAGCGACGTCTCGGTGATCGACTTGCCCGGGTTGAACGTGCCTTCCGGCGCCGCCTTCGTCATCGCGACGAACCACTGGTCGGTCAGCATCGGCTCGATCACGACGCCCGTGCGGTCGCCGCGCGGCACCATCAGCTTGTGCGGCTTCACGGAGTCGAGGAAGCCCTGCGCGTCGAGGTCGGCGACGATTGCCTTGCGTGCGTCGAAGCGGTCGAGGCCGCGATACTGCTCGGGGCCGTTGTCGTTGATCTTCGCGTCGAGCGTCAGGATCTCGATCGGCGCGAGGTTGTGGCGCAGGCCGACCTGGTAGTCGTTGAAGTCGTGCGCGGGCGTGACCTTCACGACGCCCGTGCCGAACTCGCGGTCGACGTAGTCGTCGGCGATCACCGGGATCTCGCGGCCCGTCAGCGGCAGCGTGACCAGCTTGCCGATCAGGTGCGCGTAGCGCTCGTCTTCCGGGTGGACCATCAGCGCGACGTCGCCGAGCATCGTCTCGGGACGCGTCGTCGCGACGGTCAGCGAGCCCGAACCGTCGACGAGCGGGTAGCGGATGTGCCACAGGTGGCCGTTTTCCTCTTCGCTCGCGACTTCGAGATCCGACACCGCGGTGAGCAGCACCGGATCCCAGTTGACGAGGCGCTTGCCGCGGTAGATCAGGCCCTGTTCGAAGAGCGTGACGAACACGTCGCGCACGGCGGCCGACATCTTGTCGTCCATCGTGAAATATTCACGCGACCAGTCGGTCGACGCGCCGAGGCGGCGCACCTGGCCGGTGATCGTCGAGCCGGACTGCTGCCTCCACTCCCACACGCGCTCGACGAACTTCTCGCGGCCGAGGTCATGGCGCGACACGCCCTGCGCATCGAGCTGGCGCTCGACGACGATCTGGGTCGCGATCCCGGCGTGGTCGGTGCCGGGCACCCACAGCGTGTTCTCGCCGAGCATCCGGTGGTAGCGCGCGAGGCCGTCCATGATCGTCTGGTTGAACGCGTGGCCCATGTGCAGCGTGCCGGTGACGTTCGGCGGCGGCAGCTGGATCGCGAAATCGGGGCGCGCCGGGTCGAAGGCCGGGGCGGCATAGCCGCGTTTTTCCCACTCCGGCCCCCATTGGGACTCGATGGTGTGGGGTTCGAAACTCTTCGCAAGCGTGCTGTCGCTCATGGTTGGAAATCTGCCGAAAAATGCGTGAATTGGATGCCGAATCCGGCAATTATAAATGGATGCACATCGGCCAGCCATTGCAGGGTCCGCGTCGGTCCGTCGGGCGGCCCTCACTGCGCCGCGGCGGCGCAAGGCCGAACGGATCGGAAACGGCATCGCGCCGCCGACTTATAATGTCGGGTCCGCATTTTTCTCGCACGCCCGCTGCCGCTCCATGCCCGATCTGCTCGCCAATCTGAACCCTGAACAATACGCCGCCGTCACGTTGCCGAACGAACCGGCGCTGATCCTCGCGGGGGCGGGCAGCGGCAAGACCCGCGTGCTGATCACCCGCATCGCGTGGCTGATCCAGCAGGGCTATGCGTCGCCGCCCACCGTGCTCGCCGTCACCTTCACGAACAAGGCCGCGCGCGAGATGATGGCGCGCTTGTCAGCGATGATGCCGATCGACACGCGCGGGATGTGGATCGGCACGTTCCACGGGCTGTGCAATCGGATGCTGCGCACCCACTGGCGCGACGCCGGCCTGCCGCAGACCTTCCAGATCCTCGACACGGCCGATCAATTGTCCGCGATCAAGCGGCTGATGAAGGCGGCGAACGTCGACGACGAGAAGTACCCGCCGAAGAATGTCCAGTACTTCATCAACAACGCGAAGGAGCAGGGGCTGCGTCCCGACAAGGTCGACGCGACCGACAACTTCAACCGCAAGTTCGTCGAGCTGTACCAGGCGTACGACCAGCAGTGCCAGCGCGAGGGCGTCGTCGACTTCCCCGAGCTGCTGCTGCGCTGCTACGAGCTGCTCGCGTACAACGCGCCGCTGCGCGCGCACTACCAGGCACGCTTCAGGCACATCCTCGTCGACGAGTTCCAGGACACCAACAAGCTCCAGTACGCGTGGCTGAAGATGCTCGCGGGCGGCGAGAACGCGATCTTCGCGGTCGGCGACGACGACCAGTCGATCTACGCGTTCCGCGGCGCGAACGTCGGCAACATGCGCGACTTCGAAGACGAATTCCGCGTGCGCAACCTGATCAAGCTCGAGCAGAACTACCGGTCGCACGGCAACATCCTCGACGCGGCGAACCAGCTGATCTCGAACAACGCGCACCGCCTCGGCAAGAACCTGCGCACCGACGCCGGCCACGGCGAGCCGGTGCGCGTGTACGAGGCGAGCACCGATGCGCAGGAAGCCGGCTGGATCGTCGAGGAAATCCGCTCGCTGATCAACACCGGGATGTCGCGCAGCGAAGTCGCCGTTCTGTATCGCAGCAACGCGCAATCGCGCGCGATCGAGCACACGCTGATGACTTCGGGTATTCCGTATCGCGTGTACGGCGGCCTGCGCTTCTTCGAGCGCCAGGAAGTGAAGCATGCGCTCGCGTACCTGCGCCTGATCGACAACCCGAACGACGACACCGCGTTCGTCCGCGTCGTGAACTTCCCGACGCGCGGGATCGGCGCGCGCTCCATCGAGCAGCTCGCCGATGCCGCGCGCCTGTACGACTGCTCGATGGCCGCCGCGATTCCGTACGTGACCGGCAAGGCCGGCACGAGCCTCGGCGGGTTCGCGACGCTGATCGCGAAGATGCGCGCCGAGACGCAGCAGATGAGCCTGCCCGAGACGGTCGAATACGTCGTGCGCGCAAGCGGCCTCGCCGATTTCTACCAGGGCGAGCGCGAAGGCCAGGACCGCCTCGAGAACTTGCAGGAACTCGTGAACGCGGCCACCGCGTTCGTCAGCGAGGAAGGCTACGGGCTCGACGCGCCGGCCCGCTCGATCCCGCTGCGCGCGGGTGCGATCGCGGCGCCCGAGCTCGGCGTGGACGCGAACGATCCGTCGGTCGACGTGCTGGATCCGGCGCCGCTCGACGACCCCGCGCAGAACCCCGACACGATGACGCCGCTCGCGGGCTTCCTGTCGCACGCATCGCTCGAAGCCGGCGACAACCAGGCGCAGGCCGGCCAGGACGCCGTGCAGCTGATGACGGTGCACGCGGCGAAGGGTCTCGAATTCTCGGCCGTGTTCATCACCGGCCTCGAGGAAGGGCTGTTCCCGCACGAGAACAGCGTGCTCGAATCGGACGGCCTCGAGGAAGAGCGCCGGCTGATGTACGTCGCAATTACGCGCGCGAAGGAGCGGCTCTACCTGTCGTTCGCGCAGAGCCGGATGCTGCACGGCCAGACGCGCTACAACGTGCGCTCGCGCTTCTTCGACGAACTGCCGGAGCACGTGCTGAAGTGGCTGACGCCGAAGGTCGAGGCGGGCGCGCGCTGGGGCGGCCGCTCGGACAACGCCGGCTGGGGGCGCGACTGGTTCTCGCGGCCGGGCGGCGGCAGTCGCGAGCAGGTCGTCGACGCGGCGGTTTCCGCGCCGCTGCCGGCGTTCGCGAACAAGCAGCGCGCGGCCGACACCGGCTTTCGCGTCGGCCAGCAGGTGTTTCACACCAAGTTCGGCGAGGGCACGGTCACCGCGCTCGAAGGCAACGGCGCCGATGCGAAGGCGCAGGTGAAGTTCAAGCGGCACGGCGAGAAGTGGCTCGCGCTGGCGGTCGCGAAACTGCAGGCGGTGGAATGATGAGCATCGACATGGTCGGAACGGTTTCGACGCGCCCGCTCGGCATTCTGGCCGCGCTGCCCGAGGAGCTCGGCGACCTGATCGCCGCGATGCGCGCCGAGGGCGTGATGAAGACGATCACGCTCGGCCGCCGCGACTACCACCTCGGCACCGTGCACGGCGCGGCCTGCGTCGTCACGCTCGCGCGGGTCGGCAAGGTCGCGGCCGCCGCGACGGTCAGTGCGCTGATCCATGTGTTCGGCGTGTCCGGCGTCGTGTTTACCGGGGTCGCCGGCGGTGTGTCGCGCACGGTGCGTATCGGCGACGTCGTCGTCGCCGATACGCTGCTGCAGCACGACCTCGATGCGTCGCCGCTGTTTCCGCGCTATGAGGTGCCGCTGCTCGGCATCACGCGGTTCGCGACCGACCTGGAACTGACGGCCCGCCTGAAGGCCGCATGCACGCTGTTCGTCGCCGAGGAGGGCGCGCGGTTCGCCGAGCGTTTCGGGCTGGCCGGCGCGTCGCTGCACGGCGGGCTGATCATCAGCGGCGACCGTTTCGTGTCGAGCGAGCGCGAGGTCGTCGCGCTGCGCGATGCGTTGCCCGACGCGCTCGCGGTCGAGATGGAAGGCGCGGCGATCGCGCAGGTGTGCGCCGAGCACGACGTGCCGTTCGCCCTCGTGCGCACGATCTCCGATACGGCCGACGACCACGCGACACAGTCGTTCTCGCACTTCCTGTCGGCGATCGCGAGCAGCTATTCGACCGGCATCCTCAAGCGTTTCCTGACGCTGCATGCGACCGAGCGAGGGGCAGCAGTCATTTAGGGAGGCAGGGAGGCGCGTCGTGCTTAGGCGCTGCAATGACGAACGGGCCATGATGGATTAAGCTCTCGCGGCTGCCGGGGAAGTTGGGGCAGTCGGGGCGATCGCACGTCGCACGCGGTCGCATCAAAAAAATAACTATCCGGAGAGGGCCAGAATGCCTGTGGAATGTACTTTCTCGTTAAACCGTCAGCGCTCGTCCGTCCTGCATTGTGCGGGTTTTGGGGCAGTCGCCGCATTCAGCGGCAACGGTCGATATGTCAATGATCCGAATTCGACAACAGTTCCCAACGACGGGCCGTTGCCGGCCGGTGTTTACTACATCGTGGATCGCCAGAGCGGTGGACGCATGGGGTGGTTGAACGACTTTCGCTCCGATCTGCTTGCAGGTACTCATCGCGCGGATTGGTTCGCGTTGTATCGCAACGATGGCGTGATCGACGACTGGACGTCGCTCAACGGCATTCGGCGTGGCCACTTCCGGTTGCATCCCGTCGGATACTGGGGCATCAGCGAAGGCTGCATCACACTGCCGAACAAAACCCAGTTCGATGCGCTTCGCAAGTTCCTCAAGTCGCAGGCCGTCGGCACGATTCCAGGCACCGGGATGAAGTACTACGGTCGAGTGGTCGTCCAATGAAAGCGCTTCTGCGTCTGCTTGCCGCGATCGCTTTGACGATCCCGGTCTATCTCGGCCTGGCGAATTCACCTCTGGATGAATGGTTTCAAAGCGGCGCCGGTTGGCGAGCGTTCGAACCGCTGTTCAGCGTGTTCGACATGCTCGGTGTTCACGGCCAGGGTGACATCCTGATTAGTACCATGCTCGGCGTCAGCTTCGTGATCGCGTTGGCGCTGGTCCTGCTGGGCGCTCGAATTCTCGATCGTGGGACGCGAAAGTCCCCGCGCCGATAGCCCTTTGGCGACACACTTCGCAACGTTTATTGAGCCACCAGCCGCGGCACGCATGCCGCGGCCGCCCCGTCACGCCTTCTTGCGGCGCGCGCTTTCGAGGTTCGGCAGGAACACCGTCAGCACGCCGATCAGCGGCAGGAACGAGCACACCTTGTAGACGAACGGGATGCTCGTCGCGTCCGCGAGCTGGCCGAGCACGGCGGCGCCCACGCCGCCCAGGCCGAACGCGAAGCCGAAGAACAGGCCCGCGACCATCCCGACCTTGCCGGGCATCAGTTCCGTCGCATAGACGAGGATCGCGGCGAACGCCGACGCCAGCACGATGCCGATGATCACGCTCAGCACGCTCGTCCAGAACAGGTTCGCGTACGGCAGCAGCAGCGTGAACGGCGCGACGCCGAGAATCGACACCCAGATCACGTACTTGCGGCCGATCCGGTCGCCCACCGGCCCGCCGATCAGCGTGCCGGCCGCCACGGCCGCGAGGAACACGAACAGGTGGATCTGCGCGGCCTGCACCGACAGGTGGAACTTGTCGATCAGATAGAACGTGAAATAGCTGTTGATGCTCGCGAGGTAGAAGTACTTCGAGAACAGCAGCAGCACCAGCACGCCGATCGCGGCGAGCACGCGGCGCGGCGACAGCGTCGGATGGCCGGCCGCCGCGGCCTTCTTCTTCATCGACGGATGCTTCTTGTACCAGTGGCCGATCTGCGTGAGCACGACCATCGCGACGAGCGCGGCCGCCGAGAACCACGCGATGCTGTGCTGGCCGTGCGGGATGATCACCAGCGCGGCGAGCAGCGGCCCGAGCGCCGAGCCGGCGTTGCCGCCGACCTGGAACAGCGACTGCGCGAGCCCGTGCTGGCCGCCCGACGCCATCCGCGCGACCCGCGACGATTCCGGATGGAACACCGACGAGCCGCAGCCGACCAGGGCCGCCGCCACCAGCAGCGTCGGGAAGGTCTGCGCGGCCGACATCAGCAGCAGCCCCGCGAGCGTGAAGCCCATCCCGACCGGCAGCGAATAGGGCTTCGGCCGCTTGTCCGTATAGAGCCCGACGAGCGGCTGCAGCAGCGACGCGGTGATCTGGTAGGTCAGCGTGATCAGGCCGATCTGCGCGAACGACAGCGCGAACTGGCTCTTGAGCATCGGATAGATCGCGAGGATCAACGACTGGATCATGTCGTTGAGCATGTGCGAGAAGCTGATCGCGCCGAGCACCGGGTAGACGGTGCGCGCGGCGGGTGGAGCAGACGGCTGGGCTGCGGCGGGGTTGCCGGCACCCGTATCGAGGCTGGTTTCCATGTGAGCTGAGCGAGTTGAGGTGACGGGACGCGCTCTGATGGGGATCGGCGCGTTCGAATCGTTGTTGCGTCAAAGAAGTGTAATGTGGCGTATCGAGAATGTCCGGCCAACTTTTATCGCGATTCGGACATCGCCGCGAGCCGCGGGGCCGGCCGATCGGCCATTCCGCCCTTTTTTGGCCGGGTATAACGCAGGCAGCGCGTCTGCCGTGAGCGCGGGCACGCCGGGCTCGGCTCGGTGTTTGTCCGGACTCAAGGAATGGCGAGAGCGGCCGTAGAACGACGCAACGGCAACAGAGGCGCGCCACGCACCGCACCGGCCACGAGCCGGGCGGGCATCACGGTAGCCGCCGGACCCGACCTGTCCGGCGGTGGGATCAACACGGGGATATATCGATGAAAGCAGCATCATTGCATCCGCGGCCGGGTGCGGCCACCAGCGCATCCGGTGCAGCCGCCAGGCCCGCCGCCGCACGACGTCCGCGCGCAGCCCGGCGCGAAAGCCGGCCCTGGACGGTCAAGGCGACGTTGCGCGCGGCGTTCGCGATCCTGCTGGCCGGCACGCTCGCGATCGGCGTGTTTTCGCTGTGGCAGATCAGCCGGGTGAACGCGTCGATCGCGTCGGTCTACGAGCAGGGGCACGTCGCGAGCCGCGCGGCGGAGGAAGTGCGCGCCGAGGTGCTGCGTGCGAGCCGCGCGCAGAAGATGCTGCTGACCGCGACCACCGCGAAGGAGCGCGACGACCTGGGCGCCGAGGTTCGCGCGGGGCTCGCGTCGATCGGCCAGGCGCTCGCGACGCTGCAGCATTACGCGGATCCGGCCGATGCGGACGATTCCGCGCGACTGCGCGCGTTCTCGATGGCGGTCGGCACGTGGAGCGGTCATCTGCGCGATTTCGTCGCGCTCGTGCAGGCGCAGCCGCTCGACCTGTCGCAGATGAACTGGCAGGTCGGCACGCAGGACGTGTCGCTGCTGGTCGAGACCGCCAAGCTCGAGAAGCTGGTCGCCATGCTCGTGAAGACGCGCGGCGCGAAGTCGAAGGCGACGCTCGATGCGTCCGCAACGATCTTCTCGTCGTCGTTCGCGATGATCGCGGCGATGACGGCCGCGCTGTTCGTGCTGGCGATCGTGATCGCCGAACGGGTCGTGCGCCGCCTCGCGTCGCAGCTCGGCGGCGAGCCCGCCGATGCGAAGGCGATCGCCGCCGACATCGCGCGCGGCGACCTCACGCGGCCGATCCCGCTCGGCCGGCACGACCGCGACAGCATGGTACGTGCGCTGTCCGACATGCAGACCGGGCTCGCGGCGACCGTCGGCGAGATCGCCGTCAGCGCCGAGGCGATCGCGGCTGCGTCCGGCGAGATCTCGACCGGCAATCTCGACCTGTCGCGGCGTACCGAGCAGCAGGCCGTCGCGCTCGAGCGCACCGCGGCCAGCATGGAGGAGCTCACGTCGACCGTGCGGCAGAACGCCGAAAACGCGCGGCAGGCGAGCGCGCTCGCGGCCAATGCATCGGCCGTCGCGGAGGCCGGCGGCGAAGTCGTCGGGCGCGTGGTCGCGACGATGAGCGAGATCGACGACAGCGCGAAGAACATCCGCGACATCATCGGCACGATCGAGGGAATCGCGTTCCAGACCAACATCCTCGCGTTGAACGCGGCGGTCGAGGCGGCGCGTGCGGGCGAGCAGGGGCGCGGTTTTTCGGTGGTCGCGGGCGAGGTGCGGCTGCTCGCGCAGCGCGCGGCGAGCGCGGCGAAGGAGATCCGTACGCTGATCGGCGCGTCGGTCGAGCGCGTCGCGAACGGCGCGGCGCTCGCGCACGACGCGGGCCGCACGATGGACGACGTGGTGCGGGCGGTCAAGCGCGTGACCGACATCATCGGCGAAATCTCCGCGGCGTCGGACGAGCAGAGCGCCGGGATCGACGAGATCGGCCGCGCGGTCATGCAGATGGATTCCGGCACCCAGCAGAACGCGGCGCTCGTCGAACAGGCGGCCGCCGCGGCGAATGCGCTCGACGAGCAGGCTCAGGCGCTCAAGTCGCTGGTCGGGCGCTTTCGCATCGCGGCGTAAGCGCCCGGCCGCCGGCGCTTACGACTTTTTCTTCTGCTGGTCCGGGTCGATGATGACCGTGCAGGTCGTGCCCGCCGACAGCACCACGTCGGCCGGCACTTCGTCGATCCGGATGCGGACCGGCACGCGCTGCGCGAGGCGCACCCAGTTGAAGGTCGGGTTCACGTCCGCGACGAGGTCGCGGCTTTGCGGGTTGTCCCGATCGTAGATGCCGCGCGAGATGCTCTCGACGTGACCTTTCATCACGCCGCCGCTCATCAGCCGCATCTCGGCGGGCGCGCCGATCTTCACGCGCGGCAGCTTGGTTTCCTCGAAGTAGCCGTAGACCCAGAACGAGTGGCTGTCGACGATCGCGAGCTTGGCCTGGCCGGCTACCGCGTAGTTGCCCTTGAACGTCTGCAGGTTCGTCACGTAGCCGTCGACCGGCGCGACCACGCGCGTGCGTTCCAGATTGAGCTTCGCGGCGTCGAGCGCGGCGATTGCCTGCTGGTACTGCGCGTCGGCGCTCGACGCGCTGTGCGCCGCGTTCTCGCGGTTTTCCTTCGACACGACGAGCGCATCGAGGTCGGCGCGACGGGCCGCGTCGTCGCGGCGCATCTGCAGTTCCGCGCGGCGGGCGGCGACGGCCGCCTGCGCCTGCTCGACCGCGATCTGGTAGTGCGACGGGTCGATCTGCATGATCAGGTCGCCCTTTTTCACGAGCTGGTTGTCATGCACGGGCAGCTCGACGATCGCGCCCGACACGTCCGGCGCGACGTTGACGATCTCGGCGCGCACGCGCCCGTCGCGGGTCCAGGGATCGTCCATGTAGTGCACCCACAGCGAGCGCCCGATCAGGATCGCGACGAGAAGGATGACGGCGGTCGCGACGAAGCCGAAGAGTTTTCTGAGCATCATGATGGTTCGGAATCAACGGTAAACGGCAAGACTCAGTCCGCCGCAAATGCAGACGAGAAGGCACGCGCGGAACAACGACGGGTGCCAGACGTGACGGTAGAGGCCCGTATAGGCGAGCACGCGGTCGACGGCCCAGGTCGCCAGCGCACCCAGGACGAACATCAGGACCACCGTGGGCATGTAGGCATCGAGAATGGCGATTTCACGCGGCATCATGACGAGGCTCCTTGTTGGGGACGCACGGGGCGGTTGCGGTTGAGCGGCTCGAGCGGCGATTCCGGATCGAGCAGCGCCGTGCGTACGAAATGCAGATGGCTCAGGATGCGCTGCAGCCGGTGGCGCTCGTCGCGCGACGACGTGACGGCATCGAGCGTGTGCCGGGTTGCGTCGATCGCGGCGTTGACCGCCGCGAGCGTCGCGTCGAAGCGCGCTGCGTCCGGCTTGCTGAACAGCCTGGACAGCGCGGTGCGCATCGTCTCGATCGCGCGTCGCCACGGCGTCGTCGGCGCATGGCGCGGGTCGGACGGCAGCGCTGCCAGTTCGGCGCGCAGGTCGAGCACCGCGTTGCCCGTTTCCAGCACCGCGAACATCCAGCGCAGCGCGTCGCGCTGCACGTCGGGCTGGTCGGCCGACAGCGTGTGCGCCTGATACATCAGGTCGCGCGCGCCGCTCTCGAAGCGCGTGCGCAAGCCGGCGAGCCGTGCGTGGCACGCCGCGACCACCTGATGGCGCAGGTCGGCGAACAGCCGCTTCTTCAGCCACGGCGCGGTCGGCGGGAACAGCACCGCGAACGCGATCGCCGAGACCACCATCGACAGGACCAGCGCGAGCGCATCGTTCATGAAGCTCGTCGGGTCGTAGTGCGTGATGTTGTCCGGGCCGGCGAGGAAGCAGAAGAAGATCAGATAGCCCATCCCGTAGCCCGCGAGCTTCGGCTTCATCGTCATGTAGATGCCGATCGCGAGCAGCGGCGCGAGCGCCACGCACAGCAGCGGGAAGCCGTCGATGTGCGGGTAGATGCCGAACATCAGCAGGAAACCCGTGCAGACGGCCAGGGCCGTGCCGATGCCCATTTGCGCGGACATCGCGGTCGGGCGCGGCGTCGACGACGCGAGCGCGCAGGTGGCCGCCGCCGTCAGCGTCATCGTCACGCCGCTCGGCCACGCGGTCGCGATCCAGAACCAGCCGAGCACGAGGATCACGGTCGCGGTGCGGATCGCGGCGATCACCATCGCCGTCACGTTGGTGCGCGGCTCGTAGCGCTCGATCCAGCGTTCGCGCTCGTGCGTCGCGGTCGACAGCGACGCATAGGTTGCCGCGTATTCGTGCAGGTCGGTGATGAAGCGGTACAGCAGCTCGGCGGCCGTGTCGAAGTCGAGCAGCGGAAAATCCGGCTGCGCTTCGAGCGCCGCGCGCGTGGCGCGGATGCGGCGCGGCAGCGCGTCGCGCCATGCGAGCAGCTGTTCGGCCGCGCGCGCCGCGTCGGTCGACGTGCGCACGGGTTCGCCGTTGCGGGTCAGGAGCGGCGCGATCTCGCGGAAGTACGGCTCGATCGCATCGATCGCGGCCTGGGCGCCAGCCGCGCGCAGCCGGTTCATCAGCTGGTGCAGCGCATGAAAGCGGCTCGACACGCTCATGAACTCGCTGTTCAGCCGTGCGAGGCGGCCGCTGCGCATCCGCGTGTCCGGATCCTCGAACACGGCCATGCTGCGCGCGGCCTCGAAACCGACCACGTCGGCGACGAAGCGCGTATGGATCGTTTCGATGTGCGCGCGGTCGAGCTTGCCCGACAGCGCCGCCGCGACGTAGTCGACGAAGCCGCCGAAGCGTGTGCGTACCGTCGTGCGCATCTGCTCGCCCGTGTACTGCGGAAACACCAGCGCGCTGACGACGCCGGCCGACACGATCCCGATGATGACCTCGGACACGCGTGTCATGGCGCTCATGAACGCGCCGTCCGGATGCTGCGACGCGGGCAGGCCGATCAGCGCGGTCGTATAGCCGGCGAGCAGGAAGCCGTAGCTGCGGAAGTTGCGGTTGCGCGCGGCGCCGGCCGTGCACAGCGCGATCCACAGCGCGACCGCGAGCAGGAACAGCTGCGGCTGCTGCGGGAACAGCCCGACGAACGTGAGCGTCGCGATCAGCCCGAAGATCGTGCCGGCGACCCGGTAGAAGCTCTTCGCGAGCACGGCGCCGCTTTGCGGCTGCATCACGATGAACACCGTGGTCATCGCCGTCTTCGGCGCCGGCAGGTCGAGCCGCATCGACACGCCGGTCGCGATGAACGCGGCGAGCAGTGCCTTGAACAGATAGAGCCACGCGGCGCCGTCGCTGCGGGCCCAGTCGCCGAACGCGGCGTACCAGGCCGCAAGCGGGCCGCCGGCAGGCGTGGAAGCGGGGGAGGAGGCTGACATGACGGTCGCTCCGCGTTACCGTGCGGCCGGCGTGGCGCTCGCGCCGGCCGTCGCGACCTGCGCGGGCCGGGCAGGCCGGGCGACGGCCGCGACGGGCTTCGCACCCGATGCGGCTGCCGGCGCGGCGGCACCCGCGGCGGATTCGTCGCGCGACGGATGGTCGCCCGACGGATGGCCGTCCCACGGATGGCCGTCCCGTCCGTCCTCGCCCGTTTCGACGCCGCCGCCGAGCGCGGCCATCAGCTGCGCGTGCGCGGCGAGGCGTTCCGCGTCGATGCGGGCCGCCGTCTCCTGCGCGCGCAGCAGCTGCTGTTGCGCGATCAGCACGTTCACGTAATCGGTCAGCCCGCGGCGGAAGCCTTCGCGCGACAGCTGGTAGCTGCGATCGTTGGCGGCCACCGAGCGCGCGGCGTCCTTCTTCTGCGTATCGAGCGAGCGGATCCGCACGACCTGGTCGGCGATGTCCTTCAGCGCGCCGACGACCGTCTGGTTGTAACGCTCGACCGCCTGGTCGTAGCCGGCATCGGCCGCACCGAGTTGCGCGCGCAGGCGGCCGCCTTCGAAGATCGGCAGCGACAGCGCGGGGCCGGCCGTCCAGCCGCCGTTCATCGCGCGCAGGAAGTCGGTGAACGGCGCGGTCACGCCGAAGCCGCCGACCGTCGCGAGCAGGTCGATGTTCGGGTAGAACGCGGCTTTCGCGACATCGATGCCGCGGGCCTGCGCGTCGACCGTCCAGCGGGCCGCGACGACGTCCGGGCGGCGGCCGAGCAGGTCGGCCGGCATCGCGGACGGCAGGCCGGCCGGTGCGTCGAGCGCGAGGCTCGGCCGCTTGATCGCGTCGCCGGCGCCCGGGCCCTTGCCCGCGAGCGCGGCGAGCTGGTGGCGCGCGAGCTGGATGGCTTCTTCGTAGGTGTCGATCTGGCGCTCGTAGTCGGGCAGCGTCGATTCGGCCTGGCTGACTTCGAGCTGCGTGCCAATCCCGGCCTGCAGACGCTTGCGCGCGAGATCGGCCAGCGCGCGCTGGCGTTCGAACGTCTCGTGTGCGAGGTCGAGCAGCGCGTAGTTCATCGACATGCCGACATACGCGCGCACGACGTTGACCTCCAGCTCGAGCTTCGCCGCCCGCGCGTCGGCCGCGGTCGCATGCGCGGTATCGAGCGCGCGCTCGGTCGCGTTCTTGTCCTTGCCCCACAGGTCGAGGTGATACGACAGGCCGAGCGTGCCGGTGTTGTTCCACGTGTCGGTGTCGGCGAGCGGCCCCGGGCCGTAGTAGACGTTGTCGGGCCAGTGCTGGCGCATCAGCGACAGGTTGCCGTTGATCTGCGGCAGTTCCGCCGACCGGGCCACGCGCGCCATCGCCTGCGCTTCGCGCACGCGGGCCTCGGCCGCCGCAAGCGACGGGTTACCGGCCTGGGCGGCGGCGATCCACGCGTCGAGCTGCGGATCGCGGTACGCGCGCCACCAGTCGGACGCGGGCCAGCCCGCGTCGCGGTCGGCCGCGCGGATGGCCGCGCCGGCGTCGAGCGCATTCGCTTCGATGCGGGTGGACTTGGGCTTGTTGTCGCCCATGCTCGCGCAGCCGGTCATTATTAATGAGACTGCAAGAACCGCCAGTGCCAGCGTCCCTTTTGTTGCCGGAGACCGCACGATTTTCTCCCTTTCGGATATAGATGAGTCGGATGCGATTATATTTTTCAGTGATTCCTGAATAAACGGACAACGGTGCAAGTCATTTTTACGAATCCTGAGATAATATTGGTTGGCCCCTGTGCAACAATCCACCCGGATTCAAAGGGGTAATGGGATGGATACGTTACAAAACATGCGGGTATTCGTCCGCGTGGTCGATGCGGGAAGCTTTACCGCCGCCGCTCAGCAGATGAATTCGACGACCGCCTATGCATCGCGCGCCGTGTCGGATCTCGAGGCGCACCTGCGCACGCGCCTTCTCAACCGGACGACGCGCCGGATCGCGCTGACGGAAGCGGGCGAGCGCTACCTGCAGCGCTGCGAGCAGATCCTCGCGTATGTCGATCAGGCCGAAGCCGAAGCGGGCGACGCGCACGCGCGCCCGTCGGGCAAGCTGAAGGTCCATTGCTTCACGAGCCTCGGGCAGCACTATCTGGTGCCGGCCATTGCGCGCTACCGGCAGCGCTATCCGGACGTGCACGTCGAGCTGACGCTCGCGCAGCGGATGCCCGACCTGCTCGACGAGGGGTACGACGTCGCGATCGTCGTCGGCCGCGACCTGCCCGATTCGGGGCTCGTGTCGCAGCGGCTCGGCGAGAGCTACAGCGTGGTGTGCGCGTCGCCCGGCTATGTCGACGCGTACGGCGCGCCGCATACGCCGGCGGATCTCGAGCAGCACATTTGTCTCGGGATGGTCGCGCCGGGCTTTCACTTCGACGAGTGGGCGCTGTCGGGGCCGCACGGCGACGAGGTGATTCCGATCACGGCGCCGCCGTTCCGCGTGAACGTCGCGGAGGCGCTCGCGGTGGCCGTGCGGGAAGGGATGGGGATCGGCGGGTTGCCGCTCTATTCGGCGATCGGTGGGCTGCGCAGCGGCAACATCGTGCGCGTGTTGCCCGAATACCGGTCGCACGTGATGAACATCTACGCGCTGTATCCGTCGCGCCAGTACCTCGACGCGAAAATCCGAACCTGGGTCGATTTCCTGCGCGACGAGTTGCCGGCCACCCTCGAAGCCGACGAAGCCGTGCTCGCGCAGTTCAGGGCTGCGACATGACGGCGCGCTCCACGCCGATCTGACGAGATTTGTCGTTCGTGCAACATTTTTTTACCATCGGCCGGCAGACAGTTTGATACTGTTGGATCATAGAGACATGGATCTGCCCACACCCGGAGTCGCAATGGATACGCAATTGATGATCGGCCTTGGCGTTCTGCTTGGCGCGGCGGCCGCCGCCGCGGCCGCGCGGGATCTGCTGCGGGCGATGAAGGCACGCATGAAGCCGGTGCCGGTGCGGGTGCGCGCGTCGTCGAACGGATCGCGCCGCGCCGACCGCTGATCGGGCGGCATGCCGGATCGGAAAGGGCCGCATCGCGCGGCCGCCTGGCCCGGCGTTCAGCCGAGCTCGACCACTTTGTCCCACGCAAACGCGGGATTTTCCAGCTCCCCGGTGCGCCGGAAGATATAGCCGCGCGGGTTGCACACCACGCGCGTGCCGCTGTCGGTCACGTAATCGAATGAAGTATGCGTGTGGCCGTGGATCCACAGGTCCACGGGCGGCCGCACGAGTTCCGCCATGTCCGTGACGAATCCCGCCGACGCCAGGTCTTCCGCGTAACGCTCCGCCAGCGAGCGCAGATGCGGCGCATGATGGGTGACGACGATCGTCCGGCCCGCGAACGGCGTCGCGAGCCGCGCTTCGAGCCAAGCACGGCCGTGCCGGTGCAGCGCGATCGCGTCGGCGGGCGCGAAGTCCCGCTCCGGCGTGCCGCCCGCATGTAGCGCGGCTTCATGCGGCCACGTCACCTGGATCAATCCCTTGAAATCGAGCATCACGCGCCTGCCGGCCTCGATCGCGCGCGCGACGCTCGCATCGTCCGCGCCGAACAGCGTGAAATCGCTCCACAGCGTCGTGCCCAGCACGCGAAAGCGCCGCGCCGGATCGACGTACACGCCGTTGTTCAGATAATGCACGTTGTCGAGCGTATGCGCGGCGTCGCGCATCGCGGTTTCGAGCGCGCCGAATTCCCCGTCGTAGTACTCGTGGTTGCCCGGCACATAGACCACCGGCACGCTCGGATCGAATGTCTCGGCGGCCCAGCGCAGGCCTTCCGCATGATTGTGGATGTCGCCGGCGAGCACGACGAGATCCGCGTCGGCATGGACGATCGTGTCGGGCGCGTTGCATTCGAGATGCAGGTCGGACAGCACGCGGATTCTCATGGCCATCGCTCCGGGGTAGGTGGCTTCAGCGCAGGACCTTGCCGGGATTCATCAGCCCGCGCGGGTCGAGCGCCGTCTTCAGCGTGCGCATGAGCGCCGTTTCGACCGGCGACTTGTAGCGCTGCGCGTCGTCGATCTTCAACTGGCCGATCCCGTGTTCCGCGCTGATCGTGCCGTGGTGGCGATGCACGTTGTCGTAGACGATCCGGTTGATCGGCTTCTGGAATTCCGCGAGGAACGCCTTCGGGTCGCCGCCTTCGGGCGTCTGCACGTTGTAGTGCAGGTTGCCGTCGCCGAGATGGCCGAACGTGACCATCCGCGCGCCCGGCGCGGCCTGCTGGATCGCCGCGTCGGTTTCGTCGATGAAGCGCGCGATCGACGAGATCGGCACCGCGATGTCGTGCTTGATGTTGAGCCCCTCGTCGGCCTGGGCGAGCGGAATGTGTTCGCGCACGCCCCAGAATGCGCGCGATTGCGCGAGATTTTCCGCGACCACCGCGTCGACCACGAGCCCGGCCTCGAACGCCTCTTCCATCAGCTTCTCGAACAGCGCGCGCGCATGCGCTTCGCTCTCGTTGTCCGACAGCTCGAGCAGCACCGTCTGCGCATGCGGGCGGTCGAACGGGTAGCGCAGCTGCGGATAGTGCTTGCCGACGAGTTGCATGCAGAAGTCCGACATCAGCTCGAAGCCGGTCAGCAGCGGGCCGGCCGCGCGCTGCGCGAGCGCGAGGAAGTCGAGCGCCGCGTGCGGCGACTCGAGCGCGGCCAGCGCGGTGACTTGCGCGGCGGGCAGCGGATGCAGCTTCATCACGGCGGCCGTGATGATCCCGAGCGTGCCCTCCGCGCCGATGAACAGGTCGCGCAGGTCGTAGCCGGTGTTGTCCTTGCGCAGCCCGCGCAGGCCGTCCCAGATCTCGCCCTGCGGCGTCACGACCTCGAGCCCGAGGCACAGTTCGCGCGCGTTGCCGTAGCGCAGCACCGCGGTGCCGCCCGCGTTGGTCGACAGGTTGCCGCCGATCGTGCAGCTGCCTTCGGCGGCGAGGCTCAGCGCGAACAGGCGGCCGCCTTCGCGGGCGCGGGCCTGCACGTCGGCGAGGATCACGCCGGCTTCGACCGTGATCGTGTTGTTGTGCGGATCGAGCGCGCGCACGCGGTTCAGGCGCGCGAGGCTCAGCACGGCCTGGGCGCCGCTCGCGTCGGGCGTCGCGCCGCCGGCGAGGCCCGTGTTGCCGCCCTGCGGCACGAGCGCGACGCCGTGCACGTTCGCGAGCCGGACGAGCGCGGCGACTTCCGCCGTATCGGCCGGTTTCAGCACCGCGCACGCGCTGCCCTTGTAGCGGCGACGCCAGTCAGTCAGGAACGGTTCGGTGTCATGCGGATCGGTCAGCACGCCGGCGGCGCCGATCGCGTCGCGGCAGGCGGAAACGAAGGCTTCGGAAGAAATCATCACGGTCGGTCGCGTAAGGGTCAGGACGCAGCGCGCTGCTTTTTCGCCGCGCGCTTGAACGGCGCGACGTAGGCAAGCGCCGCCACGAAGAAGCCGACGGCGAGCGCGGTCTCGCACCAGCCGAGCGTCGCGGACAGCCCGCGGTCGGACATGCCGCGCACGATGCCTTCGGCAAAATAGACGAGGATCAGCATGCTCGCCCACTGCATCGTATAGATGTTACGCCGCCAGACGCCGGGCAGCGCGAGCGCGAGCGGCACCGCCTTGAGCATCAGCGCCGAGCCGCCCGGGCGCAGCGGCGCGAGCCACAGCTCCCAGGCGAGCGACAGCGCGATCAGCGCGGCGAGGCACGCGGCGGCGGCCAGCGCGTAGTGCGGCCGGGCGGCGGCGGGGCGGCCGGGCGCGTTCATGCGGCGTCGGTCGCCTGGGCGGCGGACAGCGCGGCCGCCGCGCGGGCGAGCCGCACGCCGAGCGCGGCCGCGAGCGCCTTTTCGTCGGCGGAGAGCCCTGCGGCCGCGCTGCGATCGTGCTGCGACACGTGCGACGCGCCGTAAGGCGTGCCGCCCGTGCGCGTCGTGCTGAGCGCGGCTTCCGTGTACGGGATCCCGACGATCATCATCCCGTGATGCAGCAGCGGCAACATCATCGACAGCAGCGTCGATTCCTGGCCGCCGTGCAGGCTGCCGGTCGACGTGAACACGCTCGCCGGCTTGCCGGTCAGCGCGCCCGACAGCCATTGCGGGGTCGTGCCGTCGAGGAAATACTTGAGGGAGGCGGCCATGTTGCCGAAGCGGGTCGGCGAGCCGAGCGCGAGGCCCGCGCATTCCTCGAGATCGCGCAGCTCCGCGTACGGCGGGCCGTCGGCGGGGATGTCAGGGGCGGTGGCTTCGCAGACCGTCGAGACGGACGGCACGGTGCGGATGCGCGCCTGCATGCCGGGCACACTGTCGATGCCGTTCGCGATCGCGAGCGCGAGATCGCGCGTGGCGCCGTGACGGCTGTAATAGAGGACGAGAATGTCTTTCATGGGCGACGGGGCCGCGTGCGGCCGCGCGGATGCCCGGTGCAGTCGGCCCCTGCTGGATCGAGCGGCTATTATAGGGGCTGAAGTCGTCGCGCAGCGCGGCGGCGGCGCGCCGTCGGGCGCGCGGCATCAAGAAGGAGAAACCGTTTGCCGAAGTTGAGCGTCGATCTCGACACCATCAAGCGCCTCGCGCAATTCGCGGCCCGGCGCAGCGCCGAGGATCGCATCCCGCAAGTGGCGGGCAGCCTCACGTTCACGACGATGCTGGCACTCGTGCCGCTCGTGACGGTCGCGTTCGCGCTGTTCACCGCGTTCCCGATGTTCTCGTCGTTCCAGATTTCGCTGCAGGGGTTCCTCGCGGACCACCTGATGCCCGCGCAGTTCAACGTCCAGATTTTCAAGTACCTGAACCAGTTCGCCGCGAAAGCCAAGGGGCTGACGACGGCCGGCCTGATCGTGCTCGTCGTCACGTCGGTGATGACGATGATGACGATCGAATCCGCGTTCAACCTGATCTGGCGCGTGCGCAAGCCGCGGCCGTTCGCGCAGCGCGTGCTCGCGTACTGGGCGCTGATCACGCTCGGCCCGCTGCTGTTCGGCGTGAGCCTGTCGATTTCGTCGTACCTGTTTACGCAGTCGCTCGCGTTCACAGGCGCCGCGCCGTCGACGTCGATCGTCGAGTGGCTGCTCGCGCTCGTGTCGCTGCCGCTGACCGTGCTCGCGTTCACGCTGCTGTACGTATACCTGCCGAACTGCACGGTCGCGTGGCGCGACGCTGTGATCGGCGGGCTGTTCGCGGCCATCGCGTTCGAGCTGGCGAAGCGCGGCTTCGGCTATTACGTGCGGCGCATTCCGACCTATACGGCTGTATACGGCGCGTTCGCGGCGCTGCCGGTGTTCCTGCTGTGGGTGTACCTGAGCTGGTTCATCGCGCTGCTCGGCGCGATGGTCGCGTCCGCGTTGCCGGCGATCCGCGTCGGCCAGTTCCATCGCATCCACTATCCGGGCAGCGACCTGCTCGACGCACTCGAACTGCTCGCGCGGCTGGCCGAGGCGCACGAGGTCGGCAAGGCCGGCTATACGGCGACGCGGCTCGCGACCATGTTGCGCTGCGACATGGAAACCGCGCAGCGGCTGCTGCTGACGATGGAGGAGCGGGAATGGATCGCGCGGCTGGATGGCGGTGAAGTCGGGCCGCGCTACATCCTGCTGGCGAACCCGGCGCACCTGACGCTCGCGCAGCTGTTCGACGTGCTGGTGATCGACCGGACGGAGCTGACCTACCAGCTGCAGCGGCGCCGCAGCCACGTCGATGGCGCGGCCTTGCTCGACGTGCTGTCGAACGACCGGTTCGACGTATCGCTCGCATCGCTGATCGCCGCGCACCGGCTCACAGGTGCGCAACCGGACGAAAGCGTGCCCGGGCCGGTGCCCGGCGCGGCGCCCGACCCGCACGCGCGGCCGCCGAAAACGGCGTGACGCGGTGCCGGGCGGGCGTTACAGCCCGATCTTGCCGGTGCAGATGTCCTTGAACATCACCCAGTCGCCCATCAGGCTGTAGATCGGGTGCCGGAACGTGGCGGGGCGGTTCTTCTCGAAGAAGAAGTGCCCGACCCACGCGAATCCGTAGCCGCACACGACCGCTGCCGGCAGCCACAGCCAGTAGCCCGTCGCGATCGCCATCGCGACGCAGCCGATCACGCCGAGCGAGCCGATGAAATGCAGCCGCCGCGACGTCAGGTTCTGGTGTTCGTTCAGGTAGTACGGGTAGAAATCAGCGAAGCTGGCGAATTGCTCCGTATGCGTATGCGCCATGGCCGTCTCCTCGGGCCGCCGTCCATGCACCCATTGTGCGGCGGGCGGCCCGCGTCCGCAAGCGCCGGCAGCCGCGCCGCGCGGGCCCGCGCTTTCCTTTTGACAGGCTTTCCGATAGGATCGAAAGCGATTTGCATTCAAGCATGAGGGGACTACGATGCGCGTCAGCGATATTCTGAAAGTGAAGGGCAACACGCTGTTTACGGTGACGCCCGATAAGCCGCTGCGCGAAGCGGTCGATACGATGGCCGAACACGATATCGGTTCGCTCGTCGTGATGGAGTACGGCGATCTCGTCGGCATGCTGACGTTCCGCGAGATCATCCTGCGCCTGCACGTGAACGGCGGTGCGATCGGCGACGTGCAGGTGCGCAAGGTGATGGACGAGCCGCTCACCTGCACGCCGGAAACCGACGTCAACGAAGTGCGCCGGATGATGCTCGAGCGCCATGCGCGCTACATGCCGGTGCTCGACAAGAAGGTGCTGATGGGCGTCATCTCGTTCTACGACGTCGCGAAGACGGTCGTCGAGGCGCAGAGCTTCGAGAACCGGATGCTGAAGGCGTACATCCGCGACTGGCCGGAATCGGAAGCCGAAGCGCACAAATCGTGATGCACGCCGCGCCCGGTGCCATGTCGCGCGGGCGCTGCCATCCGACGGCCGGCGGCGCAGGTTCATCCTGCGCCGCCGTTTTTTCAACAACAACAACACGAGGCCCGCGCAGCTTCGCCCAGACGATGCGCGCGTATTCCGCATGAGCGATCACACGCAAGTCTCTTCCGCGTCGCGCGACGAACGGCGCGCCCACGCGTCGCAGTTCGACCTGTTGCGCCAGCGCCGTTTCGCACCGTTCTTCACGACCCAGTTCCTGGGCGCGCTGAACGACAACGTGTTCAAGATCGGTTTCACGTCGCTCGTCACCTATCACACCGCGCGCTTCTCCGGCGTCGATGCGAAGACGGCCGCATTCCTGATTTCCGCGATCTTCATTTTGCCGTTCGTGCTGTTCTCGGCCACGTCAGGCCAGATCGCCGACAAATACGACAAGGCGACGCTCACGCGTTTCGTGAAGACCTTCGAGATCGTGCTGATGCTGGTCGGCGCGGCCGGGTTCGTCACGCACAGCGCGACGCTGCTGTATCTGTGCACGTTCATGATGGGGATGCACTCGACGCTGTTCGGCCCCGTCAAGTATTCGTACCTGCCGCAGCATCTCGGCGAGCATGAGCTGGTCGGCGGCAACGGCCTCGTCGAGATGGGCACGTTCATCGCGATCCTGATCGGCACGATCATCGGCGGCGCGGCCGCGGGCATCGAAGGCAGCGGCGAGCGCGTGCTGGCCGTCAGCGTGGTCGTCATCGCGCTGGCGGGGCGGCTCGTCGCGCAACGCGTGCCGCCGACGCCGGCGCCGCAGCCCGATCTCGTGATCAACTGGAACCCGTTCAGCGAAACGTGGCGCAACCTCGGCCTCGCGAAGCAGAACCGCACCGTGTTCCTGAGCCTGCTCGGCATCTCGTGGCTGTGGTTCGTCGGCGCGACGTTCCTCACGTCGTTCTTCAATTTCGCGAAGGACGTGCTGTCCGCGAGCCCCGACGTCGTCACGGTCCTGCTCGCGACGTTCTCGGTCGGGATCGGCCTCGGCTCGCTGCTGTGCGAGCGGCTGTCGCAGCGGCGCGTCGAGATCGGCCTCGTGCCGCTCGGCTCGATCGGCATCAGCGTGTTCGCGATCGAGCTGTATTTCGCGAGCCGCTCGCTGCCGTCGCCCGGCCATCTGCTGTCGGTGGGGGAATTCCTGGCCGGTGGGCGCCACTGGCGCATCCTGGCCGACCTGTTCCTGCTCGCGATGTTCGGCGGTTTCTACAGCGTGCCGCTGTATGCGCTGATCCAGAGCCGCAGCGCGCCCACCCACCGGGCGCGGATCATCGCCGCGAACAACATCCTGAACGCGCTGTTCATGATCCTGTCGGCCCTGATGGCGATGGGGCTGACCCACGCTGGCGTGGATATCCCGGGCCTGTTCCTCGTCACCGCGCTGTTGAACGTCGTCGTCGCGACGTACATCTACCTGCTCGTTCCCGAGTTCCTGCTGCGCTTCGTCGCGTGGGTGCTGGTGCACACGTTCTACCGGATTCGCCTCGTGCATGCGGAGCGCATCCCGGCGGAGGGCGCGGCCGTGCTCGTGTGCAACCACGTGAGCTACGTCGACGCGCTCGTGCTGGCCGCCGCGAGCCCGCGGCCGATCCGGTTCGTGATGGATCACCGGATCTTCAAGGCACGTTTTGCGAGCTGGGTGTTCCGGCATGCGAAGGCGATCCCGATCGCGCCGCGCCATGAAGATCCTGACATGCTCGCGCGTGCGTACGACGCGTGCGAGGCCGCGCTGAAGGACGGCGAACTCGTGTGCATCTTCCCCGAAGGCAAGCTGACCAAGACGGGCGACATCAACACGTTCCACCGCGGCATCACCGAAATCCTGGGGCGCACGCCGGCGCCCGTGATTCCGATGGCGCTGCGCGGGCTGTGGGGCAGCTATTTCTCGCGCCATTCCGATGCGCGGATGCCGCGGCCGATCAAGCGCGGCGTGATGAGCCGGCTGACGCTCGCGGTCGGCGAGCCGATGCCGGCGTCGGTCGCCACACCCGAGGCGCTGCAGGCCGCGGTGACCGAACTGCGCGGCGCGCGCAAGTAAGCGCGGCGGGCCCGGCGGCAGCGTGCCGGGCCGTATGGATGGCCGGCCCGTATGGTCTGAACGGTTCACACGGCCCGCCGGCCCGGGACGGCTGGCATAATAGCGGTTTACCTCTTTTTCTCGACCGGCAAACGATCGGCCTGCCCGCGGCCCCGGCAGCGCATCGGTTTGTCCATTTCTCTTTGGGCGGTTCCATCATGTCCGGCAATACCCTCGGCACGCTTTTCACTGTCACGACCTTCGGCGAATCGCACGGTCCCGCGATCGGCTGCGTGATCGACGGCTGCCCGCCGGGAATGGGGCTGACCGAAGCCGACATCCAGTTCGAGCTCGACCGCCGCAAGCCCGGCACGTCGCGGCACGTGACGCAGCGCCAGGAGGCCGACGAGGTCGAGATCCTGTCGGGCGTGTTCGAAGGCGTGACGACCGGCACGCCGATCGCGCTGCTGATCCGCAACACCGACCAGCGCAGCAAGGACTACGGCAACATCGTCGAGACGTTCCGTCCCGGCCATGCCGACTACACCTACTGGCAGAAGTACGGCATCCGCGATTACCGCGGCGGCGGCCGGTCGTCCGCACGCCTGACCGCGCCGATCGTCGGCGCGGGCGCGGTCGCGAAGAAGTGGCTGCGCGAGCGTTTCGGCGTCGAGGTGCGCGGCTACATGAGCTGCCTCGGCGAGGTCGACGTGCCGTTCGTCGACTGGTCGCATGTGCGCGAGAACCCGTTCTTCTCGCCGAACGCGGCGATCGTTCCGGAACTGGAAGCCTACATGGACGCGCTGCGCAAGGACGGCGACTCGATCGGCGCGCGCATCGACGTCGTGGCGTCGGGCGTGCCGGTCGGCTGGGGCGAGCCGGTATTCGACCGTCTCGACGCGGACATCGCGAAGGCGATGATGAGCATCAACGCGGTGAAGGGCGTCGAGATCGGCGCGGGCTTCGACAGCGTCGCGCAGCGCGGCTCGGTGCACGGCGACGAACTGACGCCGGCCGGCTTCGTCGGCAACCATGCGGGCGGCGTGCTCGGCGGGATTTCGACCGGGCAGGACATCACCGTGTCGATCGCGATCAAGCCGACGTCGAGCATCCGCACGCCGCGCCGTTCGATCACGAAGGCCGGCGACGAGGCGACGGTCGAAACCTTCGGCCGCCACGACCCGTGCGTCGGCATCCGAGCGACGCCGATCGCCGAGTCGATGCTCGCGCTGGTGCTGATCGATCATGCGCTGCGCCATCGCGCGCAGTGCGGTGACGTCGAGACGTCGACGCCGAAGATTGCCGGCAGCGCGACCTGATCCGCGCGGGCCGGCATCCGCCGGCTCGACCGATACGATGCGAAACGGGGCGCGTTGAGCGCCCCGTTTTCATTGAGCTGCCCGCGCCGGAGGTGGCGGCGCGGCCGATTCACGCACCCGCAGTTCCGGCAGCACCGCGTAACCGGGTCCGGTTTCGCCGTTCCCGAGTGCGTCGAGCAACGCGTGGGCGGCCTTGCGCCCGATCGCAGCGGTGTCGACCCACATCGTCGTCAGGGACGGCCGGATTTCACGCGCCAGCGCGACGTCGTCGAATCCGGTGATCGACAATTGCGACGGCACGTCGAGCCCCAATGCCTGCGCCTCCAGCAGCGCGCCGAGCGCGAGGGCGTCGTTGCCGCAGATCACGGCCGTCGGGCGCGTCGCGCCGCTGTCGGCAATCGCGCGCAGGCTCGCCCGCCCGAACGCGATCGTTGCCGCGCCTTCGTGCTGGTGGACCGGGCGCACCGCGAGGCCACGCGCGGCAAGCGTGTCGTGAATGCCGCGCAGGCGGGCCTGCACGCGGTCGTTGTCCGCCGAAGGCTGCATGATGATCGCGAAATCGCGATGGCCGAGGTCGAGCAGATGCGTGGTCAGCCGCGCGAATGCCGCGCGGTTGTCGAAGCCGATGCAGCAGTGCGGGCTGTCGTCGCGATACGCGTAGGTCACGACATACGGCACGCGATGCTGGTGCAGCAGTTCGAAGACTTCCGGCGGATACGCTTCACCGACCAGCGACACGGCTTCCACGCCGCGCGACAGCATCGCGCGCACCTGCGCCAGCGCTTGGGCCGGATCGTAATTCGAGCAGCCGAGAAAGAGGGTGATGCCGTGTTCGGCCATGACCGCCTGCATTCCCGCTACCTGCGACGCGAACACCTGGTCGTCGAGCGTCGGGATGATCGCGCCCGTGATGTGGGTGCGCGTGGACGCGAGTGCGCGGCCGGCGGCGTTCGGAATCCAGTTCAGCGCGCGTGCGGCGTCGCGCACGCGCTGCTGTACGTCGGCCGATACCTTGCCGGGATCGTTGTACACCCGCGAAACGGTCGCGGTCGACACGCCGGCGAGTTTCGCGACATCCCCGAGCACCGACCGGCCGCTGCCGCGGCGTGCGCGCGCCGCGCCGCCGCCGGAAGGAGGCGTACTCATCGGGCCCCCTTGGCCGCGGCTGCCGCGTGGACGCCGCCCGTTCTGAAAAGCGCCATCGTTTACCCTCGATTCATCGTGGTCTCGCTTGCATTTCCAATCCGGCCTGTGAGAATGTAAGCGCTATCTTGATGCGAATCCGTATTATGTCAGACATAGATTCCTGGTGCATTGCGAAGTTTTCGTCGACGTCGGCCTTTCCGGCCCTTTTGTTTGTCTCAAATGTAAGCGGTTACATTCGATGATGAATCCTGTAAAGCCACCGCGGATCGCCGTCGTCGGCAGCGTCAACGTCGATCTCGTCACGCGCGCGCCGCGTCTGCCCGTACCGGGCGAAACATTGCTCGGCACCTCGTTCCAGACCGTCCACGGCGGCAAGGGGGCGAACCAGGCGGTGGCTGCCGCGCGCCTCGGTGCGTCGGTCGCGATGATCGGCTGCGTCGGCAACGACGCGTTCGGCGCACGCCTGCACGACGCGCTTGCGGCGGAGCGTATCGACGTCACGCACCTGCGCCGGATCGACGGCGAGGCAACCGGCGTCGCCACGATCACGGTCGACGCACACGGCGCGAACAGCATCGTCGTGGTGCCCGGTGCGAACGCCTGCGTCGATGCCGCGCTGATCGATGCGTCGCGCGACGTGATCGCCGGCGCGGCGCTGATGGTGTGCCAGCTCGAGGTGCCGATCGAGACCGTCGCGCGCGCCATCGGCAGCGCCATCGCGCACCGGACGCCCGTGCTGCTCAATCCGGCGCCCGCCCGGCCGCTGTTCGACGCATTGCTGGCCCGCATCGACTACCTCGTCGTCAACGAAACGGAAACGGAGTCGCTGACCGGCATCGCCGTCGGCGACGACGCGTCGGCGGTGCGCGCCGCCGATGCGCTGTGCGCGAAGGGCGTCGGCAACGTGCTGGTCACGCTCGGCGCGCGCGGCGTCTGCTGGCGAGGGACGGCAGGGCATGGCCGCCATCGGGCGAGGGCGGTGGTCGCCGTCGATACGACGGCGGCCGGCGACACCTTCGTCGGCGGCTTCGCGGCGGCCCGCGCGAGCGGTGCGTCGATGGATGACGCCATTGCGTTCGGCCAGCACGCGGCCGCGATCAGCGTGACGCGCCACGGCGCGCAAACCTCGATTCCGACACGCGAAGAAGTGGAGCGTGCGGCCGTATAGATTCCGCGACGACGGAACGGGCAGCAGCCCGGCCAACCATTCAGGACAATGGAGACAGACGCAATGAACGAGAATCATGCAGTTCCAACGGCGCCGCCACGCATCCGGCGCGGACAACGTATCGCGCTCGCGCTGCTGATGGTGAGCGGGATCGTCAACTATCTCGACCGCGGCACGCTGGCCGTCGCGAGTTCGGCCATCCGGAACGATCTGGGTCTGTCGCTCTCCGAAATGGGCTTGCTGCTGTCGGCATTTTCGTGGAGCTATGCGTTATGCCAGTTCCCGGTCGGCGGACTCGTCGATCGCATCGGGCCGCGCCGCTTGCTGGGCGTCGGGCTGATCGTCTGGTCGCTCGCGCAGGCGTCGGGCGGCATCGTCGCCACCTTCGGCTGGTTCATCGTCGCGCGTATCGTGCTCGGCATCGGCGAGGCGCCGCAGTTCCCGTCGGCGGCGCGGGTCGTGAGCAACTGGTTTCCGCTGCGTGCGCGCGGGACGCCGACCGGCATCTTCAACGCGGCATCGCCGCTCGGCACCGCGCTCGCGCCGTTGCTGCTGGCGGTGCTCGTCGCGTCGTTCAACTGGCGCTGGGCGTTCATCGCGACGGGGGCGCTCGGCCTCGTCGTCGCCGTGATCTGGTTCGCCCTGTACCGCGATCCGGCGCGTGCGCAACTGACGGTGGCCGAACGTGCGTATCTCGACGCCGATGCGCAGACGGCCGTCGCGATGCCGAAGCTGACCTTCGCCGACTGGCGCAGCCTGTTCTCGCACGGCACGACCTGGGGCATGCTGATCGGATTCTTCGGTTCCGTGTATCTGAACTGGGTCTACCTGACCTGGCTGCCGGGGTACCTGACGATGGAGCGTCACATGAGCCTCATTCGCACCGGGTTCGCGGCGTCGGTGCCGTTCCTGTGCGGATTCGTCGGGTCGCTGGTCGCCGGCTGGCTGTCGGATGTGGTCACGCGCCGCAGCCGCTCGCCGGTCGTGAGCCGGCGCAACGCGGTGGTCGTCGCGATGCTCGGGATGGTCGCATTCACGATTCCGGCCGCGCTCGTGCAGAGCAACACGGTCGCGCTCGCGTGCATTTCGGTCGTGATCTTTCTCGCCAATGCGGCATCGGCGTGTTCGTGGGCGCTCGCGACGGCGGCCGCACCGCCGAGCCGCATCGCATCGCTCGGCGCGATCCAGAATTTCGGCGGTTTCATCGGCGGGGCGCTCGCGCCTATCCTGACGGGTGTGATCGCGCAGAAGTGGTCGTTCGTGCCCGCGCTGCTGACGGCGGCGGCAATCGCCTTCGCCGGGGCGATGGCCTACCTGCTGCTGGTTCGCAAGCCGATTCCCGAGCAGGCCGCGAGTACCGCGTCCGGCGCGCTGCCGGCCTGAGCGCCGCGCCTCCATCACGCATTCAAGAAAGCAAGGAGAAACAGATGCAACACCATCAGCAGTCGAGCGCGACCATCGAGGGGATCGTACCGGTGATGCTGACGCCGTTCGACGACGCCGGCGCCATCGATTACGCGGGGCTCGAGCGACTCATCGAATGGTATCTGGCGCACGGTGCGGATGCGCTGTTCGCGGTCGCACAATCGAGCGAGATGCAATTCCTGAGTCTGGCCGAACGGGCGGAACTCGCGCGTTTCGTGGTCGAACGCGTGGCCGGGCGCGTGCCCGTCGTCGCGTCCGGACACATCAGCGACGATCTCGATGCGCAGGTCGCCGAGCTGCGCGCGGCCGCGGAATCGGGCGCGCAGGGCGTCGTGCTCGTGACCAATCGGCTCGACCCGCAGCGCAAAGGCAGCGCCGCGTTTCTCGACCATCTTCACAAGCTGCTTGCGCGCCTGCCGTCGGATCTGCCGCTCGGCTTGTATGAATGTCCGGCGCCATACCGCCGATTGCTGTCCGATGACGAACTGCGTGCGTGTATCGACACCGGCCGCTTCGTGATGCTCAAGGACGTGAGTTGCGACCTGGAGACGGTGAAGCGGCGCGTGGCGCTCGCTGCGGGATCGCCGCTGAAGATCCTGAATGCGAACGCCGCGATCGCGTGGGATGCGATGAAGGCGGGCTCCGCCGGCTTCAATGGCGTGTTTACCAACTTTCATCCGGATCTGTATCGATGGTTGCGCACGCGGGGCGACTCGGATCCGGCGCTCGCCGACGAGTTGTCGACGTTCCTGGTGGTCTCGGCCGTATCGGAAGCACTGGGCTACCCGGCGCTGGCGAAGATCTATCACCAACGGATCGGCACGTTCGCGTCGATTCGCTGCCGCGCGATCGACTACGACGTGCGCGAGCGCTTCTGGGCGCTCGATGCGGTGCTCGACAAGATCGTGTCCGGTACCGAGCACTTCCGTCGGCGGATCGCGGCGCGCTGACCGGTCCGCTCCGGCGTGCCGTGCGTGAGTCGCACGCCGGAGGGCGGGCAGGGCAGCATCGACGGTCGACCGGGCGAAAAAAAACGCCGTGCGAGGCGGCGTTTTCCGGCAGGTTACATGTTCGGGTAATTCGGCCCGCCACCGCCTTCCGGCGTGACCCACACGATGTTCTGCGTCGGGTCCTTGATGTCGCAGGTCTTGCAGTGCACGCAGTTCTGCGCATTGATCACGAGGCGATCGCCACCGTCGTCGTTCTTCACGAACTCGTACACCGCCGCGGGGCAGAAGCGCGCCTCCGGCCCCGCGTACGTGCGCAGGTTCACGTTCACCGGCACGTTCGCATCCTTCAACGTCAGGTGCGCAGGCTGGTTTTCCTCGTGATTCGTGTTCGAGATGAACACCGACGAGAGACGATCGAACGTCAGCTTGCCGTCCGGCTTCGGATACTCGATCGGCGTGCATTGCGACGCCGGCTTCAGCATCTCGTGATCCGCATGCTTGTGATGCAGCGTCCACGGCACGTTGCCGCCCATCACCTTCTGCTCGAGCCCGACCATCAGCGTGCCGAGGTACAGCCCCTTGGCCATCCACTGCTTGAAGTTGCGCGCGCGGTACAGCTCCGTGTACAGCCACGATTGCTTGAACGCATCCGGATACGCGTTGAGCTCGTCCGACTGACGGCCGGCCTGCACCGCATCGAACGCGGCATCCGCCGCCAGCATGCCGGTCTTGATCGCCGCGTGGCTGCCCTTGATTCGCGACGCGTTCAGGAAGCCTGCGTCGTCGCCGATCAGCGCGCCGCCCGGGAACACCGTCTTCGGAAGCGACAAGAGGCCGCCGGCCGTGATCGCCCGTGCGCCGTACGACACGCGCTTGCCGCCTTCCAGGAACGCGCGGATCGACGGATGCGTCTTGTAGCGCTGGAATTCCTCGAACGGCGACAGGTACGGGTTCGTGTAGCCCAGGCCCACCACGAAGCCGACCACCACCTGGTTGTTGTCCATGTGATACAGGAACGAGCCGCCGTACGTATCGGACTTCAGCGGCCAGCCGGCCGTGTGGATCACGAGGCCGGGCTTGTGCTTCGCCGGATCGATCTCCCACAGCTCCTTGATGCCGATCCCGTACGCCTGCGGATCCGCGTTCGCGTCGAGCTTGAACTTCGAGATCAGTTGACGGCCGAGGTGGCCGCGGCAGCCTTCGGCGAACAGCGTGTACTTCGCGTGCAGCTCCATGCCGAGCTGGAAGTTCTCGGTCGGCTCGCCGTCCTTGCCCACGCCCATGTTGCCGGTGGCGACGCCCTTCACGGAGCCGTCGTCGTTGTAGAGAATCTCGGCTGCCGGGAAGCCCGGGAAGATCTCGACGCCCAGCGCTTCGGCCTGTGCCCCCAGCCAGCGCGTGACGTTGCCCAGCGAGATCACGTAGTTGCCGTGGTTCTGGAAGTTGGCGGGCAACGCCCAGTTGGGCGTGGTGACCGCGCTGTTCTCGGACAGGAACAGGAAGCGATCTTCCGTCACCGCGACGTCGAGCGGCGCGCCGCGTTCCTTCCAGTCGGGGAACAGTTCGGTGATCGCGCGCGGGTCCATCACCGCGCCCGACAGGATGTGCGCGCCGATCTCGGAACCCTTCTCGAGCACGCACACGCCGATCTCGGTGCCTTTCTCGGCGGCCAGCTGCTTGAGCCGGATCGCCGCCGACAGCCCGGCGGGGCCGCCGCCGACGATCACGACGTCGTATTCCATCGATTCGCGCGGGCCGTACTGCTCGATGAGGCTTGCGGGGGTCATTGGCGTTCCTCTAACCGTTAGAATGCTTTTATTCGGGAGCGTATTGTCTGCGAAACGAAACGCTTGCCGCAACAGCATGCGAATAGATTAGCACGATCGTTCTATTTTTTGTGCCAGGGTTATGCTGCGTGGGGCAGGGCGCCCGTCGCGGCGAAACGATATCGAAAGGGGATGTGCAATGGGTCGATCGATCAATCTGGAAGGCAAGGTCGCGCTGGTCACGGGCGCATCGAGCGGGCTTGGGCAACGCTTCGCGCAGGTGCTGTCGCAGGCCGGTGCGAAGGTCGTGCTCGCGAGCCGCCGCGTCGAGCGCCTGAAGGAACTGCGCGCGGAGATCGAGGCGGCGGGCGGTGCCGCACACGTCGTGTCGCTCGATGTCACCGACGTGCAGAGCATCAAGGCGGCCATCGCGCACGCGGAGACGGAAGCCGGTACGATCGACATCCTCGTGAACAATTCGGGCGTCTCGACGATGCAGAAGCTCGTCGACGTCACGCCGGCCGATTTCGAATTCGTGTTCGACACCAACACGCGCGGCGCGTTTTTCGTCGCGCAGGAAGTCGCGAAACGGATGATGATGCGTGCGAACGGCAACGGCAAGCCGCCGTACCGGATCATCAACATCGCGTCGGTGGCCGGCCTGCGCGTGTTCCCGCAGATCGGGCTGTATGCGATGAGCAAGTCGGCGGTCGTGCAGATGACGCGCGCGATGGCGCTCGAATGGGGCCGCCACGGGATCAACGTCAATGCGATCTGTCCGGGCTATATCGACACCGAAATCAATCATTACCTGTGGGAAACCGAGCAGGGCCAGAAGCTGCAGTCGATACTGCCGCGCCGGCGGGTCGGCAAGCCGCAGGATCTCGACGGGCTGTTGTTGCTGCTCGCGGCCGACGAGTCGCAGTTCATCAACGGCTCGATTATCTCCGCCGACGACGGCTTCGGCCTCGCCTGAGTGGATGACATTCAGCAACAAAGAAGACTGCAATGAGCGAATATTCCCCCGTATTTGAAATGTCGATGCCGATCCGCTGGGGCGACATGGATGCGTTCGGCCATGTGAACAACACGGTCTATTTCCGCTACATGGAACAGGCGCGGATCTCGTGGTTCGAGGAACTCGGCATCGCGGGCGGCAACGGCGAGGGGCAGGGGCCCGTGATCGTCACGGCGTCGATGGAGTTCCTGAAGCAACTGCACTATCCGGGCGACGTGATCGCGCGGATGTCGGCCGCGAAGCCGGGCCGCAGCAGCTTCGACACCGGTTTCGAGCTGACGCGCGCGGACGATCCGCAGCACGTCTACGCGCGCGGCAATGCGCGCTGCGTGTGGGTCGACTATGCGCTCGGCAAATCGGTGCCGCTGCCGCAACTGTTGCGCGATACGATCGAGCGCGCGCTCGCGGCGAAGGTCGGCTGAGCGCGGCGGCATCGACGCCGGTGCACGGGCGCCGGTGTGTCGCCATTTCCTGAAGTTCTCCCGAATCGGCCGCGTCACGCGGCCGATTGCCATTGCGGCGCGCGAGTCACTGGCCGAGCAGGCGCTGCAGCAGCTCCGGCGTATTGTTCGTGCCGTACTTGCGCATCAGCCGCGCGCGATAGATGTCGACCGTGCGCGAACTGATGTCGAGCATGCGCCCGATCTGCTTGCTGGTCTTGCCGGTCGCGAGCTGCGCGGCGATCTCGCGTTCGCGCGGCGTCAGCTCGACGGCGACGCGGCGTGTCGCGCTCAAGTCCTCGAAGGTCCAGATGCCGGCCGCGAGCGGTGCGGTGCGGTCGAGCGCGCGGCCCGTCACATGGCACCAGAACAGCTCGCCGTCGGCCCGTTTCATGATTCTGTCATCGGCGTAGATGCCGTTCGCGATCATCACGCGCGAAATGCGTTCGCCGATCCGCTGGAATTCACCCGGCGACGGATAGAGCACCTCGTATGACTTCCCGAGCAGATCGGCGCGCGCGCAGCGGAAGATCGACGCGAGCGCGTCGTTGCAGTCCTCGATCACGCGGTCGCGCGACATCACGAGGCCGAGCGGCGCGAGGTGAAAGGCAGTCTGGTAATCGAGAGCGGGCATGGCGCAGGCAGGCGGAGGGAAATGCTTATGTATTTTTGCGTATTGTGCCGTATCCGCGCCGCATCGTACCCTTTCAGGCATCTCGCGGTGGTTTGCCGCGATATAAAAACAGCGCGCCTCGACGCAGGTATCGCCGTGCATGCATAGAATGGTGCGGCGGGCTTGCGGCCCAGTGGGCGCGTGAACCGGTTTTGCTGGTTTCCATAGAGGAAGGGACATACAGATGAACAAAGTATATCCAAGCGCGGCCGCCGCGCTGGAAGGGATCGTCCGTGACGGACAGACCTTCGCGGTGGGCGGCTTCGGCCTGTGCGGGATTCCCGAGGCACTGATCGGCGCGTTGCGCGATTCGGCCGTCAAGGGCATTACCTGCATCAGCAACAACGCGGGCGTCGACGGCTTCGGTCTCGGCCTGCTGCTGGAAACGCGCCAGATCAAGAAGATGATCTCGTCGTACGTCGGCGAGAACAAGGAGTTCGAGCGCCAGTACCTGGCCGGCGAACTCGAGCTCGAATTCACGCCGCAGGGCACGCTCGCCGAGAAGCTGCGCGCGGGCGGCGCCGGCATTCCCGCCTTCTTCACGAACACCGGCTACGGCACCGTGATCGCGGAAGGCAAGGAAACGCGCCAGTTCGGCGATCGCCACTACGTGCTCGAGCCGTCGCTGACGGCCGACGTCGCGCTCGTGAAGGCGTGGAAGGCCGACAAGTCCGGCAACCTGATCTATCGCCGCACCGCGCGCAACTTCAACCCGATGTGCGCGATGGCCGGCAAGATCACCGTCGTGGAAGTCGAGGAGATCGTCGAGAACGGCACGCTCGATCCGGACCAGGTTCACACGCCGGGCATCTTCGTGCAGCGCATCGTGCTGAACGCGACGCCCGAGAAACGCATCGAACAACGCGTCGTACGCGCGAAAGGAGACTGACATGGCCTGGAATCGTGACCAGATGGCCGCGCGCGCGGCGAAGGAACTGCAGGACGGCTTCTACGTGAACCTCGGCATCGGCCTGCCGACGCTCGTCGCGAACCACGTGCCGGAAGGCGTCGAGGTGTGGCTGCAGTCGGAGAACGGCCTGCTCGGCATCGGCCCGTCGCCGACCGAGGACGAAGTCGACGCGGATCTCATCAACGCCGGCAAGCAGACCGTCACGACGCTGCCGGGCTCGTCGATCTTCTCGTCGGCCGATTCGTTCGCGATGATTCGCGGCGGCCACATCAACCTCGCGATCCTCGGCGCGATGCAGGTCAGCAAGACGGGCGACCTCGCGAACTGGATGATCCCGGGCAAGATGATCAAGGGGATGGGCGGCGCGATGGATCTCGTCGCGGGCGTGAAGCGCGTCGTCGTGCTGATGGAGCACGTCGCGAAGGGCGACCAGCACAAGATTCTCGACGAATGCAACCTGCCGCTGACGGGTGTCGGCGTGGTCGACCTGATCATCACCGATCTCGGTGTGATCGAAGTGACGCCGGCCGGCCTGAAGGTGCTCGAACTCGCCGACGGCGTGAGCGCGGAAGAGATCCAGGCGAAGACGGGCGCACCGCTCGATGTGAGCGCGGTCGCCTGAGCATCGTTCTTTCCGCATGACCCTCGACGCCCCGCGTTCCGTCAGGAACGCGGGGCGTTTTGCCATCACCGCACGCGTCACGCGATCGCGCCGCCGCCGTCGATCAGTACCGTCGAACCGGTCGCGTAAGGCGTCGTGGCCAGGTAGACGATCGCGTTCGCGACGTCCTCGGGCTGGCCCACGCGGCGTGCGGGCAGGCGCTGGGCGGCGCCGGCGTACATCGCATCGCGCGCGTCGGGGGCGAGCTTGTCCCACAGCGGCGTCGCGATCAGGCCCGGCGACACGGTGTTCACCCGCACGGGCGCCAGCTCGAGCGCGAGGCCGCGGGCGAGCGCCTCGAGCGCCGCGTTGATCGCACCCTGCAGCACCGACGACGCGCTCGGCCGCACGCTGAGATAACCCGACACGAATGTCAGCGAACCGCCGGGTGCGATGTCGATCGAGCGGGCGATGCGGTATGCGCCCCAGAACTTGCTGTCCATCGCAGCCTGCGCGTCGGCAAGCGGCAGTGCGCGCAGCGGGCCCGTGGCCGTCTTCGCGGCCGAAATCACGACGTGATCGAACTGGCCGACGCGCGCGCAGAACGCATCGACGGCCGCCGTATCGGTGATGTCGAGCGCTTCGGTGCGCACGTGCCCGTCCGACGCGGCATCTGCACCGGCCCTGGCCGGGTCGCGCGATGCGATCGTCACGACAGCGCCGCGTTGCGCGAAGGCTTTCGCGGCCGCGGCGCCGATACCCGAGCTGCCGCCGACAACAAGTACTTTCTTTCCGTGGAGTGGATCGTTCATGGTGTTGGTCCGATAAGAGGAGGTGAGCGGAAGCCGGTCAGATCGTTTCGGCTTCGCGCAGCGTCGACGGGCTGCGCAGCGCGAAGCGGGCGATGTCGTCCTTGCGCATGAAGGCCACCCCCGGATGCGATCGGGCGTAGCGCAGGAAAGCGTCCCAGGCGCGGACCATCTGCGGTGTGCCGCTGATCCGGTCGTGCGCGCTGATCGACATCAATCTGCGCCGCTGCCCGGCTTCCGCGTACAGCTGGTCGAAATCGAGCTTGATCTGCTCGAGAAACATCGTCGGCGAGTAGTTGCGGCCCTCGATCAGCAGGATGTCGTTGTTGCGCAGCGTGTACGGGACGACCACGAAATCGCGACCGCCGACGGTCTCGATGAACGGCTCGTCCCGGCTGACGTCGTCGATGTGATACACGTAACCGAGTTCCTGCAGCAGCGGCAGCGTGTGCGGGCCGCGCCGCAGCCAGTTGCAGTTGTAGCCGACCGGGCGCTGTCCCGTCACCGCTTCGACCATGTCGCGGGCCTCGGTGAGGAAACGACGCTCGTCGTCGCGGTTCATCGCGAATTGCGAGCGCCATGTCGGGCCGTGCGCGGCCGCTTCGTGGCCGCGCGACACGATCTCGCGCGCCAGTTCGGGATGCCGGCGTGCGGCCTCCCCGATCATGTGCGACGTGACTTTCACGCCATGCCGATCCCACAGGTCGAGCAGGCGCGGAATCCCTTCACGATAGCCATACGCGAACCACGTGGCCGACGCCAGATCGACCGGCACCGACGATGGAAATTCGACGGGCGGGAACGGGCTGTCCGCGCCCTTCGGCGGTTGTCCGCCGGCCTCGAATTGCATCGAGATCGAGATGACGAGCCGCGTATCGTTCGGCCAGAATCCGCCGGCGCGCGTGTCTTCCGGCTGCGGTGCCGACGCGGCGGCGGCCGGCTGCGAGGCGCCCGCGACCATCACGACGCCGGCCGCCAGCCCGGCGCCGGCCTGTGCCAGAAACGTGCGGCGCGCCGGAGGCGTCGGCGAATGGGAGTCGTTGTAACTCATCGTCCTCTCCTTCAGCCGACGAGCCCGAGCTGACGCATCAGCGTCAGGTTGTCCTCGATGTGCCAGTTTTCCGCAATCCGGCCGTGATCGATCCGGTAGATGTCGGTCGCGATGAAGTCGACCGTCTGCCCGCTGCCGGCCGTGCCATTGAACGTGCCGGTGAAGTGCCCGCGAAAATGCAGGTGCACGACGACCCGGTCGCCCGCGACGATCATCTGCTCGATGTCGCAACGCAAGTCCGGGATGGCCGCGCGCATCGTTTGGGATGCCGCGAGCGGTCCGGATACACCCTGTGCGCGGCCGGCCGGAAGCGTCCGGTCGATGAAGCCGGTGGCGAGTGCCGTTTGGGCGAGGCTGGCGTCGCCGGTATCCCAGAACGTGCCGTAGCGACGCGCGGCGAGGATCTGCGCGCGTGCCTGCTGGGCCGGCAGGTCGGCCGCGACGGTCGGGCTGTGCGGCTCGACGAGGCCGGCCGCGTGGGAGGCGGCCGGCGACAGCGCAACGACGCAGGCGGCCGCGGCGATGACACGGGTGATCGGGCGAGCGGCCGAAAGAAGGCGAATCGACATGGTTTCGGGTGTCCTGTGGATGGCGTCGTGCGACGACGCGGAACAGGTATGGTAGGTTTTCGATTTCCATCTAAATACGGTCAGAAATCGAATGGATTATTCGAAAAAAGGAAAGGTTTGCTCGGGGACGGTGCCGCGATGCTGATCGACGATCTCCCGGCGCTCGATACCTTCGCGAGGATCGTGTCGGCCGGCAGCCTGTCGGCGGCGGCGCGCGAGCTGGACTTGTCGCTGTCCGTCGTCAGCAAGCGGCTTGCGCATCTCGAATCGCAGCTCGGCGTGCGTCTGCTGCACCGGACGACGCGGCAGCAGACGCTGACCGACGACGGTGCGCAGTTCCACGCGCAGGTGCTGCGCATCCTCGCCGAAGTCGAGCGTGCCGAAACGCTGATGAGCGATCGCCGCGGCACGGTCGGCGGTGTGCTGCGCGTGACGGCGCCGGGCGAGCTCGGCCGGTTGCGGATCGCGCCGCTCATCGCGGCGTTTCAGCGGCGGCATCCCGAACTGATCGTGCAACTGATGCTGACCGATGCGATCGTCGATCTGCTCGCGCACGACATCGATATCGCCGTGCGGATCGGCAGCCTCGCCGATTCGACGATGATCGCGCGCGAGCTGGCGCCCAATCATCGTGTGCTTTGCGCGTCGCCGGGCTATGTCGCCGCGCACGGTTTGCCGGCTGAACCGGCCGAGCTGCGTGCGCACCGATGCATCGTGATGGGCGACCAGCCGCGTGCCGAGTGGCGGTTCGACGGTGAACACGGCGCAGTTGCGGTCGAGGTGACGGCCGCGCTGCTGACGAACGACGGCGGCGCGGCGCGTACGTTGGCGCTGGAGGGGGCGGGCATCGCGCTGAAGTCGATCTGGGACGTCGGTGCCGATCTCGATGCCGGTCGACTGATCCGCGTGCTGCCGGCATTCGCGGCGCCGGCGGCGCCGCTTCATGCGGTTTATCCCGGTGGTCGTCACGTGCCGTTGCGCGTGCGCGCATTCGTCGATTTCCTGCGCGAGCAGTTGCGCGACGCATGGGGCCGCGGCGGCTGAGCGCGCGCGAACGATGTGCCTGCGGTAGGGCGTGCGTGACGACCTGCGTTGACGAAGCGGTTTACAATCGTTTGCATCGGGCGGCGCACGCGTTGCCCGCCGCGCCGCCTCCGTTCGACAGGATCCCAACGATGCCGATCACCTCAGCGAATCCCCCGGTTCCCCGTCAGCGACGCGTGCAGTGTGCAAGCGCCGCCGGCCTTCACCACGTCGCCTATACCGAATGGGGCGACCCGGCCAATCCGCGCGTGCTGGTCTGCGTGCATGGCCTGACCCGTTCGGGGCGCGACTTCGACCGGCTCGCCGCCGCGCTGTCCGATACGTATCGCGTCGTCTGCCCCGACATCGTCGGGCGCGGTCGCTCCGACTGGCTTGCCGATCCGCGGCATTACGCGATTCCGCAATATGTGGCCGACATGGTCACGCTGATCGCGCGGCTCGACGTCGAGTCGGTCGACTGGTTCGGCACGTCGATGGGCGGGCTGATCGGCATGGCGCTCGCGGGGCTGCCCGGTTCGCCGCTGCGCCGGATGATCGTCAACGACGTCGGCCCGCGCATCGAACCCGATTCGCTGACGCGCATCGGCGAATACCTCGGCGTGCAGCCGCGCTTCGCGACCGAGCAGGAGGGCGTCGACTATCTGACGTCGCTGTCGTTGCCGTTCGGGGAGTTGACCGCCGACGAATGGCGCGAGATCAACCGGCCGTTGCTGCGCGAGCTGCCCGACGGCGGCTGGACGATGCGCTACGATCCGCGCATCGCCCAGCCGTTCAAGGCGACGACGGCCGAGCTGGCCGCGCTCGGTGAGGCCGCGCTGTGGCGCGCGATCGAGACGACCGATGCGTCGCTGCTCGTCGTGCGCGGCGCCGATTCAGACCTGTTGTCGCGCGAGACCGCCGCCGAGATGGTGCGCCGCGGCCGGCATGTGGCGCAGGCGGAAATTCCGGGCACGGGGCACGCGCCGGCATTCCTGAACGCCGACCAGATTGCGCTCGCGCGGCGGTTTTTCGTCGAAGGCGTCTCATAAACGCGTCATAATATGCGGTTCGGCGCCGCGCCGTCGCCGATTCTTCACCACTCAAACGACCGGAACATTCCATGGCAGTCATTCGTCACCACGTCGGAGCCCGTCTCTCCGAAACCGCGATCCACAACGGTACCGTGTATCTGGCTGGCCAGATCGCCGAAGACACCACCCAGGACATCAGGGGCCAGACGCGCGAAGTGCTGGGCCACATCGACCGCCTGCTCGCCGAAGCGAACAGCGACAAGGCGCATCTGCTGTCGGTGCAGATCTACATTTCGGATCTCGCGAACTTCGAAGGCATGAACGCGGAGTGGGACGCGTGGGTCGCGCCGGGCAACACGCCGCCGCGCGCGACCGTCGAGGCGAAGCTCGCGGATCCGGCGCTGCTGGTCGAGATCGTCGTCGTCGCCGCGCAGCGGAGCTGAGCGAAGCATCACGATGACCGCAATACGCCAGGCCGTGCGATGACCGAGTCCGTTACCGCTTCTTCCGTCGCGGCGCCGTCGTTCGACGACGTGCTCGCGTTCGTGCGCGAGCGGGCCGGCGACGCGCGCCTGTCGACGGGCGAACTGCTCGCCGATCACTCGGCGGGCACGGCGTCGATCATGCGCACGTTGAACGTCGACCCGCAAGCGATGCAGGCGGCCGCGCTGTTCGTGCTGACGCCGCATCTGAACGATCCCGAGCGGGAACTGACCGAACGGTTCGGCGTAGAGGTCGCGCGGCTCGTGTCCGACGTGCGCAAGCTGCTGCGGCTCGGCACCGTCAGCCTGCGCGCGCAGAATGCGATGCCTGAAGCCGGGCGCGACGCGGCGGAAGAGCGGCGCACGCAGATCGAGGCGCTGCGCAAGATGCTGCTCGCGTTCGCGCAGGACATCCGCGTGGTGCTGATCCGGCTGGCGTCGCGGTTGCAGTCGCTGCGGTATTACGCGGCGGCGAAGATCGAGCCGCCGCCCGACGTCGCGCGCGAGACACTCGAGATCTACGCGCCGCTCGCGAACCGTCTCGGCATCTGGCAACTGAAGTGGGAGCTCGAGGATCTCGCGTTCCGCTTCGAGGATCCGGTCACCTACAAGCGCATCGCCAAGCTGCTCGACGAGAAGCGCGTCGAGCGCGAGGCGTACGTCGCCCAGGCGATCGAGCGGCTCCAGCACGAGCTGGCGGAGGCGCACATCTCGGCCGACGTGAGCGGGCGGCCGAAGCACATCTACAGCATCTGGCGCAAGATGCGCGGCAAGGAGCTCGACTTCGCCGAGCTGTACGACGTGCGGGCGTTCCGCGTGATCGTGCCGGACATCAAGGATTGCTACGCGGTGCTCGGCATCGTGCATCACCTGTGGCAGCCGGTGCCGAAGGAATTCGACGACTACATCTCGCGCCCGAAGCCGAACGGCTACAAGTCGCTGCATACGGTCGTGATCGGCGACGACGGTCGCGCGTTCGAAGTGCAGATCCGCACGCAGGAAATGCACCGCTTCGCGGAGTACGGGATCGCCGCGCACTGGCGCTACAAGGAAGCCGGCGCACGCGGCTATGGTGGCCAGTTCTCGGCGAGCGACAAGTACGACGAGAAGATCGCGTGGCTGCGCCAGCTGCTCGCATGGAAGGACGACGTCGAAGTGTCGGGCGACCAGGCGTGGGCCCAGCTGCGCGAGACGTCGCTCGACGACGACCACATCTACGTGCTGACGCCGCAGGCGCGCGTGATCGCGCTGCCACAGGGTGCGACGCCGGTCGATTTCGCGTACCACCTGCACAGCGAGCTCGGCCATCGCTGCCGCGGCGCGCGCGTCGACGGCGTGATGGTGCCGCTGAACACGTCGCTCGCGAACGGCCAGACGGTCGAGATCGTCGCGGTGAAGGAGGGCGGCCCGTCGCGCGACTGGCTGAACCTGCAACTCGGCTACCTGAAGAGTTCACGCGCGCGACAGAAGGTGCGCGCGTGGTTCAACTCGATCGAGCAGGAAGAGAACATCGCGCATGGCCGCGCGCTCGTCGAAAAGACGCTGCAGCGCGAGGGCAAGACGTCGGTCAATCTCGACAACCTCGCCGCGAAGCTCGGCTTCAAGTCGCCCGACGAACTGTTCTCGGTCGTCGGCAAGGAAGAATTCAGCCTGCGCCACGTCGAGCACGCGCTGTCCGATGCGCCGCCGCCCGAGCATGCGCCCGAGGCGCCCGCCGATTTCGAGAAGCGCAGCAGCGGGGCGAGTGTCGCGCACGGCGCGTCGACCGGCGTGCTGGTGGTCGGCGTCGATGCGCTGTTGACCCAGCTTGCGCGCTGCTGCCGTCCGGCGCCGCCCGACCCGATCAGCGGTTTCGTCACGCGCGGCAAGGGAATGTCGATTCACCGCAGCGACTGCCCCACCTTCCGGCGGATGGCCGAACGGGCGCCGGAGCGCGTGCTGCAGACGACCTGGTCCGCCGACGTGCTGGGCGGACGCGGCGCGTCCGTCTATCCGGTCGACCTGATGATCGAGGCGAGTGACCGGCAAGGCTTGCTGCGCGACATCTCGGAAGTGTTCGCGCGCGAGAAAATGAACGTGGTGGGCGTGAAGACGCAGAGCCGCCGCAATGCGGCGTTCATGCAGTTCACGGTCGAGGTGTCGAATTCCGCGCAGGTGCAGCGTGCGTGCACGCTGCTTGGCGAAGTGGCGGGCGTCGTGCGGGCGGGGCGCAAGACGTGACGCCCTCGTAATGGGGGCGGAACGCGGTCGTTTTGCTGCGGCCGCATAAAACACTTGCCAAGTCGGCGCTGGCTCCATATAATCTTAGCTTCTCTAGGCTCGTAGCTCAGCTGGTTAGAGCACCACCTTGACATGGTGGGGGTCGTTGGTTCGAGTCCAATCGAGCCTACCAACGAATTGAGAATGCCCGGTTTCCGGGTATTCGATGCAGTAGATAACTCAACGCGAACAGGGCGAATACGGTTATGACACCGCGAACGTTGACCGAAACCTTTTCGGAGCGACGCTAGTCGAGGAACGTTTTCGCCCTTTCAGCCTGAGTGAAGTATCGAATGCGGCCCCTCGAAAGCGGGGCCGCATTTTTTTTGTCGCGAAATTTCGCGCGCGACTTTTATATCGCGTACCTGGTTTGCCGCCCACTGTCGGCATCACGGAGATTGCTATGGTTTCGATACGCTTGCCTGACGGCTCAGTTCGACAATACGAGCATCCGGTGACAGTTGCCGAGGTTGCAGCCTCGATCGGTCCCGGCCTCGCGAAGGCTGCGCTTGGAGGCAAGCTCGACGGCGAGCTCGTCGACACGTCCACGGTCATCGATCGCGACGCAGCGCTCGCGATCATCACGGACAAGGATGCCGACGGTCTCGACATCATCCGTCACTCGACCGCGCACTTGCTCGCGTACGCGGTGAAGGAACTGTATCCGGATGCGCAGGTGACGATCGGTCCCGTGATCGACAACGGCTTCTACTACGACTTCTCGTATAACCGCCCGTTTACGCCCGAAGATCTGGAAAAGATCGAAAAGCGCATGCAGGAAATCGCGAAGAAGGACGAGCCGGTGACGCGCCGCGTCGTGTCGCGCGACGAGGCGGCCGGCTATTTCCGCAGCATCGGCGAGAAGTACAAGGCCGAGATCATCGAATCGATTCCGCAAACCGACGAAATCAAGCTGTACTCGCACGGCGGCTTCACGGATCTGTGCCGCGGCCCGCACGTGCCGTCGACCGGCAAGCTGAAGGTCTTCAAGCTGATGAAGGTCGCGGGCGCGTACTGGCGCGGCGACTCGAAGAACGAGCAGCTGCAGCGCATCTACGGTACGGCCTGGACGAAGAAGGAAGACCAGGACCAATACCTGCACATGCTCGAGGAAGCGGAAAAGCGCGACCACCGCAAGCTCGGCAAGCAGCTCGACCTGTTCCACATGCAGGAAGAGTCGCCGGGCATGGTGTTCTGGCATCCGAAGGGCTGGGCGCTGTGGCAGCAGGTCGAGCAGTACATGCGCCGCCGCGTGAACGACGCCGGCTACCTCGAGATCAAGACGCCGATGATCATGGACCGCTCGCTGTGGGAAGCGTCGGGCCACTGGCAGAACTACCGCGAGAACATGTTCACGACGGAGTCGGAGAAGCGCGACTACGCGATCAAGCCGATGAACTGTCCGGGGCACGTTCAGGTGTTCAAGCACGGCCTGCGCTCGTACCGCGACCTGCCGCTGCGCTATGCGGAATTCGGTTCGTGCCACCGCAACGAGGCATCGGGCGCGCTGCATGGCCTGATGCGCGTGCGCGGCTTCGTGCAGGACGATGCGCACATCTTCTGTACGGAAGAGCAGTTCATCGCCGAGTCGATCGCGTTCAATACGCTGGCGATGAGCGTGTACAAGGATTTCGGGTTCGAGCACATCGATATCAAGCTGTCGCTGCGCCCCGAACAGCGTGCGGGCACCGATGAAACGTGGGATCGTGCCGAGCAGGGCCTGCGCGACGCGCTGACGGCGTGCGGCCTGTCGTGGGAAGAGCTGCCGGGCGAGGGTGCGTTCTACGGTCCGAAGATCGAGTACCACATCAAGGATGCGCTCGGCCGTTCGTGGCAGTGCGGCACGCTGCAGCTCGACATGGTGCTGCCGGAGCGCCTCGGTGCCGAGTACGTCGCGGAGGACAACAGCCGCCGCCGGCCGGTGATGCTGCACCGTGCGATCGTCGGTTCGATGGAGCGATTCCTCGGCATTCTGATCGAGCACCATGCCGGCGCGATGCCGGCCTGGCTCGCGCCGTTCCAGGCAGTTGTGCTCAATATCGCCGAAAGTCAGGTGGAATATGCACACTCTCTGACCCAAACGTTGCAAAAACAAGGGGTTAGGGTGGCGGGCGATTTGCGCAACGAGAAGATTAGCTATAAAATACGCGAGCACACGCTGGAAAAGGTGCCTTATCTCCTCGTCGTGGGTGATAAGGAGCGTGATGCGCAAACGGTAGCCGTGCGTGCCCGTGGCGGCGTCGATCTTGGCGTTATGCCGATCGAAGCCTTCGTTGAGCGTCTGCAGGAAGACCTGCGTTCGTTCAAGTAACCGCCCTGGCAGCGCGGCTCGTTTTTTTAATTTTTAGAGGAAACGTAACATCGCTACTGATAAGTCGTCGCATCGCATCAACGGTGAAATCTCTGCGCCGGAAGTGCGTCTGGTCGGGCTCGAGAACGAACCGCTCGGTATCGTAAAACTCGCTGATGCGTTCCGTAAATCGGAAGAACTGGATGTCGACCTCGTGGAAATCGCGCCGCAAGCGGTTCCCCCGGTCTGCCGCCTGATGGACTACGGCAAGTTCAAGTATCAGGAGTCCAAGAAGCAGCACGAAGCGAAGCTGAAGCAGAAGGTCATCCAGGTGAAGGAAGTCAAATTCCGCCCGGGTACCGATGACGGTGACTACAACGTCAAGCTCCGCAATCTCGTGCGCTTCCTCGAAGAGGGCGACAAGACGAAGATCACGTTGCGTTTCCGCGGCCGCGAAATGGCTCACCAAGAGATCGGCATGCGGATGTTGGAACGTCTGCGCACGGATCTCGAGGAAGTCGGCCAGGTCGAGCAGATGCCGAAGATGGAAGGGCGCCAGATGATCATGGTGCTCTCGCCGAAGAAAAAGAAGTAACGGGCCCGCGCGCACGGCGCGCAGGTTCGCAAGTGGTTCGGTGCGTTGCCCGGTCAGGGTGGCGCGCCAGCAATGACGGCGGCTGCGCAAGCGGTTCGCCGTACACAAGTGGACTGGGTTTCGAAGGGCGGGTCAAGGGCGCATGCCAACCGCACACCCATCGCCATCTAATAAACTGGAGTTGTTCGTCATGCCTAAGATGAAGACCAAGAAGAGTGCTGCAAAGCGCTTCGTGGTGCGTCCGGGCGGTACCGTCAAGCGCGGTCAAGCCTTCAAGCGTCACATCCTGACCAAGAAAACCACGAAGAACAAGCGTCACCTGCGCGGCGCAACGGCAGTTCATGATTCCGATCTGAACTCCGTCCGCGCAATGCTGCCGTTCGCGTAACCCCTCAACTGATACTCTAAGGAGAGAAACATGCCTCGAGTCAAACGTGGGGTAACCGCACGGGCCCGCCACAAGAAGATCATCAAGCTGGCCAAGGGTTATCGCGGCCGTCGCAATAACGTCTACCGCATCGCCAAGCAGGCGGTGATGCGTGCTGGTCAGTACGCGTACCGCGATCGCCGCAACAAGAAGCGTGTGTTCCGCGCATTGTGGATCACGCGTATCAACGCGGCAGTTCGCCAGCACGACATGACCTACAGCGTGTTCATCAACGGCCTGAAGAAGGCGTCGATCGAACTCGACCGCAAGGTCCTGGCCGACATGGCGGTGTTCGACAAGGCTGCTTTTGCTGCGATCGTCCAGCAGGTGAAAGCCGCCGTTGCAGCCTAATTGCGAAATTAGCACTGCGTGGTGAGTTGCAGCGATGTTCCGGTAGTTTCGGCCGCTGCAGCGAAAACGGGGCTCTTCCGAGCCCCTTTTTTGTTTGGTGGGCAGATTTGCTCGCCAAGACCGAATGACGTTGGAAATGATGGGATCTATGGATCTGGACCAGATTGTCGCCGACGCGCAGCAGTCCTTCGAACAGGCTGCCGACATCACCACGCTCGAAAACGAGAAAGCACGATTTCTCGGCAAGTCGGGTGCGCTGACCGAGTTGCTCAAGGGCCTCGGCAAGCTCGATCCCGAAGCACGCAAGACCGAAGGCGCACGCATCAACGTCGCGAAGCAGCAGGTTGAAGCCGCGCTGAACGCACGTCGCCAGGCGCTCGCCGACGCGCTGCTGAACCAGCGCCTCGCCGCCGAGGCGATCGACGTCACGCTGCCGGGCCGCGGCGCCGGTGCAGGCAGCCTGCACCCGGTGATGCGCACGTGGGAGCGCGTCGAACAGATTTTCCGCTCGATCGGCTTCGACGTGGCCGACGGTCCCGAAATCGAGACCGACTGGTACAACTTCACGTCGCTGAACAGCCCGGAGAACCATCCGGCGCGTTCGATGCAGGACACCTTCTACGTCGAAGGCAAGGATGCCGACGGCCGCCAGCTGCTGCTGCGCACGCACACGAGCCCGATGCAGGTGCGTTACGCGCGCATGAACCGTCCGCCGATCAAGGTGATCGCGCCGGGCCGCACGTACCGCGTGGACAGCGATGCGACGCACTCGCCGATGTTCAATCAGGTCGAGGGGCTGTGGATCGACGAGAACATCAGCTTCGCCGACCTCAAGGGCGTCTATACCGATTTCCTGAAGAAATTCTTCGAGCGCGACGACATCCTCGTGCGCTTCCGTCCGTCGTATTTCCCGTTCACGGAACCGTCGGCCGAGATCGACATGATGTTCGAGCACGGCAAGAACGCCGGCAAATGGCTCGAGATCTCGGGCTCGGGGCAGGTGCATCCGACCGTGATCCGCAACATGGGCCTCGATCCCGAGCGCTACATCGGCTTTGCGTTCGGCAGCGGCCTCGAGCGCCTGACGATGCTGCGCTACGGTGTGCAGGATCTCCGGCTGTTCTTCGAGAACGACCTGCGTTTCCTGCGCCAGTTCGCATAACGCACGCGCCGCGCCGACATGTGCCCGCGCACGCCCCGCCGGACGTTTCCGACGGGGCCCGGGCGTCGATCTAACCTGTTTCGAACGTAGACATCCATGCAATTCCCTGAATCCTGGTTGAGAACCTTTGTCGACCCGCAGCTGACGACCGACGAGCTGTCGCACGCGCTGACGATGGCGGGGCTCGAAGTCGAATCGCTGAGCAAGGCTGCGCCGCCGACGTCGAAGATCGTCGTCGGCCGCGTGCTCGAAGTCGTCAAGCATCCGGATGCGGACAAGCTCAATGTCTGCCAGGTCGACGCCGGCACCGGCGCGACGCTGAATATCGTTTGCGGCGCACCGAACGTGGCGCCCGGCATCAAGGTGCCGGTCGCGCTGGTCGGCGCGGAACTGCCGCCGGCGGAAGAGGGCGGCAAGCCGTTCGCGATCAAGCTGTCGAAGCTGCGCGGCGTCGAGAGCCAGGGGATGCTGTGCTCGGCGCGCGAGCTGAAGCTGTCCGAAGACCACAGCGGCCTGCTGATCCTGCCGGAAGACACGCCGGTCGGCCAGGACATCCGCGACACGCTCAATCTCGACGACACGATCTTCGAAATCAAGCTGACGCCGAACAAGGCCGATTGCCTGTCCGTGTTCGGCATCGCGCGCGAGACGGCCGCGATCACCGGCGCGCCGCTGACGCCGGTCGATATCCGCCCGGTGCGCGTCGAGCTCGACGAGACGCTCCCCGTGCGCATTGCCGCGCCCGATCTGTGCGGCCGCTTCTCCGGCCGCGTGATCCGCGGCGTGAACGCGCACGCGAAGACGCCGCAATGGATGGTCGAGCGCCTCGAGCGTTCGGGCCAGCGCAGCGTGTCGGCGCTCGTCGACATCTCGAACTATGTGATGTTCGAGCTTGGCCGTCCGTCGCACGTGTTCGACCTGGACAAGATCCACGGCGGCATCGAGGTGCGCTGGGGCAAGCGCGGCGAATCGCTGAAGCTGCTGAACGGCAATACGGTCGAACTCGACGAAACGGTCGGCGTGATCGCGGACGACCGCCACGTCGAAAGCCTCGCGGGCATCATGGGCGGCGACAGCACGGCCGTCACGCTCGACACCACCAACATCTATCTGGAAGCCGCGTTCTGGTGGCCGGACAGCATCCGTGGCCGCGCGCGCAAGTACAACTTCTCGACCGATGCGGCCCATCGCTTCGAGCGCGGCGTCGACTACGCAACCACCGTCGAGCACGTCGAGCGCATTACGCAACTGATTCTCGAGATCTGCGGCGGCAAGGCCGGCCCGATCGACGATCAGGCGGTCAACCTGCCGCAGCGCGCGCCGGTGAAGATGCGCGTATCGCGCGCGAACCGCATCATCGGCGTGAAGATCGACGCCGACGAGATCGCGGACATCTTCACGCGCCTCGGCCTGCCGTTCGTGCGTGACGACGACGCATTCCTGATCACGCCGCCGTCGCACCGCTTCGACATCGAGATCGAGGAAGACCTGATCGAGGAAGTCGCACGCATTTACGGCTTCGAGAAGATTCCGGCGCGTCCGCCGGTCGCGACGAGCGAGATGCGCGCGACCAACGAAACGCAGCGTTCGATCCACGACATCCGTCATGCGCTGGCGGCGCGCGACTACGCGGAAACGGTCAACTTCAGCTTCGTCGATGCGGAGTGGGAGCACGATTTCGCCGGCAACGACAACCCGATTCGCCTGCTGAATCCGATCGCGAGCCAGCTGTCGGTGATGCGCACGACGCTGTTCGGCAGCCTGATCTCGGTGTTGCGCCACAACCTGAACCGTCGCGCGGATCGCGTGCGCGTGTTCGAGGCCGGCCGCGTGTTCCTCGCCGATTCGTCGGTTAAGGCCGGCGAGCTGACCGTCGAAGGCTACACGCAGCCGAAACGTGTTGGCGCGCTCGCGTACGGCCCGGCGGTCGACGAGCAGTGGGGCGTGGCCACGCGCGCAGTCGATTTCTTCGACGTGAAGGGCGATCTCGAGGCGCTGCTCGCGCCGGCCGCCGCGCGTTTCGTGAAGGCCGAACATCCGGCCCTTCATCCGGGCCGCAGCGCGCGCATCGAAGTCGATGGCCGCGCGGTCGGCTGGATCGGCGAGCTGCATCCGCGCCTGATGCAGAAGTACGAGCTGCCGCACGCGCCGGTGATGTTCGAAATCGACACGGACGCGCTCACCGCGCGTGCGCTGCCGGCTCCGACCGACGTATCGAAATTCCCGCCGGTACGGCGCGATATCGCCGTCGTGGTCGATCAGGCGGTCGAGGTTCAGGCACTTTTCGACGAAATGAAGAAGGCGCTGGCCGAAGACGCCTGCCGATTCGTTCAGAAGGTTGTACTCTTCGACGAATTTCGTGCAAAATCAAATACTTCCGGTGGCCTTGCCGCGCACGAGAAGAGCCTTGCCTTCCGCGTGACGCTGCAGGATCCGGCTGGCACGCTACAGGACGAGGTCGTCGATCAGGCGATCCAGACGCTGGTCGAGCGAATGGCTCGTGCCGGTGCCCGCCTGCGCGGCTAAGGAGAGGGGCCGCCCGTTGGCGGGCGGCTTTTTCCCCTCGCAAGTTTTGGTTTAACGCGCTGTATGGCAGATATGAACGACATGACCTCGAGTGAATTCGAAGCCCTCCTGACGGCGCAACGCAGCGCCATGAACCGCGACGCTTCGGCGCCGGCGTCCACCGAGACGCCGACGCTGACGAAAGCGGAACTGGCGGAGCTGCTGTTCGACAGCGTCGGGCTGAACAAGCGTGAAGCGAAGGACATGGTCGAGGCTTTTTTCGAAGTGATCCGCGACGCGCTCGAAAACGGTGAAAGCGTCAAGCTGTCGGGATTCGGCAATTTCCAGCTGCGCGACAAGCCGCAGCGTCCGGGCCGCAATCCGAAGACGGGCGAGGCGATTCCGATCGCGGCCCGCCGGGTGGTAACCTTCCACGCGAGCCAGAAGCTGAAGGCGCTGGTCGAAAACGGCGTGGAATGACGCCCGCGCGTTGACGTCCCCGCGCGGCCGCCGCGCACCCTTTACCGACGGTTAACCGACGATGACCACTACGGTTGAGAAAGTCGTCTTGCCTCCGATTCCCGCGAAGCGCTACTTCACGATCGGTGAAGTCAGTGAGCTGTGCGGGGTCAAGCCGCACGTGCTGCGTTACTGGGAACAGGAATTCACGCAGCTGCGGCCGGTGAAGCGGCGAGGCAATCGCCGGTATTACCAGCATCACGAAGTGCTGCTGATCCGGCGGATTCGCGAGCTGCTGTACGAACAGGGGTTCACGATCAACGGGGCGCGCAACCGGCTCGATTCGCCGGGCAGCGAACGCGGCGCCCCGGCGCCGGCCGAGCCGGACGTGGCCGGTGCCGATGAGCGTGCGGCGGGCCAGCAGGGTGAGACGGTCGATGTGAACGCGTTGCGGCAGGCGCTCCTCGACGTGATCGACGGATTGAAGCGCGACTGAGCACGACGCTCGAAACAAAGCCCGGTTGGCGAAGTGCCACCGGGCTTTTTTCATGCGCGCGGGCCCGCGCTGTCAGCGCGATGCGAGCGGATTCGGCTTGCCCATGTCGACGACCAGCGTGCCGTCCGGCAGCATCCGCACCGAGCCTTGCGCGACCTGGCTGCGGTAGCCGTACAGGTCGAAACGCATCGGGCCGGCCTCGGCAGAGTTCCGGATCAGCGCGCGCACATTCAGTTCGAGCACGTTGAACATCTTCATGTCGCCGCCTTCCATCCACATGTAGCTCGGCGCGTCGATCTGCGGGCGCTTCGCTACGGGTGCGTCGGCGGGACGCCGGAACGTGAGGCGCAGCCCGTCGCGTTCGACTGTCGCCTGCGCGAGTTTGCCGTTCAGCACTGGCGGCGGAAATACGGTGTACTGATCGAGCACGAGCGTGTCGCCGCGCAGTTCCGCGCCGCGGCGCTGCAGCGGCGTCAGCGACGCGAGTTCGATGCCGAGCGAGCGCAGCAGCTTCGCCTGCGGAATGCCGAGCACCGACACCTGCGACGGCTTGAACGCGAGGTGCCGGTCGTCGAGCACCGACAGCGAGCCCTTCATGTCGGTCGGCAGCCACACGCCGGGCACGTGATTCCAGAGCTTGATGCCGCCCTGGACGCGCAGGTCCTGGCCATCCGCGCTCAGTTGCAGGTCGTTCAGCGAGCGCGGCGAATAATCGAGCAGATAGTTGTTGAAGAGCGCCGACATCGCCTTCCACGATTCGACGACCGTTCCGCCGAGAATGCGGATGTCGTACTGGTTCGGATCGTCGAGGTCGACCGGCTCGCCCGGCCGTTTCGCGGTGAGCTGCACGTCGAGATCCTCGACATGGAAGCCGATGTCGCCGGACAGGTTGAAGTCGACGTTGTGCAGGTGGATCGTCGGGTTGCGGTTCGACACGTGCCGTTCGTTGAACGGCGTGGTCGACGAGCGCCGCATCGCGACTTTCTGCATGCCGGGCTGCGTCGCGGTGGCCGCGAGCGCAAACGCTTCCCAGTGCTGGCGCAAGTCGCGCAACGCGTTCTGCTGCGCGGCGAGGAAGCTGTCGTTCAGGCGGGCGGACCCATTGCCCAGCGCGGCGCCGCTCGCGGGGCCCGCATACGACGGCATTCGGATCGCCATCGCACCGCTTTCGTCGAAATTGAAATAGCCGGCCGACACCTGCTCGCGATAGTGGTACAGGTCGAACACGAAATTCTGGTCGCGCTTCGTCGGGTCGACGGGGCTGATCAGGATGTCGGCGTTCATCGGCATCGAGCGCATGAATTTCACGTCGCCGCCGCGAATGTACATCGCCTGTTGCGGCGCATTCGCGGGCAGCGCGAAACCGGCGTGCGAGCCGTCGTCGAGCGTCAGGTCGAGTCCGGCCGGTGTCACGCGCAGCGCGGTGATCCGGATCTTCAGCCGCGGCGGCGGCATCAGCTTGTCGACCGACATCACGAGGTCGTCGCCGACGAGCCGCGCGATCGGTGTCTCGACCTTCAGCAGGTCGGCCATCTTCACGTTGGCCGCGCGCATCACCGGCTGCGCATTGATGCCCGATACGCGCACGCCGCTCGGGTGGAACACGAGCTGACTGCCGTCGCGGATCGCCAGCGTACCGGTCAGCGAGAACGGCACCCAGCCGTCGCGTTGCATCTCGCCTTGCAGATGGATCACGCCGTCGCCCGCCGAGACTGCGAGCTTGCGCAGCGGCGCGTTGCGGTAACCGAAGATGTAGGTGTCGAAGAGTGCGGTCAGCTTCGTGTTGTCGAGTGTGACCGTACCTTCGTGCACGTCGATCTCGAAGCTCGTCGGGTCATCGAACACGATCGGCGCGCCGGCCTGCGTCGGCACGAGTGTCGCGGACAGCTGATGAATGAAGAAGCCGAGGTTGTTGACGATGCGGAAATCGACATCGCGCAGAAACGTCATCGCACCGTTCTGGCCCGAGTCGCGCAGCGTGAACGGGCGCGGCTGCGTGAGGCTGATCGACGCGAGCGACGGCACGGTGCGGGCGATCTGCTGTTCACGGGCGAGACGTTCGGCCTTGGCGCGCTCGATCTTCGTCGAGGCGACCGACGCGTTGCCGTCACGCTGCGCGGCTGGTTCCGCGCAACCGGCGCAGAGCAGCGCGAGCGCCAGCGCGCCGCAGCCGAGTGCACGGGAGGTGCCGTGTGAAACCGACGCCGCCGCGCGTCGCGGAGCAGCCATCCAGTCGAGAATTGCCAAAGGCGTGCGATGGCCGCGCCGGACCGCATTCCGCATCGTCTGTCTCCAGGTCTTGTCGTGATCGACGAGGGCGCGCGGCCGATGCGCGGCGCGGACGTCGATGCCGTGCAGTGTGGCATAGCGCGCTAGAGCGGCGTCACCAAACAACGGGCGTCCGGGCAAGGCCGGGCGACGCACGACAGGACAATGGATTCCCGGTGGCGGGGCGGCAAGATCAAACGGTCGTTTGGTTTTGCGGCCAGGGCGGGCGGCGCGCCGAGCCGATCGTCAAACCCGGCGCCGGCGTGGGCTGACGCGGGTTTTCGTGTCGAGTGAGAGCAGGCGGCAGGGCGGCGACGGACGCGGTATCGCTGTCGTCGCCGGCACGGCCGATCAGACCAGCATGCGCTGCCGGATCGCATTCTGCGTCGGCTGGTCCAGCTGCAGGCCGTTATCGATGTACGACGTCATCGAGCCGTACGACGTGACGACTTGATCGAATGCTGCCTGCAAATAGGCGTCCTGCGCGCTCTGCAGCGCGGCCATCATGTCCGCCGCATCCTGGCCGCCACCCTTGCGCGCCTGCGCGACATAGGCGGCGATTTCCGACGCGCTGTAGACGTTGGTCAGCAAATAGTCGGCGAGAATCGTCTGCCGGGGGACGCCGAGGATCGTATGCAGGATGGCCGTCGCCCAGCCGGTGCGATCCTTGCCGGCCGTGCAGTGAAAGAGCAGGTTGCCGCCGGACGCGGCAAAGCCGGCGAATAGCGTGCGATAACTCGTCCGCGCCGTTTCCGACGTCACGAACGCCCGATACATGCGCTGCATGAAGGCCGCGGCCGTCGCGCCACTGGTCGGAAGCGGATTGAGATTGACGACGCCGAGCACGTTGAGGTTCTGCCAGGTGGCGCCGGCCAATGACACATCCGGCTGCGCCTGGATCTCGGACGTCGTGCGCAGGTCGCACACCTGCGTGATGCCGAGCGTATCGACCGTTGCGAGGTGGGTCGCGGACAATGCGAGCGCCGAAGACCGGTAGATCACGCCTTTTTTCATCGCTGCGCCACTTGCGGTGGCATAGCCCGTGCCGTCGGGTCCCGCGGTGTCACGAAAGTTCGCTGCCGACCCGAGCCTGGGCGTCGTGACGGGAGCGATCGCGATCGAATCGCCGCCGCACGCGGATAGAAGCGACGCGGTACCCAGCGCGATGCCGAGCGTGCCGGCACCCAGCTCGAGAAAGTGCCGACGGGAAATTTCGTTTTTCTGATTCATTCACTGGCCTTTTTCGGAGACGGTGACAGGGGAAGTCGCGACCGCGGTTGTGAAACGAAACCGCTGCGCCGGCACGCCGCGCGGCGCGACAAAGCGCAGCAGTGCCGTATCGGTCGGCATGCAGCCGGACGATGCGCCGTGCGCGTCGATCTCGCGCCGGGTAAGCGCACGGTAGCGATCCGCGGCGAAACGGCCATCGTCCTTTTCGATTAGGACGCGACGTGGGTTGCCGGTGCGATTCGCGCAACTTGCCGTGGGTGCGCCGGCCGAGGCGCGGTAAGATCGGCATCAGTGGCTGGATGGATCAGCATGGTGGCCGACACGGGGGAGGCGTCATGGATCTGAAGGAACTCGACGTATTGGGAGCGGATGTAGGCGATCACTGGTACTACGCGTCGAAGGCGCGCGCGATCCGTCGGTTCCTGGGCTCGCCGGATGCGAGCCGGATCCTCGACGTCGGCGCGGGCTCGGGATTCTTTTCCAAGCATTTGCTCGAGCGCACGCAGGCGACCGAAGCGTGGTGTGTCGATACGAGCTACCCCGACGATACCGACGGCGAGGCGGCCGGCAAGCCTGTCCATTTTCGCCGCGCCGTCGATCGATTCGATGCCGATCTCGTGTTGCTGATGGATGTCCTCGAGCACGTCGATGACGATGTCGGGCTGCTTGCGCGATATGTGGAGGGTGCGCCCAAGGGCAGCCGGTTCCTGATCACGGTTCCCGCGTTTCAGTTCCTCTGGAGCGCGCATGACGATTTTCTCGAGCACAAGCGCAGGTACACGCTCGACGGTCTTGAAGACGTCGCGCGTCGCGCGGGGCTGGAGGTCGAGCACGGCGCATACTACTTCGGCCTCACGTTTCCGCTCGCGGCGGCAATGCGGCTGAGCGAACGCGCGCGTCGGCAACCGCGCGAACCGGCGTCGCAATTGCGCCGGCACCATCCGGTCGTCAACGGTTTGCTCAAGCTGATCTGCCGGGCCGAGTTGCCGATGTTCCGGTTCAATCGGATGGCGGGCCTCACGGTCATCTGTGTCGCGCGCAAGCGGTGAGCATGGGGCGGAGCGCATGGCCGGCCCATGCGCGCGGCAGGACGTGCGTTGCCGCTTGCGTCGAGGCCGTCACGTGCTGCCACGCCAGCTCGAAAAAATTTCGCAGGAACATTCACAAAATGCATGCGACCCGTTCTAAACCGGCGAACTGTCTGTTATAATTTTTTTCTTTCGGGGCGTAGCGCAGCCTGGTAGCGTACCTGCATGGGGTGCAGGTGGTCGGAGGTTCAAATCCTCTCGCCCCGACCAGATAAAGAACCCGCGTCAGTTCAGGCTGACGCGGGTTTTTTCTTGGCCGTCGCTTTTTTGCACATCCCGGCGCGGCCCCGGTAAAATGCAAGGTTGATCCACGGAAAGCGCCGTGATTTAGCGGAAGAGGATTCCCCGAACATGACTGATCTTCGTCTTACCATGCGGTTCGCTGCAGTGCTCGCCACTGGCGCGCTCGTCGCCGGTTGCGGTACGTCGTCGCCCACGAAAGTGGACTACAAGAGCGATTCGAAATCGAAGGAAGCGTCGCTCGCAGTGCCGCCCAACATGCTTGACGAGACGGCCGATCAGCGTTCGCTGCCGCCGCAGGGCGGCGCGACTTCCCTGTCTGCGCTTCAGCAGGTCCAGCACGCGGCACCCGCGTTGGACACCGTCGCGCCCGCCGTGTCCGGCATGCATATCCAGCGCGACGGCACCGAGAGCTGGCTCGTGATCGACGGCAAGAAGCCCGCCGACATCTGGCCGCAGGTTCGCCGCTTCTGGCAGGAGCAGGGCTTCCTGCTCGTCGTCGACCAGCGCGACAAGGGCGTGATGGAAACCGACTGGAACGAGACCCATCCGCAGATCAACGACGGCCTGATTCGTAGTGTGATCTCGAAGGCGATGGGCAACTCGTACGTGACGGCCGAGCGCAACAAGTACCGCACGCGCCTCGATTCGGCACCCAACGGCGGCACCTACGTGTTCATCAGCCAGAAGGGCATGCGCGAGGCGATCACCGGTGCGAACAACGATTCGAGCAAGTGGGAAGCGAAGCCGAACGATCCGGCGCTCGAGACGGAATACCTGAAGCGGCTGATGGCAGTGCTCGCCCAGAACGAGCAGCGCGCGAAGAACGGCGAGCCGCCGATCGCGAACATCAACGACAACACGGTGCCGAAGGACAAGAAGGCGGACACCGACGCATCGAAGGCAGCCGCCGCCGCGATTGCCGCGCAGAACGTCGCGCGTACGTCGTCGCAAGCGAACGACGTCGACTCGGCTTCGGTGCCGTCCGAAGTCACGCTCGGCGAGCCGTACGACCGTTCGTGGCTGCACGTCGGCCTCGCGCTCGATCGCGCGAACTTCACGGTCGACGATCGCGATCGCACGAAGGGCCTGTATTTCGTGCGTTATGTCGATCCGAAGGACATCAGCGCGGCCGAGCAAGGTTTCTGGAGCCAGCTGTTCCACGGTAAGAAGGAAAAGCAGGCGAAGCAGTATCGCGTCAACGTGAAGGCGCTGTCGTCCGACCAGACGCGCGTCGCAGTCGTCGACGATTCGGGTGCGATCGATACGTCGACGCCGGCCCGGCAAATCATGGGGCTGCTCGTGAATCAGCTGCGCTGATCGCGGCACGATCCCGGCCTTCGAAAAAGCCCGCCTTCCGGCGGGCTTTTTTCATTGTCGCGCGCGTTGGCGCCTGCGTGTGCGGGACGTTCGATCCCTTCTCGTGACGTTACGTAACATCCGCGCGTTACGGCCGCAGGACAGGTGTTACATCGTCACGACCGCAAAAAATATCCTTATGGATCAATGGCGTACTTTCGCAAATGTGCCTGGCATACAAACTGCTTTATAAGGTGGAATCGTGAAGACAGGGAGGGTGGCGTCAGAGAGCGGGCGGCGTCTCGACCGTCCGACCGACGTCTTCAGATGCCGGTGCTGCAAGCGCCGGCGCAAAACCGATGACGATCCGCGCGATGCGCGGATCCCGATGGCCCCGTCGCCTTTCCTCGTAGGGCGACGGTTTCGCCCGCGCTTCTTCTGAAGCGCGGGCAATTTTTTTGGGGCGGCAAAGCGAATGCATGCCGATCCGGCCGCGGGGATTCGTATTGGTCGAGCGTTGGGAGGCGGGGCTGCATTGGCCGCGCATGTGCGTTTGACGCACATTTCGGCTTGCCGCGGAGCGGTCGCGGACGGATCGATCGTTCCGGGATCCGCGCGCTGTGGAGGTTCGTTTGAGCGGGGCGAGGCGGCCGGACGCATTGCCGGCCGCTGCGATCCGTCAGTGCGACGTGCTGGGTACGTCGAGAATCAGGATGATCGTCCAGTCGGCATCGCCGTCGTGATGATACTGGCGCTCGGCGACGATGAACGGTTGCTGCTTGCCTTGCGGGCCGAGGAAAAGCACGTCGCCCTCCATCGGCAGGCACTCGATCGGCGGCAGCGCGAGGAACGCGTCGGTCGAGCCGCGCGGCATCAGTTGCTTGATCTTGCGAGTGGCTTCTTCGGTCCACTCGATGTCGAGTTGAATGTTGCTCATGCTGTCCTCCGCACCGGGGTGCGCACGGGTGGAAAATTTCGGTGCGCGACTTTAGCACAACGCGCGGGCGCCGCAACCAAAAAAGCCGAACCCGGTTGCCCGGATTCGGCTTTTCGCTTGTGCGGTGCCGCCGAACTTACTGGCTGGCAGCTTCTGCCGGAGCCGCCTTCTTGGCGGCCTTCTTCGCTGCCTTGTGATGCATCGCCTTCTTGACGTGGTGATGCTCTTCCTGCGCCGCCGGCTGTGCAGCCTCGGCTGCTTGCTGCTGTTGCAGTGCCTGTGCGCGCTGCTCGATCTCGGCGATCTTTGCCGGATCGGTGATGGTCTGGATTTGCGTGCTCTCTTGCGCATACGCTGCGCCAGTCAGCGCCGACATCGCGACCAGAATAGCCAGGGACGTCTTCTTCATTGCTTTACCTCCGCTAAGTGGTGATGAACCCGAATGTTGCCGTTTTGTCTGGCGACTGCAATCGAGTGCGTGTCGAGTGTAACAAAAGTGACGGATCAATGTGCACCGGATCGAGGCGCAGCGCAAGGCCCCGTTGAAGTCGCGCAACACTTCGTGCGTTCCGTCACGCGCCTGCCATCCGGGGCGATACCGTCGCTTTCGCCTCCGGTGCACGTGGCGCCGTCAGAACCAGCCGAGCCATCGATAGACGTGAAATTGCGCGATGCCGACCAGCTCGTGCAATGCCCGGTTCGCGTTTTCCAGGTTGGCCCGGCGGGGCAGCCAGCCCAGTTGTGCGCGGCGGCGATTCGAATAAACGGGCTGCGGATCGATGCCGAAGTGGCGGAAGTCGAGCAATGCGCGGCGCATCTGGTACGACGACGCGACGAGAATGCGCGTGTCGTCATGTTGTGAGCGTAGTATAGAAGCAGTGAATTTCGCGTTTTCGTAGGTCGTACGGCTGTTCGGCTCGAGCACGAGGTCGCCGGGGGCGACACCTTCCGCCACCAGCCGGCGTCCGTACACGGCCGCCTCGGTTTCGCCGTGATGTTGCGGGTCGCCGCCCGACATCACCACGGTGCAGCGGGTGGCCTGCTGCACGCACGTGCGATAGAGCGCGGCGGTCGTGCGGATGCGCGCTTCGCCGTCGGGCGGCGCCTGCAGGCCGGTTTCGCCGCGCCGCGTGCCGATGCCGAGGGTGATCAGCGTGGTCCGGCCGTGCATGGCGGGGTGCTCGATCGGCGTCACACCGGCCTCGGTCCACGCGATGAGCGGCGCCGCGAGCCAGCCGGTCGCGAGCAGCCAGAACACCGCGGCGCCGGCGATCGCGATCTGTCGCCGCCGCTTGCGGCAGAGCATGAAACAGATGAAGAGAAGTACAAACGAATCGAACAGAATCAATTTGATTGGGGTATGGTGTCTTTTTATGGACGGCTGACGATCTGGCCCTAACGCGACGTCGAACGTCGGCCTCCAGAATCGGTGGCGGTATCGGCGGGCGGAGCTCCCGCCCGGCACGCCGCTTCGCATTGTCGCTGCACTTTAAGAAAGAATCGAGATGGCCACGTATTCCAACGAAGCGGTGCTCGACGCATTGAGACGAGTGCAGTACCGCCAGGTACCGTGGGCGCGCCGCCCGGGCGTGTTCGAGTATCTCCGGTCGCTAGGACTGATGGACACGGTCAGGCAGAAGACCGTTGCGCCCGCACCGGGTTTTCATGCGCCGGTCGACATCGCGGTGCTGACCGACAACGGTCGAGCCGAATGCGCGCGCCTCGAGCGCGACGAGAAATTACTTTCCTGGACCGATCGCCGTATGGACGACTACGCATTGAGCGAAGCCAGCGCCGTGGCGATTCTCGAAAGCCGCCTGTAGCGGCGCGCGCCTGTCCTCGCGCAGCCCTGCGCGACACGCCGAAAAAAAGCCCGTATCGCGAGGATACGGGCGTACCGGATACTTTTGCTGTTGCCATGCTGTGCTCATGGCAACGAATGTGACTCGTCGCATATCGAGCAGTTCCCGAATCGGGGAATTTTCTTTGACGAAAACCGGCAGGTTGCCGGGCTACGGATGGCGCGGCAGCTCGGTCGGCTGCGAGCCGATGCGCGCGCGTGCGTTGCTGGCGATGTCGCCGCGCAAGTCGCCGCGCGGCACGGTCTGCCGATTGGACGCCGTGGCGGGCGGTTGCTGGCGAAGGGAATTCCGGTGCTCTTGCTGGCGATGAGGCTGCTTGCCGCGATCATCGGCGCGAGCGGGGGCGGTCAGCGCCAGTGAAATGACAATGCCGCATGCGACGAGCAGTGACATTGGTTTCATGGCGGGGGCTCCCTTCAAGCCGCCGGCGCAGCTTGTTGATATGACGCTAAGGTAAGCGCGGGAGTGCAGGTTTGCTGTAAATAATAGTAAAGAGATGTATCGCAGCACGACAGCGGGGATCGACGACGACGCGAGCGCCGCGCAATGAACGGGGCGCTGAAAGAAACCGGGCGGCCGAAGCCGCCCGATCGAGCATGCGTTACGCCATCTTCACAGGGGCGCGCCAGGATTCCGGGTTGGTCCAGAAGGCGCCGCGCAGCCGGTCGCGGCTCGGCGGTGCAGGCGGCTTCGCCGCGCTTGCCCCGATGCGACCGCGCAACGAGATCTGGCGGCCGCTCGTGCCGAGTCGCTTGACGATTTCGGCGAGCGTACCGTCTGCCTGCCATTCGTCGAAGCGACGGCGGCAGGTCGGCGGCGACGGATAGCGGCCCGGCAGCTTGGACCAGCCTTCACCCGTCGACAGTACCCACAGCACGGCATTGACCACGGAACGGGCCTCCACGCGGGGACGGCCGCGCCGTTCGCTTCGTGCGGGTTCCGAGCAAAACAGACCTTCGACCAGCGCCCACTCGTTATCTCTCAAATCGTCGAACAGCATCATGTCCTCACCTCAGCGAAGCTAACTCCGGTGCGCTGCCCTGCGCCGCGCACTCTTCAGGCACTCGAACGTCGAGTGCCGGGTGGGGGCGTCCGGTTGGCCGGCAGCGGCGTTTCTGCCTTCCCGTCCGACGAAAACCTGCGCCCTGTGCGTCAGATAAAGCACGATGTGTGCCACGTCGGAGGCGATTCCCTCGAGAGCCGCTTGGCAGCGGGCTAACGGCTAAGTCAGCTAGGGGCGTATAAGACGCCAAAATAACCCGGCAGCAAATCGGGACAATCACCAATCTTGTGCAATTCGCCCGTACCGCGTGCGTTCGCGCGAATATTGCACCGCAGCGAAACATGGGTGGTCGATGCCGGATTCGCACATCGAAGCGTGTTTCGCGCATTAAAATCGCGCATCGGTATCCACGATTGATGAGGTGAAGGGATGAACGTAACGCTGCGCCAGCTTCGCGTGTTCATCGAGGTAGCGCGGCTCAGGAGCTTCAGCCGCGCGGGCGACGAGATCGGGCTCACGCAGTCCGCGGTGAGCCGTTGTGTGCGTGAGCTCGAGACGGAGCTCGGGCTGAAGCTGATCGACCGGACCACGCGCGACGTGCAGTTGACCGATGTCGGCGCAAACCTGATCGCGAGCGTGTCCCGGCTGATCGACGATCTCGACGACACGCTGCGCGAGATTCGCGAGATCGGCGAGCAGCGGCGGGGGCGCGTGATCGTCGCCGCGAGCCCGACGATCGCGTGCCGGCTGATGCCGCGTGTCGTCGCGTCGTGCGAGCGCCAGTTCCCGTTCGTCACGCTTGGCTTGCGCGACGACGTGCAGAGCGACGTGCTGCGCAAGGTGAAGTCGAGTGAGGTCGATTTCGGCGTCGTCATCGGGCCGCTCACCGTGGCCGATCTCGTGTGCGAACCGTTGATGACCGACTCGTTCTGCCTGGTCGCGCGCGCCGATCATCCGCTTGCGGCGCGGCCCGAGGTGCCGTGGACAGCACTCGACGGCGAGCGCCTGGTGCTGCTCGACCATGCGTCCGGAAGCCGGCCGCTGATCGACGCTGCGCTGGCCACCCATCGGGTGAACGCGACCGTCATGCAGGAACTCGGCCATTCGGCGACGGTATTCGGGCTCGTCGAGGCCGGGGTCGGCGTGAGCGTGCAGCCGTGGCTGTCGCTACCGCTGCCGGCAGGATCGACGCTGGTCGCGCGGCCGCTGACGCCGCGTACCGAGCGCACCGTCGAGCTGGTGCGCCGCCGCGACCGGTCGCTGTCGCCCGCCGCGCAGGCGATCTGGGAGCTCGCGCGCCAGATGCCGGCGCGGGCGGAGGATCTCGACTGACGGTGCGGATCCGGTACGCACGCCGGTACACTACGCGGATCGTGTTCCACGGGGGCAGTTCTCGATGACGCATTCCGCAGATGCCGGCCCGGCGACGGGCGCGCCGGCGGCACGCAGCGCGGTCCAGGCGCTGCGTCCGTCGCTGATCAGGGAAGTGGCGAACGCCGGCTTCGACGTGCCCGACGTGCTGCCGTTCTGGTTCGGCGAATCCGATCGCGTGACGCCGGCATTCATTCGCGACGCGGCCGCGGCGGCGCTGCGCGACGGCGCAACCTTCTATACGCAGAACCTCGGCACCGTCCCGCTGCGCCGCGCGATCGCAGCCTACGTGAGCGCGCGGCACGGCGCGACGCCGGTCGATACGGTCGCCGTGACGAGTTCGGGCGTGAGCGCGCTGATGCTCGCCGCGCAACTGCTGGTCGGTCCGGGCGATCGCGTCGTCGCGGTCACGCCGCTCTGGCCGAACCTCGTCGAAATCCCGAAAATCCTCGGTGCACAGGTCGAATGCGTGCCGCTCGGCCATGGCGAGGCGGGCTGGCGGCTCGATGTCGACCGGCTGCTCGCGGCGCTGACGCCCGACACGCGGATGCTGTTCGTCAACTCGCCGAACAATCCGACCGGCTGGACGATGTCCCGCGACGACCAGCAGGCCGTGCTCGCGCATTGCCGACGGCACGGCATCTGGGTGGTCGCCGACGAAGTGTACGAACGACTCGCGTTCGGTGCGGCCGGCGCGCCGTCGTTCCTCGATATCGCGTCGCGCGACGAGCGGCTGATCGTCGTGAATTCGTTCTCGAAGGCTTGGGCGATGACCGGCTGGCGGCTTGGATGGCTGGTCGCGTCGGCGCCGGTCATCGGCGATCTGTCGAAGCTGGTCGAATACAACACGTCGTGCGCGCCCGGGTTCATCCAGGCTGCAGGCGAAGTCGCGCTGCGCGACGGCGAGCCGTTCGTGCAGTCGTTCGTCGCGGCGCTGCGCGGCGCGCGTGACCATCTCGTCGCCGCGCTGCGCACGCTGCCGGGCGTCGACGTGCCGCCTCCGCCGGGCGCGATGTATCTGTTCCTGCGCTTACCGGGCGCCGAAGACAGCCTCGCGTTCTGCAAGTCGCTGGTTCGTGAGACGGGGCTCGGACTGGCGCCGGGGCGTGCGTTCGGCCCAGAGGGGGAAGGGTTCGTGCGCTGGTGCTATGCATGCGATCCGGCCCGGCTCGATGCGGGCGTCGAGCGCTTGCGACGCTTCCTCGCGCACGGCGCGGGCCCGCGCTGAAGCGGGGACGGAGCGCCGCGGGGCCCGCGGAACGGCGGGCCATTCGGCTCATCTTTACGCACCGGGCGAATTTGCGTAATATGGCGCTCAGTCACGCGGTTCCGTCGTTGAGCCGTGCTGTTCCGTCCGGTTTGGGCCTGGCTTGAAGTTGGTTCGCCGCCCCCGGTTCGTGCTCCCATCAATATGACCGATCAGAATCGGGCGAGCGCGTCTTCCGTTACTTTCGTCTGTTTGATCCGGTTCGTTTGACCACAGGGTCTGGCCTAGCTGCATGAATACCCAAGAGGCGAAGATCGTCCTCGAGACTGCTTTGATCTGCGCGCAGGAACCGCTGAAGCTCGGCGATTTGCGCAAGCTCTTTGCCGACGGCGTGTCGGCTGACACGGTCCGCACGTTGCTCGAAGATCTGAAACAGGATTGGTCCGGCCGCGGTGTCGAACTGGTGGCGCTGGCAACCGGATGGCGCTTTCAGAGCAAGCCGGCGATGCGTCACTACCTGGATCGACTGCATCCCGAGAAGCCGCCGAAATATTCGCGCGCGGTGCTCGAAACGCTCGCGATCATTGCGTATCGGCAACCCGTCACGCGCGGCGACATCGAAGAGATTCGCGGCGTCACGGTCAATACGCAGGTGGTCAAGCAGCTCGAGGATCGCGGCTGGATCGAGGTGATCGGGCATCGCGACGTGCCGGGGCGTCCGGCGCTGTATGCGACGACCAAGCAGTTCCTCGACGATCTCGGCCTGAAGGCGCTGGACGACCTGCCCGCGCTCGAGGAGCCCGCCGCGAACATCGAGGCAGCGCTGCTCGCGCAGCAGGCGATGGACTTCGACGGCGACGTGCCGGCGGTGGAAGCGGCGCAGGAAGCCGGCGAAGCGGCGGTCGACGAACCGCACGCGCAGCCGGACGAATTGCAGGGCGACGCGGCGACGGACGTCGCGTCGACGCACGAAATACCGAACCGCGATACGCTGGAAGCTGATCGCGTTCAAACCGAACAGGGCGGCGCCGAAGCAGCGCCGGCCGGCGCGCAGTCCGAGCCGCCGCGCGCGGAGTGGAACGAGGAAGATCGCAAGCCGGCCGCCGACGCGGTTGCCGGAGACGGAGCGGAGGCGCTCGGCGACATGCCGGGCGAGGCTGGAAACGCCGGCGCCTCACGATCCGGTCCCGCGGATGGCGAGATGCTGGACGATACGTCCGACAGCCTTGCCGATGCCGTACGCAGTGCCAGTGCGCCCATCGGCGCCGACGCGCTGCCGGACGACGAAGCAGAACCCGAACAGCGCCGCGCCTGATCGCGGCCGACTTCTTGCCGCGCCCGCGCCGGGCGCGAGACCTGACATTTTGAGGTTGTTTTGACAGATATCCACGATATTGAATCGTCCGCGCCTGCCGCACAGGCCGCGCGTGCCGACGATGCGCCGGAGCAGGACGCTCCGGCCGCGGGTGGTGACGAGCGTCCCCGCCGCGGCCTGCGGCGCGGTCCGCGCAGCCTGATCGCGCGTCGCCGCGCGGCGGCCAAGTCGAAGGGCGCCGAGGGCGAGTCGCAGGACGGCGAAGGCGCAGACGCGCCGCCGGCCGAGGCCGCCGAAGCGCAGCCCGCACGCGCACCGCGCAAGGAAGGCGCGGCCAGGGGTGGCCGCAAGCCGGCCGCCAAGCGTGAAGGTGCACCCAAGGGCGCGCAGGGCGGACAAGGCGGCCAGGGGCGGCGTGGCAGCCCGGCGAAAGCCGAGGGCGGCGCGGCGAAGGCCGAAGGCGATGCAGCGTCGCAGGACGATCTGTTCGCCTATGTGACGTCGCCGGCCTTCGACGCGGACAACTCCGCGGGCGGCAGCGGCGTGCGTGCGCCGATGCTGCGGCGCGGTCGCACTCAGCCGACGAACAAGCGCGTGCTGTCGCCGGACGACGACGCGCCGAAGCTTCACAAGGTGCTCGCGGAAGCGGGCATGGGCTCGCGCCGCGAAATGGAAGAGCTGATCGTCGCCGGCCGCGTGTCGGTGAACGGTGAGCCCGCGCACATCGGCCAGCGCATCATGCCGACCGATCAGGTCCGCATCAATGGCAAGCCGGTCAAGCGCAAGCTGCCGAACAAGCCGCCGCGCGTGCTGCTGTACCACAAGCCGACGGGCGAAATCGTCAGCCATGCGGATCCGGAAGGCCGTCCGTCGGTGTTCGATCGCCTGCCGCCGATGAAGACGGCGAAATGGCTCGCGGTGGGCCGCCTCGACTTCAACACCGAAGGTCTGCTGATGCTGACCACGTCCGGCGATCTCGCGAACCGCTTCATGCATCCGCGTTACAGCGTCGAGCGCGAGTATGCGGTGCGTGTCGTCGGCGAGCTGTCCGAAGGGATGCGGCAGAAGCTGCTGCATGGCGTCGAGCTCGATGACGGCCCGGCGAACTTCCTGCGCATCCGCGACGGCGGCGGCGAAGGCACGAACCACTGGTATCACGTTGCGCTGGCCGAAGGCCGCAACCGCGAAGTGCGCCGTATGTTCGAAGCGGCCGGCCTGATGGTGAGCCGCCTGATCCGTACGCGCCACGGCCCGATCCCGCTGCCGCGTGGCCTGAAGCGCGGTCGTTGGGAAGAGCTCGACGAGGCGCAGGTGCGCAAGCTGATGGCGACCGTCGGCCTGAAGGCGCCGTCCGAGGAAAAGGGCAAGCGCGGTGGCAGTGGGCCGGCCGAGCGCCGCCAGCCGGATCCGATGCAGACGTCGATGGGCTTCATCAGCCGTGAGCCGGTGCTGACCACGCATGGTCAACTCGACCAGCCGCGTCGCGGCGGCGGTCGGCGCGGCGGCCCCGGCCTGCCGGGCCTGAGCGGCTACGGCAGCCTGCCGGTTTCGCCGTCGGGCCATGGCAACCGCTCGGGTGGCGGTCGCGATGTCGACGGCAATCGCGCGTCGTATGGCGCCGGTCCCAAGCGTGAAGGCGGCGCGGGCGCCAAGCGTGGCGGCAGCAAGGGTGGCGGTAACCGCAACCCGAACGGCAATCGCGCCGAAGGCGGCGGCAACACCGGTGGTGGTGCACGCGGCGGTCAGCGCCCGCAGCGCAATCGCTCGCGCGGTCGCTGAGCGTTTCTGGCGGACGGCGGCGTCAAGCCGCCGGCGTGCCGGCGAAATCGGCGTGAATCCGGTTCGGTCGGCACCGCGCGCTGCGTGACTTGCTTTCGACTGTATATATATTGCGCTGCCGGATTGTGCCTGGTCGGACAGTCCGGTTTCGCATTTTTTCGGTAAATGCGGGCTGGGCGCTGCATTTACCGGCTAGCTTGGCGTTTGCGCCAAAAAACGCTATAATCGCAGAGTCGCTGGGCGTACGGATTCAATGTGCGGCTCAGGTGCGACCACCAGTAAGAAGATGGGCGTTCCGCCCATTTTTTTTTGCTGAAACGGTTAGGCATCTCGGGTAGCGCTTCCTGCGCCGGCTAAGGCGCGCGCCCGCGGGTGTAATCGCGAGCGGCGGGCGCGAACACCTGAGAGGACACTGTGCAACTGACGGAACTGATAGAAACCACGGTCACCGGGCTCGGCTACGAGCTGGTGGATCTCGAGCGCACCGGGCGCGGCATGCTTTGCATCTATATCGATCAGCTTGCCGGCATCTCGCTCGAAGATTGCGAAAAGGTCACGCGTCAGCTCCAGCACGTCTTGACGGTCGAAAACATCGATTACGAACGGCTCGAAGTCTCGTCCCCGGGGCTCGACCGCCCGTTGAAGAAACTGGCCGACTTCGAGCGCTTCGCCGGCAGCGAAGTTTCCGTGACCTTGAAAAAGCCGCTGGACGGGCGCAAGACGTACCGCGGCATTCTGCACGCGCCGAATGGCGAAACGATCGGTTTGGAATTTGAGGGGAAGAAGGGCGAGGCGGCCATGCTGGATTTCACGCTGGCAGACATCGACAAAGCCCGCCTGATTCCGCAAGTTGACTTTAGGAGCCGCAAATAATGAGTCGCGAAGTGTTGATGCTGGTGGATGCGCTGGCGCGCGAGAAAAACGTCGACAAGGATGTGGTGCTGGGCGCCCTCGAGGCTGCGCTCGCGTCCGCTTCCAAGAAGCTGTTCGACGAAGGCGCCGAAATCCGCGTCCATATCGATCGCGAAAGCGGCGAGCACGAAACCTTCCGTCGCTGGCTCGTCGTCCCTGACGAGGCAGGCTTGCAGGAGCCGGATCGCGAGATCCTGCTGTTCGAAGCGCGTGAGCAGAATCCCGACGTCGAAGTCGGCGAATTCGTCGAGGAGCCGGTGCCGTCGATCGAGTTCGGCCGTATCGGCGCGCAGGCCGCCAAGCAGGTGATCCTGCAGAAGGTGCGCGATGCCGAACGCGAGCAGATCCTGAACGACTACCTCGAGCGCGGCGAAAAGATCATGACTGGCACGGTGAAGCGCCTCGACAAGGGCAACTTCATCGTCGAATCGGGCCGCGTCGAAGCGCTGCTGCGCCGCGACCAGCTGATTCCGAAGGAAAACCTGCGCGTGGGCGACCGCGTGCGTGCGTACATCGCAAAGGTCGACCGCACCGCGCGCGGTCCGCAGATCGAACTCTCGCGCACGGCGCCCGAGTTCCTGATGAAGCTGTTCGAGATGGAAGTGCCGGAAATCGAGCAGGGCCTGCTCGAGATCAAGGCAGCCGCTCGCGATCCGGGCGTGCGCGCGAAGATCGGCGTGATCGCCTACGACAAGCGGATCGATCCGATCGGTACCTGCGTCGGCATCCGCGGCTCCCGCGTGCAGGCCGTGCGCAACGAGCTTGGTGGCGAAAACATCGACATCGTGCTATGGTCCGAGGATCCCGCCCAGTTCGTGATCGGCGCGCTCGCGCCGGCAGCCGTCCAGTCGATCGTCGTCGATGAAGAAAAGCACTCGATGGACGTCGTCGTCGACGAGAACGAGCTGGCTGTCGCGATCGGCCGCAGCGGTCAGAACGTTCGCCTTGCCGGCGAACTGACCGGCTGGCAGATCAACATCATGACGCCGGACGAATCCGCCCTGAAGCAGGGTGAAGAGCGCGATCGACTGCGTGCGCTCTTCATGGCGCGTCTCGACGTCGACGAAGAAGTTGCCGATATCCTGATCGACGAAGGCTTCACGAGCCTCGAAGAGATCGCTTACGTGCCGCTCAACGAAATGCTCGAAATCGAGGCATTCGACGAGGACACCGTGCACGAGCTGCGCAACCGCGCACGCGACGCACTGTTGACGATGGCGATCGCCAACGAAGAAAAGGTCGAAAACGCAGCGCTGGATTTGAAGGGCCTCGACGGCGTGACGCCGGAGTTGCTCGCAAAGCTGGCCGAACACGGCATGCAGACGCGGGACGATCTCGCCGAGCTGGCTGTGGATGAACTGGTCGACATGACCGGGATGGAAGAGGATGCCGCTAAGGCGTTGATCATGAAAGCACGTGAACACTGGTTCCAGTGAGAAATGACCATGGCGCACTGATTTGATGGCGGCCGTATGGCCTGACCCGATGCTAACCGCAAGGAATCGGTCCTTGCACTAAGAGGAATGAATGGCGAGTAACAACGTAGCCCAATTTGCCGCGGAACTGAAAATGCCTGCTGGTGTGCTGCTCGAACAGCTGCAGGCAGCGGGCGTCCAGAAAGCGAGTGAAGACGATGCGCTGTCCGAGGCGGACAAGGCGCGTCTGCTCGATCATTTGCGCAAGTCGCACGGCGCAACCGACGGCGACAAGCGCAAGATCACGCTGACCCGCAAGCATACGTCGGAGATCAAGCAATCTGACGCGACGGGCAAGGCTCGCACCATTCAGGTCGAGGTCCGCAAGAAGCGTACGTTCGTCAAGCGCGACGACGTGGCCGAAGGTGCGGAACAGGGTCAGGCGCAGGTCGCCGAAGCGGACGACGATGCGGAACTGAAGCGTCGCGAGGAAGAAGCGCGCCGCGAGGCCGAGCTGCTCGAGAAGCAGGCGCAGGAACTGCGCGAGCGCCAGGAGCGCCTCGAGCGCGAGGAAGCCGAGCGCCGCGCCCGCGAGGAAGCGGCCGAGGCCCAGCGCCGTCGTGCCGAGGAAGAAGCGGCAGCGAAGCGTGCCGCGGCCGCAGCCGTAGAGGCACAGCAGGCTGCTGCCCAGCAGGCCGCCGAGGCTCAGCAGGAAACGGCCGGTGCGCAGTCCGCGCAGGACGAAGCACGCGCGGCCGCCGAACGTGCGGCCCAGCGCGAAGCGGCGAAGAAGGCCGAGGACGCTGCCCGCGAGGCGGCGGACAAGACGCGCGCCGAGCAGGAAGAGATTCGCAAGCGTCGCGAGGCGGCCGAGGCCGAAGCGCGCGCGATCCGCGAAATGATGAACACGCCGCGCAAGGCCGTGGTCAAGGCAGTCGAGCCGCCGAAGCCGGTGGAACCGCCGAAGCCGGTCGAAGCGAAGGGCACGCTGCACAAGCCGGCAAAGCCGGCGGGCGCAAGCGCGGCACGTCCGGCCGTGAAGAAGCCGGCCGGCGCAGCGCCGGCGACCACGCAGGCACCGGCAGGTGCGGGCGACCGCAACAAGAAGCCGGGTGGCGGCAAGGGCGGCTGGCAGGACGACGCAGCGAAGCGCCGCGGCATCAAGACGCGCGGCGATTCGAGCGGCGGCGTCGACCGCGGCTGGCGCGGCGGCCCGAAGGGCCGTGGCCGTCACCAGGACAGCGCATCGACGTTCCAGGCACCGACCGAACCGATCGTGCGTGAAGTGCACGTGCCGGAAACCGTCTCGGTTGCCGATCTCGCGCACAAGATGTCGATCAAGGCCTCGGAAGTCATCAAGGTGATGATGAAGATGGGCCAGATGGTCACGATCAACCAGGTGCTGGACCAGGAAACGGCGATGATCGTCGTCGAGGAACTGGGCCACCGCGCGGTTGCCGCGAAGCTGGACGATCCGGAAGCGCTGCTGGTCGAAGGCGAGACCACCACCGATGCGGAGCAGCTGCCGCGTCCGCCGGTCGTCACCGTGATGGGCCACGTCGACCACGGCAAGACCTCGCTGCTCGACCACATCCGCCGCGCGAAGGTTGCAGCGGGCGAAGCGGGCGGCATTACGCAGCATATCGGCGCATACCACGTCGAAACGCCGCGCGGCGTCATCACGTTCCTCGATACGCCGGGTCACGAGGCGTTCACGGCAATGCGTGCACGCGGCGCGAAGGCGACCGACATCGTGGTGCTGGTGGTGGCTGCCGACGACGGCGTGATGCCGCAGACGAAGGAAGCCATCGCTCACGCGAAGGCGGGTGGCGTGCCGATCGTCGTGGCGATCAACAAGATCGACAAGCCGGAAGCGAACCCGGACCGCGTCAAGCAGGAACTGGTCGCTGAAGGCGTCGTGCCGGAAGAATACGGTGGCGATTCGCCGTTCGTGCCGGTGTCGGCGAAGACGGGCGTCGGTATCGACGACCTGCTCGAGAACGTGCTGCTGCAGGCCGAAGTGCTGGAACTGAAGGCACCGATCGAGGCGCCGGCCAAGGGCATCGTGATCGAAGCGAAGCTGGACAAGGGCAAGGGCCCGGTCGCGACGATCCTGGTGCAGTCGGGTACGCTGAACCGCGGCGACGTCGTGCTCGCAGGCTCGGCTTATGGCCGCGTGCGTGCGATGCTCGACGAGAACGGCAAGCCGACGAAGGAAGCCGGCCCGTCGATCCCGGTCGAAATCCAGGGTCTGTCGGAAGTGCCGGGTGCCGGTGAGGAAGTGATCGTGCTGCCGGACGAGCGCAAGGCGCGCGAAATCGCGCTGTTCCGCCAGGGCAAGTTCCGCGACGTCAAGCTGGCGAAGCAGCAGGCCGCGAAGCTGGAAAGCATGCTCGAGCAGATGGGCGAAGGCGAAGTGCAGAACCTGCCGCTCATCATCAAGGCGGACGTGCAGGGCTCGCAGGAAGCGCTCGTGCAGTCGCTGCTCAAGCTGTCGACCGACGAAGTGCGCGTGCAGATCGTGCACAGCGCGGTGGGTGGCATCAGCGAAAACGACGTCAACCTCGCGACGGCATCGAAGGCGGTCATCATCGGCTTCAACACGCGTGCGGATGCACAGGCGCGCAAGCTGGCCGAATCGAACGGTATCGACATCCGCTACTACAACATCATCTACGACGCAGTGGATGAGGTGAAGGCCGCGATGTCGGGCATGCTGGCGCCGGAGAAGCGCGAAGTCATCACCGGTATGGTCGAGGTGCGCCAGGTGTTCAAGGTGCCGAAGATCGGCACGGTCGCCGGCTGTATGGTCACGGACGGTATCGTCAAGCGCTCGTCGTCGGTGCGCGTACTGCGCAACAACGTCGTGATCTTCACGGGCGAACTCGAATCGCTGAAGCGCTTCAAGGACGACGTGAAGGAAGTGAAGCAAGGCTTCGAGTGCGGTATGTCGGTGAAGAACTTCAACGACGTCACCGAAGGCGACCAGTTCGAAGTCTTCGAAGTGACCGAAGTCGCGCGTACGCTGTAATCGTCGCGTATCGGCTCGTGGGCGGGGCAGGCTTGTGGGCCTGTCCCGCCCATTTTCATGGCGGCGCGCCAGACGGCGGCCGCATTATCCTGATAAACGAATCAGGGATGGATCATGTCCAGGAAACGTACTTCCCCCAATCGCAACGTTCAGATCGCCGACCAGATTCAGCGCGATCTGTCCGAACTCATCATGCGCGAGGTCAAAGACCCGCGCATCGGTATCGTGACCATCCAGAGCGTGGAGCTCACGCCCGACTACGCGCACGCGAAGATCTATTTCACGGCGCTGACCGGCGATCCGGACAAGACGCAGGAAGCGCTGAACCACGCGTCGGGTCACCTTCACAACCTGCTGTTCAAGCGCCTGCACATTCATACGGTGCCGACGCTGCATTTCCATTACGACCAGACGATCGAGAAGGCCGTGGAAATGTCGCGCCTGATCAAGGAGGCCAACTCGACGCGCGCGAAGGACGACGACGAAGCCGACGCGCCCGCGAAGGACGATTGAGCGCGCGCGCCCTATGACGAATGCAGCCCCCCAGCGTCCGCGCGTGCCCCGGCGCGCGCTGGACGGCGTTCTCCTGCTCGACAAGCCGGTCGGCCTGTCGAGCAACGACGCCCTGATTCGCGCGAAGCGCCTGCTTCTCGCGAAGAAAGCCGGTCACACCGGCACGCTCGATCCGCTGGCCTCGGGCCTGTTGCCGCTGTGCTTCGGCGAGGCGACGAAGTTCTCGCAGGACTTGCTGGAAGCGGACAAGACCTACGAAGCGACGATGCGTCTGGGCGTGCGTACGACCACCGGCGACGCGGAAGGCGACGTGCTCGACACACGCGCCGTCGAATGCGACCGCGCGGCGGTGGAAGCCGCGCTCGTGCGCTTTACCGGCGAGATCGTGCAGGTGCCGCCGATGTATTCGGCGCTCAAGCGCGACGGCAAGCCGCTGTACGAATATGCGCGCGCGGGCCAGACGGTCGAACGGGAAGGCCGCAACGTGACGATTCATGCACTCGACCTGCTGGCCTGCGAGCTGCCGGACGTGACGTTTCGCGTGACCTGCAGCAAGGGCACGTATGTGCGGACGCTGGCCGAAGATATCGGCGAAGCGCTCGGTTGCGGCGCGCATCTGACGATGTTGCGTCGTACGGGCGTCGGTGCGCTGACGCTCGAGCATGCGGTGACGCTCGACGCGCTGTCCGATGCGGACGAAGCGGCGCGCGATGCGTGGCTTCAGCCGGTCGACGCGCTGTTGTCGACGTTTCCGCTGGTGCGTCTCGACGAAGCCGGCGCGAAGCGGTTCCTGCATGGTCAGCGCTTGCCGCTGTCGGCGCTCGATCCGATCGATGCGGCGGAGGGCGAGCGTGTGCGCGTGTACGATGCGGCACGGCTGCTCGGCGTGGCGCGCAAGGCCAACGGCGTGCTCGCACCCGAACGCCTGGTCGTGACGGCTGCGTGATGCGCGGCGCGCAAGCGCCGCCGTCGGAATGAAAAAATAGCCCGGTCGGAATCGACCGGGCTATTTTGTTTGGCGCGCTCGTTCGAGCGCGGTGCTCAATGTTCAGTGCGCAGCCGACGCCGCCGCGCCCGCATCGCCGCCGCCCGCGCGTTCGGGCTTCGTGATCCAGATCAGTCCGATCAGCAGCACGAAGATCGCCGCCGAGATATAGAACAGATCGTTCACGCCCAGTTGCGCGGCCTGCTGCGTGGCCATGTTGTTGATGAGGCCGTGCGCCTGGTTCTGTGTCAGCCCGAAGTTGCCCATCTGCGTGACGGCCTGGTTGAACGTCGGGTTGTACGGGTTGGCCTGCTCGACCAGTTGCGCGTGGTGGAAGTTGTTCCGGTGATCCCACGCGGTCTGGAAGATCGACGTGCCGATGCCGCCGCACATGATCCGCACGAAGTTCGACAGGCCCGATGCGGCGGGAATGCGATGGCCGGGCAGGCCGGACAGCGTGATCGACACGAGCGGGATGAAGAAGCCGGCCATCGCGATGCCTTGCACGAGCGTCGGCAGCGTCAGTGACCACTCGTCGACGCCGGTCGTATAGCGCGAGCGCATCCAGAAGCACAGCGCGAACGTGAGGAATGCGGCGGTCGCGATGTAGCGCGGGTCCGTGCGCGGCAGGAACTTGCCGGTCAGCGGCGACAGCAGGATCGCGAACAGCCCCACGGGCGCCATCACGAGGCCCGCATCGGTGGCCGTGTAGCCGATCTGCGTCTGCAGCCACAGCGGCAGCAGCACGAGGTTGCCGAAGTAGAGCCCGTAGCCGACCGCGAGCGCGATCGTGCCGCCCGTGAAATTGCGCATGCGGAACAGCGACAGGTCGACGACCGGATGTTCGGCGGTCAGCTCCCAGATCACGAAGAACGCGAACGAGATGATCGCGATCAGCGCGAGCACGATGATCGTCGTCGACGCGAACCAGTCGAGATCCTTGCCCTTGTCGAGCATGATCTGCAGCGAACCGACCCAAAGCACGAGCAGCGCGAGGCCGACGCCGTCGATCGGCGCGCGGCGCACCGTCGATTCGCGCGTGCGATAGATCGACCACGTGGCCAGCGCGGCGGCGATGCCGACCGGGATGTTCACGTAGAAGATCCACGGCCACGAATAGTTGTCGGAGATCCAGCCGCCGAGGATCGGGCCCGCGACCGGTGCGATCAGCGTCGTCATCGACCACAGCGCGAGCGCCATCGGCGCCTTCGCGCGCGGGTAGCTCGACAGCAGCAGCGATTGCGACAGCGGAATCATCGGCCCCGCGACCGCGCCTTGCAGCACGCGCGACGCGAGCAGGAACGGCAGGGTCGGCGCCAGCCCGCACATCCACGACGAGATGACGAACAGGAGGATCGACGCGAGAAACAGGCGAACCTGTCCGAAGCGATCGGTCAGCCAGCCGGTCAGCGGCACGGAGATCGCGTTCGCGACCGCGAACGACGTGATGACCCACGTACCCTGGTCGGACGATACGCCGAGGTCGCCCGAGATGGTCGGGATCGCGACGTTCGCGATGGACGTGTCGAGCACGTTCATGAACACCGCGAGCGATACCGCGATCGTCCCGAGCACGAGTTGCCCGCCCTGCAGGGGCGGGTGGGAGACTGGAGCCTGTGCCATGTCGGTAGTTTTTCCGGAGTCGGAGTCGTTACATCATCTTGGCGGCGCCGCTTGCCTTCGCGGCGGCCGGCGCCGGCGCGTTGCCGCCCGCGTTCTCGGCGATGATGCGTGCGATCTCGGCGTCGGCTTCATCGCCGTACTTCGCGAACACGTTGGTCTCGTAGACGGTGTTCTGCGCGTTGGCGAGCTGGTCGCCGCGCTCGTCCTTGATGTTGACGTCGACCTGCATCGACAGGCCGATGCGCAGCGGATGCTTCTCGAGCTCCTTCGGATCGATCTCGATACGCACCGGCAGGCGCTGCACGACCTTGATCCAGTTGCCCGTTGCGTTCTGCGCCGGCAGCAGCGAGAACGCCGAGCCCGTCCCGGCCGAGAAGCCGACGACCTTGCCGTGGTAGACCGCCGACGAGCCGTAGATGTCGGCCGTCAGCTCGACCGGCTGGCCGATGCGCATGTGCTTGAGCTGGACTTCCTTGAAGTTCGCGTCGACCCACACCGCATTCAGCGGCACGACCGACATCAGCGGGTTGCCCGGCGACACGCGCTGGCCGACCTGCACCGAGCGCTTCGCGACATAGCCGGTGACCGGCGCGGGCAGCACGTTACGCGCGTTCGCGAGGTACGCGTCGCGCACCTTTGCCGCGGCAGCCATCACGTTCGGGTGCGACGCGATCGTCGTGTTGGCGGTCAGCGCGCGGTTCGATGCGAGCTGCTGTTGCGCCGCGTCGACCGACGCCTGGGCGGCGCGCACCGCGTCGCGAGCGTGGGAGATTTCTTCCTGCGACACGGCGCCCGTCTGCGCGACGGCCACCCGGCGGCGCAGGTCGTCCTGCGCCTTCGACAGGTCGGACTGGCGCAGCGCGACTTGCGCGCGGTATTGATCGTCGTTGACGAACAGGCCGCGCACCTGGCGCACCGTTTGCGCGAGGTTGGCCTCGGCCTGCTGCAGCGCGACCTGCGAGTCGGCCGGATCGAGCACGACCAGCGGGTCGCCGGCCTTGACCGTCTGCGTATCGTCGGCCTTCACGGCGATCACGGTACCCGTGATCTGCGGCGTGATCTGCACGACGTTGCCGTTTACGTACGCGTCGTCGGTCTCTTCATGGAAGCGCGCGACGAGGAAGTAGTACAGGCCGTACGCGATGGCCGCGATCACGATGACCGCGATCAGCAGCGTCATCATCCGTTTGCGCTTCCCGTTGTTCTGCGGCTGTGCGCTGGCGGCGTTTTGTTGAGGGTCGCTCATGGCGATTTTCTCCGTCCGTTATTTCGAGTGTCTGCGTAGTGGTGGCGCCGGATCAGTTGGCGGCCTGTTTCGTCGGCTTGTCGGCGTCGGGCGCGGCGAGCCGCGTGCCGGTCGCGTCGAACCCGCCGCCGAGCGCCTTGATCAGCGCGAGCTGCATGTCGCGCCGGCGCATCTTCAGGTTGGTCACCGTCTGTTCCGATGCGAGGCGGTTGCTGTCCGCGGTCAGCACCTGGAGCTGGGGCGACAGGCCGGCCTTGTAGCGGATCACGGCGAGATCGTATGCACGCGTCGACGCGTCGAGCGCACGCTGCGCGTCGTCCATCTGGCGATCGACCGCGCGGATCGACGCGACCTGCGTCGCGACGTCGTTCAGCGCGTTGATCAGCGTCTGGTTGTAGTTCGCGACCGACAGGTCGAAGTCCGCATAGCGGCCCTTGAGCTGCGCGCGCAACGCGCCGGCATCGAAGATCGGCAGGTGGATGGCCGGACCGAACTGCGCCTGGCGGCTCGCGAAATTCAGGAATTTGCCCCAGCCGAACGCATCGAAGCCGAAGCCGGCAGCGAGGTTCACGTCCGGGAAGAATTCGGCCTTCGCTTCCTTCACGTCGTGCATCGCGGCCTCGACCTGCCAGCGCGCGGCGACGATGTCGGGGCGGCGCGCCACGAGGTCGGCCGGCAGGTTGCCGGGCAGCGCGACGTCGCCGGCCGGGCTCATCACCGGCGCGGCGATCTGCAGCCCGCGGTCCGGACCCTTGCCGAGCAGCGCGGCGAGCTGGTAGCGCACGGTCGTGATCTGGCCGTCGAGGTCGGACAGCGACGCCTGGGTCGTCGCGATATTGCCGCGCGCGGTCTGGCGTTCCACGTTGGTGTCGAGGCCGGCCGACACGCGGCCGTCGGTGATCTTGCCGACCGTCTGGCGGTTGGTGATCTCGCGTTGCGCGATGTCGCGCAGCGCATAGAGTTGCGCGAGCGAGTTGTAGGTGCGGGCGACCGACGCCGCGAGCGTGATGCGCGCCTGCTGCATGTCGGCTTCCGCGGCCTTTTCCTGCGACACGGCCGTGTGCAGGCGCTCGCGATTCTTGCCCCACAGGTCGAGATCCCACGACGCGCTCGCGAGCGCGTTGTTCTCGCTGTACCACTGGCCGCCGTACGGCGGCGGGAACAGCGCGTTCGACGAATACAGCTCGCGCGTCCATGAGTAGCTGGCTTCGGCCTTCGGCATCAGGTTCGAGCGCGACGATTCGATGTACGACGATGCTTTCGCGATGCGCGCCTGCGCCTGCGCGATCGACGGGCTGCCCTCGAGCGCTTCGTCGATCAGCTTCGGCAGCTGCGGATCGCCGAACTGGTTGGCCCAGTCGAGCGCCGGCCACTGGCCGCCCTGGGCCGGCAGGCTCTGGGTGGTGTCGAATTGTGACGCGGGAGCGATCTGCTTGTCGCTCTTGATGCCGATGTAGTTTGCGCAGCCCGCCAGCGCCAGCGCGGCAACCGCGGCGGCGACGGCGGCGCGGCACGACCCGGCGCGCACGGACAACGGGGAGGGTTTCATCGCGCTGTTCCCTGACTCGGAATGAATGATGGACACTGCAAGGATTTCCTTACATTAATCTGTCAAAAGTAATTGTTATGGCAACTATTGCGGGGCGCTACCGCCGGCGTTCTCGCAATAGTTGCTGAGAATGCGGCGCAGCATGCTCTTGAGGAACCCGACTTCTTCCGGCGTAAATCCGCCGAGCAGCTCGTCGAGCACGCTGCGGAACACCGGCGGCAGCCGCTCGGCAAGCGCCCGGCCTTCGTCGGTCAGCTCGAGCCGCACGACCCGCCGATCCTCGATGCTGCGCACGCGGGACAGCAGCCCGCGCTTCTCGACGCGATCGAGCAGGCGCGTGACCGCGCTCGCGTCGATCCCGTATTCCCGCGCGAGCTCGGCGGCCGTCGAGCATCTGCCGACTGCGATCATGAACAGCATGCTCGCCTGCGTGCCGGTGATGCCGAGCTCTTCCTGCGTGCGTTGCGTGACGAGGTTGGTCATCACCGATTTCACACGCGACATCAGATAACCGACGCTGTCGTTCATCTGATACGAGGACAGCGGCGAAACAGGCGGTTGGGAAGGAGAATCCGACATAAAACCCTGAGGCTGCAATAGTTGACTAGGCAGCAGTATAGGCACAATTGCTTGCCGCGGCAAATGTTAATCGAACGGGCGAGGGCGCGCTCCGCGCCCCAAAATCCCCTTGTCGGCGTCAGGGTCTTCGGCGTGCCGCCGGCCCGTCGATCCGGAGCGGGGCAGCCGCAGGGGCGGGTGGTTTGTTGCGCTGCAACGAACAGCGCGGCTGCGGCCACGCTCACGTGCTATAATTTGTGGTTTCCAAGCTGCAACGCGCGCGCACGTGTCCCACGGACTGACGAGCGTGCGCGTTTGCGCGTTCAACGATTTCCAGGTTTCTATGACCCGCGCCCTTCGCAATATCGCCATCATCGCCCACGTCGACCACGGCAAGACCACGCTCGTCGACCAACTGCTTCGCCAGTCCGGCACCTTCCGCGAGAACCAGCAGATTGCCGAACGGGTGATGGACTCGAACGACATCGAAAAAGAGCGCGGGATCACGATTCTCGCGAAGAACTGCGCGGTCGAATACGAAGGCACGCACATCAACATCGTCGACACGCCGGGGCACGCGGACTTCGGCGGCGAAGTGGAGCGCGTGCTGTCGATGGTCGACTCGGTGCTGCTGCTCGTCGACGCAGTTGAAGGCCCGATGCCGCAGACCCGCTTCGTCACGAAGAAGGCGCTCGCGCTCGGCCTGAAGCCGATCGTCATCGTCAACAAGATCGATCGTCCGGGTGCGCGGATCGACTGGGTCATCAACCAGACCTTCGACCTGTTCGACAAGCTGGGCGCGACCGAAGAGCAGCTCGACTTCCCGATCGTCTACGCATCGGGCCTGAACGGCTATGCGTCGCTCGACCCGGCCGCGCGCGAGGGCGACATGCGCCCGCTGTTCGAGGCGGTCCTCCAGCACGTGCCGGTCCGTCCGGCCGATCCGGACGCGCCGCTGCAGCTGCAAATTACGTCGCTCGACTATTCGACGTACGTCGGCCGGATCGGCGTCGGCCGCATCACGCGCGGCCGCATCAAGCCGGGTCAGCCGGTCGCGATGCGCTTCGGCCCGGAAGGCGATGTGCTGAACCGCAAGATCAACCAGGTGCTGTCGTTCACGGGCCTCGAGCGCGTGCAGGTCGACTCGGCCGAAGCCGGCGACATCGTGCTGATCAACGGTATTGAAGATGTCGGCATCGGCGCGACGATCTGCGCGGTGGATACGCCGGAAGCGCTGCCGATGATCACCGTCGACGAGCCGACGCTGACGATGAACTTCCTCGTCAACTCGTCGCCGCTGGCCGGCCGCGAAGGCAAGTTCGTCACGAGCCGCCAGATCCGCGATCGCCTGATGAAGGAACTGAACCACAACGTCGCGCTGCGCGTGAAGGACACGGGCGACGAAACGGTGTTCGAAGTGTCGGGCCGCGGCGAGCTGCACCTGACGATTCTCGTCGAAAACATGCGCCGTGAAGGCTATGAGCTGGCCGTGTCGCGTCCGCGCGTCGTGATGCAGGAAATCGACGGCGTGCGCCACGAGCCGTACGAGCTGCTGACCGTCGACGTCGAAGACGAGCACCAGGGCGGCGTGATGGAAGAGCTCGGCCGCCGCAAGGGCGAAATGCTCGACATGGCGTCGGACGGCCGCGGCCGCACGCGTCTGGAATACAAGATCTCGGCGCGTGGCCTGATCGGCTTCCAGAGCGAATTCCTGACGCTCACGCGCGGCACGGGCCTGATGAGCCACATCTTCGACTCGTACGCACCGGTCAAGGACGGCTCGGTCTTCGAGCGCCGCAACGGCGTGCTGATCTCGCAGGACGACGGCGCGGCAGTGGCATACGCACTGTGGAAACTGCAGGATCGCGGCCGCATGTTCGTGAAGCCGGGCGACGCGCTGTATGAGGGCATGATCATCGGCATCCACAGCCGCGACAACGACCTCGTCGTGAACCCGATCAAGGGCAAGCAGCTGACCAACGTGCGTGCGTCGGGTACCGACGAAGCCGTGCGTCTCGTGCCGCCGGTCCAGATGTCGCTCGAATACGCGGTCGAATTCATCGACGACGACGAGCTCGTCGAAGTGACGCCGCAGTCGATCCGCCTGCGCAAGCGCTTCCTGAAGGAGCACGAGCGTCGCCGCGCGAGCCGCGAAGGCGCGGTCGACTAAGCATCGATCGTTCCCGTGCATGACGAAAAAGGCTGCCTTCGGGCGGCCTTTTTTGCATCTTCGCGCGGTGCAACCGGAGCGGTTGCAAAACACTGTTCCCCGGTGTCGTGGCAATCGGGCAAAACCCCGTCGTACGGTGCTTCCGGGCGCATCTCGCCGTGAACTTCGGTATCGGTTCTGTGATATGCTGCGCGCACGCAAGTTTTAGGTCCTTCCAAGCAAGACTTGATTCGCAATCCGCTAAACGGTCAGGCCGTGTCGCGGAAGGTTGAGTAACCCGCTATTTCTCGAGAAGCTCGAAGAAAGGTGAGCGTAAAATGTCAGATGTAATGAAGCAGTTTCAGCTGAACTCCTATCTGTTCGGCGGCAATGCTTCGTACGTTGAAGAACTGTACGATGCATACCTCAACAATCCGGCATCGGTGCCGGAGAACTGGCGAGAGTATTTCGACGCGCTGCAGAACGTGCCTGCAACCGACGGCTCGACCGCCAATGACGTCGCTCATTTTCCGATCGTCGAATCGTTCGCCGAGCGTGCGAAGGCCAATGCCTTCATCCCGCGCGAAAGCACCAGCAATCTGGCGACCGCGCGCAAGCAGGTCCACGTCCAGTCCCTCATCAGCGCCTATCGCTTCCTCGGCTCGCAATGGGCCAATCTGGATCCGCTGAAGCGTCGCGAACGTCCCGCCATTCCCGAGCTCGAACCCGCGTTCTACGACTTCTCCGAAGGCGACCTCGACCAGACCTACAGCGCAAGCAACCTGTATTTCGGTTTCGACCAGGCTTCGCTGCGCGACATCGTCAAGGGCCTGCGTGACACGTACTGCGGCACGATCGGCGCCGAGTTCATGTACATCAGCGATCCGGAGCAGAAGCGCTGGTGGCAGGAGCGCCTGGAATCGACCCGCGCGACGCCGGCCTTCTCGGTCGACAAGAAGAAGCACATCCTGAATCGCCTGACGGCAGCGGAAGGCCTCGAGCGCTATCTGCACACCAAGTACGTCGGCCAGAAGCGCTTCTCGCTCGAAGGCGGCGAAAGCTTCATCGCGGCGATGGACGAAGTCGTCCAGCACGCAGGCAAGAGCGGCGTGCAGGAAATCATCATCGGCATGGCGCACCGCGGCCGTCTGAACGTGCTGGTCAACACGCTGGGCAAGATGCCGGCCGACCTGTTCGCCGAATTCGAAGGCAAGCACGTCGACGACCTGCCGGCCGGCGACGTGAAGTATCACAAGGGCTTCTCGTCGGACGTGTCGACCGAAGGCGGCCCGGTCCACCTGTCGCTCGCGTTCAACCCGTCGCACCTCGAAATCGTGAACCCGGTGGTCGAAGGTTCCGCGAAGGCGCGGATGGACCGTCGCGGCGACGAAGACGGCCTGCAAGTGCTGCCGGTGCAGATCCACGGCGACGCGGCCTTCGCCGGCCAGGGCGTCGTGATGGAAACGCTGAACCTCGCGCAGACGCGCGGTTACGGCACGCACGGCACGCTGCACATCGTCATCAACAACCAGATCGGCTTCACGACGTCCGACCCGCGCGACGCGCGCTCGACGCTGTACTGTACCGACGTGGTCAAGATGATCGAGGCGCCGGTGCTGCACGTGAACGGCGATGATCCGGAAGCCGTCGTGCTCGCGATCCAGATCGCGATCGACTACCGGATGCAGTTCCACAAGGATGTCGTGATCGACATCGTCTGCTTCCGCAAGCTGGGTCACAACGAGCAGGACACGCCGGCCGTCACGCAGCCGCTGATGTACAAGAAGATCGCGCAGCACCCGGGCACCCGTGCGCTGTACGCCGAGAAGCTCGTGCAGCAGGGCGTGATTACCGCGGAAGACGCCGACAACTACGTGAAGGCGTACCGCAAGGCGATGGACGACGGCCACCACACCGTCGATCCGGTCCTGTCGAACTACAAGAGCAAGTACGCGGTCGACTGGGTTCCGTTCCTGAACCGCAAGTGGACGGACGCAGCCGATACGGCCGTGCCGCTCGCCGAACTGAAGCGCCTCGGCGAACGCATCACGACGGTCCCGGAAAACTTCAAGGTTCACCCGCTCGTCGAGCGCGTGATCAACGACCGCCGCAACATGGCGCGCGGCGACCAGCCGCTCGACTGGGGCATGGGCGAACACCTCGCATTCGCGTCGCTCGTCGCATCGGGCTACTCGGTGCGCCTGACGGGCCAGGACTCGGGCCGCGGCACGTTCACGCACCGTCACGCGGTGCTGCACGACCAGAACCGCGAGCGCTGGAACGACGGCACGTACGTGCCGCTGCAGAACATCGCCGAAGGTCAGGCGAAGTTCACGGTGATCGACTCGGTGCTGTCGGAAGAAGCGGTGCTGGGCTTCGAATACGGTTACTCGACCGCCGAGCCGAACACGCTCGTGCTGTGGGAAGCCCAGTTCGGCGACTTCGTCAACGGTGCGCAGGTCGTGATCGACCAGTTCATTTCGTCGGGTGAGGTGAAGTGGGGCCGCGTGTCGGGTCTGACGATGCTGCTGCCGCACGGCTACGAAGGCCAGGGGCCGGAACACTCGTCGACCCGTATCGAGCGTTTCCTGCAACTGTGTGCCGATCACAACATGCAGGTCGTTCAGCCGACGACGCCGGCGCAGATTTTCCACCTGCTGCGTCGCCAGATGATCCGTCTGTTCCGCAAGCCGCTGATCGTCGCGACGCCGAAGTCGCTGCTGCGCCACAAGGAAGCGGTGTCGGATCTGTCGGAACTCGCGAAGGGTTCGTTCCAGCCGGTGCTGGGCGAAACCGACGGCGGCATCGACGCGAAGAAGGTCAAGCGCGTGCTGGCATGCTCGGGCCGCGTGTATTACGACCTCGTCGCACATCGCCGCGAAGCGAAGGCGAACGACGTCGCGATCATCCGTATCGAGCAGCTGTATCCGTTCGCGCACAAGCAGTTCGAAGCCGAAATGAAGAAGTACGAGAACGCGACTGAAGTGGTCTGGGTGCAGGACGAGCCGCAGAACCAGGGCCCCTGGTTCTACGTCGAGCACCACCTGAAGGAAGGCATGAAGGAAGGGCAGAAGCTGGCATACAGCGGCCGTCCGGCTTCGGCCTCGCCGGCGGTTGGCTACTACGCGAAGCACTACGAGCAGCAGAAGGCACTGATCGAAGGTGCGTTCGGCCGCCTGAAGAGCGCATCGATCGCGAAATAACCGACGGAAGCGAAACGGGAAGGCGCGCGGCGCTTTCCCGTCTCTTTTGGCCCGCCGGGCGCGTCGCGCGCCGCTCCGGCCGAAGGAATCGCACGAACCTCGTCATTACCCAGATTAAGCATCCAGGAAAATCACATGGCTATCGTAGAAGTCAAAGTCCCCCAGCTTTCGGAGTCGGTGTCGGAAGCCACCATGCTGCAGTGGAAGAAGAAGCCGGGCGAAGCAGTCGCGCAGGACGAAATCCTGATCGAACTCGAGACCGACAAGGTCGTGCTCGAAGTGCCGGCACCGGCCGCGGGCGTGCTCGCGCAAGTGCTGCAGAACGACGGTGACACGGTCGTTGCCGACCAGATCATCGCGACGATCGACACCGAAGCGAAGGCAGGTGCTGCCGAAGCCGCGGCAGGCGCCGCCGAAGTGAAGCCGGCAGCAGCACCTGCTGCAGCCGCACCCGCCGCCCAGCCGGCTGCCGCTGTCGCATCGAGCTCGGCTGCCGCATCGCCGGCCGCGTCGAAGCTGCTGGCCGAGAAGGGCCTGTCGGCAGGCGACGTCGCAGGTTCGGGCCGCGATGGCCGCGTCACGAAGGGCGACGCGCTCGCAGCTGGCAGCGCACCGAAGGCCGCTCCGGCCGCCGCACCGGCGAAGACCGCCGCTGCGAAGCCGGCGCTGCCGGAAGTGAAGGTGCCGGCGTCGGCAGCGACGTGGCTGAACGACCGTCCGGAACAGCGCGTGCCGATGTCGCGCCTGCGTGCGCGTATCGCCGAGCGCCTGCTCGAGTCGCAGCAGACCAACGCGATCCTGACGACGTTCAACGAAGTGAACATGGCTCCGGTCATGGAACTGCGTAACAAGTACAAGGACAAGTTCGAGAAGGAACATGGCGTGAAGCTCGGCTTCATGTCGTTCTTCGTGAAGGCGGCTGTGCACGCGCTGAAGAAGTTCCCGCTGGTGAACGCGTCGATCGACGGTAACGACATCGTCTATCACGGCTACTTCGACATCGGTATCGCGGTCGGTTCGCCGCGCGGCCTGGTCGTGCCGATCCTGCGCAACGCAGATCAACTGAGCCTCGCCGAGATCGAGAAGAAGATTGCCGAATTCGGTCAGAAGGCGAAGGACGGCAAGCTGTCGATCGAGGAAATGACGGGTGGTACGTTCTCGATCTCGAACGGCGGCGTGTTCGGCTCGATGCTGTCGACCCCGATCATCAACCCGCCGCAGTCGGCCATCCTCGGCGTGCACGCGACGAAGGAGCGCCCGGTTGTCGAAAACGGCCAGATCGTGATCCGTCCGATCAACTACCTGGCGCTGTCGTACGACCACCGGATCATCGACGGCCGCGAAGCCGTGCTGTCGCTCGTCGCGATGAAGGACGCGCTGGAAGATCCGGCACGCCTGCTGCTCGATCTGTAAGCCGAGTCTCACTGCATTGACCCGCTCCGCACGCTCGCGCCACCGCGCGCGCGTGCGGACGTACAAGTAGAAAGGATTGTCATGTCCAAGGAATTTGACGTCGTCGTGATCGGCGCCGGCCCCGGTGGCTACATCGCCGCGATTCGCGCCGCGCAGCTCGGCAAGACCGTTGCCTGTATCGAGAAGTGGAAGAACCCGGCCGGCGCGCTGAAGCTCGGCGGCACCTGCCTGAACGTCGGCTGCATTCCGTCGAAGGCGCTGCTCGCGTCGTCGGAAGAGTTCGAGAACACGTCGCATCACCTGGCCGACCACGGCATCACGGTCGACGGCGTGAAGATCGACGTCGCGAAGATGCTCGGCCGCAAGGACGCGATCGTCGAGAAGATGACGAGCGGGATCGAGTTCCTGTTCAAGAAGAACAAGATCACCTGGCTGAAGGGCCATGGCAAGTTCACCGGCAAGACCGACGCCGGCGTGCAGATCGAAGTGAGCGGCGAAGGTGAAACCGAAGTCGTCACCGCGAAGAACGTGATCATCGCGACGGGCTCGAAGGCGCGTCACCTGCCGAACGTGCCGGTCGACAACAAGATCGTGTCGGACAACGAAGGTGCGCTGACGTTCGAGTCGGTGCCGAAGAAGCTCGCCGTGATCGGCGCGGGCGTGATCGGCCTCGAGCTCGGCTCGGTGTGGCGTCGCCTGGGTGCCGAAGTGACGGTGCTCGAAGCGCTGCCGGCGTTCCTCGGCGCGGCCGACGAAGCGCTCGCGAAGGAAGCGGCCAAGCTGTTCAAGAAGCAGGGCCTCGACATCCATCTCGGCGTGAAGATCGGTGACGTGAAGACGACCGCAGATGGCGTGTCGATCGCTTACACGGACAAGGACGGCAACGCGCAGACGCTCGACGCCGACCGCCTGATCGTGTCGGTCGGCCGCGTGCCGAACACCGACAACCTCGGCCTCGAGGCAATCGGCCTGAAGGCGAACGAGCGCGGCTTCATCGACGTGGACGACCACTGCCGTACGGCCGTGCCGAACGTCTACGCGATCGGCGACGTGGTGCGCGGCCCGATGCTCGCGCACAAGGCGGAAGACGAAGGCGTGCTGGTCGCGGAAGTGATCGACGGCCAGAAGCCGCACATCGACTACAACTGCATTCCGTGGGTGATCTACACGTACCCCGAAATCGCCTGGGTCGGCAAGACGGAGCAGCAGCTGAAGGCCGAAGGCCGCGAGATCAAGTCGGGCAAGTTCCCGTTCTCGATCAACGGTCGCGCGCTCGGCATGAACGCGCCGGACGGTTTCGTGAAGATGATCGCGGACGCGAAGACCGACGAACTGCTCGGCGTGCACGTGATCGCGGCGAACGCGTCGGACCTGATCGCCGAAGCCGTGGTGGCGATGGAGTTCAAGGCGGCGTCGGAAGACATCGCACGCATCTGCCATCCGCACCCGTCGATGTCGGAAGTGATGCGCGAAGCGGCGCTCGCCGTCGACAAGCGCTCGCTGAACAGCTGAGTGCGGTATAGCGGCGGCCGGCCCCTGGCCGGCGCGGCCGTCTCATGACGAAGGCGGGCGGGAGTTTCCCGCTCGCCTTCGTTTTTTCCGGTTTGCCCGATGAACGTCACCGAATACTACACGCGCGAATTGACCACGCGCGGCTATCAGTCCGATCCCGCCCAGCGCGCGGCCGTCGACCGCCTGCAGCACTGCTTCGACGAGTGGGTCGACTACAAGGCGCGCCGCTCGAACGCGTTCAAGAAGCTCATCAATCATCCGGACCTGCCGCGTGGTGTCTACATGTGGGGCGGCGTCGGCCGCGGCAAGAGCTTCCTGATGGACAGCTTTTACGCGGTGGTGCCCGTGCAGCGCAAGACGCGCCTGCACTTCCACGAATTCATGCGCGAAGTGCACCGCGAACTCGAGGAGCTGAAAGGGCAGGCCGATCCGCTCGACGAACTCGCGCGACGCATCGCGAAGCGCTACCGGCTGATCTGCTTCGACGAATTCCATGTATCGGACATCGCGGACGCGATGATCCTGTACCGGCTGCTCGATCGCCTGTTCAACAACGGCGTGCAGTTCGTGATGACGTCCAACTACGATCCCGACGACCTGTATCCCGATGGCCTGCATCGTGACCGCATGCTGCCGGCGATCGCGCTGATCAAGGAAAAGCTCGACGTGCTGAACGTCGACGCGGGCGTCGACTATCGCCAGCGCACGCTCGCGCAGGTGCGGATGTACCACACGCCGCTCGGCGCGGATGCCGATCGCGAACTGCGTCATGCATTCGCAAAGCTCGCCGCGGTGCCCGACGAAAGCCCGATCCTGCATATCGAGAAGCGCGAGCTGAAGGCGTTGCGCAAGGCCGACGGGGTCGTCTGGTTCGATTTCGCGACGCTCTGCGGCGGCCCGCGTTCGCAGAACGACTATCTCGAGCTTGCGAGCCGTTTTCACGCGATCGTGCTGTCCGAAGTGCCGCAGATGTCGCCGCGCATGGCATCGGAGGCGCGGCGCTTCACGTGGCTCATCGACGTGCTGTACGACCACAAGGTCAAGCTGCTGATGTCGGCGGCGGTGCCGGCGGAGCAGTTGTACGTCGAAGGGCCGATGGCGAACGAGTTCGCGCGCACGGTGTCGCGGATCGTCGAGATGCAGTCGAAGGAATACATTGAAACGCCGCGTCGCATCGTCGATACTTCGCTGACCTGAGCGTAGTTTTCGATAAATGACGGGCTTTAAACGTCAATTCCGGTCAAATTATCGCGATCCCCGGGTATTTTCGGACTTGTCTTATATTCATCGTTGAAGTCGGCCGATATCGTTGTGTCATGGTTCCTAAGGCTGGAGATATCCATGACACCGTATCGCGATCTGACCGACCACGAGTGGCACTGCGTCGTGCCGCTTCTGCCCGAAATGCAGCCGCGCACCGAGTTGCGCGGCCGGCCGTTGGCCAACACGCGCGCCGTCCTGAACGGCGTTCTATGGGTCATCTATAGCGGCGCGACCTGGTCCGCGATGCCGCGTCGTTACCCTTCATATCAGACATGCCATCGCCGCTTCAAGGTCTGGCACGAGACCGGCACGTTGATGCAGGTGATGCGCGAGCTGTATGGCGACGCAGGCGTGAATCTGTGCAACGAACTGTCCACGCGGATGCGCAAGCACACGCAATCGAAGGCGGCAGAGGCGCGGGGTGCCGCGGCGCCGGTGTATCGTGCACCGGGCAGCTATGCGTCGGATACGCTGAAGCACGCAGCGTGATGTCGCCCGGTTTCATTCACGCACGCGCCCAAACAAAATCGGCCTGACTACATCGCAGGCCGATTTTTCATTGCGTCGCGCGTATCGACGCGCGTCGCGTTATTGTGCGCGAACCCAGGTCTGCGACCGGCCGAGCAGCGATACGCCGACGTAGCCGCGCACGACGAGCTTCTGGCCGCCGTCTGCCAGCGACATCTTGCACTTGTAGACCTTGCCGTTTTCCGGGTCGAGAATGTTGCCGCCGTCCCAGTGGTCGCCGTCCTTCTTCATCGCCTTGATGATCGTCATGCCTTTGATGAGCTGATCCTTGCGCTCGTCCGTGCACGCGGTGCAGCGGCGATCGGGCGTGTCGTTGGCGCCGAGGCCCTTGACGACCTTGCCCGACAGCGTACCGTCGCCGTCTTCGGCGATCTGCACGAGTGCCTTCGGCTGATGCGTATTGTCGTCGATCGTCTGCCACATGCCGACGGGGTTGTCGGCCTGGGCGTAGGTGGGGGCGGCGCAAGCGAGCAGTGCGCTTGCGACGGCCAGTGCGCGCAACGGGCGGGTCAGTTGAATCATCGTCTTCCTCCTTGTTTCATGTCGTGTTCGATTCGCTCGCACGACCGCCTGCATGGGGCGTGGCATGTTGCGAGCTTTCCCAGAATACGTGAAACGACGCGCTGCGTTTGATAGAGGGGGCTCTAATCCAAACAGCCCGCGAGACGCGCGCTGTCTGGTGACCGATCAGTTCAACTGATACGAGAACGCGGCATTCACGCGCGGGCTGCGCGATGCGCTTTCGACCGGTGCATCGCCCACCGGCTTCGCGATATTCAGGTCGAGACTGTAGTAGCGGCTGTCCGAAAACCGTACGCCGATACCGACCGACGACAAGCGGCTCGGCGACGGCGTGCCCGTATGCAGGTACACACGTGCCCTGTCATAAGCGATGTACGGCGTGATCGACTTCATGTACGTCCAGCCCGGCGTGAAGGCGCGATTGACCTCCAGCGACATCCCCCAACCCGAGTCGCCCGACGTTTCGCCGGGCTGGTAGCCGAGCGCATAGCGCGTCGAACCGAACGAGATCTGTTCGGACGTCGGCAGCGAATCGGGGCTGTACTGGCCCGTCAGCGAGACCGACGTGCCGATCTTGAACGGCCATTCGTTGGTTTGCGTGAAGGTCGCGCCGGTGCGCACGAACGTCAGCGAAATCGGGCTGTCCACCGACGTCGTGGTCGAGCCGAGCGTGATGTCCTGCGATTTCGACGCGCCGAGAATGTTGAAGCCCTTCGCGACGTTGACGCTGAGTTTCTGAACCTGCTTGGCCGACACGCTCGTGTAGTCGAGCTGCATCTGCAGCACGCGGACCTGCGAGCGCGTGTCGATGCTGTTGCCGGTGATCGTGTTCTGATAGCGGTCTTCGTTGTGCGATGCATAGCCCGACACGGTGCCGAGCAGGCTGCGCTGGTTGTTCAGCAGCAACGGATAGGAGGCCGAAAGACCGAGCTTCTCGTTCTTGACCGTGCGCTCGACGGTCGACGGCAGGCCCGGGTTGTCGGTCGGCTTGCCGCGATACGTGCTGGCGTCGAGGCGCGTGACCAGGCCGCTGCTGCCGACCGGCACCGCGCCGCTGAATGCGACGTAGGTCTGCTTGTCGCGTCCGGGCGGCACCAGTGCGGAAATGCTCAATTGCTCGCCAAACGACGTGAGGCCATTCTCCGTCGCGGTGATGAGCCCCTGGACGCCCGGATGATTGAAATCGATGCCGGTGCTGATGTTGAATGCCTTGCGGTCGACGGCGAGTTCGAGAGTCGTCGCGCCGTCGGTCGTTTGCGGCGGCGGCACATTGGCCTTCACCGTGACGCCGGGCAGGAGGCCGAAGGTGTTCACGTAGCGTTCGAACGTCGCGCGGCGCAGCGGGCGATCGGCGGTGATGTGCGCGGCGATCGCGCGGATCTTCGATTCCATCGCGCCGGGCTTGCCGGTGACCTTGACGTCCGACACGTAGCCTTCGACGACCGTGACGCGCACGACGCCGTTCTCGAACGTCTGCGCGGGAATGAACGCGAACGACAGCGCATAGCCGCGATCCTGGTACAGCTTGGTCACGCCGTTGGCGGTTTCGATCAGCTCGCCGATCGTGATGTCCTTGCCGACGAGGGGCGTGAAGCGACGCGAGATTTCGTCGAACGGCACCGACTTCACGCCTTCGACCTGGAACGTTGTCGGTGTCACGTGCCGCGACAGCAATTCCTGCAACTGCGGTGCCTGCGGCGCGACCTGCACGGTGACGCTCGGCCCTTTCTTCGGCGCGTTGATCTGGGGGAGGGAATCGAGCGGGTTGCCTGCTGCGCGCGTCTGTGCCTGTGCCGTGCCTGCTGCCGCGATGGCGAGCAGCATCATCCATGTATCGAATCTGGATTTCATTGTTCTTCCTCGTAGGCCTTTCTTTTCGTCTTCGTTCTAAGCGTGCGCGCGACATCGTAGTGTCGCGCGCCGCGTGCCGCATGGCCGGTTTGTTTTGTACGGCCGCGCCTCCTGCTCCGGCTGCAAAGGCGCGACCGTCCTCCTTACTTGCCGACGCTACCCAGCGTGCCCAGCAGCCCCGTTACAGGCGCCAGCAGGCCCGTCGAGCCGCCCGACGAGGCCGTCCCCGACACCCCGCCGACGAGCGACGTGACCGGCGCGAGCGGATTCGACGAAGCCCCGGATCCCGCCGCACCACCCACTGCTCCGGTGACAGTATTCAGCAAACCGGTGACCGGCGCGAGAGGGTTTGCCCCGCCTGCGCCACCCGTCGCGCCACCGAGCGTGCCCGTTACGGTCGACACGAGGCCCGTGACCGGCGCGAGCGGATTGCTGCCCGAGCTGCCCGTTGCGCCGCCGACCGAGCCCGTGAGCGAACCGAGCGGCGTCGAGCCGAGGCCGGACAGCAGGCCGCCGAGCGGGTTCGTCGCGCTGGAACCCGACGACGAGCCGTTCTGAACGGCCGTGGTCGAGCCGCCGACGAGGCTCGTGATCAGGCCGGGGATGGGTGCCGCGCCGTTCGGGCCGTTCGGGTTCACGAGGCCGCCCGCGTTCGTCACGGTGTTGCCGACCGCGGTGACGAGCTGGCCGACGTCGCCGACGAGCGGTTGATTCGACGTGCTGGCCACCTGCTTGCCCGCCGAGCTGATCGCGCCGCCGACCTGACCGAGCAGGCCCGATACCGGTTGACCGAGGCCCGTGGTCGTGCCGACCTGTTGCGTGACCTGACCCGCGGTGATCACCAGCGGCGTGATTGCCGAGCTGAGCGGTTGCGTCACTTGCTGCACGGCACCCGACGACAGCGTCGAGCCGATCGTCGTGCCGGCGGCCGTCAGACCGTTGGCGACGGTGTCGAGCACGGTGCCGACCGGTGTCGTCACCGGGGCGAGCGGCGAGAGCTGCCCGGTGCCGAGCGCCTTGACCGTCGAGCTCAGCCCGGACACGGTGTTGCTCGTCGCGCCGACGACGTTCCCGAGGCCGGCGACCGTCGTGCCGACCGGGTCCTTGATTGTGCCGGTCTGTCCCAGCCCGTTGCTCAACGCGTCGGCGGCCGCGCCGACGATCGTGCCGGTGCTCGAGATGGTGCTGCCGACGCCCTTCGTCACGCCGTCGCCGAGGCCCGGCACGCTGATGTTGCCGACCGTGCTGCCGAGGTCGGTCGCGGTCTGGCCGACCGTGCTGACGACGCCGTTGGTGCCGGTCGCCGTACCGCTGGTGCCACTCGTGCCGCTGGTACCGCTCGTGCCGCTGGAGCCGCCGCCGTTGTTGGCGGTCGGCGGCGTGCTGACGCTGTTGCCGCCGCAGGCGGCCAGCAGGCACGCAGCGGCGAATACGGTGACGGGCATGCGCCACTGGCGCAGCGCGACTGTCGTGAAGGAACGTTGCTGGGACATGATGGACTCCTCGCTGTCTTGTCGATGAATGGATGTCTGATTACTTGCCGCGCGTGCCGCCGAGCAGGCCGCCGATCAGCGACGTGACAGGTGCGAGCAGATTCGAACCCGAGCCCGAGTTCGTGACGGCGCCCGTGGTGCCGCTCAGTGACGGTGCGCCGCTCGTGCTGGTGACCGCGGTGACCGGAGCGGCGATTGGATTGCCACCGCCGGTTGCGCTGCCGAGCGCGCCGGTGACCGTGGAGAGGAGGCCCGTGACGGGGGCGAGCGGGCCGCCGCTCGTGCCGCCGGCCGCGCCACCCAGTGCACCGGTAACGGTGGAGACGAGGCCGGTGACCGGAGCGAGCGGACCGCCGCTCGTGCCGCCGGCTGCGCCACCGAGTGCACCGGTGACGGTGGAGACGAGGCCGGTGACCGGAGCGAGCGGGCCGCCGCTGGTGCCGCCGGCTGCGCCGCCGAGTGCGCCGGTGACGGTGGAGACGAGGCCGGTGACCGGAGCGAGCGGGCCGCCGCTCGTGCCGCCCGTTGCGCCGCCGAGCGGGCCGCTGACCGTCGAGAGGAGGCCGGTCAGCGGGGCGAGCGGGTTGGTCGCGCCGCCGGTGCTGCCCGTGAGCAGGCCGCCGACTGCCTTGACGGTATTGCCGGTCGACGAGACGGTGTTGCCGAGGCCGGTCGTGACGGGGTTGCCGCCCGTCGAGGCGATCAGCGCGCCGCCCTGGTTCAGGCCGTTGCCGATCGTGCCGAGCAGCGTGTTGACCGGCGCGCCGAGGCCGGTGGCCGTCCCGATCGTCTGCGTCGTCTGGCCGACCATCGTCGTGATCGGCGTGATGGCCGAGCTGACCGTCTGCGTGATCTGCTGGATCGGGCCGGTCGACAGCGCGTTGGACAGCGTGGTGCCACCGTTCGAGACCGCGTTGCCGACTTGCGTCACGAGGCCGCCGACGGCGCCCGTGACGGGGGCGAGCGGCGACAGCGGGCCGCTGCTGAGGCTCGTGACCAGGTTGCCTGTTTGCGTGACCGCGCCGCCGAGCTGGTTGACGACGCCGCCCGTGCTCGCGACCGTGACGCCGACCGGATCCTTCGTCGCACCGAGCTGGCCGAGGCCGCCGCCCACGCCAGTGCCGAGCGCCGTGACCGCGCCGCCGACGTACTGGATGATGCCGCCGGCGGCCTGCGTCGTGGCCGGATCGACGCCGGGCAGCGATTGGTTCGCGACGGTGCTGCCGAGGCCCGACGCGGTTCCACCGAGACTCGTGATGACGTTGCCGCCTTGTGCGAGGACACTCCCTACCGGGTTCGCCGACACACCGGAGGTGCCGCTCGTACCGCTGGACGTTCCACTCGTCGTTCCGCTCGTGCTGCCGCTCGTCGAACCGCTCGTGCTGCCGCTGGTCGAGCCGCTGGTGCTGCCCGAGGTGCCGCCGCTCGTCGAACCGGACGTGCCGCCCGAGGTGCCGCCGCCCGACGTGGAGATCGAGTCGCTGCCGCCGGAACCGGAGCCGCCGCTGATCCCCTTGCTGATGGAACCCGAGCCGCCGCACGCGGAGAGGGAAAGCATGGCTGCCACGGTGGCCGCGATCATAGTCGTCCGAAGCATGCCATGAGGGATAACCTGAATGTCCATTTCGTCCTCGCATTGAAGCTGATGTTGTGTTGAGTGCTGCGAGGATTACTCTGCAACTGTCGTGCCATTTCGAGAGCCGTCGGCTTGACGATTGGTTTTAAACGACGCAATTCCTTGTCGGAAAAGGAATTTGGGGAAATTGAAAGATTGTTGAAACTGTTTAAAAGCAGTCAAATGAGAACGGTTTCGGTCGCTTCGTAACGTAACGTCTCAACATTGGCGTTACGCGTGCGGCGTAACGTTGGGCCGCTACAGGGCCCGCGGGCGGTCTGTTGTTTTACTGGTGGATTAGGCACGCACATCTAACCTATCGTAAATCCTATGTGTAAGTCGTACCGAAACGCCGTACAAATGCGTTGTGCTCTCGGAAAGTTTTTTCGACCCGTCCTGAAAGAGGTTGGAACTTAAATAGGAACGGATATAGAATCCGGAGCAGATGTAAGGAAATGTACGGATTGGTACACGACGTTCGAGGAGGGGCACTATCGCGAATGTTAACTTCCATCAAATTGTGATACTCACCCCTCTGGGTGACATATAAAGAAAGCGCACCCGCTTGTCGTTACGCAGATAACGAACGGCGCGGGGCACGGGCCAGATATACGGGGATGTACAACGTATAAAAGGCCAAAAAACGTACATACAGGCACGAGGAATTAAAAAATGAAAGCACTTATCAAGCGCTTCCTCAAGGAAGAAGACGGGGTGACCGCGATCGAGTATGGGCTGATTGCGGGTTTGATTGCGGCCTTGATCATTACCAGCGTGACGACCATCGGCACGAAGATCGCGGCTCTGTTCTCCACGATTGCCAGTTCGTTGCCCTAACCATTGCGGTTCGTTGGGGGCGAGCGAGTCGCGGTCGCGGCTCGCTCGCCGTTACATCGGCATGCGCAGTCGTTCGCGATATGGCACATCTCCTCAGCACCAGCATTTTTTTTGCCTGGGCCGCTCTCGTTGCTGCCGGTGATATTCGATTTCGGCTCGTTCGGAATTCGCTTGTCATCTGCGGAGGCACTGCTGCGCTCGTCAGTTCACTGATACACGCAAATCCATTTGGTATTTCAACCGGGCAGGCATTGATCGGCATGCTGGTCGGTTTGGTCAGTTTCTTCCCGCTTTTTGCGATGCGCGTCATGGGTGCGGCGGACGTCAAGGTATTCGCGGTCCTCGGTGCGTGGTGCGGTTTGCCGATATTGCTTTGGCTGTGGGTGATTGCCAGCCTTGCCGCCGGCGTGCACGTCCTGGGATTGATGCTGCTCACTCGCACGCCGCTCGGCGCGTTATGGGTGCGCGGATTGCCGGCAATGGCGCTCGCCGGACGGCGCTCGACACCGTACGCGGCGTGTCTCGTCGTTCCCGCGGCCATTTGGCTGGGCTATCTGGTCGTTACCTGGAGCGGGCGATGAAACGTCAGTATCGACCGGCCGCGTGCTCGAGGGAGCGAGGAGCGACTGCCGTTGAATTCGCGCTGGTATTTCCGCTGTTTTTCCTGATTCTGTACGCGATCGTGACGTTCGGGCTCATTTTCGCGGTTCAGCAAAGCCTCACGCTTGCGGCGACCGAGGGCGCGCGTTCGGCACTGAACTATGTGTATGAGGCCAACGGTTCGGGCTCGCAGGCGCTGACGGACCGGGCGAGCGCGGCAAAGACGACGGCTGCCGGCCTCACTTCATGGCTGGCCCATGTCCAGATCCCCACGCCGGTATCAGGAGCCTGCAGCTACGACCCGGCGATGTATTGCGTGACAGTCACGGTGACCTATCCGTACCAGGCGCATCCGTTGGTTCCGTCTCTGCCGTTGCTGGGTCTCGTCACGCCGGCGCAGCTTACCGGCACGGCCACCGTCCAGATCAATCCGGCAACCATCCTATGAGCCGGGCAGCATACACGGCGGGTCACATGCACACAGCGGTGTCCACGCGCGAACATAACAACATCAATCTACGGTACCGACATTCACCATGGCCAACAACTTGACGAAGATCATCGCCGGGCTGCTGATCGCAATCGCAGTCCTGCTCGGGATCTATGCATGGACGCTTGGCCGCGCGCCGGCTCATCCGCCGGTTGTGGCAACGCCGACCATCGCGGCGCAATCGGTGCCGCTCGTCGTGGCCGCGCGCGTGCTGCCGGCCGGCCAGCCGATTCCCGCCGATGCATTGAAGCTTGCACAGGTGCCGATGATGCCGACTGGCGGGTTCAGCGATCCGACGGCCCTTGTCGGTCGCGTGCCGGCGAACGACATTCTTGCCGCCGCACCGGTGCTCGAAGGCGCGTTGACCTCCGGACTGGCCGACCAGGTGGCGCTTGGTGAGCGTGCCGTCGCCGTGAAGGTCGACGAATCGAACGCGGTCGGCAACCGGCTGCGGCCCGGCAACTTTGTCGACGTGTTCCTGAATCTGCGGCGTGACGGATCCGGCGGCGCCCTGGTGAATTCGGAGATTCCCGCTACGCAGGCGCGCCTGCTGCTGTCGAGGGTCCGTGTGCTGTCGTTCGGCGATGCGACCTCCGATCGGGACGGCGGTGGCGGACCGAGCGGCGCGGTGCGGACCGCGGTGCTCGCCGTGCCGACCGCACATGTCGATGCGCTCACGCTCGCCGAGGCAAGCGGTCGTCTGACGCTCGCGCTGCGCAATCCGCGCGACACCGACATCGCGACACAGACGGTCGCGGTTCGTACGGGGGGCGGGGGCGCGACGCCGTCGGCGCAGGCCGCGAGCGGCGTATGGCTGGACGACCTGTCGGGTGGGCGTGCGCGTGCTACGCCCCGCGCGCCGGTTGTCCCGCGCGCGCCGGTGATGGCCCGGGGGAGCGGCAGCAGTATCGAAGTCATTCGTGGCGGGCGTGCCGAAACGGTTGCCTATTGACATCAACGTACGATCATCGACAGCAGCTACGGAACAGAGAAGGCCGCGCGACGGCCCCGACACAATGACAAACAAACTGATTGCATACGCGATTGCTATCTGGGCCATGACCTTTGGTGTCCTGACGGAGGCTGCCGGTACGAACGCGTCGATTGACCTTGCGGTCGGCTCGCAACGACAGGTCGCTGCCGGCCGCACGCTGCAACGGATTGCGGTTGGCGATCCCGCCGTCGTCGACGTGCTGGTCATGAAGGGGAGCCATGCCGGATCCGTGCTGCTGATTGCGAAAGCACCGGGTTCGACGAACGTGTTGTTGTGGGAGCGGGGCCGCGACGAGCCGACGGTGTGGAACGTCAATGTCGTCGATGCGGCCGCCCAGGCCGCACTGGATGGTTCGGGGCCGAAGGTCAAGGGATACGGCGGAGCCGCGGTCCTGTCAGGCTCCTCGGCGTCGCTCGACGCGCATGAACGGGCCGTGGCCGTCGGCAAGCGGATGGGCGGCAAGGACGGCACGGTAATCGATGCGTCGACGGTCGGTAACCGGAGCGTCGTGCAGGTCGATGTGCGCGTCGTCGAATTCAGCCGCTCGGTGCTGAAGGAAGCGGGGCTGAACTTCTTCAAGCAGAGCAACGGATTCGCGTTCGGTGCGTTTTCGCCGGGCGGTCTTCAGTCCGTGACGGGCGGCGCGACGTCGGCCTTCGCGGCGACGGGCGGCATTCCGATCGCGTCGGCGTTCAACCTGGTCGTGAATTCCGCCGGCCGCGGCATTTTCGGCAATATTTCGATTCTCGAAGCGAACAACCTGGCCCGTGTGCTTGCGCAGCCGACGCTGGTGGCGCTGTCGGGGCAGAGCGCGAGTTTTCTCGCGGGCGGCGAAATTCCGGTGCCGGTGCCGCAGGCACTCGGCGCGACGGCGATCGACTGGAAGCAGTACGGCGTTGGTCTCACGCTGACGCCGACCGTGCTGAGCCAGCACCGGATCGCGCTCAAGGTCGCGCCCGAATCGAGTCAGCTCGACTTTCAGCACGGCGTGACGATCAACAGCGTGTCGGTGCCAGCCATCACGACCCGGCGCGCGGATACGACGGTCGAACTGGGTGATGGCGAGAGCTTCGTGATCGGCGGCCTGATCGACCGCGAAACGATGTCGAACATCAGCAAGGTGCCGGTCCTGGGCGATCTGCCGATCATCGGTGCGTTCTTCAAATCGTTGAATTACCAGCAGAACGACAAGGAGTTGGTGATCATCGTGACGCCGCATCTGGTGGCGCCGATCGCGAAGGGCGCACCGCTGCCGGCGACGCCGGGCGAGCTGTCCGAGCAGCGCGACGGGCCTGTCTGGCGCTCGTATCTTGGCGGTATCGCGTCGCCGGATGCCGCGCCGGGATTTTCGAAATGACCGCACGGCGCGGCATCGCGCGATACGGATTCGGGGGTATTCAACATGAACGCGAGAACCCTTTCATTGGCTGAGCCCGCCGTGACTGATTATTTTGTATGCGCATCCCACCAGGACGAGCATCTGCGCTGGCTGCGGGATACGCTCGTCTCGGCCGGCATGGTGGAAGCGGTATCGCTGGAGCCCGGCGCGCTGGCCCAGCGCATCCTCGGGCTCAACCCGGCGATCGTCTTCATCGATTTTTCCCGTGCCCAGGCCGAAGCGAGTGCTGCCGCGGCGGCGGTGCGTCTTGCACATCCGAGCCTGCCGGTGGTCGCGCTCGGTACGTTGGCGCAGCCGGAAAGCGCGCTCGCGGCGCTCCGGGCCGGCGTGCGCGATTTCATCGACGTTTCCGGCAGCGCGGAAGACGCATTGCGTATTACGCGCGGACTGCTCGAGCACGCCGGCGCGGAACCGGCCAATCGCCACGGCAAGCTGGTCGCGCTGCTCGGTGCGCGCGCCGGGATGGGCGTGAGTACGCTCGCATCGAATCTCGCCGTATGGCTGCACAAGCGCGGCGCTGCCGGCATCGTCTCCGGCGACGCGCCTGCCTTCGGTGTCGCCACGCCGCATGCCCGGCAAACGGCGCTCGTGGATCTGGGGCTGCCGGCGGGCGATAGCGCACTCTTTCTCAACACGCGTTGCGAATTCCATTTCGTCGAGGCCGTGCGGAACCTGCGCCGCATCGACCGGACCTTCGTCAACACGGCCCTCGCCCGACACGCGAGCGGCGTGGCGTTGACGACGCTGCCGCCGAACCTCGCCGATTTGCGCGACGTGTCGTATGCGGCCTGCGTCGGCCTGCTGAACCGGCTGCGCGCATTCTTCGATCAGCAGATCGTCGATCTGGGCGGCTTTACCAACCTGGAGTTCGTCGCGCAGATCGCGGCGGTTGCCGACGAGGCGTGGCTGGTCTGCGATCAGGGCGTCGCATCGATCGTCTCCGCGGTCGATCTGCTCGAGGGGCTGCGCGATGCAGGGATGGACCTCGGCAAGATGCGTCTCGTTGTCAACCAGTACGACGCGGCACTGAGCCTGACGCCGGCCCAGATCGCAGACCGGCTCGGCATCGCGTTGCTGGCGACGCTGCCTGCGCGGCGCGTGTCGATCGGGCAGGCGGCCAACCAGGGGCGACTCATCGTCGACATGGCCGAGCGCGATCCGTATGTGCGTGCGCTCGAGCCGCTCGCGGAGCGACTGGCAGGCACGGTGACGCCGGCAAAGAGCGCCGCTTCGGGCCTGTCCGTGCTCAAGCGTTTCATTCAACCTTCGTCCAAGCGTTCGTAAGCGATGGCACACGACATTCAATTTGCCGACGGCGCCGCGCCGTTCTCCCAGTCGCAGCAGTTCCATGACATCAAGAATGCCGCGCACGAACATTTGCTGACGCGCATCGAGGAACTGGGGGCCGAATTCGGTCGTTGGTCGCGCCAGGCAATCAATCAGTTCGTCGACCTGGAAATCGACAGCTTCGTGCGTTTGCGGCGCATCCCGCTCAACGAGAACGAGGTCAGGACGATTGCCGAGGCGCTGACCAAGGAGCTTGCCGGGTTCGGGCCGATCGAGGACTTGCTCGCCGATCCGCATGTCGAGGACATCCTGATCAACGGCTACAACGACATCTACGTGTCGCGCCACGGGATCCTGGCCAAGCTGCCGATCCGCTTTACCGATAACGCGCACCTGCTGCGTATCGTGCGACGCATCCTTGCGCCGATCGGCCGACGCCTGGACGAATCGAATCCGATGGTCGATGCGCGCCTGCCGGACGGCGGGCGTGTCAACGTGGTGATCGAGCCGCTGTCGATCGACGGGCCGGTCGTGTCGATCCGGAAATTCCGCAAGGATCCGCTCAAGCCGGCCGATCTGCTCGGCAACGGCACGTTCAATGCGGAGCTCGGTGCGCTGCTCGAGGCGGCGGTCGAGGCACGCTGCAACATCCTCGTGTCGGGCGGCACGAGCTCGGGCAAGACTTCGCTGCTCAATGCGCTCGCGTTCCACATTCCCGAGCCGGAACGCGTCGTGACGATCGAGGATACGGCCGAACTGTCGCTGAATCACCCGCATGTCGTGCGCCTCGAAAGCCGGCCCGGCGGCTTCGACGGCACCGGCGTCGTGTCGATTCGCGATTTGCTGCGCAATACGTTGCGGATGCGTCCGGACCGGATCATCGTCGGTGAAGTGCGCGGCGGCGAGGTGCTCGAAATGCTGCAGGCCATGAACACGGGCCACGACGGCTCGATGGGAACCGTGCATGCGAGTTCGCCGCGCGAGTGCCTCTATCGTCTCGAGATGCTGGCCGGCTTCGCCGGGTTCCAGGGCACCGAGTCGAGCCTGCGCCGGCAGATCGCGAACGCGATCGACTTCATCGTGCAGATTGGCCGTCTGTCCAACGGCCGGCGCCGGATCCTGTCGATTACCGAGGTAACCGGCCTGTCGGACAACATCATCGCGACGCAAGAACTGTATCGCTACGAGGCGCGCGTCACGCCCGAAGGCGAAGAAGTCGACACCTGGGAATCGCTCGGCATTCATCCGCACTCGCCGAAGCTCGCCCGCTTCCGTCAGACGCTGCAGGGCGGCTTCGGCGGTAGCGGCGGCGGTGGCGGGTTCGGCGGCGGGTTCGGCCGCGGCGGCGGGGGTTTCAATGTATAGCGTGCTGGCAATGGCGCTTCTGCTCGTGGCCGCCGCGCTGATGCTGTGGCGGCACGGCGAGATGAAGCGCGATCGCGCCGACGTGCAGCGCTTCATCGACAGCCGGATCGAACCCGGCGCGCGAGCGGGCGGTGTGCGTCAGCAGCAAGCCCGGCCGGCGGCGCCCGCCGCGGCGCGCGCGTCAGCCGGCGTACCCGCTTCGCAATGGGCACGCTGGCGCGCAGTCGCGACCGAGTATTTCGCCAACGTGGCAAGCCGCGCGGGAATCGAGGACGCGCGCGGCAAGGCGCTGCTTGCGTTACTGGCGCTGATCGGGGCCGCGTTCGCCGCCGGGGATCGGGGCGGCTGGCTCGGCGGCATCGCCGCGCTCGTCTGCGGGGCTGCGCTGCTCGTGTTCTGGCTGGTGTCGCGCATACATCGGCGGCGCCAGATGATCGTTCGCCAGTTGCCGTCGTTTCTGGACGGCATCGTGCGGCTGGTGACGCTGGGCAATAGCGTGCCGGCCGCGTTTCAGGCCGCGCTGCAGACCACCGAGGCGCCATTGCGCGGCTGCCTGGACCATGTGTCGAGGATGCTGCGCACGGGCGTCGAGATCGACCGCGCGATGATGCATATCGCGAACGTGTACCACACGAAGGAGTTCGAACTGGTCGGGTCGGTGCTGCGGCTGTCGGTGCGGTACGGCGGCCGCGCGGACATCATGCTCGACCGGATGTCGACGTTCATGCGCGACCTCGAACAGGCCGAGCGGGAACTGGAGGCGATGTCGTCGGAAACGCGTTTGTCTGCATGGGTGCTCGTCATGCTGCCGATCGCGATCGGCAGCTTCGTCATCGCGACCAATCCGCTCTATCTCCAGTCGATGTGGAACGATTACACCGGTCGGCAGTTGCTGGTCCTCGCTTTCATGCTGCAGGCAGCGGGCGGGATCTGGCTTTATCACATGGCCAAACTCAGGTGACGGCATGACAGCCAATCAACTTGGTTCGCTCGCACTGGTGCTTGGGGCGCTGGGCATCCTGTTGCTGGCGCTGCTCGCGATCCGCAGCGCGCATGCGCAATCGCGCAGCGGCCGGACACTGACCGACGCACTCGAGCGGCGGCTTGCAGCGCTGGCGGCCGCGAGCGGGCGGGCGGCCCAGGATGCGGACGAATCGTTGCGGAAGGAGCCGGACGCCCGGCAGGCACCCGGTCAGCCGTCGCGACTCGCGCAAATGCAGGCACGTCTGTCGGTGTTCGGGATGCGCTGGCTGGATACCGGTATCGGTCGGCTGGTCGTGGCCGAAGAGGATCGGCTGCTGCTCGAGCAATGCGGTTTTGTCGATACGCGCACGCGCGGCTTGTTCCTGAGTGCGCGGATCGCCTGCTCGATCGTCATTCCGCTCGCATACATCGGCGTGGTCGGGCCGCATGTGAGTGGCACGCAGTGGTGGCTGGGCGTGGGTATTTCGTTCATCGTCGGATTCATGGTGCCGAAGCTCTACCTGAGGCGCCGTGCCGCGAAGCGTCGACAAGCGGTGACCGACGAGTTGCCGCTGCTGGTCGACATGCTGCGTCTGCTTCAAGGGGTTGGCCTGTCGCTCGATCAGAGTATTCAGGTCGTCACCAACGACTTCAAGGGCATGATGCCCGTGCTCTCGTCGGAAATGGAAATCGCCCAACGGCAGTTCGCGGCGGGGCGAACACGCGAGCAGTCGTTGCAGCGGTTGTCGTCGGGCTTTGAAAACGAGGATCTGCGCGCCATCGTGCGATTGCTGATACAGGTCGACAAGCACGGCGGCGCGGTCCAGGAGCCGCTCAAGCAGTTCGGCGAACGCTTGCGCGAGGCACGTCGCGCGATGCTGCGCGAGCGCATCGGTCGATTGACGGTGAAGATGACGGGCGTGATGATCGTGACGCTTCTGCCCGCGCTGCTGATCGTGACGGCCGGGCCGGGGATGATTTCGGTGCTGCGTGCGCTGAACCAGGCGCAGCACTGATGCAGGGAAGGGAAAGGACGGAAAATGAAACGCATCGATGAAGTCGCGAAAGTGGCCGGCATGGTGGCGATGGCTGGCCTGCTCTGCGCATGTTCGGCGTTCAAGGAAAGCGGGTACGGTGTTGGCCCGCAAGCCGAGCGTGCGGCATTGATGGACGCCGCGGCCCAGAAACAGGCAGCACCCGATACGCCCGGCATGTATCTGGGCCTGATCGAGCGGATGCAGTCGCAAGGACTGTACTACGCGTCGCTTGCGCATATCGATGCGTACGAGAAGCAGTACGGTGCGTCACCGCAGACCATCCTTCTGCGCGCCGATGCGTTGCGTATGACCGACCAGCCCGCCGCGAGCACGGCTGTCTATACGCAACTGCTCAACACGCCGCTGGCGTCGCGCGGGTATCGCGGGCTGGGGCTGATCGCCGGTGCGGCGGGCGATTTTCCGCGCGCCGCGCAGGCATTGGCGCAGGCGACGGTGCTGGCACCGACCGATGCCGCGACGCTGTCGGATCTCGCCTACGCAAAATTGCGCGGCGGCGATATCGACGGTGCGCGCATCCCGCTGATGAAGGCGGCTGAACTCGACCAGAACAATCCAAAGATCATCAGCAACCTGGTGCTGTACCTGCTCGCGTCCGGCCGTACGCGCGACGCGCAGCGACTCATGGCACAGCAGAAGCTGTCGGCCGACGTGCGCAACGACATCCGCGGCGACGCGATGAAAATCACGGCGGCAGCGCGTGCGTGGCGCCGCGCGGCACCGCCGCCGGCCTCGGTCGCGACGGTGACGCCGGTCGGCTCGGGCAGCGTGGTCGACGTGTCGGGCGCCGATGTCTCACGGCGGCCGTCGCCCGTCGCAAACATTCAGGGATTCGATCCCACCGCGCCGCTGCTGCAACGGTTCGCACAATGACAAAGCATTCGGGGGGAAGTGACATGACGAACGACAAACATTTCAAGCGCCGCCTTGCATGGCTGCATCGCGGCATCACAGTGGTTGCATTGCTGGGGGCCACGACTGCGGCACATTGCGCGGAATCGATGCCGTCGGCGGCCGAAGTCGGCCATGCGACCGACGCGCTGCTCGCGCTGCAGCGGGACAACCGTGCGGCGGGACCGGCGTTGCCGATGTTGGGCGATACCGCGTCGCTCAGTTACCAGCGCTATCTCGATTCGTTCAAGCACAAGATTCCGGAGTCGATGGGGTCGCCGGTCAACGCGAACGGCAGCGGCGGGGCCGGCGGACAGCATTCCATGCAATCGTATTGAGCGGGACGGTAATGATCGCGGCTCGCCATTCATCGAATCGAGTGACCGGACGGGGGCGCGCCGCGCCGCGGCGACAGCGCGGCGCGGTCGTCGTCATGGCGTCCGTATGGATACTGCTGGCGATGGTCATTCTCGGTTCGGTCGACATCGGCAACGTGTTTCTGGCCCGCCGCGACATGCAGCGCGTCGCCGATCTCGCGGCGCTGGCGGCGGTCCAGCGGCTGGACGATGCGTGTGCGAACGTGACGAGCGTGGCCACGAGCAACGCATCGACGAACGGCTTTTCCGTCGGCGGCACCACGACCCTGTCGGCCGATTGCGGTTATTGGGCACCGACGGCCACCGGGACGTCGAGCAGTTTCTATTCGTCGAAGACATCGGTTCCCATGCTCACCCAGCTGAATGCGGTCCGGGTCACGATTTCCAAGTCGATGCCGTATTTCTTCTTTGGACCGACGCGCACCGTGATCGCCACGTCGACCGCGAAGGCGACCAACATCGACACGTTCTCGATCGGCGCGACGCTGGCCGCCGTCGGTGGAGTCGGCTGCTCGGGTGTGCCGACCGGCAATCCCGGTCTGGTGAATGCGCTGCTGGGCGCGCTGCTGCAAGGCCAGGGCGGTACGCCGCTGACGCTCAATCTTGCGTCCTATCAGGGCCTTGCCTGCGCGAACGTCAAGCTGGGTGATATCGCCGTCGCACTGCAGTCGCTGTCGGTGGGCAACGGGACGATGGGCGGGCTGGTGAATGCGCAGGCATCGGTCGGCACGCTGCTCAAGGCGACGGTGGCGGCAGTCGGGAAGACCACCACCCTCGGCACCGCTCTGCAGTCGAGTGCTACCGGCGCACTGAACAACATCCTTAACCTGAGCCTGCTCAGCAATACCAGCATCAACGTCGCGCGCCTGACCGGACAGGGTGCCACGTCGCTGCTCACGCTCGGCCTCGCGAATGCGGAGGCGGCGGCCGACGCGACCGTGAACGTGCTCGATCTCGTGATGGCGATGGCGCAGATCTCGCAGAGCGGCAAGCCGGGCGTCGTAATCGGCGCGAATGTGCCGCTTGCGCTGCCGAACGGCACTTCCGTATCGATCGCGCAGTTGCAGGTGCAGGTCATCAGTCCGCCGACCATCGCGGTGGGCGAAGGCGGGAAGGACGCGACCGGCGCGTGGCGCACGGTCGCGACGAATGCGCAGATCGGCGTTTATCTCCTCGTCGACCTCGGTGTGAATCCGCTGCCGGTCGTGGCGTCCGCGAACGTGTATCTGCCGCTTTACGTGCAGCTCGGTGCGGGCAGCGCAACGCTGTTGTCGACCAATTGCCGGACCTCGCCGAATTCGGCCACGATCAGCGCGCAACCGAGCGTCGCGAATCTATGTATCGGCCAGCCGCCGCTCAGCGGCAACCTGCTCAACCTGCCGGCGACCTACAGCTGCTCGACGCCCGCCAAGGTGCTAGACGTGCAGCTACTGGCGGGCGCGGTCGAGGTGTCCGCGACCGTCTCCAACGTGTCGGTGGCGCTGGCCGGCAACACGGCGACCAATACGTTTTACGGGCGGGGCGGAAGCGATCCGTCCTACTACTGGACCACCAACACGAATGCGCTGGGTTCAGCCGTGAGCAATGCATTGGCAGGTCTGAGCTCGGCCACGATCACACCGAAAGTGGAGATGCTGTTCGGATTCGTCACCGTCCCGCTCACAGCGGATTTTGTTCCGAAACTGCTAGGGGTCCTGACCGGTGTTTTGAGCCCGCTGTTGAGCGCGCTGGACGGTATCATCGATCCGCTGCTCGATCTGCTTGGCGTCCAGCTCGGTGCCGCCACGGTACATCAGATGTCGCTGACCTGCGGCGCTGCGCAAACTGTCAGTAATTAGAGAAGCAAGACCACCCGATGAGAAACACGCCCGCAATCGCAGAACTCGATCTGTACGTCTGGGAAGGCAAGGCGGACATTGTCGACCGCGTTGCCCGCTGCATGGCGAGCTTCGACGTCGAAGTGATCCGCGCCGACAATGCGGAAATCTCGCCGGAGCGCGCCGCATTGCGGCCATCGCTCGCGATCATCAGCGTGACGATGATCGAAACCGGCGCGGCGTTCCTGCGCGACTGGCAAGCCAACATCGGCATGCCGGTCGTCTGGGTCGGTGCGGCGCGCGACCACGACGCATCGCAGTATCCGCCCGACTATTCGCACATTCTGCCGCTCGACTTCACCTGCGCCGAACTGCGCGGGATGATCGGCAAGCTCGTCACGCAGCTGCGCGCGCACGCGGCCGAAACGCTGCAGCCGTCCGAACTCGTCGCGCACTCGGAGTCGATGCAGGCGCTGCTGCACGAAGTCGACACGTTCGCCGACTGCGACACCAACGTGCTGCTGCACGGCGAAACCGGCGTCGGCAAGGAGCGCATCGCGCAATTGCTCCACCAGAAGCATTCGCGCTATCGCAACGGCGAATTCGTGCCGGTCAACTGCGGCGCGATCCCCGACGGCCTGTTCGAATCGCTGTTCTTCGGACATGCGAAAGGTTCGTTCACCGGCGCGGTTGTTGCGCATAAAGGCTATTTCGAACAGGCGGCGGGCGGCACGCTGTTCCTCGACGAAGTCGGTGACCTGCCGTTGTACCAGCAGGTCAAGCTGTTGCGCGTGCTCGAGGACGGCGCCGTGCTGCGGGTCGGCGCGACGTCGCCGATCAAGGTCGATTTCCGTCTGGTCGCGGCCAGCAACAAGAAGCTGCCGCAGCTCGTGAAGGACGGCCTGTTCCGCGCGGATCTTTACTATCGACTCGCGGTGATCGAGCTGAGCATTCCGTCACTGGAGGAGCGCGGCGCGGTCGACAAGATCGCGCTGTTCAAGTCGTTCGTCGCGGAAGTGGTGGGCGACGAACGGCTCGCGCAGCTGTCCGATCTGCCTTACTGGCTCGCGGACGCGGTCGCGGACAGCTATTTCCCCGGCAACGTGCGCGAACTGCGCAACCTCGCGGAGCGCGTCGGCGTGACGGTGCGGCAGACGGGCGGCTGGGACGCGGCGCGGCTGCAGCGGCTGGTCGCGCATGCGCGCAACTCGGCGCAGCCGGTGCCGGTGGAAAGCGCGGCGGAAGTCTTCGTCGACCGAAGCAAGTGGGACATGAACGAGCGCAGCCGCGTGATCGCGGCGCTCGACGCAAACGGCTGGCGGCGCCAGGATACGGCGCTGCAGCTCGGCATCAGCCGCAAGGTGTTGTGGGAAAAGATGCGCAAATATCAGATATTCGACGAAGAGCCCGAGACTCGCGAAAGCGAATAATTAATGAGATAAAATCGCGCTGCATTACAACGATACGGGCGGGGAATAAAAATTCATGAGCCATATGACGGGGTTGGCGCGGGCGTGTGTGTTGCTCGCGATGATGGGAGGCGTGCAGGGCGCGTCCGCGCAGGGGTTGGCCGGCAATGGAGCGCCGGCCGTACAGCAGGCGTCGGCGCCGGTAGCGGCGATTCCGGTGCTGGACCAGCAGGTTCAAACGTCGGTGCAGCCGCAGGCGGGCGACACGACCGGGCCGAGCACGGTTGACGAGCTGCAGCGCCAGATCCAGGCGCATTCGCTGACGGAAATGCGCACGAGCTATAACGGCAGCTACGGCGCGAGCCTGCTGTTCAGCGTGAAGGACGGTGCCTATTTCGTTGCGCTGTTCCAGCAGAAGGCGTTCTGGCGCGTGATCAAGAGTTACGACGAAACGCGGGCGGAAGCGATTTATCGCGATTTCTCGCATCAGGCGGAACGGCTGGCCGTCAACGAATTGCGTGCGGCGAAGCTGGAATCGCAGAAGGCCCAGACGGACCGGCAGATCGCGCTCACGCAGGAGCGGGCGCGGCGTCTGCAGGCCGACATCTCCATCGCACGCGAGCAGCAGGCTGCGGTCGTGGATCGCCAGAAGAGCGTCCGCAATGAAACGGCGGCGCTGCAGGCGCAGCAGGCGGAGCTTCAGTCGCAACTGCGCGCATTGCAGCAGCAGGTGCGTTCGCTGCAGCGCGAGGCCAACGCGGGCTTGCCGGCGACGGCACACTGAGGGATCACCGTACGGCCGGTGCGGCGACATGCCGCGCCGGCCCACCAGGAAAGAGGGCAAGCCGGTTGGCTTGCCCTTTTGTCTTACTGGCCGTCCGGCACGATTCGCCGGCGGCGCGTGACGATCACCGGCCCGTTGCCGCCGCGGGTATCGGACGGCGACGTGTTGCCCGACGCGTCGCCGGCGTCGCGCGGCGCGCTGTAGCCTTCACGCGGTTCGCGCGGAGCGCTGTAACCTTCGCGGGGGGCGCCATAACCCTCGCGCGGTTCGCGGGAGCCATAGCCTTCGCGCGGTTCACGCGAGCCGTAGCCTTCACGCGGCTCGCGCGAGCCGTAGCCGCCGTCGCCGCGCGATTCGCGGGAGCCGCCGTGTGAGCCGTACGGGCTGTGACCACCGCCTTCGCGGCCGCCCGGCCGACCGCCGGTGCGCGGGCCGCGGGGGCCGCCGCCGCCCGGGCGCGAGCCGCCCGTATCGAGCTGGATCGTGGAAATCGCACGCTTGTAGATGCCTTGCAGACCCACGGGGGTGCGCAGCATCACCAGGTACTGGTCGAACGACTCGATACACCCCGTCAGACGAATGCCGTTGACGAGATAGATTTCAACACGCTTACGTTCCTTGCGCGCCGAATTGATGAAGTCGTTTTGCGGATGGGATTCTGCGGGATTGGCCATTGAGGTGCGGCAGGAGCCTGCGTCAGAGAATATGTTGTGCGTGTGGATGGCGTGGTCGCCCACCAGGTGTTTGGCGGGATTTTACCCTGTTCGTTCCAGCAGCGCGCGCTCGTGATTGTGTCGAACCGTAACCCACTATAGACGTTCCAGCGCGTTTTCGCGATTCGGCCAAATGGCTAACGCCGTTTCGTTACGTCGCGTTACGACTCTCGCAGCGGCGTAGCACCTGGCCCGGCGCGGCCGGCTTATCTTCATCGCGCGTGCCGGGCAGGCCGGCGGATCAGGGAACGGAAACATGAACAAGAGGGGATGGGCGGTATCGATCGGGAGCGTGGCGCTGCTCGCTTCCGCCAGTGCAATGGCGCACGTCGACCTGTCGGTGGGCGTCGGCGTGCCGGTCGCGCCGGTCTATGTCGAACCGGCGCCGGTCTATGTGGCGCCGCAGCCGGCGGTGGTCGCGTATCCGGGCTACGGATACGGTTACGACGGCGACGAGGACGACGACCGTTACCGGAAATGGCGCAAGCACTATTACAAGCATTGGCACAAGCATCACCACGACGATGACGACGACTGAGCGCGCCATGCGGTACGCCGTTGACGCTCAGAACGCGTAATCCGGGTTTTTCGGGTCGAACGCGGATTCGTCGAGCGGGGCCGGCGCGATCTTCTCAATGATGATCCGCTCGAAGATCCTGCCGTCGTTGTCATACGATTCGACGGTCCGGAAGTAGGGCGCGTGCAGGTCGAGCCCGAGCGTTTCCTTCTTCGCGTAAAACTGCGGCCGGCCGGTCGGCGTCTCGTAGGTGAGCGCGACGACGCGCACACCGCCGATCGTCTTCGCTTCCACTTGCGTCGGCCGCTGCACGCCGGCTTCCTGGTATTTCTTCCCTTCGGTCAGGTACAGGTTCGTGATGAACTCGGTGCCGAGATCCTTCACCTGGTGATTCGACTGCGCGCGTGCGAGTGCGCCGTCGAGCGCCGTCCACAACGGAATCTTGCCGAGCAGGCCGCCGAGATGGCCGTACATCTCGTCCTTGCGCTGGGTCGTGTCGTAGATCGTCTCCTGGCCCGCATGCGCGCCGCCCGGCAGCCATTTCGCATAGACCCGCAGCGGCTCGCGGGTGGTTTTCACGAGCATGCGATCGGGCGTGTCGGACCATTTCCCGCTGATGCGTTCCTGCCGCACGATCGTGAACTGGTACGACGGATAACCGTTGGGACCGTTGCGGATATAGAGCGGCACGGCGAGCGGATCGAGCGCCTTGAACAGCGTCGTCAGCGTCGCATCGTCGAGTTGGGCGAGCGTGCCGCGCTGGGCGGCCGTGCGCAGCCAGCGCGCCTGCTGCGCGGGCGGCTCGTGCGCGACCTTCGCCAGCTCCGCCGGCAGGGCGGCCGCCTGCGCCGCGCTCGCGGCATCGGCCGTTTCCTGCGCGTGCAGGCCCGGCTGAGCGAGCAACAGCAACAGCATGCCGGCGACCGCAGCGGCGGCATGCGTAGCACGCGTCGCGCGGCGCTTGTGTCCTTCGTTCATCGACAGTGTCTCCCGGAGCGATGCGTCGTTCAGCCTTGTTTCGCGGCCTTGATCCTGGCGAGCTCCTCGTCGCGCAGCGCGCGGCGCAGGATCTTGCCGACGTTGGTCTGCGGCAGCGCGTCGCGGAACTCGACGAACTTCGGCATCTTGTAGCCGGTCAGGTTCTTGCGGCAGTGCGCGAGCACGTCGTCGACGGTCAGCGCCGGGTCGCGGCGCACGACGAAGACCTTGATCCGTTCGCCCTGGACTTCGTCCGGGATACCGATGGCAGCGGCCTCGCTAATGCCCGGATGCATCACCAGCACTTCCTCGATCTCGTTCGGATACACGTTGAAGCCCGACACGAGGATCATGTCCTTCTTGCGGTCGATGAGGCGGATGAAGCCGCGCTCGTCCATCACGCCGATGTCGCCGGTGGCGAGCCAGCCGTCGGCGTCGATCACCTTCGCGGTCTCGTCGGGCCGCTGCCAGTAGCCGCGCATCACCTGCGGCCCGTGCACGCACAGCTCGCCCGGCTCGCCGACGGCGGCCCAGGTGCCGTCCTCGCGGCGAAAGCGCACGAGCGTCGACGGCGCGGGCAGGCCGATGGAGCCGCTGAATTCGCCCATGTCGTTCAGGTTCACCGGATTCATCGTGACGATCGGCGAGCATTCGGTGAGCCCGTAGCCTTCGACGACCGGCCGGCCCGTGACCTGCTGGAAGCGCTCCGCGACCGCGCGCTGCATCGCCATCCCGCCCGCCATCGCGAGCTTGAGCTGCGAGAAGTCGCGCTTGCGGAATTCCTCGTTGTCGAGGAACGCGTTGTACAGCGTGTTGATGCCGGTGATTCCGGTAAACGTTTCGTTGCGGATGATCTTCATCACCATCTTCATGTCGCGCGGGTTCGCGATCAGGATGTTGCGCCCACCGAGCCCCATGAAGATGAACGCGTTCACCGTCAGCGAATAGATGTGATAGAGCGGCAGCGGCGTCAGCACGGTCTCGACGTCGCCCGACACCTGATCGGCGATCCACGCCTTGGCCTGCAGCAGGTTCGCGATCAGGTTGCCGTGCGTGAGCATCGCGCCTTTCGCGACGCCGGTCGTGCCGCCGGTGTATTGCAGGAACGCGAGATCGTCGCGCGTCGTCGGCACCGGCTGCGGTTTGCCGCGCGCGCCGAGCGCAAGGGCGGAGCGCAGCCGGATCGCCTGCGGCAGGCTGTAGTCAGGCACCAGCTTCTTCACGTGCTTCAGCACGAAGTTGATCAGGCGTCCCTTCGCATTGAAACCGTCGGCGAGCAGGTCGCCGAGCGCGGTGACGACGATGTTCTTCACCTGCGTTTCCGGCAGCGCTTCCTGCAGCGTGCGCGCGAAGTTCTCGAACACGACGATCGTCTGCGCGCCGCTGTCCTTCAACTGGTGCGCGAGTTCGCGCGCGGTATAGAGCGGATTGACGTTGACGACGATCGCGCCGGCCTTCAGCGTGCCGAACAGGGCGACCGGGTACTGGAACGTGTTCGGCAGCATGATCGCGACGCGGTCGCCGGGCTTCACGCCGGTGCTTTGCAGATACGACGCGAACGCGTCGACTTTCTGCGCGAGCGTGCGGTAGGTCATCGATGCGCCCGCGCTTACGTACGCGACCCGCTCGGCGAAGCGCGTCGTGCATTCGTCGAAGAACTGCACGAGCGACGTGTATTGCGTGACGTCGATCTCGTGCGGCACGCCGGGCGGATACGACGCGTACCAGACGCCGTCGCTGTTCGGCGGCAGCTGGGTCGTTGCGGTTGCTGCGGACGAGGACATGATGTGTCTCCAAGGCTTTGCGGGGAACGAGCGTCGGCGCTTCAGCGCTTTGCGCTCGTCCCATGCTTTTCGTCGACGAAAGCCGGCCAGCCGTGGCTCCCGCCGCATGACATTCGTACGGCCCGGGCCGCCCAAATCGTGAATCGCCGCCTGCGCGGCGTGACGCAATCAGCTCGCCGAATGGGCGGTCGCCGTATCGGCCGTGGCCGCGGGCGTACCCGTACCCGGCGAAAGCCCGAATGCTTCGCTCGCGCCCGCATCGTCGAGCACGGCCGCGAAGATCGACAACTGCGTGCTGTCGGGCATCGGCGCCTTCAGCGCGGCGACGATCAGCGACGACAGCCGCGCGATCATCTGCACGTCGTTCATCGTGCGGCGTTGCGAGAATTCGTCGATCAGGCTTTCGGTTTCGGCACCGGCCAGCGCGCCGGACAGCGCGCCGATCGCGAAGTGCAGCCGCCAGCCGAGCTCCGTGCGCGGCAGATGCGGCAGCGCGCGCTGGAACGCATCGAAGAAGCGGCCCGCGACGCTCGCATAGTGCGCGGTCAGGAAGTTGCGCACGAACGGCGACGGGTCGGTGTACGCGCGGCCGATCAAGCGAAGGAACGCGGGGCCGCCGCGATGGGGGTCGCGCGACGCCTTCAATGCGGGAATGAACATCGCGCCGAGCACGTGCTCGCAGGTGATGTGCGCACCGAGCTGCGCATCGAAGCGGTCGAGGATGCCGAGGCGTTCCTGGTTGAGCTGGTCGAGCCGACGCGACAGCATCGCGTGGATCAACGCTTCCTTGCTGCCGAAGTGGTAGTTGACCGCGGCGAGGTTCACCGCCGCGCGCGACGTGATCTGCCGCATCGACATCGCTTCGAAGCCATGCTCGATGAACAGGTCCTCGGCCGCATCGAGGATGCGCGCCTTCGTGCCGCCGGCCTGCCGATTGCCGGGTGCCCGCGTCCCGGACGGCCGTCCCGCGGACGATCGTCCCTCCTGAGTTACTGCCATGTCCCGCCTCCCTATGCCGGTCGCGCGGCCGCGAACAGGTGATTTGATTATGTAATTCAAACAGCCGTTTTTATTAAGATAAAAAAACGCAGGCGGCGCGGGCAAGCAGGGAATCTGGACAAATTCCTCTAGTTCGATGTGCGGTTGCGGGATACATCGCGCGCGGTCCCGGCGGGACGGGGCGCACGCGATGGTGCAATGCCGCAACGCGCGGGTTCAGCCGACGGCGGTACGCGTATTGACCGATTGCGTCATGTCGATGCCGCGGCGTTCGCGGCTGAATATGATCAGCACGGCGATCAGGACGGCGACGGTGCCGGCGACGAGCGCGAGCGCAAAACTGTAGTTGTTGCCCTGGGAAACCGCGAGCGATGCTTGCATCGTCGCGTTGCCGGACGCCAGCAGGTTGCCGAGCTGGTAGACGACGCCGGGGAAGGTCGCGCGGATCTCGTCGGGCGAGATCTCGTTCAGGTGGACGGGGATCACGCCCCACGCACCCTGTACCGAGATCTGCATCAGGAACGCGCCGGCGGCGAGCGCGACCGGGCCGCTCGAGAACGCCCACAGCGGCAGCACCGGCAGCGCGATCAGCGCGGCGATGAAGATCGCGCGCCGGCGGCCGATCCGCTCCGAGATCGCGCCGAACGACAGGCCGCCGACGATCGCACCGAGGTTCAGCACGATCGTGATCCACGACACGGTGTGCGGATCGAAGTGATGCTGTTCGCGCAGGAAGGTCGGGTAGAGATCCTGCGTGCCGTGCGAGAAGAAGTTGAATGCGGTCATCAGCACGATCGCGTAGATCGTGAGCTTCCAGTTCTGCCGCAGCGTCGCGCCGAGGCTCGGCCGCGGACGCTTTTCCATCTGCTTCCAGGCCGGCGACTCGGGCACGTGCGCGCGCACGTACAGCACGAGCAGCGCGGGCAGCACGCCGACCATGAACATCCCGCGCCAGCCGATGTATTGGTAGAGCAGGCCGAACACGACGGACGCGAGCAGATAGCCGCTCGGATAACCGGCCTGCAGCAAGCCCGACACGAAGCCGCGCGCATGGGTCGGCACGGTTTCCATCGTCAGCGCGGAGCCGACGCCCCATTCGCCGCCCATCGCGATGCCGAACAGCGCGCGCAGCACCAGCAGCGCGGTCAGGCTCGGCGCGAAGCCCGACGCGAGTTCGAACAGCGAATAGCACGCGATATTGACCATCAGCGTCGGGCGGCGGCCGAAGCGGTCGGCGAGCCGGCCGAAGATCAGCGCACCGATCGGGCGCATCGCGAGCGTCAGCGTGAGCGCGAACGCGACGGCGGGAATCGTCGACGCGAATTCGGCGGCGATGTCCTTCAGCACGAAGACCATCAGGAAAAAGTCGAATGCGTCGAGCGTCCACCCGAGGTAGGCGGCGATCGTGACGTTGCGTTGTTCGCGGGTCCAGCTCATGTCCGAGATCTCCTCGTTGGGCTTCTTGCGCTCACGATCTGAAGGCGGATGCCGGCCCGGCTGGCGCGCGGCGCGGGGGCATGGGTCGAGTGTAGGCCGCGATGCCGTCCGATGTGGCGCGTGATAATCGTGAATCGGGAATAATCCCTACGAAATGATCTGTTGAGCAAGCGGAAACGATGGCGTGCGAGACAAGCGTCAGGCGTTTGTATTATTCCGGAAGGCTTTTTGTAGCAGTGATGTAATGCGTGATGCGCACGCTGCGCATCGCCCTCGAATCAGGAGTCCCGATGACCGAATCTTCCGTGGCCGCATTGCCTGTGCTCGAGACCGAGCGCTTGTGGCTGCGCCCGCGCGTGCTGGCCGATCTCGACGCGAGCATCGAGATGGATCGCGATCCGGAGGTCACGCGCTACATCGCGGGCCCGTGGCATGACCCGGACGAACATCGTCTCTTCGTCACGCACCGGATCACGCGCGACTATCCGCCGGGCCTCGGCTACTGGTCGATCTTCGAGAAGGCCGCGCCCGACACGTTCATCGGCTGGATCCTGCTGATTCCCGACTATGCGAACGGCGCGCGCGACGTCGAGATCGGCTGGCGGCTCGTGCGCGCGGCGTGGGGGCGCGGCATCGCGTGCGAGGCCGCCGCGGCCGTCGTGCGTCATGCGTTCGACACCGTGCGGCTGCCGCGCGTGATCGCCGATATCGCGGAGGCGAACACGGGTTCGCTGAACGTCGCACGCAAGCTCGGGATGCGGCGCGTGGGCGTCGTGGAGGACGGGATTCCGTACGTGCGTCATCGTCTCGAGCGCGACGACCTGCGAGCATGACGCGGTGACGCGAGGCGGTGCGATGGCGACGCCGGTTTGTTGGCGAAGGTCAAGCGCAGGCTTATCCGCGTCGCGAGGGATTAGCAGTTCGCACGATCAGGAGTATCGTTGCCGGAAATTCCCAACATGGGGTACGACCATGGCACTCGGCAACGACGTTCATCTCATTCCCGTGCGGCTCGACGCATTGCGTCCGACGCAAATGACGGTCGGCTATCGCGAAGTGAAAGCGAAGCGCAGGCACTGGAAAGCGCTCGACAAGCGTGCGCGCAAGGCCGCGATCGACTCGCACTGGTTTCCGGCCGTCCTCGGCCCGGGCGGCCTTTACTACATCACCGATCATCACCATCTCGGCCTCGCGCTGATCGAGGAAGGGCAGACGCGCGTGAACGCGATGCTGCTGAAGGATCTGTCGTGGCTCGAGGACACGATCTTCTGGCGGATGATGGAACACAACCAGTGGGTGCATCCGTTCGGTCCGGACGGCTCGCGTCGTGACTACGCGAATCTGCCGAAGGTGCTGACGGGGCTCGAGGACGATCCGTACCGCAGCCTCGCGGGCGAACTGCGCACGGCGGGCGGCTATGCGAAGGATGCGACGCCGTTCAGCGAATTCCTGTGGGCCGACTACCTGCGCCAGCACGTGACGCTCGACCAGATCCGCAAGAACTTCTCGAAGGCGCTGGACCTCTCGCTGCGCCGCGCACACGACCAGGACGCGCGCTATCTGCCCGGCTGGTCGGGTGTCATCGCCGCCAAACCCTGACATGCGCACGGCGCCTAATGCCTCATGACGACCGCCTCGCCCCGTCCGGATGCCGGCCCGCAGCATCCCGAGCATTTCGCCGCACTCGGTGCGGCAACGCCGCCGCCCACGCGGCGCATCGGCCTTGACGCGCTGGCCGGTCTGTCGATCGCCGGGCTGCTGATTCCGGAGGCGGTCGCGTATGCGGGGCTCGCCAACCTGCCGCCGCAAGCCGGTCTCATCGCGCTGCTGTCGGGGCTCGTGGTGTATGCGCTGACCGGCAGCAGCCGCTTTGCGATCGTGTCGTCGACCTCGTCGTCGGCGGCCGTGCTCGCGGCGACGGTGCTGGCCGAATCGGGGATGGCGCTCGCCGCGCAACTCGCGCTGGCGGCCGCACTCGTCGCGATGACCGGCGTGCTGTTCATCCTGGCGGGCGCGGCACGGCTCGGCGGCATGTCGGATTTCATCGCGCGGCCGGTGCTGCGCGGGTTCACGTTCGGACTCGCGCTGACGATCGTCCTCAAGCAACTGCCGAAGATTCTCGCGATTTCCGTGCAGCACAGCGATGCGCCGCATGTCGCGCTCGACCTCGTCGCCGGTGCGCCGCGTGCGAACCTCGCGAGCGTCGCGCTCGGCGGGAGCGCGCTTGCGCTGCTGTTCCTGCTCGGGCGCAGCAAGCGGGTGCCGGCCACACTCGTCGTGATCGTGCTGTCGATCGCGGCCGGCTATATGGTCGACTGGCAACACTACGGGATCGCAATCGTCGGACACATCGATTTCCAGCACCTCGCATTCGGGTTGCCGCAACTCGATCGCAACGCATGGATGCAGACGGTCGAGCTTGCTTTCGCGCTGATGCTGATCCTGTATGCGGAGTCGTACGGATCGATCCGCAACTTCGCGCTGAAGCACGGCGACAGCGTGTCGCCGAACCGCGACCTCGTCGCGCTCGGCTGCGCGAACGTCGTGTCGGGGCTGCTGCACGGGATGCCGGTCGGCGCCGGCTATTCGGCGACAGCGGCGAACGAGGCGGCCGGCGCGCAATCGCGTTTGTCGAGCCTGTGGGCAGCCGGCGTGGTCGCGCTGATCGTGTGGCTGCTGCTGCCGCAGCTCGCGCGCACGCCAGAGCCCGTGCTCGCGGCGATCGTGATCTTCGCGGTCAGCCATTCGCTGCATCCGTCGGTGTTCCGGCCGTACTGGGTCTGGCATCGCGATCGGCTCGTCGTGGCCGCCGCGCTGCTCGCTGTGCTCGTGCTCGGCGTGCTGCACGGGCTGCTCGCGGCAATCGGCGTGAGCCTGCTGCTGACGCTGCGCAAGTTGTCGGAGCCGAACGTCGGCGTGCTCGGCCGGCTGCGCGACGGGCACGACTTCGTCGACGTCGCGAATCACGCCGATGCGAAGCCGATACCCGGTGTGCTGATCGTGCGGCCCGAGGCGCAGCTGTTCTTCGCGAACGCCGACCGGATGCTCAATCGCGTGCGCGCGCTGCTGAAGGCCGCGCCCGATACGCATACCGTGATGCTGAGTCTCGAGGAAACGCCGGACGTCGACGGCACGACGATCGAGTCGTTGCGCACGTTCGCGGCCGAATGCGCGGCACGCGGGCTGCAGTTCGCGATCGTGCGGCTCAAGGAGCACGCGCTGCATGCGCTCAGTCGCGCGACCGACGACACGCTGCGTGACGCGGCGATGTCGGAGCTGAGCGTCGACGAGAGCCTGCAACTGCTGCAGGCGCGCGGCACTGTCGGGAAGGCCGGCGCGTGAGCTTGCGGGCACACGTGCGGGCTAGCTGCGGTGCCGCCTAGTGCGATAGCGCGGCGTCGGCCGGTTCGGCGTTCGCGCGGCTGGCGATGACGTCGGCAACTTCGGCAGCCGTCGGCGCATACGCGCCCGCATGCGCGCAGGCGACCGCCGCGCAGGCTGCCGCGTAGCGCAGATGGTCGGCGGCCGGTGCGCCGGGATGCATGAGCTGGCTGGCGAGCCAGCCGCCGATGCTGGCGTCGCCGCAGCCGACGGTGTCGGCGACCTCGGTCGCGAACGCCGGCTGGAACAGCGCGGTGTCGCGGTGCAGGAGCTGCATGCCCGCTGCGCCGCGCGTGACGAGCACGGTCGCATCGGGCGCCCAGGCGCGCAATTGCGCGAGCGCGGCGGCTTCGTCGAGTTCGGGAAACAGGCCGCGCAGATCTTCATCGGATACCTTGATCCAGTCGGCGAGACCGGCCAGCGTGCGCAGCGTGTCGCGATACGACGGCGCGGCCATCGGCGCGCGATAGTTCGGGTCGAACGAGATCCGCTTGCCGGCCGCGCGGGCGGCCCGCACGACTTCGATCAGGCGCGGCGCGAGCGGCTCGCGCACGACGCCGAGTGAGCCCACGTGCACGATCTCGGCCGCGTCGAGCGCGCCATCGGGCAGGTCGGCCGGATCGAACGCGAGGTCGGCGCTGTTCTCGCCAATGAAGAAATAGTCGGGCGGCTGTTTCGACACGACCATCGCGAGCAGCGGCGGGCAATCGACCTGTCGGATGAAGCGCAGGTCGAGCCCCGCATCGGCGCTGCGGCGCATCAGTTCGTCGCCGAAGATGTCACGACTGACCGTGCCGGCGAACGCGGTCGGCACGCCGAGCCGCGCGCCGACACGCGCGACGTTCCAGCACGAGCCGCCGGCGACGCTGCGCCAGTGCTGCGCATCGTCGCGGATGAAATCGGTCAGCGCTTCGCCGAATACGATCAGGCGGGGAAACGTCGTCGTCATGTCGAAATCTCGTGCCGCGGCGTGTCGCGCGGCGGTGCGGCGGTTGAGGTGGACGGACGGGCAGGGCGCGCGTCGCACGCGGCGACACGGCCCGGCGCCGCCCGGGGGCGCGGGTCGAGGATCGCGCCGCGCGCTCAGCGCGGGCTGGTCCAGCCCTTGTAGCCCTTCACGTTGTCGCGCGTGACGAGCGTCGGCTCGATCAGGATCATCGGATTGGCCGGCTTCTGGCCGTTCATGATGCCGTAGCCGACGTTGACGGCCTGCTGCGCCATCGCCCACGGATCCTGGCTCGACGATGCCTGCACGAGCGTGTTGGACTTGAGCGCCACCTCGATGTCGGGCGCGCCGTCGACCGACGTGATCACGATGTTCGGGCGGTTCAGCTGTTTCGCCGCGAGATCGCTGCCGATCGCCTGCGGGTCGTTGATCGTGAACACGCCGTCGAGCTTCGGAAAGCGCGTCAGGTAGCCCTGCATCGAGTTCATCCCCCCTTCGCGCGAGCCCTTGCCGTCCTGGTCGCTCGACAGCAGCTTGATGCCCGGGTTCTTCGCGAGCACCGCCTTGCAGCCGTTCACGCGATCGATCACGGCCGACACCTGCGGGCCGTTCTCGATGATCACGTTACCCTTGCCGTTGAGTTTCTTCGCGAGATAGTCGCACGCCAGCTCGCCGGCCTTCACGTTGTTGGTCTGCACGGTCGCGTTCGCGCCGGCTGCCGCGACGTCCACCGCGACGACCGTGATGCCGGCCGCCTGCGCCTTCTTCACCGCCGGCTCGATCGCCTTCGGATCGGTCGCGTTGAGCAGGATCATGTCGACGTGCGCGGAGATGAAGTTGTCGATCTGCGTGAACTGCTTGTTCAGGTCGTAGTCGGCCGACACCGCGGTTACTTTCGCGTTCGGGTTGAGCTGTTTCGCGCGCGCTTCGGCGCCTTTCACGATCGTGACGAAGTACGGGTTGCCGAGCGATCCGACCGTGACGCCGATCGATTTCAGCGGCTTGTCGGCTGCATGGGCGGCGGCAGCGCCGAATGCGAGCGTGCAGGCGACGGCGGTCAGGGCGGCTTTGTGCTTGAACATGTCGTTGTGTCTCCGGGAGGTCCGTTGGCGGACGGGCGCAGGAGGACCTGCCTGCGCCCTGATGGTTGAATGGTGAGGAAAGCGTTTCAGGTACGGGCTGAGTCGCGCTGGCGATATCGGTCGAGCGCGACCGCGCCGATGATCACGAGCCCCTTGATGATGTACTGCCAGATGTCCGATACGCCGAGCAGCACGAGGCCGTTGGTCAGTACCGCGATGATCAGCGCGCCGATCAGCGTGCCGACGATCGAGCCGACGCCGCCGACGAAGCTCGTGCCGCCGAGGATCACCGCGGCAATCGCGTCGAGTTCGTACGATTGGCCGAGCTGCAGGCCGTTGGCCGCATAGAGCCGCGCGGACGACATCACCGCGCCGAGACCGGCGAGCAGGCCCGACGCCGCATAGACGAACAGCTGGATTGCCCGCACGTTGATGCCCGACAGCCGCGCGGCTTCCGGGTTGCCGCCGACCGAATAGATCCGCATCCCGAGCACCGTGCGGCGCAGGATGAACCACGACAGCGCGATCACCGCGCAGGCGATCACGACGAGCCACGGCACGCCGAGGATCGTGCCGTTGCCGATGAACGCGAACGGCAATTGCGGGTTGAAGATGGTCGTGTCGTTGCCGATCAGGCGGGCGACCCCGCGCACGGCCGTCATCGCGCCGAGCGTGACGATGAACGGCGGCAGGCGCAGGAACGAGATCAGGCCGCCGTTGATCGCGCCGAACGCGAGGCCGACGGCGAGCGCGATCGGCACGCCGAGCCAGCCCCAGCCGGGGATGGTCGACGCGAGCAGCGCGGCGACGGCCGATGCGGCGAGGACCGAGCCGACCGACAGGTCGATGCCGCCCGTCAGGATCACGAAGGTCATGCCGGCCGCGAGCACGATGTTGATCGACGCCTGCTGCGTGACGATCGACAGGTTCTGCAGCGTGAAGAAGCCGTCGGTCAGGAAGCCGAAGCCGATGCACAGAACCAGCAGCACCGGCAGCATGCCGGCGGTGCGCATCAGCGACTGCATGCGTGCGCGATGATCGGCGCCGCGCATCAGCGGCGTACGGGTGGCCACCGGATGGGGCGTCGCGGAAGCGAGGTTCCGCTGCTTGGTCGGGTTGATCATTTCGGTACCTTGAATGAAGAAGGAAATGAAGGGGCCGTGGTCAGTGCGCGTCGGCGAGTTCGGCCTGCGAGCCGGTCGCGAGCGCGATGATCGCTTCCTGCGTGATGGGCGTGTGCGTGTGGCCGCCGAGTTCGCCGGCGATCTCGCCTTCGCGCATCACGAGCACGCGATCGGCGACACCGATGATTTCCGGCAGTTCGCTCGAGATCACGATTACGCCGACGCCCGCGCGGGCCAGTTCGTTGATGATCCGGTAGATCTCGGATTTCGCGCCGATGTCGACGCCGCGCGTCGGTTCGTCGAGAATCAGCACGCGCGGCTTCGTTTCGAGCAGGCGCGACAGCAGTACTTTCTGCTGGTTGCCGCCCGACAGCGCGCCGACGTTGACGTTGGCGTTCGGCACGCGGATCGACAGCGAGGCGATCGCGTCGCGTGCGCGTTGCGCACCGCGTGCGAGATCGAGCGCACCGAGCCGCGCATCGCGGTTGCACACCGAGATATTGATGTTGTCGCGTACGCTCATGTCGAGGAACAGACCCTGGCGCTTGCGGTCTTCCGTCAGGTAGACGAGGCCGGCGTCGATCGCGTCGCGCGGCGAATGCGCGCCGAACGCGCGGTCACCGAGCTTCACGTCGCCGCGCGTGCGCGGCTCCGCGCCGAAGATCAGCCGCGCCAGTTCGGTGCGGCCCGCGCCGACGAGCCCGGCGATGCCGAGCACCTCGCCGGCATGCAGATCGAGGCTGCAGCCGCGCACGCGATCGGCGTCGGCGATGTCGTGCACCGACAGCAGCAGGTGGCCGGGGTCGTACGGCGCATGTTCCTTCTTGTAGAAGCCCGAGATGTCGCGGCCCACCATCATCGCGACGAGCCGCTCGGCCGACAGCGATTCGCGCTCGAGCGTGCCGACGTACGATCCGTCGCGCAGCACCGACACGCGGTCGGACAATTCATAGATTTCCGCCATCCGGTGGCTGATGTAGATGATCGCGAGACCTTCCTCGCGCAGCTGGCGGATCAGGCCGAACAGATGCTCGGTCTCGCGCGACGACAGCGGCGTCGTCGGTTCGTCCATCACGAGGATGCGCGCGCGGGTGTGCACGGCGCGCGCGATCTCGACGAGCTGCTGCTCGGCGATCGACAGCGTGCCGACGAGCGTGTCCGGACCGAACGGCGCACCGAGGCGGGCGAGCACGTCCTCGCAGCCACGCGCCATCGCCGCGCGGTCGATGGTGCCCCAGCGCCGGTTGCCGCGCCGCAGTTCGCGGCCGACGTAGATGTTTTCCGCGACGGTCAGGTTCGGCGCCAGGCACAGCTCCTGGTAGATCACGGCGACGCCCGCATCGCGCGCGGCGAGCGGCCCGTCGACGTCGATGCGCTCGCCGTCGATCAGGATCTCGCCCCCGGCGTCGGCGCGGTACGCACCGGACAGGATCTTCATCAGCGTCGATTTGCCTGCGCCGTTCTCGCCCATCAGCGAATGGATCTCGCCCGGATAGACGGTCAGGCTGACGTTGTCGAGCGCGCGCACGGCCGGGAACGTCTTGCTGATCCGGCGCATCTCGAGCAGCGGCCGGGACGACTCAGAACGCGACATGGTTGACCTCCTGCGATTCGGTGCGGGCGCCCTTGAGGATGCCGGCCCGCGGGGAGAAGTTGAAGAACATCGGCAGCGTCGCGGCGCCGATCGCGCCGGCGTCGGCGCCGAACGTGCCGCGCACGAGCGTCGGCGTGCCGCGCGCTTCCGGCGCGGTGGCGACGAGGGCCGCGCGCAGGCGGGTCGTCACCGCGTCGAGCAGGCCGGCGTCGGTATCGGCGTCGAGCACGACCACCGGTGCATCGACGACGCACAGCACCGCGCGCAATGCCGGTGCGAGCGCGTCGACGCAGTCGTCGATCCACTCGTCGACCGCCGGCAGGCCGCGCGCGATGCAGGCCTCGAGGTCGGCGCGATTCTCGACCGTCTCGCCGTGATGGCGCAGGTGGCGCACGAGCGCATGCAGCGACGCGCGGGCGAGCAGGATGTCCCACGGGCCGCGCGGCGGCGGTGCGGACGCCAGCCGGCTCGGCGGCACGGGAATCACGGCGATGTCGCCGGCATTGCCGGTCACGCCGCGCAGGCAGTCGCCGTCGACCGCGATGCCGCCGCCGATCGCGGGGCCGATGAACAGGTAGACGAAGTCGTCGCACTGCCGGCCGTACCCGTAGAACAGTTCGGCGATCGCGGCGGCGTTGCCGTCGTTTTCGCCGAACACGGGCAGCGACAGCATGCGCCCGAGATCGCTCGCGAAATCGACGTCTTCCCATGCGCGGAACGTGTCGGGCGCGAGGCCGAGCTCGCGCATCCACGCGCCGAGGTTGTACGGCTGCGCGACGCCGACGCCCGTGAGGCGCGCGCGCTCATGCGGGGGGAGCAGATCCTGCATCGCATCGATGTCGCGCCGCACGATGTCGAGCACGTCGGCGGGCGGAGGAAGCAGCGTGTCGTGCGAGCGGCGGCCGAGCACGTCGCCCGCGAAATTGACGAGCGCCGTCTCGATGCGCATCCGGTCGAGATGGACGCCGATGCCGAACGCACCGCGCGGATCGAGACGGATCAGCGAGGCCGGCTGGCCGCGCTGGCCCTCGGTGCGGCCGGCGAATTCGATCAGCTTCGCGTCGGCGAGCGACGCGATGATGCTGCCGACCGCCGTGCCCGTCATGCTCGCGAGACGCGCAAGGTCGGCCTTCGACGCGCTGCCCGCGCGGCGCAGCGTCTTCAACAGCAGGCGCTCGTTGTAACGGCGCACGTTGGCCGAGTTGCTTCCCTGGCCGATGTGCGGGCTTCTCATGGCGTCTCCTTCCATGGGCGCGTCGTCTGTCGACGCATTAAATAAATCACGTTGATTTATTTAACCGCGTGAGCGACGGCATGTCAGCCTAGGGAAATCCCGGCCTCGGCCGGAAAGGCAGGCGGGGCGGGGGTTTGCGGGTGTGATGGGTTTTCTGGGTGCGTCGTCGATGGTTGCAACCAGGGCGTAATCGGGGGTGCTGGCCGATCTTGCGGTCCTGCTCAGCGCACCGTTTCAGCGCGATTCCGGCGGATCGTTTGCTTAGCGCGGGTGACGCGTGTGAGTTCGTCGCGAAGGCCGAGGAAGTTTGTCCTTGCGCGAAGATGACGCGGAACGGGATGCGGTACGCCGGGCGCGCGTAATTGGGAGGGGTGGGTGCGTCGCGATGTGAACGCGATATCGCGCTTGCGGAAGCTGAAATGAAAAAAGGCCGGCTAGAAGCCGACCTTTTCAAAAACAGATGGTGCCCAGGAGAGGACTCGAACCTCCACGATGTTGCCACCGCTAGGACCTGAACCTAGTGCGTCTACCAATTCCGCCACCTGGGCACGTTTTGCAGTAGTTGCCTGCTGCAAAGAAGCGAAATTATAGCGCGTCTGAAGGATCTGTCAACGGGTTGCGAGCAAAATTATTTGATGGCTGGGCCCGGACGTTGGGCGAGGGCGGCAACGCATCGCCGATGCGTCGTGAAGTCGGAGCTGAGCAGACGCCGCCTCAAGCGCGCGGTTCAATCCGGCGCCGAAAATGAAAAAAGGCCGGCTAGAAGCCGACCTTTTCAAAAACAGTTGGTGCCCAGGAGAGGACTCGAACCTCCACGATGTTGCCACCGCTAGGACCTGAACCTAGTGCGTCTACCAATTCCGCCACCTGGGCACGTTTCGCTTGCTGCGATGCGAAGACCGCTATTGTAGCGTGTTCGAAGAGGCTGTCAACACAATTTGATCGACGGCGATAAAAATATCGTGCGTTGCATGGGAGGGGCATCAGGCGCCGATCGGCTCCGCGCGCTTGGCCGTGAAATTCCAGCGCAACGCATCGCCCGTGTGGACGCGGGCGGGCAGCAAGCCTGCTGCGAGAAACGTATCGGCGATCTTCTGCTGCTCACCGAAATTCTGCGTGACCACGGCGCGCACGAGATAGCTGCGTCGCGCGTTGGCGCGCTCGATCGTCTTCGCGTCGAGCCCCCAGATCGGCGCGAGGGTATCGGCGGCTTCCTGCTGATGCTCGCGCAGCCACGCGCCGGCCTGCGACAGGCGGTCGAAGACGATCTGGATCACGTCGGGGCGCGCGGCGGCAAAGCTGCTCGACGCGAGGTAATAGCGCTGGTACGAAGCAAGCCCGTTGCCGTCGGCCAGAATCCGCACGTCGGGATTCGCGTCGACGGACGCGACATATGGATCCCACGTGATCCACGCATCGACGCTGCCGCGCTCGAACGCCGCGCGGCCGTCCGCCGGTGTCAGGTAGTGGATCGCGGTGTCGGTCGGGGCGAGCTTGGCGTGCGCGAGTGCGGCAAGCAGCAGATAGTGGCTGCCGGCAGCCTTCGTGACGGCGATGCGCTTGGCCCTGAGGTCGGCGAGCGTGCGCAGCGTGCTGCCGTTCTTGACGATGATGGCTTGCGCTTTGGGCGATGGCGCTTCCTGCGCGACGTACACGAATCGCGCATGCGCGGCCTGTGCGAAGACGGGAACCGTGTCGGCCACGTCGGCGCTGAAATCGATCGCGCCGACGTTGAGCGCTTCGGTCAGCGGCAAGCCGCTCGCGAATTCATGCCACGACACGCGCAGGCCCAGCGGCGCGAGCGACTGCTCGAGGGTGCCGCGCGTCTTGAGCAGCGTGATGAGCGTCGACGATTTCTGATAACCGATGCGCAGTGTGGATGGCGTGTTCTCGGCGTGCGTCCGGATGCCGGCGGCGATCAGGCCGGCGGCCAGCATCGCCTGCGCGAACGCGCGGCGGTTCATCGACGTCATGGAGCGGGTTCCCTGTTGGGTTCGTTGAAAGCAACGCGGCTAACGTACCAACGGGGAGGGCAATCGATAACCGATTAATTCTGCTATCGATCGGAGTGACGGGCATATGGCGCGGCCAGTGCGCGTCATGCGAGGCCGGAAATGAAAAAAGGCCGGCTAGAAGCCGACCTTTTCAAAAACAGATGGTGTCCAGGAGAGGACTCGGTCACACATGCGCAACCCCGGCTGCGCTTGCAAGCGCAGCCTTTCGAGTCCTCGCGCAAAGCGCGCAGGCGCTTTGCTTCGTGGGCCGCAAATGAAAAAAGGCCGGCTAGAAGCCGACCTTTTCAAAAACAGATGGTGCCCAGGAGAGGACTCGAACCTCCACGATGTTGCCACCGCTAGGACCTGAACCTAGTGCGTCTACCAATTCCGCCACCTGGGCACGTTTTGCAGTAGTTGCCTGCTGCAAAGAAGCGAAATTATAGCGCCCCAATTATCCGTGTCAACACATTTTTGCGATGCACCGCGAACCGGCCGCCGCGGTGCCCGCACGCGGCATTCGCGGTTATTTGGCGCCACTGTCGGATGATAGAATGACCCGCCGCCGTCACTATAGAACTGTCTGACGGACACTTCTATGTTGATGCCGTGCACCATCAGTCAACGCAACGAGAACAATCATCGACAAACCCTTGAGCAAATATCCGTACCCCATTCCGAGCCGTGAAGAAATTCTCGGCGTGCTGCGTACGAGCGACGCGCCGCTGGCCGCCAACGACATCGCCGAAGCGCTGTCGATCAAGCGCCAGGAACGCGAGGGGTTCTTCCGGCGTGTCGCCGCAATGGAACGCGACGGCCAGATCCGCCTCGACAAGCGCGGCCACTACCAGCTCACTCATCCGTCGAACTTCGTTGCCGGTCGCGTGCAAGGGCATCGCGACGGCTACGGCTTCGTGATCCGCGACGACGGCCAGGACGACCTGTTCTTGCCGAACGGCGAGATGCAGAAGGTGATGCACAACGACCGCGTGCTCGCGCGGATCGTCGGCTACGATCGCCGTGGCCGGCCGGAAGGCCACGTCGTCGAGGTCACCGAGCGCGCGAACAAGCGCGTGATCGGCCGCCTGCTCAACGAGAACGGCGCGCTGATCGTCGCCCCCGAAGACAAGCGCATCGGCCACGACATCCTGATCACGCAGAACGTGAAGAAGGCGAAGGTCGGGCAGGTCGTCGTCGTCGAACTGACCGACTTCCCGAGCCGCCATTCGCAACCGCTCGGCCGCGTCGTCGAAGTGCTCGGCGACATCGACGATCCGGGCATGGAAATCGAGATCGCCGTGCGCAAGTACGGCGTGCCGCACGAATTCGGCCAGCGGGCGCTCAATGATGCCGCCGCACTGCCGGACGCGGTACGTCCGACCGACCTGCGCTTCCGCGTCGATTTGCGCGACGTGCCGCTCGTGACGATCGACGGCGAGGACGCCCGCGACTTCGACGATGCCGTCTACTGCGAGCCGACCAAGGTCGGTCGCGGCGACGGCTACCGCCTGATCGTCGCGATCGCCGACGTGTCGCACTACGTGCAGCCGGGCAGCGGCCTCGATGCCGACGCGCTGGAGCGCAGCACGTCGGTCTATTTCCCGCGCCGCGTGATCCCGATGCTGCCGGAGAAGCTGTCGAACGGGCTGTGCTCGCTGAATCCGCAGGTCGACCGCTGCGTGCTCGTGTGCGACATGGTGATTACCGCGCGCGGCGAGATCAAGGCGTACCAGTTCTATCCGGCGGTCATCCATTCGGCCGCGCGCCTGACGTACACCGAAGTCGCGGCCGTGCTGTCGAACACGAAGGGGCCGGAGGCCGCGCGCCGCGCGGACCTGCTGCCGCACCTGCAGGACCTGTACGGCGTCTACAAGTCGCTGTTCGCCGCACGCCAGAAGCGCGGCGCGATCGACTTCGACACGACCGAGACGTACATCGTCTGCAACTCGCAGGGCAAGATCGAACAGATCGTGCCGCGTCAGCGCAATGATGCGCACAAGCTCATCGAGGAATGCATGCTGGCCGCGAACGTCTGCGCGGCTGACTTCCTGAAGCGCAACAAGCATGCGGGCCTGTACCGCGTGCACGCGGGGCCGACGCCGGAAAAGCTCGAGAACCTGCGCGCGTTCCTGCGCGGCATGGGCCTGTCGCTCGGCGGCGGCGAGAAGCCGCATGCGAGCGACTATGCGGCGCTGATGGCGCAGATTCGCGACCGGCCCGACGCGCAGATGCTGCAGCCGATGCTGCTGCGCTCGATGCAGCAGGCCGTCTACAGCCCGGACAACATCGGCCACTTCGGTCTCGCGTACGAGGCGTACGCGCACTTCACGAGCCCGATCCGCCGCTATCCCGACCTGCTCACGCACCGCGCGATCTACGCGATCCTGTCGGGCAAGAAGTACACGCCGAAGGCGCCGGACGGCTTCGAGCTGAACACCGCGCTGTCGCCGCGCGCCCGCGCGATGCAGCAGGCCGACGACGAAGCGCGCGGCCGGTCGCGCGTGAACACCGCGATCTGGGAAGAACTCGGCCTGCATTGCTCGGCGAATGAGCGGCGTGCCGACGAAGCGTCGCGCGACGTCGAGGCCTGGCTCAAGTGCTACTTCATGCGCGACAAACTCGGCGAGGAATACGGCGGGATGGTGAACGGCGTCACGTCGTTCGGCATCTTCGTGCAGCTCGACACGCTGTTCATCGAAGGGCTCGTGCACGTCACGGAACTCGGCTCGGACTACTTCCAGTACGACGAGATCAAGAACGAGCTGCGCGGCGAGCGCACGGGCATCCGTTATCGCCTGTCGGATCGCGTGCGCGTGCAGGTGAGCCGTGTCGATCTCGATGCGCGCAAGATTGACTTCCGCCTCGTGCGCGACACGCCGGTGAAGGCCCCGCGTCCCGCACCGGCGCCGGTTGCTGTCGGCAACGGCAACGATCGCGGCGGCCCGCGCGTGCGCTCGTTGCCGCCGGCGGAAGACGCCGCGCCGCGTCGCAAGCGCACGGCCAGCGCACCGACCGCCGCGGTGAACGACACGCGTGCGGCGAAGAAGAAGGGCGGCGCGCCGGCGAAGACGGCCGCGAAGAAGACACACGCCCGCAAGAAGTATTGAGCGTTCGGGGCGGCGCACGCGCACGCCCTTGCAGTATCGAGAGACGCCGCGTTCTACCGGTCATCGGCCGGCAACGCGGCGCTTTCCTTTTCCATGGATCGCGGCCGCGCACGTCGCGCGGCCGCACGTTTGATCGAAGGTTGTTCCAGTCATGTCACGTCTGAAGGTTCTTTACGGTTTTCATGCGGTGACCGCACGTTTGCGGCACGATGCATCGACGGTTGCGGAGGTGCTGTACGACCAGACGCGCCGCGACCGCCGCATGCAGGACTTCCTGCACACCGCGAAGGAAGCGGGCGTGCGGCTGATCGCGGCCGACGAAACCCGCCTGTGGGGCCTCGCGCATACCGAGCGCCACCAGGGCGTCGTCGCGCGCGTCGAGGACGTCCCGCTCGCGCAGAATCTGTCCGAACTGCTCGACGGCATCCAGGGCCCGGCGCTTCTGCTGGTGCTCGACGGTGTCACCGATCCGCACAACCTGGGCGCATGCCTGCGTGTCGCCGATTCGGCAGGCGCGCATGCGGTGATCGCGCCGCGTGACCGCGCGGTCGGCCTGAACGCGACCGCGGCGAAGGTCGCGAGCGGCGCGGCCGACACGGTGCCGTACATCACCGTCACGAACCTCGCCCGCGCGCTGCGCGAGCTGAAGGAAGCGGGCGTATGGATCATCGGCACGTCGGACGACGCGTCGGCGACGCTGTACGACACGAAGCTCGACGGCCCCGTCGCGATCGTGATGGGCGCGGAAGGCGAAGGCATGCGCCGGCTTACGCGCGACACCTGCGACGACGTGATGAGCATCCCGATGGCCGGCAGCGTGGAGAGCCTGAACGTGTCGGTTGCAAGCGGCGTGTGCCTGTACGAAGCGGTGCGGCAGCGGCGCGTGAAGGGCTGACACCGGCTGATTCTCCGGCCGACTCACGGGCAGACGCACGCGGTCTCGCGCGATGCGCGGGCCGCCACGACCCGAACGACGCGTGCCGCGATTGTGCGCGGCACGCGGCCCCGGAACTCGCGAACCATGACCCTGATTCGCCTCGGCGCATCATGCGCCATCCTTGGCCTGCTGGCCGCCTGCACGTCGCCGTCGCTGGTCGAGCGCGGCAGCTACTACGCCGACACGGGCCTGCACGCGCGCGGCGCCGATGCGCGGATCCGCTTTCTCGTGATGCATTACACCGAAAGCGACGAAGCGAAATCGCTGCGCACGCTGACCGGCGATTCGGTCAGCGTCCACTACGTCGTGCCGCCGCAACCGCGCATCGAACACGGGATGCCGGTCGTCTATCAGCTCGTTCCCGAATCGAAGCGCGCATGGCATGCGGGCATCAGCGAATGGCAGCGCACGACCGAGCTCAATGCGGCGTCGATCGGCATCGAGAACGTGAATCGCGGCCCGCTTGATCCGCAAAACCTTACCTGGCAGCCGTATTCGCCTGAGCAGGTCGATGCGCTGATTCGCCTGTCGAAGGATATCGTCGCGCGCTACGGGATTGCACCGACGCGCGTGGTCGGACACAGCGACATCGCACCGCAACGCAAGATCGATCCCGGTCCGCTGTTCCCGTGGCATGCGCTCGCGCAGGCCGGCGTCGGCGCATGGCCGGACGATGCGACCGTGGCCGCGCGGCTCGGCGATCGCGATCCACACGCGTTCGTCGACGTGCGCGAATTGCAGCTGAAGCTCGCGCGCTACGGCTACGACGTGCCGACCGACGGCGTGCTCGACGCGCGCACGCGCCGCGTATTCGCCGCATTCCAGATGCACTTCCGGCCATCCGACTACGCGGGCAACCCGGACGCCGAGACCGACGCGATCGCACAGGCGCTCCTCGACAAGTATTTCCCTGCTGCGCCTGCCGACAACGCGTCTGCCGACGGCACGCCGTGACCGTCGGCTTGTCCGGGGCCGACATCCGCGCGGAAAAAGCCCGGGGCGTCTGGCGAGTCCGGTAAACTGGCGGTTTTCCGCAATCCCGCTGCATTCCCACCTCATGACTCAAGACGAACTCAAACGCCTGGTCGGCCAGGCGGCCGCCGATTATGTGATCCAGAACGTGCCGGAAGGCGCCGTGATCGGCGTCGGCACCGGCTCGACCGCCAACTGCTTCATCGACGCGCTCGCGGCCGTCAAATCGCGCTATCGCGGCGCCGTGTCGAGCTCGGTCGCGACGACCGAGCGCCTGAAATCGCACGGCATCAAGGTGTTCGACCTGAACGAGATCGAGTCGCTGCAGGTGTACGTCGATGGCGCCGACGAGATCGACGCAAGCGGTGCAATGATCAAGGGCGGCGGCGGTGCATTGACGCGCGAAAAGATCGTTGCGTCGGTGGCCGATACGTTCGTCTGCATCGCGGACGGCAGCAAGCGCGTGCCGGTGCTCGGCGCATTCCCGCTGCCGATCGAGGTCGTGCCGATGGCGCGCACGGCGATCGGCCGGCGCGTGACCGCGCTCGGCGGCGTGCCGGTGCTGCGCGTGACGCAGGACGGCGCACCGTACATCACCGACAACGGCAACGAGATCATCGACGTGAAGGGGCTGCAGATCGCCGATCCGCGCGGTTTCGAAGCGCAGGTCAACGCGTGGCCGGGCGTCGTGACGGTCGGCCTGTTCGCCGAACGCGGCGCCAATCTGTGCCTGCTCGGCACGCCGGACGGCGTCGAGACGATCGTTTATCCCGCTTAATCAAGACTGAATGAGAAGCAGTCCGTAATGGCGTCAACAAGCCGTAATGGATTGCATGGTTAAATCTTGTGGAAGTCCCGGCCCGGCAAGCGCAGCGCGCTTTCCGGGCTTTTTTTGAAGCCTTATAAATCACCTCTTCCAAAAGAGGGATAACCCTGTCAGGTGTTTACCAGATAGCGGAATATCCCCGAAATCATCAACTTATAGATCATAAGAACAGTCGTAACCAGGGCCGGCGGAACTGCGGAGCAGGTGTTCGCAAATCGACGCACGGGGAGGTGTCATGGAGCAGGGCAAAGACCGGTCACTGGTCGCCAAAGTGATGGATGGGCTTGTCGCGGGTATCGTCGAGGACAAGTACGGCGGCATTTTGCCGCCGCAGGACGTGCTGTCGAAAGAGTTCGACGTGAGCCGCACGGTGATGCGCGAAGCATTGTCGATGTTGCTTGCGCGCGACATGCTCGACGTGCGTCCGAAAGTCGGTACGCGCGTTCGACCGATGCGCGACTGGCGCATGATCGACGAAGACGTGGTGAGCTGGCGGTTTCGCGCGAAACCGGATCCGCAATTCATGCGCGACGTCATCGAATTCCGGATGCTGATCGAACCGCGCGCGACCGCGCAGGCGGCGGTGCGTGCAACGGCCGTCGACATCGCGGGCATTCGCGAGGCATTCGACGCGTTCAAGGTGCTGCAACCGGGCGACCCCGGCTACGACACGGCGGACGAACTGCTGCACACGCGCATCGTTCAAGCGAGCGGCAATCAGTTCTTCCAGCAGATGGCGGCGATCGTGCGCGGCGCAGTGCGGCTCGTGAATCCGCGCGTCGTGCAGAAGGATGGCGCGCACGACATCGCGGTCAAGGCGCATGCACGCGTCGTCGATGCGATCGAACGCCGCGATCCGCGCGAAGCCGAAGCGGCATCGCTCGCCCTGATCGATTTCAGCGCCGACGAGATTTCGCGCGATTTCTCCGTCGACGTGCCTGCCCGCGCTTGAATCCACCCGCGTCGCTTAGCCCTGAGCCGGCGAGCCGTTTATCATGACGGCCGGCCGGCAGCGTGTCGGCCACCGCCATACGAACGACACGGAAGATCCGGATGAACGACCTCGACAACCGCCCGGTGCGCTTCGGCATCGTCGGCGCAGGCAGCATCGCACGCCGTTTCGCGCAAAGCCTCGCTCACGTGCCGGGCGCCGCGCTCGCCGGCGTGTGGGCACGCCGCGCCGACGCGGCAGCCGCCTTCTGCGACAGCTGCGGCGGCACGCCCGCGGCCAGCCTCGATGCGCTCCTCGCGAGCGACATCGACGCGATCTACATCGCGACCCTCCACGACAGCCATGCGCAGTACGCGCAGGCGGCGCTCGCCGCCGGCAAGGCCGTGCTGTGCGAAAAGCCGGCGACGCTGAACGCGGCGCAACTCGACGCGGTGCTGGACGCGGCGCGCGCTGCCGGACGGCTCTTCATGGAAGCGATGAAGCCGCCGTTCTTTCCGCTGTACCGACAGTTACGTGCGCACCTGCGTGACGATCCGATCGGCGAGATCCGGCTCGTGCGCGCGGGCTGCGCGTCGTCGTCGGTGCCGGACGATCATTCCGTCTATCGACTCGACCGCGCCGGCGGCGCGCTGCTCGACATCGGGATCTACGAAGCGTTTCTCGCGGTCGACTGGCTCGGCGCCGCACTTGATGTGCAGACGCTCGGCCGTATCGGCGCGACGGGCGTCGACGTCTTCGCGAGCCTGAACAGCCGCCACGCGAATGGCGGCATCGCGCAGCTCTTTTGCGGGCTCGACGTGATGGGACGCGGCGACGCGCTGATCGCCGCGGCGGGCGGCCACGTGACGATTCACGAGAAGTGGTGGAACCCCACGCGGGCGACGATTCGCTATGCCGACGGACGTACCGTCGAACTCGATGCACCGTTCGACGGTGGCGGCCTGAACTACGAGACCGCGCATTTCTGCGACCTGCTGCGTGCGGGTGAACTGGAGAGCCCGATCATGACGCACGACCATTCACGACAGATGATCGCGATGACCGACGCGGCGCGCGCGGCGCTCGGCGTGCGCTATTCGGGCGAGTAGGCGGGAAGGAAGGGGCCGGGCGCGCATCCGCGGCCCGGCGGGTGATGCGACGTGCTCAGTGCCGCGCGGGCAGCGACAGGCGCTTTTCGTACCAGCGCTGGACCCATTCGAGGATCTGGCACAGCACCCAGTAGACGGCAGCGGCGGCGAGGTACAGCGGCAACGGCTGATAGGTCGCCGCGATCACTTCCTGCGCGCTCCGCAGCAGCTCGGTCACGGTGATCACGGACACGAGCGACGTGTCCTTGATCAGGCTGATCAGGCTGTTCGACAGGCTCGGCACCGCGATGCGCAGCGCCTGCGGGCCGATCACGTAGCGCAGCGTCTGCCCCCACGACAGCCCGAGGCTGTAGGCGGCCAGCCATTGGCCGCGCGCGATCCCGTTGATCGCGCCGCGCATGCTTTCGGACATGTAAGCAGCGACGTTCGCGGACAGCGCGATGACGCCGGCCGGCGTCGGATCGAGCGAGATGCCGAGGCTCGGCAATCCGTAATAAATCACGAAGATCTGCACGAGCAGCGGCGTGCCGCGCATCAGGCTCACATACGCGCGCGCGAGCCACGCGAGCGCGTTGACCCAGATGCGTTCGAAGCCTTCGAGCGGTTCGCTTTGCCGGATGCCCATCATCGCGAGCATGACGGCGCCGAGCAGGCCGAACACCATCGACAGCACGGCGAACTTGACGGTCAGTACGGCACCCTGGGCGAGCACCGGCAGCGATTGGACGAGCAGGGACGTTGTCGACATGGAATACGAAGCGAGTGCGTGCGCGAAAGCGCAATCATAAACCGGACCGATAAAACAAAGGGCGGCATCGTTTCGGATGCCGCCCATTCCGGCCCGCCGTCAGGCGGGAAACAGAGGCGTGCTTACTTGATCGGCTTCGTCACGTCGATGCCGAACCACTTGTCCGAGATCTTCGTGAACGTGCCGTCGGCCTCGAGTTGCGCCATGGCGTCGTCGATCGCCTTCTGGAACTTCGGGTTGCCCTTCCTGAACGGGATGCCCGACGGATTCGCCGAGCCGACGTTCGCGCCCGGGCGCAGCGGCAGTTGCGAGTTCTTCGTCAGATACGCGAGCATCAGGCGGTCGTTCAGTGCCGCGTCGAGACGGCCCGCCGCGAGGTCGCGCAGGTACTCGGGCGCGCCCGGGTACGTCTTCACGTCGATGCCGGGCACCGACTTCGCCATGTCCATGTAGTTCGTGCCGAGCGCGACGCCGAGCTTCTTGCCCTTCAGGTCGTCGAGCGACTTGAACTGGCGCGTATCGTCCTTGCGCTGGATCAGCTGCGCGGACGAGTACGTGTACGCCGGCGAGAAGTCGAGCGTTTCCTTGCGCTTGTCGGTGATGCCGACCTGGTTGGCGATCACGTCGAACTTGCCGGCCTGCAGGCCCGCGATGATGCCGCTCCATTCGGTCGTGACGAACTCGGCCTTCACGCCGAGCTTCGCGGCGACGGCTTTCGCGATGTCGACGTCGAAGCCGACCAGCTCGCCTTGCGGGTTCTTCGAGTTGAACGGCGGGAACGTGCCTTCGAGGCCGACGCGCAGCGTGCCGCGTTGCTTGACCTGGTCGAGGAGGTCGGCCGCATGCGCGGTGGCCGCGGCGAACGACGTGCCGATCAGGCCGGCGACGAGCAGCTTCTTCAGCAGCGAAATTTTCATCGTGTGAGCTTCCTTGCCCCGGCGGGGCTTGAGTCTGACAATGGGGTCGATCATAGCAAAAATGCAATCGACCACTAAATACCGTTTGTTTATGACTATATTACGCGGTGCGTTCGCGCGCGATGGCCTTTACGCATTCGGCCACGAGCGCCGGGCCGCGATAGATGAAGCCCGTATACAGCTGGACGAGCGATGCGCCGGCCGCGAGCTTCACGCGTGCGTCTTCGCCCGAGAAAATGCCGCCGACGCCGATGATCGGCACCGCGCTGCCGACTTCCGCATGCAGCTTGCGGATCACTTCGTTCGACGCGTCGAACACCGGGCGGCCCGACAGGCCGCCGGCTTCGTCCGCATGCGGCAGGCCCTGCACGGCCGCGCGCGACAGCGTCGTGTTGGTGGCGATCACTGCCTCGATCTTGTGGCGCAGCAGCGTGTCGCCGATTTCCTTCACCTGTTCGTCGTCGAGATCGGGGGCGATCTTCAGCGCGAGCGGCACGAGCTTGCCGTGCAGGTCGGCGAGGCGCTGCTGCTTGTCCTTCAGCGCGGCGAGCAGCGCGTCGAGTTCGCCCGCGCCCTGCAGCTGGCGCAGGTTCTTCGTGTTCGGCGACGAAATGTTGATCGTCACGTAGCTCGCGAACGGGTACACGCGCTCGAGGCAGTAGAGGTAGTCTTCCGCCGCGCGCTCGATCGGCGTGTCGGCGTTCTTGCCGATGTTCAGGCCGAGGATGCCGCGATAGCGGGCGGCCTGGACGTTCTTCACGAACTGGTCGACGCCGTGGTTGTTGAAGCCCATCCGATTGATCAGCGCGTCGGCCTGCGGCAGGCGGAACATCCGCGGGCGCGGATTGCCCGGCTGCGGGCGCGGCGTGACGGTGCCCACCTCGATGAAGCCGAAGCCGAGCGACGCGAGGCCGTCGATGGCCGCACCGTCCTTGTCGAGGCCGGCGGCGAGGCCGACCGGGTTGCGGAACGTGAGCCCCATCACGGTGCGCGGCGCATCGGGCACGCGGGCCGACAGCGCGCAGGCAAGGCCCGTGCGGCCGGCCGCGCCGAGCGCGCGCAGCGTGAGGTGGTGAGCGTCTTCCGCATCCATCTTGAACAGGGATGCGCGGGCCAGCGGATAGAGGGAACTGAACACGGGAATTGGGCGGACGGCCGGAATGAATGACAACCCGCTATTTTACCGGGAGTTGCGCGGCACGGGCGGGCTTCGCTTCGCGCGCGCCGGCGGGGGCGCGTCTCTTGCGGTGCGGTGGCGCGTGCGCGAGCGGAAACGGTGCCCGTTGCAGGCGCGAAGCCGCGCCGCGCGAGCAGATCGTCAACCCGACCCGGAATGTCCACCCGGCAGCGGCGCGCGCGCCAGTGCCGCGTCGACCGGCGGCAGCTCGACCCGATCGGGATCGAGTACTTTCCAGCGGCCGTCGAGCAACCCTTCGAGCGGATGGAAGTTCGCCTTGTAGGCCATCTTCGGGCTCTCGCGGATCCAGTAGCCGAGATACACGTACGGCAGGCCGAGGCTCTTCGCCTGTTCGATCTGCCACAGAATGTTGTACGTGCCGTAGCTCGTGTGCTGGTCGTCGGGTTCGAAGAACGTGTAGACGGACGATAGCCCGTCGCCGAGGATGTCGATCATGCTGACCATGCGCAGCTTGCCCGGCTCGCCGCCCGGCGCGTCGAGGTCGCGGAATTCGACGAGGCGCGAATTGATCCGGCTCTGCAGCAGGAACTGCTCGTACTGGTCGCGGCTGTCGCGGTCCATGCCGCCGCCCGCGTGGCGCGCGGACTGATAGCGCATGTAGAGCGCGTAGTGTTCCTCGTCGTAGTGCAGCGGCGAGACGGTCGCGACGAGCGCGCGGTGCCGCTTCCACATCCGGCGCTGCGTGCGCGACGGCGTGAACGCGCCGACCGGCACGCGCACCGGTACGCAGGCGCGGCAGCCGTCGCAGTACGGGCGATAGGTGAACACGCCCGAGCGCCGGAAGCCGGCCTTCACGAGCTCGGTATAGATGTCGGAGTTGATCAGGTGGCTCGGCGTCGCGACTTGCGAGCGCGCGATGCGACCGTCCAGATAGCTGCACGGATAGGGCGCCGTTGCATAGAATTGCAGCGCCGAAAGCGGTGAAAGCGGCAGCTCAGTCGGGTGAGTCATGGGCAGCTCTCGATGCAGGGAAGGAGTGCCGCGCTAGCGCTCGATCCCGGAGGGCGCCGCCGGTTCGGCGGGGCCCGTCAGCGCGGCGAGCACGCGCTTGTCGAACTGCCACGGAATCGGCGGTTCGGCCACCGCGCGGCGCACGTGAGCAACAAAGGCCTTGCGTGCGATCTCGCGGCCACCGAGCGACGCTAGATGCGACGTATTCTGCTGGCAGTCTATCATTTCCAGCCCCTGCTCGCGAAGGTGGGCGACCAGCGTTGCCAGCGCGATCTTCGACGCATCGGTGGCGTCCGCGTACATCGACTCGCCGAAGAACATCCGTCCGAACGCAACCCCGTACAGACCGCCGATGCGGCGCCCGTCGTGCCAGGTCTCGATGCTGTGCGCGTTGCCGGAGCGGTAGAGCGACGTATAGGCGTCGATGATCTCGGCCGTGATCCACGTGCCGCGCTGCCCGCGGCGCGGCGCCTGCGCGCACGCGCGCATCACGCCCGCAAAGTCATGGTCGACGCGCACTTCCCATGCGGGCTCGCGCAGCACGCGCCTGAGCGTCTTGCGCAGCGACGGTGACACCTTGAATTCGGCCGGTGCGAGGATCATCCGCGGGTCGGGGCTCCACCACAGCACGGGCTGGCCGTCCGAATACCACGGGAAGATGCCGCGCAGGTAGGCCTCGATCAGGCGCGACGGCAGCAGGTCGGCACTCGCGGCGAGCAGCCCCGGCGCGCCGGTCGCGGGGCCGAGCGCGCGTTCGACGGGCGGAAACGGATCGTCCGGGCCGAGCCAGGGGACCATGGGGCGCGCGCTCAGCCGTTGCGCAGCGAGCGGAAGATATCGCCGGTATGCACGCCGTAGTCGCCGGCGGCGCGATCGGCGAAGAAGAAGCGCAGGGTCTGGCTGACGGTCGGGAACGCGATCTCGTCCCACGGAATGTCGGCTTCGTCGAACAGCTTGACCTCGAGGCTTTCCTCGCCGGCCTCGTAAGCCGGATCGACGAGCCGCGCCAGGTAGAACAGGTGGACCTGATGCACGTGCGGCACGTTGAGCAGCGTGAACAGGTTCTGCACCTCGACGCGCGCGCCGGCTTCCTCGAGCGTTTCGCGCGCGGCGGCCTCGGCCGTCGTCTCGCCCATTTCCATGAAGCCCGCCGGCAGCGTCCAGAACCCGTAGCGCGGTTCGATCGCGCGGCGGCAGAGCAGCACCTGATCGCCCCAGACCGGCACCGTGCCGACCACGTTGCGCGGATTCTGGTAATGGATCGTGCCGCAGTGATCGCAAATGAAGCGCTCGCGGTTATCGCCCGGAGGAATGCGTGCGATGACGTCGTGACCGCAGACGGAGCAGAATTTCATGTCGAGTGGAAGGGACGAGGTGAATGCGAGTGTATCACCGGGGCGCGGCATTCTCGAACGCGAGCGCTTGCGCGCGGCGTGCCGTGCGAAGCGCAACCGCGATGCGCGGGAACGGGCGCGGAAAAACAAAAAGCCCGGCGCGGAGCCGGGCTTTTTGCATGAATCGGGACGTTGGTTGCGGGGGTAGGATTTGAACCTACGACCTTCGGGTTATGAGCCCGACGAGCTGCCAGACTGCTCCACCCCGCGTCCGTCGAAGAAATGAATTATATGGGCTATCCGGAACGCGTGCAAGCACTTTTTGACAATCGCGCCACCGGGGCGCGTTGGCAGCTTGTGGGGCCGGTACGGCGGGGGCGTGCGCTAGAATCGAGCGGTTTGCTCGTGTCGTTCATTCCCGCAGCGAAGCCGTGCGCGATCGCATCGGTGCCGTTGCAACGCTCACTACTGTTGTTACTACTGCCTCGACGGATTCATGGACATCGCTCACGATCTGCAATCGATCGGCGCGCAGGAACAGGCGCTCGTGTTTCCCCATTTCGACCCGGCCCGCGCGTGGGCGCTCGGCAGCCGCATGCATGCGCTCGCGACGGCGCGCGGTCACGCGATCGCGATCGACATTGTCACGTTCGGCCAGCCGCTGTTCTACGCGGCGCTCGCCGGCGCGACGCCCGACAACGTGGACTGGGTGCGCCGCAAGCGCAACGTTGTCGCGCATTTCCGTCGCAGTTCGTATGCGATCGGCCTGCGCATGCAGCAGGCCGGCGCGTCGCTCGCGGACAAGCACGGGCTGCCCATCTCCGACTATTCGCCGCACGGCGGTTCGTTTCCGCTGACCGTCGCGGGGGCCGGCGTGATCGGCTCGATCACCGCGTCGGGGCTGCCGCAGCGCGCGGATCACGAGTTCGTCGTCGAAGCGCTGTGTGCCGAGCTCGGGCAGGACTACGCCGCGCTCGCGCTTGCGAGGAGCTGAGCGATGCAGCTTCCGGGTTACGCATGGCTCGCGATCGCGATCGTCGCGGAAGTGGTCGGCACGTCCGCGCTGCGCGCGGCGGACGGCTTCACGCGCTTCTGGCCGTCGGCGCTCGTCGTGGCCGGTTACGGCATCGCGTTCTATTGTCTGTCGCTCACGCTGCGCACGATGCCGGTCGGCATCATCTATGCGGTGTGGTCGGGCGCCGGCATCGTGCTGATCACGCTCGTCGCGATGCTGCTCTATCGTCAGGTGCCGGACGTGCCGGCGGTGATCGGCCTCGGCCTGATCGTCGCGGGCGTCGTGGTGCTGAACCTGTTCTCGAAGATGCAGGCGCACTGAGCGTGCGCCCGCGATACGCCGGATGGCTCACATGACCGATTCCGTTTCCATTTCCGATTCCGCTTCCGCCGAAGCCGCCCAGCCCGACGTGCGCACGTATGTCGCGAACCGCATCGGCTATCTCGAACTGAACCGGCCGAAGGCGCTGAATGCGCTGTCGGTCGGGATGATCCGCGTGATGCAGCAGGCGCTCGACGCGTGGCGCGACGACGCCGACGTGCTGGCCGTCGTCGTGCACAGCCCGCATCCGCGCGCGTTCTGCGCGGGCGGCGACGTGCGCTTTTTCCACGACGCGTGGCAGCGCGGCGACCGCGAGGCGATCGACGGGTTCTTCATCGACGAATACACGCTCAACCACACGATCTTCACCTATCCGAAACCGTACATCGCGCTGATGCACGGCGTCGTGATGGGCGGCGGCATGGGCATTTCGCAGGCCGCGCGGCATACGGGCGGGCTGCGCGTCGTCACCGATTCGACGAAGATGGCGATGCCCGAAACGCGCATCGGCCTGTTCCCGGACGTCGGGATGAGCTGGTTCCTCGCGCGCACGCCGGGCGCGATCGGCCGCTATCTCGCGGTGACCGGCGCGTCGCTCGACGCGGCCGGCGCACTGTATGCGCAGCTCGCCGACGTCTATCTGCCCGATGCCGCGCTGCCGGCGCTGCTCGATACGCTGCGCAGCGTGCGCATCGACAGCGGCGCACAGGCAGTCGCGTGCGTGGCCGACGCGGCTGCCGCGCACAAGGTCGTGCCGACGCCCGACACGTCGGCGCTGGCCGACGCGCGCGCCGGGATCGATCTGCATTTCGCGCAACCCGATATCGGCGCGATCCTCGCGTCGCTCGACGCCGAGCAGGATTGCGCGGCCGTCGACGGATGGGTCGAGAAGGCGACCCATGCGATGCGCAGCCAGTTGTCGCCGCTGTCGATGGCCGTATCGCTCGAAGTCGTCGAACGGGCGCGTGGCGCGACGATGGCCGATTGCCTGCGGCGCGATCTCGACCTCACGCGCTCGACGTTCGCGCACGGCGACGTGATCGAAGGCGTGCGTGCGCTGATCGTCGACAAGGACCACCAGCCGGTCTGGCGCTTCAAGTCGGCCGCCGATATCGACCGCGCCGACGTGCTCGCGATGTTCGACAGCCCGTGGACGCCCGACGCGCATCCGCTGCGCAAGCTTAAGGACTGACGCGCGCGCTATCGGCGTGAAAAGCAAAAAGGCCGCCTGCAGGTGCAGGCGGCCTTGTCATTGGCGGATGCGGTCGGGCTTGGCGGTGGCGGCCCGGGGCCTCGCCGCGAGACGTGCGTCAGTCGTCGCCGGCGTCGTCCGACATGAACGCGCGCATGAACACGAGCGCGCCGAAGCCCCAGACCGCGTTCGCGGCGAAGCCCGACGCGAGCACCGGCATCATGTTCCCCGACGGCCAGATCCCGCGCAGCGGGTCGATCGCGAACACGCGGGCGGCCGTCAGCACGATGCCGCCGAACACCAGCGCGCCGATCCACGGCGCCTCGCGCTCCGGCGACACGCGCAGCAGCCATGCCATCGGGATCGCACAGCACGCGCTGATCAGCGCGTTCGCGACAAATTCAGGAATGCCGAGCGGTGCGAACGGTTGCGTGGAGAACCCGGCTGCGGCGATCAGGTCGGCCGTGTGCAGCAGCGCGAGCGTCGCTTCGCGAAAGAAGAGGGCGGCCAGGAAGCCGGACAGGAATGGCAGGATGACTTTCTGCATCGGTGAGTGCATTGCAGGCGCGGCTGGCCGGGGCCGTCCGCGCGAAGTTGTTCGGATTGGTGCGCCATTATAGGGCCCGGCCGCCGCGATATTCGCTGGAGCGTCGTGCTAATCACGAAAGCGGAAAACCTAAGCTCAAAAAAATCGTTCCAAAGCCCCGCACCGATCCATAGACTGATTTCCCAGAAACAGCCGTGCAATCGCGTACTCGCCCGCTGCACGGCCTGACCCGCGAGCCATCCCGATTCGAACGCACATCATGCATGCGTCGCGCATCCGCGACGCGAGCAGGGCCTCGTTTTATCCAGATTCCGGCAAGGACAGTCAAGCAGGAGCAGCAGATGAATGTTTTCTGGTTTATCCCCACGCACGGCGACAGCCGTTACCTCGGTACTGCCGAAGGCGCGCGCGCCGCGGATTACGATTACTTCAAGCAGATCGCCGTCGCGGCCGACACGCTCGGCTATGAAGGCGTGCTGCTGCCGACCGGCCGCTCCTGCGAGGATGCGTGGGTCGTCGCGTCGAGCCTGATTCCCGCGACGCAGCGCCTGAAGTTCCTGGTCGCCGTGCGTCCGGGCATCGCATCGCCCGGCTTGGCGGCGCGGATGGCCGCGACGTTCGATCGCCTGTCTGGCGGCCGCCTGCTGATCAACGTCGTGACCGGGGGCGACGCCGCCGAGCTCGAAGGCGACGGACTGTTCGCCGATCACGACACGCGCTACGAAATCACCGACGATTTCCTGCACATCTGGCGCGGGCTGCTCGCCGCCTCGCACGACAACGGCGGCTTCGACTATATCGGCAAGCACCTTCAGTCGAAGGGCGGCAAGGCGCTTTATCCGCCCGTGCAGCGCCCGCATCCGCCGTTGTGGTTCGGCGGGTCGTCGCCGGCCGCGCACACGATCGCCGCGGATCACATCGACACCTATCTGACCTGGGGCGAGCCGCCCGAGGCCGTCGCGAAGAAGATTGCCGACATCCGCGCGCGCGCCGAATCGCGCGGCCGCAAGATCCGCTTCGGCATCCGCATGCACGTGATCGTGCGCGAGACCGAGGACGAAGCATGGCGCGATGCCGAGCGCCTCATCAGCCGGCTCGACGACGAGACGATCGCCCGCGCGCAGAAGGCATTCGCGAACATGGATTCGGAAGGCCAGCGCCGGATGGCCGCGCTGCACGGCGGCAAGCGCGGCGGCCGCGACGCGCTCGAGGTGTATCCGAACCTGTGGGCCGGCGTCGGGCTCGTCCGTGGTGGCGCCGGTACCGCGCTCGTCGGCAATCCCGAGCAGGTCGCCGAACGCATGCGCGAATACGCGGATCTCGGCATCGAAACGTTCATCCTGTCCGGCTATCCGCACCTCGAGGAGTCGTACCGTTTTGCCGAGCTCGTGTTCCCGCTGATCAAGGGCGAGGGCGCAAAGCGGCCGTCCGGTCCGCTGTCGGGCCCGTTCGGCGAGATCGTCGGCAACAACTACCTGCCCAAGGCGAGCCAGAGCTGAGCGAAGGAGGCATGCGATGACAACGAAAACGTCGACGACGGGCACCGCCGTGGCCGCCCGCGCGTGGCGCGCAATCGCGCCGTGGCTCGTGCCGCTCGCGCTGCTGGTCGTGTGGGAGGTCGGCGCGCGCGTCGGCTGGCTGTCGACCCGCGTGCTGCCCGAACCGGTGGCGGTCGTGCGCGCCGCATGGTCGCTCGTGACGTCGGGCGAAATGTGGGCGAATGTGAAGGTCAGTACCTGGCGCGCGCTGTTCGGGTTCGCGATCGGCGGTGGTGTCGGCCTCGCGTTGGGGCTTGCGACCGGCCTGTCGAAAGCGGCGGAGGTCGCGCTCGATTCGACGATCCAGATGATCCGCAACATCCCCGCGCTCGCGATGATTCCGCTCGTGATCCTGTGGTTCGGCATCGACGAGAAGGCGAAGCTGTTCCTCGTCGCGCTCGGCGTTTTCTTCCCCGTCTACATCAACACGTATCACGGGATCCGCTCGGTCGACGCCAACCTGATCGAGATGGCGAAGAGCTACGGCGTGCGCGGCTTCGCGCTGTATCGCGACGTGATCCTGCCCGGCGCATTGCCGTCGATTCTCGTCGGCGTGCGCTTCGCGCTCGGGCTGATGTGGGTGATGCTGATCGTCGCGGAAACGATTTCCGCGCAGTCGGGCATCGGCTACATGACGATGAACGCGCGCGAATTCCTGCAAACCGATGTGGTGGTGGTCGGCATCCTGCTGTATGCAGTGCTCGGCAAGCTGGCCGACGTGCTGGCGAAATGGATCGAGCGCACGACGCTGCGCTGGCACCCCGCTTATCAATCAGGAGCAAAGGCATGAATGCGACCACTTCGGCGGCCGCCTACGGCCCGCTCGCCGGCGCGGACCTCGAGGCTGAACTGGCGCAGGCGCGCGTGACGGACGACGACGCACGGGATGCGGCGATCGTCGATCGGGACGGCGGTGCGTCCGTCGTTCCGCTCGCGCGGCGGCGCCCCGGCAGCCCTGCGCCCGGCGATGCGGTGACGCTGTCGGGCGTCAGCAAGCGCTTCGGCACGCGTACCGTGCTCGACAACGTCGAACTCGGCATCGCGCGCGGCAGCTTCGTCGCCATCGTCGGCCGCAGCGGCTGCGGGAAATCCACGCTGCTGCGCCTCGTCGCCGGGCTCGAGACGCCGAGCAGCGGTGCGCTCGTCACGCGCGGCGAGGGCGGCGGCGCGCTCGACACGCGGATCATGTACCAGGATGCACGGTTGCTGCCATGGAAGACCGTGCTGCAGAACGTGATGCTGGGCCTCGGGCGCGGCGCGCGCGATCGGGCCCGCGCGGTGCTCGACGAAGTCGGGCTGCTCGAGCGCGCGAACGACTGGCCCGCGCAGCTGTCGGGTGGCCAGCGGCAGCGCGTCGCGCTCGCCCGCGCGCTGGTGCACCGGCCGCAACTGCTGCTGCTCGACGAGCCGCTCGGCGCGCTCGACGCGCTGACCCGGATCGAGATGCATGCGCTGATCGAGCGGCTGTGGCGCGAGCATCGGTTCACCGCGCTGCTCGTCACGCACGACGTGCAGGAAGCCGTCGCGCTGGGCGACCGCATCCTGCTGATCGAGCAGGGGCGTGTCGCCCTCGATCAGCAGGTCCCGCTCGATCGGCCGCGTGCGCGCGCATCGGCCGCGTTCGCCGCGCTGGAAGACCGTGTGCTGCAACGCGTGCTCGCAGGCGGGCCGGGTGGCGCCGATCAGGAGGCGGCGCTCGAAGTCGATTACGTACGACCGGTCGGGCAGATTCGCTGGGCCGTTTAAATCCGGGCGGCGCAGGCCGCCCGTTCTCAGACTTTTTTGTTCGGAGCGATCAACCCGATGAGCATCACTGCAATCAACGTGCGTAACCAGTTCAAGGGCAAGGTGAAGGAGATCATTCGCGGGCCGGTGGTGTCCGAGGTCGACGTCGAGACGCCGTTCGGCATCGTCACGTCGGTGATCACGACGCGTTCGGTCGACGAGCTCGAGCTGAAGGTCGGCGCCGAAGTCGTCGCGCTCGTGAAGTCCACCGAAGTGTCGATCGCGCGCCTCTGAGCGCCGGTTGGTGCACCGGGGCGGCGCGGGCGGTCTGACCGTGCGCGACGCACCGGCTTTCGCGGCGCGCGTTTGCCTCCGTATTCGGCGTCCGGATGAAGTGCTAGGATGGAACGACACCGACGCCGGAGGCCAACGCATGACGCCCATCCTTTCTCCCGAAGCCATCGAGGCGCTGAAGTGGGTCGACCAGTTCGGCGACACCCGGGCGGTCCCCGCCGCGTTCGATGATGTCGTCTATGCGTTGTTGAACGAAGGGCTCATCTACCAGGCGGCTGCCAACCGCGTCGATCTGACCGCCGACGGCAAAGCCGTTTTGTCTAACGAATACGATTGAGCGCGCGGCGCCGGCCGCCGAGGCGGACTGGCGCTGCGTCGCCACGGAGCGAGCGATGGAACCGACGGGCAGCGATCTCGGCGATTTCAGCGAGCCGTACCGCGGCTACGAGATCGAGGTGAAGACCGAGCAGGTGTGGGACGGCGAGCATGCGCACTACCGCGTGCTGCAAGGCGAGGCCGTGCGGATCGACTGGCGGCTCGTGAAGGTCGACGGGATGCTGCTCACCGAACGGCGCGTGATCGAGCGCGTACTCGACGAGGCGCGGCGGGCCGTCGACGCCGAACTCGGCGAGGGCGGGCCGGTCTAGTCGACCAGCCGGGCTGGGCTCGTCGCGTTGCGGTAAAATGCCGGGTTGTTCCCGCGCCGCTTGCTGCCCCGAATTCCATGTCCGCACCGTCCTCGCTTCCTCCCCGCCGCGTCTCCGTGGCGCCCATGCTCGACTGGACCGACCGTCATTGCCGGTCGTTCCATCGCACGCTGACGCGCGACACGTGGCTGTATACGGAAATGATCACCACGGGCGCGTTGCTGTTCGGCGATGCGCAGCGGCATCTCGCGTTCACGCCGAACGAATCGCCGGTCGCGCTGCAGTTGGGCGGCAGCGAGCGGGACGATCTCGCGCGCGCCGCGAAACTCGGCGAGCAATGGGGCTATGACGAGATCAACCTGAATTGCGGCTGTCCGTCCGAGCGCGTGCAGCGTGGCGCATTCGGCGCGTGCCTGATGAACGAGCCGCAGCTCGTCGCCGACTGCGTGAAGGCGATGCGCGATGCGGTCTCGGTGCCGGTCACGGTCAAACATCGGATTGGCGTCGACGCGGTCGAGGATTATGCGTTCGTGCGCGACTTCGTCGGCAAGGTGGCGGAAGCGGGCTGCGAGACGTTCGTCGTGCACGCGCGCAATGCGATCCTGAAGGGGCTGTCGCCGAAGGAGAACCGCGAGATCCCGCCGCTCAAGTACGACTATGCGTATCAACTGAAGCGCGATTTTCCGTCGCTGGAGATCGTGATCAACGGCGGGATCAAGACGCTCGACGAAGTCGCGCAGCATCTCGAGCATGTCGACGGCGTGATGCTTGGCCGCGAGGCTTATCACAACCCGTATGTGCTCGCGGGCGTCGATGCGCGCTTCTATGGCTCGACCGCGGCGGTGCCGACGCGCGAAGAGGCCGAGGCGAAACTGATCGAATACTGCGCGGCGGAACTGAAGCGCGGCACGTATCTCGGCGCGATCGTCCGGCACGCACTCGGGCTGTATCGCGGTGTCGGCGGTGCACGCGGCTGGCGTCGCGTGCTGTCGGACAACAAGAAGCTCGCGCGCGGCGATCTGGCCGTGTTCGACGAGGCGCGCACGCATCTGAACGACGCGATCGAAAATTTTGAAAAAAATGCTTTGCAAGACGGAAAAGTGTTCGTATAATCTTGTTCTTCGCTGCTGAACACGAACGAAACGAAACAGCGAAGAAACAAAGCAGTATCAGTGGTGGCTGTAGCTCAGTTGGTAGAGTCCAGGATTGTGATTCCTGTCGTCGTGGGTTCGAGTCCCATCAGCCACCCCAAAGAATTCCTAGCGGTATCAAGTTGTTAGAAACGGCACTGTCCCACAAGACAGTGCCGTTTTTGTTTTTAATTCCAAGAAATGGAATTTATAGCGCGTTCCGCTTCACGATCTTGGTGCGATCGTAGGCCGCGCGCCGCGGCCGCCGGATTAGCGTGAAGGTCGGGAAGGGGGCGCGTTCCTGCTTGAACTGCGTTTTGTAATACTGAGATCATGGACCGCTCGTCAGTGCGTCGGCGTGGGCGGTCGCATCAACGATGCGATCGTCGCCTTCCTCCTTGCGATCGATCACTGCCGCAGGGCGCATGTCACGCAGCGCGAACCGCGAACCAGGCACGCAGCCGGGCTTCACTTCGTTCTCGCAGTAGCCCGTCAAGCGCGACCAGCTCGTGTTCCGCCCGCTATGTGCTTTACACCTGGACGGCCGTTTTTCCGAATATGTGAACCCAAGTGGTGCGCTGCAGCGAGAGAGCCTCCTCGAACACCGCGTCCAATTCGGGCGGCCAGCCGGTTGCGAGGCGCTGGCGGTCCTTCTCGCGCACCTGAAAATGGCAGTGCGGCCACAGTCAGCAGCCGTGATTGGAAATGAGCAACGTCTTTACGTCCATTTCCGCGGCATCCAGCGGTGCGACGCTTGCCGCGGTTGAGATCCATCGGGCACGGCGCTCGGCGGCCGGAAGTATCTGCTGACGCAGTTCTCGAAGACGATCAATCTCGCGACGTCGGGCGCGGGCGGCATGGATACCGGCAGCGCACCGGTGTCGTACTACGTCGCGCTATACGCAATCTATAACCCGTCGACCGGTGCAAAGGCGCTGCTCACGAAGAATTCGACGTTGGCGATGCGGACGAACGTGTTCAGCGGCGCGAATTTGGCACCGATTTCGGTCTGGCCGACGAACTCGCGTTCGCAGTTCGTGATTGGCACTCAAATGGCTATGCGAATCTCGGCACCGTCGAAACGAACGACGCCCAATGGGCGACGTTCCATGACACAGTGGGCGGTGCTACGTTTGGATTACCGGCGCCGACTGTGCGATCGATTGGTTGTCCGTCCGTGGCTTCCGTCCGGCTGCGTAGCCGGTAACGCACTGCAGTCACACGTTTCTCAATGAACTCGTATGAGAGCGATGCCAGTGCAAGGGAGCTGATAAGCAGCGTCGGAATATACAGCGCCGAACGTTGGCCAAGTCAGACAACCTGCAGGTCACTGGCCCAGTGTCTTCAACTTCAGCCATCTGAGAGGCGCGGTTACACGCCAGCTTGATGAGGCAAGGAGTGCATTCTTCTCGCGCGCAAGTTCATCAATGCGTTTTGCACCGATGGCAATTTGAAGTTCGAGACTATCCCGCTCTGCATCATGCGACGCGAGTTGCGATCGGAGCTGATTCGATTCCGCTTCGGCTGCCGCGCGATATGCATCGAATTCGGCTGCGACACGATGCGCTTCGGCGAGCACGTATGACGCCCGATCGAGAGTTGAAAGCCGTGCGATAAGGTCAGTCCGGTCGAATCCCGCGACGAGATTCGGAAACCGGAACTGCAGGGTGTGCTCATAGCCGACTACGTATGCGTCGTCCTCTGCGGTCAGATCTAGATAACGCGTACCGTCAACGGCATATACGTACGGGAAGATGCTCAAAAGCCGCTCACGAAATTCCGGATAGGTGATGCGCCGGAACATATTGAGGCAGAAGTGATTCATTTCTAGCACAACACGTGGCTTGAAACGTTGCAGCGTCTCGCGACCACCTTCGAATACATCGAGTTCGAATCCTTCCACATCGATTTTTATAAAATCAATGCGATCAAGTCCGAGCGACGGGAATGCGTCGTCGAGCGTGCGCACCGGGACATCAACTTGGAAATACCCCGTGTTGGCGATTTGAAATTGGTTGGCGACGAACGCGCCAGCTGAATCGCCTTCGGAGCCTTGCATAGGCAGCGTTCCAGTCTGTTTTCCGAGAGCGAAGTTGTGTATCGCTACATTGGAAAGGTTGTCAACATTCTTGGAAAGATTCGCAAATGTGCGTGGCACCGGTTCGAAAGCAACTACTTTGCCGTCACCGACGATCTGCGAAAGCGCGAGCGCTGTGCAGCCGATATTGGCACCTATATCGAGTGCTTGTGCGCCGCTGTCACACAACACCGCAAGCATCGATACCAGCTGCGGTTCGAAAGGGTCAGTTAGCTTTGCGATATAACTGTCGTTGTCGTTGCCTTGTACGAGCCATCGCCGTCCGCCAATGCCAACACTGCGTTCCATAAGATTCTCTCAAAAAGAAATCTGTCTGTGGATCACCGCTGAAGCTGGTCGAAAGTATAACCTCAACACTACGTCAAGCCGCATTGGGGGTGGTTTTTCCATTTCGGGGAATCGATGAAGAGTGATCTCGCGACGAGAACTGCGAAGGCGGCGCCTGTAGTGGGCAGCAATTTCCGGCTGTGGCTGACCAGCCACGACATCAACTGGCGGTAGCCGTCACTCCGATCGCGTACATTGTCCGGCAGACGTACTACGTGATCAAACACAAAGGGAAGAGGGCATTGCTCGATGGCTAACGTACCGCAGAAGACATCCGTTGGTGTTGTGAGGAGGGCCGGGATGAACAGACTCCAGCATGCCGGAACCCCAACCATCACGCTGCGCAGCGCGACGTCACACGATGCAGAGCACGTCGCGCGCTTGCACACGCTGAGCTGGCAGAACGCATACAGCCATATCCTGCCCGCGGCCTATCTGTCCGACGAGGCGCCGACGGAACACGCGGCGCGGTGGCGACGCTATTTCGATCGCAACGAAGCGGAATGGGGCCTCGTGCTGATCGCGGAGTCCGACGGCGCGCCCATCGGTTTCGTGAGCGCCGAAAGACCGGTCGATCCGGCGCTCGGCGTCCTGCTCGATTGTCTTCACGTCCTTCCCGAACATCACGGAAGCGGTATCGGCAAACGCATGATCGAAGCCGTTCGCGCATGGACGCGAAATATCGGCGTGGACAAGGTTCATCTGTTGGTGCTCGAGGGCAACGTCCGCGCGATTGGCTTCTACGAGCACAACGGCTGGCGATTGGGGGGCGTCGAAACCAGCGTCATCGGCGGGGCGGAAGTCGCCGTCCGAACCTACGTGATCGAGGCCTGATGGCCTGTCGGCATCGCATCGAACGGCGGCCCGCTGCACGATCCTCTCCGCAATCGACCAAGCGCCCGTGCGTCACTCGCCGCAATACCGCACGAGCAGATCCGCCTCCGTCTCATGCACCTCGACAGGCAGGCGCGTCGCCCCCGCATACGCCAGATAGCGGGCGCGATGCTGACCGTTCCGGAACGACGCGACGCCGACTTTCGACAGGCCCGGGATGCCGAGCAGCGTCCGCGTTCTCGTCTCGCGGAACGTGATGAAGGGCATATCGGGAATCCGCCGCTCGGCCGGGTCGAGGAATTCGCGGATGCCGGCGGCCTTGCCGGGCGCCCAGTACTGAACCGCCGGCAGCACATAGTCGGTCGTGTCGCGATCGGCGCAGGCGAGCAGCTTCGTCAGGTCGACCGTCACGACGCGATGCCGCGAGTCGTCGGATGCGAATACCCGCTTGAGATGCGTATAGGCATAGGCGGTGTGTCCCGGAAGCTGGACGATCCAGACATCGACGCCGTCATGTTGTGACCGAGCGAGTGTCATTGTTTCCTTGGGTGGCGAAGCGATTTTCGTGGCCGGAGGGTGGCAGCGCGCTCCTGGCGGCGGAGCCGGCAGATACCAATCGCGAAACATGATTTCACGAAAATCCGAAAAGACAAATCGCTGATTCAAGCAAAAACGGAATCATGCGGTTTTAGCTATGTAGGCGACATGCCAGAGGCTGCAGTGCGATATAAGAAATCGCCCGCATAAATCAAAAATCCGCACGCGAATCATGAACACAGGAACGCTGCTGACTGCCGGCGCGATCGTCGCTGCCCGGCACGCCAGTGTGCGTGGCAGGAGGGCTTTCCGGTTGAAAGGGTGAGTTGCCGCACAGACGGTCGCATGGCCCACGATCACAATTTGACCGGTTGACCGTTCTACCCCGGCCCGGTCAACCGTTTCCCCGCTCGCTCGCGCAGGAGCGGGGCTTTTTGCCCGCCCGGCGCATGCAAGCCGCGTCGGCGAAACCGGACAGGCGTTCGGCACGCGGCGTTTTGCGCCCCCGGCATCCGTTCGCCTGATCCGCATGAATCGCTTTCCTCGTGCCTGAGCGGCCGCTCGGGCCCATCGCCGGTTACGGCCGGTGATGCCTTGGTCCCGGCGGCGCGCATTCGCGCTGCCGGGATGCTTTTTGTCCCGAAACCGTCAAGGCCCGGTCGCGCGCAACGCGCGTGTCGGCCGGATCAGCCCGCCTGCTCGACGCTGGTTTCCCAGCCGTCGTATTCGCCGCCGAGCGCGCGTACTTCGCGATTGATCTCGAGCGTATGGTGTGTGATGTCGGCCAGCACCATCGTGCCTTCGTGCGCAAACCGCACGGCCGATTTGCCGTCCTCGGTCGGTGCGACCGATTCGACCAGATAGCCTTTCGACTCGGCCCAGTCGGCGAACTGGTGCGCGTCGCTCGGCTCCGGGAAGTAGGCCCAGTGCATCACGCGCCGGCTCATGTCGCTCACGTCGCCTTTCTGCCGCAGCGCGTCGAGCACGCGCATGTCGCGCATCAGTTGCCAGTCGTCGTCGGTCGGGTAGAGCGTGCGCCAGTACGTTTCCTTGTCCGGATCGTCCTGGTATGCGTACTGAAGTGCGTAGGTCGTCTGTTCGGCCAGCGAGTCGACGATCCCGCTCGCGGTTTCTTCGTCGAACGGCACGTAGAACAGGAAATCCTGGTTGCCGTCGACCGTGACGCGGCCGACCTGCACGCCGTTTTTCGCGGTCACGGCGGCGTCCAGCAGGTCCTCGATCTTCGTCAGTTCGGCGAACTCGTCGCCGCTCGGCAGGCCTTCGGGCGTCGGATGTGCCAGCGTGACGCGTACGCTGAGCAGCGACGTGCGCGGATCGCTTTCGGCGATTTCCGCAAAGCTCTGATTGAAGCTGATGAAAGCCTGATGGTCGCCCATTCTGGCAGGGAAGGTTCCCCAGGCGTCGTTCATGTGTTTCTCCCGTACACGATTGTCTGTTGACGGTTGCAAAGCGTCCCAATGTATCATCGAAAATCAGCGCTGGCCGATGCTGCGCCAATGATTGCCGGTCCGGCTGGCCCGGCGGGTCCGGTGGCAGTCGCATTCGCCTGCTATCGTGTAATCGTCGGCTTCCGTCGTCAGGCGTTCGCCCGGCCGCACCCGTTTCGAAGGAGATCCCGATGTCGATGTTCGCTGTGAATGGTGTCCGAATCGACGTGCTCAGTGCGCGCGTGACGCATGTGCGCTGGGCGGCCGTGAATCCGACGGATCGGTCGTGGGCGGCGACGCCGAGCGAGGCGTCGGTGGAGGAAGTGGCACGCGCGCTCGCGGCGGGCAACGACGTTCATGCCGTGTTTGACGAAGTGGACGGAACGGCGGTGGGGCCGAAACTGAAGCGCGTGCTGTATCGCGACGCGTCGGCAGGGATCGAGCTCGACATCGATGCGACGAACGAGTCGCGTACGTTGCGTGATCTTCCGCAGATCTGAAAGGCGATCGGCCCGTGTTTCCGCGAGCCGCCCACACATGAATCACGCTACCGCGCACGAAGCCATGTCCACATACGCCATTGCCCCGTTGGGAGCCGCATTCTGTCTGATGCTCGCGGCCTGTCAGACCGAATCCATGCAGCCGTCGCCCGAGACCGCATCGGCCCCGGTTCCGGCGTTGTCGCCGGCGGCGCCGATTCGCGGAATCGGTGTTGCGCCGCACCTCGCCGCGCAGAGTCACTGGGCGGTCGGTCAATGCACGTCGAACGGCACGGGCAACGTGTGCAATTGACGGGAGCGGCCGAAACGGTGAGCGACGCAAGCGAAACGGACGATTCCGGCTGGCATGTCGATCCGGTTGCGGGAACCGTCATCGGCGCGTTGCCGCTGGTCCTGCCGGTCGACGGCCGCAGTTTCAGGAGAAAGGCGATCGTCAGCGCGGTGCTGGCCGGGTTGGCCGTATGCGGGTACGCGGCCGACCGGACGCTCTGGCCGGTTGGGGCACTGGCCGTGGTGCTGGCCCTCGCGAGCGGCGCCTTCTTCTTCGTGTCGCGCCGCAAGATGGCGCTGCATATCGACGAAACCGGCTTCAGGCTGGTCGGTTCCGTGCGTGAAAAGCCGGTGACGCGGTGGCGCGACGTGACCGAGTTCGGGATGATCAGCGTCGCAGGCAACCGGTACATCGGCTACCAGTTCTCGGCGCACTCGCCGCGCACCAGGGTGCCCGGCGGCGTGATGCTCCCGATCAACCGGTTTGCCGACCTTCCGCTCGACGCCGTTGCCGCGTTGCTCGAAGCGTGCCGCCGGCAGTTCGGCATGCCGGATGATCCTGTCGGCCGAACGGACTGATTCCGTGCGTCGTGCGTGATCTGGCCGGCCAGTCGCGAGCGCTAAAAAAATTCCGGCATGCGTGTCGATTTCCGTCAAGCCCGTCCGTCGTAGCGTTGGAGGCGTGCGCATCGTGCGTGCGTCCCGATTTCCGATACGACAACCGACTGAAGGAGCGACACCCATGGCCACGTCCGTCAACCCGATCCCGGAAGGAATGCGCACGCTGACGCCGCATCTGATCTGCGCCGGCGCAGCCGCAGCCATCGATTTCTACAAGCGTGCGTTCAACGCGACCGAACGGTTTCGCCTGCCGACCCCGGACGGCCGGCTCGCGCACGCGTGCCTCGCAATCGGCGATTCGACGCTGATGCTCGTGGATGAAATGCCGGAGCATGGCGCACTCGGTCCGAAGGCGCTGAAAGGCACGTCGGTCTGCCTCCACTTGTACGTGCCGGACACTGACGCTGCGATCGCGCAGGCCGTCGAGGCCGGCGCAACGGTCAAGATGCCGGCCGCCGACATGTTCTGGGGCGATCGCTATGGGCAAGTGGAGGATCCGTTCGGCCATCGCTGGTCGATCGCGACCCATCAGCGCGATCTGACGCCCGAGCAAATCGCGGAAGCGATGGCGAGCGCGCCGCCGTGTGGGAGCTGAGCGAAGCGGCGGCGGGCTGAGCGCGGCTCGCGGCTGCGGTTGCGGTTACGCCTGCGGTTGCGGTGGCGCGGGTCGTCGCGTATCGGCGCGCGGTGCGTTTGCAGTCACGCACGGCGGCCTTGCCGCGCTTGTCCTCGTACCTGTGACGATCGGCTGAGGCGAGCAGGGCGGCGATCGGATGATGCCGCGCAGGTTCGTAGGCGGCGTGACCGACACTGAACCGGATTGCAGTGCCGCGTGCGTCGGCCGCGTTGTGCTGCGCGAGCGCCGACGTGACGGGCGCGAGATCGGCTCGCCGACGTCGGCCGGCTCGTCGGCGCTCAACAGCACGATGAATGGTCGCTGGCGAGCCGGGTGAGTGCGCCGGCGCAGAGTTCGCGCGGTCGCGAGTGCTGGCGGTTAGGCCGTTGGGCGCAGCGAGCGGCCTGCCTGCGTGGAAGCGGATGCCCGGCGGGCCCGTGACGCGCGGGTTGTCGTGGAAGCGATCGTCGTTGCGCGCGTCCTGGATCACCGTCTTGTCGTTCGCGAGCAGCGCATGCGCACAGAGCGATGCAGACGCTTCACGCATGCACGAGATGAATTTGTGTCCGGTGCCTCAAGCTGCCCGGTGCGATGCCGTAAATAGGACGAGTCAATCGTTCATCTATCGCACCATGGTCCGAATTCTGTACGCGGGTTATCTCGCGCTGGCGCTGTACCTGATTTATCCGATGGTGCAGAACACGCTGACCTTCAGCTCGGACTGCGTACTGCGCGCGCTGCCGGGCGGCAATCGCGATCTGCCGAAGTTTTCGTCAAGCGACGCGCATGCGCGGGCGAGCCGGTGTGTCGCGACCGCGCAAGTCGCGGAGCGATCGCCCAACATTCACTGATTTCATCGATGCCGCTGCTAGCGGTGCGGTCACGCTGCGTGTGCTGGCCATTCGGCCAGGTTGATCGGCGCGTCGTGCGCAGCGATCATTGACGACATCACGAACCGAATGCATGCAACGACGCGCGTCGGCCGCGTCGCATGCGAATGGCGATTGCGTTTGTGCGATGCGTCAGTACGACGAGTGGTACGGCGCGCCTTGGTCGAAGCGGCTTTGCCAATGCGCGAGGTAGCGCGACGCGAGTTGCGGATTGTTCCAGACCACGACGACGTTTTCGGAATTGCGGCTGGCTGCCGAAGCGCTGTAGTTGAACGAGCCGGTCTCGACATGTTCGGCATCGATCACGAGGTACTTGTCGTGATGGATGGCATAGGCGTCGATCGTGCGCGTCGGAATACCCGCGTTGACGAGCAGGTTGAGCGCCTGCTTGCTGCTCTTGGCGCGATTGCCCTTGTCGTCCACGACGACCGCGACATTCACGCCGCGCCGCTTCGCGGCGAGCAGCGCGCGCGTGACGGGTGGCGACGTGAACGAGTAGGCGGCCACGCGAATCGAGGTGCGGGCGGCGCCGATCGCCTTCAGCACGAGCGCCTCGGCGCCGCCGTCGGGCGAGAACGCCGATTCGACGGCCTGCGTGGCGGGCGCTTCATGGGTCGGCGTCGGCAGCAGCTGCGTGATGAAGTCGATTGCCTGCTGCAGCAGCGATTCATTGTGCGTCTTGCCGAAGGCGGCGAAGGGCGTGGCAAGCAGGGAAGCGGCGAGGCAGGTGGCGGCGAGGCGTTTGCGCGACAACATCTTGGACAGCGAATGATTTTGAGACAGCGGGCCGTGAGTGTAACGCAGACACGGCGGCGCGGCCACGCCCGAATGCGAATGGAGCGATGGCGTGATCGACTGCAACGATTGATGGGGCGATGCTCATCATGCCGCGGGGTTTCCGCAGCGGCCGGATGGTCGCGCCGGTTGATGGAGGTCGATTGATCAGCGCGTGCATGCACAGGTGGAACGACAAGGCCGCGCAAAAAGAAATGCGCGTACGCGCTGGTGCAAATTCAATGCGCTGTGTGATTGAGGAGATGGGGGGAGCCCATCGTGGGCGGCAACGCGAATGCTCGGCAGGCTGAAACGGATGCAACTCGCATGCGCATGAGGCAGCGCTGCGATGCGCGTGGCACGCGCGGTGCGTCAGGCGTCACGGCACCACGGCATCACGACTCGACCGGCCCCGCCGCCTCAGGCGCGACCCACCCCGGCCCGGGCTCCGGCTGCACGTCGTGCGCGTCGAGCGGCTCGCCACATGCCGAGCACACCGCGACTGCATGCATCAGCTGACCACAGTTGCGATGGCGCAATTGCAAGGGCGGTCCCTGGCCGTCATCCTTCCAGCGGTCGCCCCATGTCATCAGCGCGAGCAGGGCGGGATAGAGATCGAGGCCTTTTTCGGTCAACCGGTATTCGAAGCGCGGCGGCCGTTCCTGATACGCGCGCTTGACCAGCACGCCTTCGTCGACGAGGCGCGCGAGCCGCTCGGCCAGCACGTGGCGCGTGAGGCCCAATTGCGTCTGGAACGCATCGAAGCGGCGGCAGCCGAGAAAGGCGTTGCGCAGGATCAGCATGGTCCAGCGATCGCCGAGCACGGCGAGCGTGCGCGCGACCGAACAGTTCAGCGTACCGATGTCATCCCATTTCATCGTCGAGTCTCGCGCGGCGGTTCATCAAAGAAGCGGGTTCGATTATAGAACTTACCTTCGACTGCAACGGCCATCGGCTGCGTTGACAAGCCCGGAGCAGTTGTCAATAATGAGTTCCAATTTAGAACTTACTCGCGCGGCGACGCGCCATCAACCCGGAGACAACCCGATGAATCCGCTTTCCCTGTCCGGTCTCGATCTGCTGCGTGCGGCCGCCGCCGGAGACGTGCCGCTTGCGTCGATTTCCGAAACGATCCCGATGCGTCCGCTGGGCGTCGAGTTCGGCTACGTGAAGTTTTCGGCGCGGGCGGACGGCCGGCACCTGAATCCGCTCGGCGGCGTGCATGGCGGGTTCGCCGCGACGGTGCTCGACTCGGTCACGGGCTGCGCGGTGCATTCGATGCTCGACGCGGGCGTCGGCTACGGCACGGTCGATCTGCATGTGAAGATGCTGCGTCCCGTGCCGCGCGACGTCGACCTGATCGCCGAAGGGCGCGTGATTCACCTGTCGCGTTCGCTCGGCGTCGCGGAAGGCACGCTGAAGACACCGGACGACAAGATCGTCGCGCACGCATCGGCGACCTGCTTCATTCAGCGGCCGCAGTGACGCAGCGGGCGGCGTCGTCGCGGCGGCCCGGCGGCCGCCGGACGTCATCCAAACGACGCACACGCACACGCGGAGGCGGCCGTCATCCGCATGACCAAGTCCCGCGCACACGCCGAAGGCGGCCTGTAAGCATGCGGCTCGGCCATCTGAAGCGTTCGGTTCAATGTGATAGCGTTTCTGCTTTCCACTGACGTGACAGGAACAGCATGGAATACCGCACACTCGGCGATTCGGGCATCGAGGTCAGCCTGATTGGTCTTGGCACGATGACGTGGGGCGAGCAGAATTCGGAGCGCGACGCCCACGAGCAGATCGATTACGCGCTCGGGCAGGGCGTCACGCTGATCGACGCCGCGGAGATGTACCCGGTGCCGCCGAAGCCTGACACCCAGGGCCGCACGGAGCAATACATCGGCACGTGGCTCGCGCAGCATCGTGCGCAACGCGACCGGATCGTGCTCGCGACGAAGATCGCGGGCCCGGCGCGGCAGCCGCACAATCCGCGCCACATTCGCGGCGAAGGTAACCAGTTCGACCGCAAGAACCTGACCGAGGCGCTCGACGGCAGCCTCAAGCGCCTGCAGACCGACTATGTCGACCTGTACCAGCTGCACTGGCCCGATCGCAGCACGACGACGTTCGGCCGCCCCGCGTATCCGTGGGTCGACGATGCGTATACGGTGCCGATCGAGGAAACGCTGGGCGTGCTCGCGGAATTCGTGAAGGCCGGCAAGGTCCGCGCGATCGGCGTGTCGAACGAAACGCCGTGGGGCGTCGCGCAATTCCTGCGCGCGGCCGAGAAGCTCGGGCTGCCGCGCATCGCGAGCATCCAGAACCCGTACAGCCTGCTGAACCGCACGTTCGAGAACGGCCTGTCCGAGTTCACGCATCGCGATGGCGTCGGCCTGCTCGCCTATTCGCCGCTCGCATTCGGCTGGCTGTCCGGCAAGTACGAGAACGGCGCGCGTCCGGCCGGCGCGCGCATCACGCTGTTCGAGCGCTTCCAGCGCTACAGCAAGCCTCATGCGGTCGAAGCGACGTCGCGCTATGTCGCGCTCGCGAAGCGCCACGGGCTGTCGCCCGCGCAGCTCGCGCTCGCGTTCGTCAACAGCCGGCCGTTCGTCCGCAGCAACCTGGTCGGCGCGACGTCGCTCGACCAGTTGAAGGAGAACATCGGCAGCATCGACGTGAAGCTGTCCGACGAGATCCTGGCCGAGATCGACGCGCTGCACGAACTGCAGCCGAACCCGGCGCCGTAAACGGCGAGCGGCCCGCGCGGCAGGTTGCCGCGATGGGCCGCGTCCGACGCGCATCGTTGCGCGGTCGTTTCCTTTGCGCGAGGTCAGCGCATCCCGAGCCGCGTGCGCGCGACCAACAAGGCGACGAGACTCAACACCGCACAACCCATCAGATACAGTGCAGGCGACAGCCGGTTGCCGGTCGCGCTGATCAGCCACGTGATCATGAACGGCGCGAAGCCGCCGAACAGCGTGACGCCCGTGTTGTAGCTGACCGCCAGACCGGTCGCGCGGGTCTGCGCCGGGAACAGCTCGGCCATCAGCGCCGGCAGCGCGCCGCAGTACGTTGCCTTCAGCAGGCCGATCCAGATCAGCGCGGCGAGCATCGTCGAGAACGACGCGTGATGGGTGAGCCACACGAACGTCGGCCAGACGGTCGCGAGCATCAGCACGGCGGCCGCGGCCATCACGCGGATCCGGCCGGTGCGATCGGACAGGTGGCCGACGAGCGGCGTGACGAGCGTCAGCACGAAGCCGGTCGCGAGCGTCGCCGCGAAGCCCGTCGAGGCCGGCAGCCCGAGCTGCTTGATCGCATACGTCGGCATGTACAGCACCATGTAGTTGATCGCGGTCGAGATCACGAGCACGCCGATCGACAGCAGCACGCGCATCTTCTGGTCCGCGAACAACTCGCGCACGGGCGCTTCGGAGCGCGCCTGCGTCTTGAACTCGACCCCTTCGTCGACGTAGCGGCGGATATAGAGGCCGATCGGACCGATCGCGAGCCCGAACAGAAATGGCACGCGCCAGCCCCAGCTTTCGAGTTGCGCGGTGCTCAGCGTCGACGTCAGCAGCGCGCCGAAGCCCGACGCGAGCAGCGTCGCGAGCCCCTGGCTCGCGAACTGCCAGCTCGACATGAAGCCGCGCCGCTGCGGCGCATGTTCGACGAGGAACGCGGTCGAGCTCGCGAATTCGCCGCCGGCCGAAAAGCCCTGCATCAGCCGCGACAGCATGATCCCGAGCGGTGCGAGGACGCCGATCGATGCGTAGGTCGGCATCAACGCGATCAACAGCGTGCCGACCATCATCATCGCGATCGACAGCAGCAGCGACGCCTTGCGGCCCGCGCGGTCGGCGTAGGCGCCGAGCACGAAGCCGCCGATCGGCCGGATCAGGTAGGACAGCCCGAACGTGCCGAGCGTGAGCAGCAGCGACGTCGCCTCGCTGGTCGCGGGGAAGAACAGCTTGGCGATCGTCACCGCGAAAAAGCCGTAGACGATCAGGTCGAACCATTCGAGCGCATTGCCGATCGACGCGGCGAAGATGATGCGCCGGATCTTCGCGGCGCTGGGGAGCGCGGCGTCCTGCGAGGTCAGGGTGGTCGTATTCATCGTGTGAGCAGGTCCCGAGAAAGGGGCGAAGCGCGTTACAGGGCGGCGCCGGCCGCGGCGGGTGCCGCGCGGCGAACGGGCGGCGCGGCGTCGCCGAGATCCCAGAAGAGGCCGGCCATCATCTGCAGTCCCTCGCGCACGACGCTCGCGAGCAGGTGCTCGTCGGGCGCGTGCTGCGAGCACGCCGGATACGAGTGCGGCACCCACAGCGTCGGCAGCCCGAGCGTATCGGCGAACACTTCGTTCGGCAGCGTGCCGCCGAGGTTCGGCAGGATCGCGGGCTTCTTGCCGGTCGTGCGCGCGAGCGACGCGACGGCCCAGCGGACCCACGGATCGTCCGGCGGCAGGCGCGTCGCCGGCGCGCCGCGTTCGACGTCGATCTCGACGTCGGCGAAGCCATGCGCATCGAGATGCGCGCGCAGGTGCGCATGCAGCGCTTGCCAGTCGGTGCCGACCACGAAACGCAGTTGGCAGTGCGCATACGCGACGGGCGGAATCGCATTGACCGGATGGTCGGGATTGCCGGCCTTGAACGCGAGGATCTCGAACGCGTTCCAGCCGAACACGCGCTCGGCGGCGGAGAGTCCTGGCTCGCCCCAGTCGGCGTCGAGCGCCGGATCGCCGGGGCCGCCGCCGACGGACAGGTCGGCGAGGGCGGCGCGCACGGCGGCCGGAATCGGCGGCGGGCGCAGGCCCGCCACGCGGATCGCGCCGCGCGCGTCGACGAGGCTCGCGAGCGCGTTCGCGAGCACGGTCGCCGGATTGCGCAGCAGGCCGCCCCAGTTGCCGGAGTGATGACCGCCGTCGCGGGCGCGCAGGCTCAGCTTGAAGTTGACCGCGCCACGCGAGCCGAGGAACACGGTCGGGCGTTCGGCGGTCACGCGCGGCCCGTCGGACGCGATCAGTACGTCCGCCGCGAGCGCGTCGCGCTCCTGGCGGCACAGCGCGTCGAGGCCCGGCGAGCCCGCTTCCTCGCCCATCTCGATCAGCAGTTTCGCGTTGAAGCCGAGCCGGCCGCCGCGCACGTCGAGCACGCTGGCCAGCGCGGCCAGGTTGATCGTGTGCTGGCCCTTGTTGTCGGCGCTGCCGCGGCCGTACCAGCGATCGCCGTCGACGGTCAGCGTCCACGGCGACAGCGGCGCGCGCCATTGCGCGTCGTAGCCGCGCACGACGTCGCCGTGGCCGTAGATCAGGACGGTCGGCAGCGCGTCGTCCTCGTGGCGCGACGCGAGCAGAAACGGCCCGCCGCCGACGACGGGGTTCTCGACGATCCGCGACGTGAAGCCGAGGCGCGCGGCCTCCGGCGCGATCTCGTCGGTCAGGTACGCGCGCAACGCGGCGCCCGCGCCGCTGTCCTGGCTTTCGGTGCGCAGGCCGACGCGGCGGCTCAGGGTGGTGAAAAAGGCGCCCGATTCGAACTGGTTCAGCGCGTGCTGGATGGCGGCGGTACGGCTCAAGACGTGTCTCCTTGTCGGTTTTCCTGCGGGCGCGGCGCGCACGGCGGGGAGTGCGATCGATTCTAGGAAGCCGTTTTTTTTGTCACAATGATCGAATTTCGAACATTTCGTTGCCGAAAAGGCAAAGCAAAGCGGCCTGCTCAACGGGCCCGGAGACAGAACGATGGCGGCTTTCCTGCATGGTCTTGCGCTGCGATACTTCGTCGAAGTGGCTCGCACCGGGTCGATCAGCGACGCATCGGCGCGGCTGCACGTGGCCGTCTCGGCGATCAGCCGGCAGATCGCGAAGCTCGAGAGCGAGCTCGGCGCGCCGCTGTTCGAGCGGCGGCCGCGCGGGATGACACTGTCGGAGGCCGGCGAACGGCTTCTGGGCTTCGCGCAGCGCAGCCTGCTGGAGGCCGAGCACGTGATGAAGGAAATCGGCGGGCTGGAGGCGCTGCACGGCAGCCTGCTGAAGATCGTCTGCTCGGAAGGGTTCGCGATCGATTTCCTGCCGGGCGCGCTCGCGGGCTTCAAGGCGCGCCACCCGGGCGTCGACTTCTCGGTGTGGGTCGTGTCGCCGGCGGAGGCGACGCGGCGCGTGCGCGACGGCGACGCCGACATCGGGCTGACGTTCAGCCTGGCGCCGGAGCAGGGTGTGCGCGTCGAACACACGGAGCGTGCGCCCGTCTTCGCGCTCGTGCGGCGCGACCATCCGCTCGCGGCGCGCGACTCGGTGTCGCTCGCCGACGTCGCGCGGCACCCGCATGTGCTGCCGGAGGCCGGCACGACGGTGCGGCAGCTGATCGACATCGCGTGCGTGCTCGACGGGCTCATGCTCGAGCCGGAACTGACCAGCAACAACACCGCCGTGATGTACCGCTATGCGCAGCGCACCGGCGCGGTGATGTTCACGGGGCTCCTGTCGGTGCGCGATCGCTTCGACTCGGACGGCTTCGTCGTCGTGCCCGTCACGAACCCGCAGTTGCGCGAGCGCAGCATCCAGGTGCAGACCATGGCGGGGCGCGACCTGCCCGCGTCGGTACGCGCGTTCCGCGACCATCTGGTCGACGTGATGAGCGCCGCGTCGCCTCCGCCCGTTGCCGCGCGCGGCCCGAGACGCCCGGGCATGAGATAATCGCGAATCCGCCTTCCGTGCCCGTGCGGCTCACCGAGCCGCATCGCCCCTGTTCGACGCCAAATTGAAGAACCTGATTGTCACCCTCGATCGCGCTGGCGAGTTCGACGAGATCATCGACGTGCGTACGCCGCTCGAGTTCGCCGAGGACCATATTCCCGGCGCGCTGAACGCACCCGTGCTCAGCAACGAGGAGCGCGTGATCGTCGGCACGATGTACCGTCAGGTGTCGCCGTACGAAGCGACGCGCGTCGGCGCGGCGATGGTCGCACGCAACATCGCGCGCCATCTCGACACCACGTTTGCCGACCGTCCGCGCAACTGGCGGCCGCTGATCTACTGCTGGCGCGGCGGCAAGCGCTCGGGCTCGATGACGACCTGGTTCAACCTGATCGGCTGGCAGGCGCGGCAGCTCGACGGCGGCTACAAGGCCTATCGCCGCTCGGTGTGCGCGACGCTCGACACGCTGCCGACGCGGTTCCGCTACATCGCGCTCGTTGGCCACACGGGCTGCGGCAAGACGCGGCTCCTGAACGCGCTGCGCGGCGAAGGGGCGCAGACGCTCGATCTCGAGGCGCTCGCGTGCCACCGCGGCTCGCTGCTCGGCGCATTGCCGGGTGTGCCGCAGCCCGCGCAGAAGTCGTTCGATTCGGGCCTCGTCGGCACGCTGGAGCGTTTCGACCCCGCATGGCCCGTTTTCGTCGAATCGGAAAGCCGCAAGATCGGGCTCGTGCAGTTGCCGCTCGCGTTGATGGACGCGTTTCGCGCGGGGCCGTGGGTGCAGGTCGAGGCCGCGCATGACGAACGCATCGCGTTCCTGCTCGAGGACTACGCCCACCTGTTCGACGACCCGGCCGCGTTCAAGGCGCAGTTGCATCGCCTGATCGGCCTGCACAGCCGGGAGGAGGTCGCGCGCTGGAACGCCCTGATCGACGCGAACGCGCGCGCCGAACTGTTCGGCACGCTGATCGACAAGCATTACGATCCTGCGTATGCACGCACCTATCGATCGTCGTACGACAAATCGAACCGCGTGCTGACCTTCACGTTCCGGCCGAATGCGGCCGACGTGTGCCAGCAGGCGCGCGCGCTGCTCGACGCGCTCGCGCGCGCCGGGCTTCCGGCGTCGCCCGTCGCCGGCAACGCAGCAGGATCCGACACCGACACAAACCAATCGACCACCACACGATGACGACCACACGCACCCAACCCAATCCGGCGCTCGGCTGGATGACTTTCCTGCTGATCGCAGTCGCGGGACTGTTCTACGTGAAATGGTTCCCGTACTACAACAAGGCATTCGTCGCCGCCGAGCATCATTCGATCGGCCAGTCGATCCTGATGGGCACGTCGGCGAGCGCGCCCGAGCCGTCGCTGAAGGCGGCGCTCGACTACGCATGGGCATACGGCAAGGCGATCTGGCAGGCGATGGTGCTCGGCCTGCTGCTCGGTTCGGCCGTGCAGGCGCTGCTGCCCGCGCACTGGGTCGCACGCGTACTCGGTCGCACGGGCTTCGGCAGTGTCGCCGCGGGCGGCCTGCTGTCGCTGCCCGGCATGATGTGCACGTGCTGCGCGGCGCCGGTCGTCGCGGGCCTGCGCGCGCGGCACGCGTCGCCGGGCGGCGCGGTCGCGTTCTGGCTCGGCAACACGGTGCTGAATCCGGCCGCGCTGGTGTTCATGGGCTTCGTGCTCGGCTGGCACTGGAGTGCGCTCCGGCTCGTGCTCGGCATCGCGATGGTGTTCGGGATCGGCTATCTGCTGAACCGCATCGCGCGTCCCGAGGACCGCAGCATCGACGATGCGCAACTCGCCGCGCTGGTGGCCGGGCAGGCTGCGGCCGGCAATCCGTTCGTCCGCTGGATCAAGCTGCTCGTGCGGATGGCCGTGCGGCTCGTGCCCGAATACATCGTGCTCGTGCTGCTGCTCGGCGCGGCACGCGCCTGGCTGTTCCCGCATATCGGCCCGGACATCGGCAACCATCTCGGCTGGATCGTCGCGTTCGCGGTCGCGGGCACGTTGTTCGTGATCCCGACGGCCGGCGAGGTGCCGATCATCCAGGCGATGCTGTCGCTCGGCATGGGCGTCGGCCCGGCCGCCGCGCTGCTGATGACGCTGCCGCCGATCAGCGTGCCGTCGCTCGCGATGCTCGCGCGTTCGTTCAAGCCGTACATGCTGGCGATCGTCACGGCCCTCGTGGTCGTGTTCGGGATCGCGAGCGGGCTGCTCGCGATTGCGTTCGGGTTCTGACGAACACGCACGGGACGGCCAGCCGGCGCGAACAAGCGCCGGGGCATAGCCGGCGACCGGCCCTGCGGGATGGCCGCCGCGCCGCGCGCTGACCGATCCCGCCGCGTGATCGTCGTATTCATCCGGCGCCGCCGCTTCGCACGTGCGGCGCCCTTTACAAGAAGCAAACAGGAAAACGCATGACCCAACCGAAGATTCATCCTCGACTCGAAAAGGCGCTGACGCGCGGCGATCTCGCGATCCGCCAGGCCAATTCCGCGCGGGCGACTGCCGTGCTGAACGCGCTCGGCACGATGATCATCGAGGCCTCCGCCACAATCGGCGTCGAGGCCAGCATCGAGATTCCGCAAGGCGACCGCATTTACGATCCGGTGAACGGCCTGTGGCCGCAGAAGATGCTGGTGTCGTTCGACGGCCCGGTCGCCGAAGCCGACGCGGAAGAGCTGCGTGCGGTCTATCTGATCGCCGACGATCCGGGTACGCAATTCCGCGTCGAATGGCATCGGGCGGACGGCAAGCTCGGTCGCCAGGAAGGCGGCCCGCTGGCGACCGTCGCATTCCTGACCGACGTCGAAATCCCGTGGAGCGATGACGACGAGTAACGTCGTCCGAATGGCGTCTCAAGGTCGTCGCATCGGGCCGGCGCCGGATGCGACGGCCGTCAGCGCATCATCCGCCGCCGGAACAGCCACGCGCAGACGAGGAATCCGCCGATCGCATAGCCGGCGAGCACCGCGAGATGCAGGCCGACGTCCGTCGCCGGCCGGCCGAGCATCGCGGGCCGGATCAGTTCGACCGCGTTCGCGAGCGGCAGCACGTGCGCCGCGCGCTGCGCGATGGGCGGCAGCTGCGTGAGCGGGAAGAACACGCCCGACAGCAGCAGCATCGGCGTCAGCACGAGCGTCTGATAGAACATGAAGAAGTCGTAGGACGGCGCGAGCGCCGTGACGATCATCGCGGTGCTCGCGAACGCGAGGCCGGCGAGCGCGATCACGGGCAGCGCCGCGAGCATCGACGGAAAGTGCGCATAGCCGAGCAGGCCCGCGACGAGCATGATCGCGACGCCCGACAGCAGCGCCTTGCTCGCACCCCAGACAATCTCGCCGAGCACGATGTCGCCCAGCGAGAGCGGCGTGTGCATGATCGCTTCCCAGGTGCGCTGCACGTGCATCCGCGAGAAGCCCGAATACATCGACTCGAAGCTCGCGGACATCATCACGCTCGAACCGACCGTGCCGGCGGCGAGGAACGCGATATACGACACGCCGTCGACGTGGCCGAGCATCAGGCCGAGCCCGAACCCCAGCCCGAACAGGTAGATCATCGGATCGGCGAGATTGCCGAACATGGATGCGAGCGCGAGCTTGCGCCACACGAGGTAGTTGCGCCGCCACACGGCGATCCAGTTGGTCGCGTTCGCGGGCAGTGCGATCGCGAAGCGTGACTCGCGGGGCGGCGCGGACGGTGCCGCGGCGGAATAGTTGCGTGCGTCCATGATCGATCAGTCCTGCATTTCGCGGCCCGTGAGCCGCAGGAACACGTCTTCCAGATTGGCCGGGCGATGCAGATAGCGCAACCCCGCGCGCCCCTTGAGTCGCGCACTGAGCGGCTCGGGATCGGTCACGTAGCAGAACAGCGTTTCGCCGCTGATCTCGGTGTGCTTCGCGAACGGCGCCAGCTCGTCGCGCAACGCGACCGGCTCGGGCCCGTAGATCTCGATCACGTCGCAGCCGATCTCGGACTCGATCAGTGCATGCGGCGCGCCTTCGGCGATCTTGCGGCCTTCCTCGATCACGCACAGCCGGTCGCACAGGCGTTCGGCTTCCTCCATGAAATGCGTGGTGATCAGGATCGTCTTGCCGCGCGCGAGCAGCGAGCGCAACCGCTCCCACATCAGGTGGCGCGCCTGCGGATCGAGGCCTGTGGTCGGCTCGTCGAGCACCAGCACGTCGGGATCGTTGACGAGCGCGCGGGCGAGCGTCAGACGCCGCTTCATCCCGCCCGACAGCTCGCCCACCTTGGCATCGGCCTTGTTTTCCAGTTTCGCGAATTCGAGCAGCGGCTGCACGAGCGCGCGTGCAGCCTGCGCCGACATCCCGAAATAGCGGCTGAACACGAGCAGGTTTTCGCGGACCGTGAAGTCCGGATCGAGGTTGTCGAACTGCGGGACGACACCGACGCGCCGGCGCGCATGCCGCGCGCGTGTCGGAACGGGCTCGCCGCACAGTGAAATGGCGCCGGCATCGGGATACACGAGGCCGAGCAGCATCTTCAGCGTCGTGGTCTTGCCGGCGCCGTTCGGCCCGAGCAGGCCGTAGCATTCGCCGGCCTGCACGTGGAAGGAGAGGTCGTTGACGACGAGCTTGTCGCCATAGCGCTTTTCAACGTTCCGGAAATCGATCGGTGCAACGGACATGGGCAAGGTTGTCGTTGTAAGCGGGCGCGGACGCGTTTCGCGGCCGGCCGGCTGGCTGACTGGGCATCCGGGCCGGCGAACGGATCGGGCGAATGCGTGTCACATGGGCATGACCGGGGCGAACGCACGTCGAGGGCACGAACGGGCCATTCTAGTGCATCGGCTGCGTCTCTTCAGCGCATGCCGGCGCGGCATGGTGCGTCGGCGCACGGATCGTGCACCGCATCATCGCCGGCGCGCCCCGCGTGGCGAATCAGCGTTTTCCATCCCTTGCGTCCTCAATTGCGGCGCACCATGATGAGTGCATAGCGCATGTAGTCGCGATAGGGAGGTTTCATGGCTAGCTACAACAAGATTCTGCTGTGCTACGACGGCACGCTCGAGGGGCGCAAGGCATTGCGGTGCGGTGCCAACCTCGCGCTGGACCTGAAGGCGGAAACACACTTGCTGTCGGTCGTCGACATGCGCTCGAGCATCGCGCAAAGCGCCGGGTTGCTGACCGACGTCGCGTGCGGCCGCTTCGAGGAAACCGCGCGCGAGATCCTGCAGGAAGGCGTGAACTGGCTGCGCGAGCGCGGCGTTCAGGCGGAAGGCCATTTCGCGTTCGGCTATCCGATCGACGAAATCGCGAATCTCGCGACGGAGTTGAAGGCCGACCTCGTCGTCGTCGGCCATCGGTGCCGCAGCGGGTTGTCGAGATGGTGGATGGGGTCGGGCAACACGCAACTGCTCGATCGCGTGAACTGCAGCATTCTGGTCGCATGTTCGTCGGCCGAAGAGCAAAAGGCCGAGATCGCGCGCGAACGCGAAGCGGCCATCTCGAACGGCAAGTAACGCAGCAATCGCGTGAACGGCCGGATGGCCTGCGATTCAGGCGCGGTCGCGCGCAGTGCCGCATCGGCGGCATCGGGCGCGACCGTGACGACTGCGATTGCTCAGGCGTGCAGGTCGATCGCGGACAGCTTCCACGAGAACAGGCCGAAGCGGCGGAAGACCGCCGCATAGCGCGTGCCGTCGGCGCTGCGCTGGTAGGTCACGACGAATTCATCGATATTCCGGTAGCCGGCACTCGTTTGCTGCGGATGACCCGCGTCGGTCGGGCTCGCCGGGGCGGGCGTGGGCGCCGCCGCCGGCGCAGATGCAGCCGACGCGGTGGCATTGCTGCCCGGCACGGGCGCGCTAGCCGAATTGGCCGGTGGCGCGGCCGGGGCGTTGGCGGGCGCATTGCCGGCCGGCGGGCCCGACCAGTCGGGTGGCCGCTCGCCCGGATTACCGCGCGGCGGGATGCCGCTCATCAGCGCCGTCACCCCTTCCGGTGTCGCATACGCATCGACCAGCGGGCCGATCAACGCAGATCCGATCAGCGCGCCAATCACCGCGAAGGGATTGTCCTTCTTCACCGCGTCGATCCGGCGCATCAACTCTTCCGTGACCTGCTGCTTCAGGCTGATGCGCAACGACGGAAAGTCGACATATTTGCTGACCGCCTGCGAATCGCGCGCGTCGATCGCCGATTTCAGGCGACTTAGCGCGACGTACGGCGACGCGTATGCATAGCCGAGCGCCGCCAGGACGACGACGGCCAGCACGACGATCAGCAGGGGCTTGAGCCGCCACGCGCGGCCCGAAGATCCAGTCACGATGCCTCCGGTGCGAACAGGTTCCGCAATCAGAGACCGCCGTGCGTGGACGATCGTTCCTCGGCGATGCAGCGATCGATCATCCGGCACACGGCATCGATCGTTCCGACCATGATCAGCCGCGACCGACCGTGATAGACGCGCACGGGCGCACGGCGCGCCGGTTCCGCGTGATTCAGGCCGGCGTTCAGCGAGACCCGCGCGAATGCGGGAAGCGCCGACGGCAGCAGCGACGCCTGCCGTTCAACTGCGACTTCTTGGCTCACCACGGGCGCCGCGGCGGACAGCGGCGCACAGGGCGTGCGGCCGCGCAGATGACGCAGGCGACCGAATTGACGGAAAGGCAGCAAACGGGAAAGGCGTTCCATGGTGTTCTCCTCAGCGAGACCGATTGTCAGAGTTCGCCCGAGCGGATCAGCCCGACGGCGATGCCTTCCAGCGCGAATTCCGCGCTGCCGGCCTTGACGAAGATGTTTTCGTAATCCGGGTTCTCCGCGATCAGCTCGAGGCCGCCGGGCCGGCGCATCAGGCGTTTGACCGTGACGTCGTCGCCCAGACGCGCGACGATGATCTGGCCGTCCTTCGCTTCCGTGCGCTTCTGCACGGCGAGGAGGTCGCCGTCGAGAATGCCGGCGTCGCGCATCGACAGGCCGCGCACCTTCAGCAGGTAGTCGGGCTTGCTCGTGAACAGCGCGGGATCGCATGCGTAATGCTGCGAGATGTGCTCCTGCGCGAGGATCGGACTACCGGCCGCCACCCGGCCGACGAGCGGCAGCGACAGTTGCATCAGGCCGGCGTGCGGCAGCGTGAACTGGTGCGGCGCATCTTCGATGCCGAGCAGGCGAATGCCGCGCGACGCGCCGGCGGCCAGCTCGATCACGCCCTTGCGCGCCAGCGCACGGAGGTGTTCCTCGGCCGCATTCGGCGAGCTGAAACCCAGCTCGGCCGCGATCTCGGCGCGCGTGGGCGGGAAACCGGAGCGCTCGATCGCCCGGCGGATCAAGTCGAACACTTGCTGCTGACGTGCGGTGAGTTTGGTCATGGCTTAACTGTATGGATAGACAGTGAGCTGTATTTTTATACAGTACTTCGCGAATTTCAAGTGTTACTTGAGGTTCGATGCGATCGCGCCGGTTCCGCCGCGATTTCGCGACGTCCGGACGCCGGTTTGTCTGCCGCAGCCGTCCGCCCAGTCTGCGTTAGCACTTTTGAGTATTAAAAAATGAAGAACGATTATTTTTAATCATGTAACCCGTTCGCTAGACTGGCCCGACATCGCAACATCGACAACACTGGAGAACCAAGGATGGCGAAGCGCAATACGGGGCTGGTGGGCGGAGCGGGCCGCCTGATCGCAACACTCGCGCTGGGCGCGGCGGCGGCGCTGGGCGTCGTGACGCATGCGCAGGCCGATACGACGTTCCTGAACGTGTCGTACGACCCGACGCGCGAGCTGTATCAGGACTTCAACCAGGCATTCGGCAAGGAGTGGAAGGCGAAGACGGGCGAGACGGTCAACTTCAAGCAGTCGCACGGCGGCTCGGGCGCGCAGGCGCGCTCGGTGCTCGACGGCCTGCAGGCCGACGTCGTCACGCTGGCGCTCGCCTACGACATCGACGCGCTCGCCAACAAGGGGCTGGTGAACAAGGACTGGCAAAAGCGCCTGCCGGACAACGCATCGCCGTACACGTCGACGATCGTGTTCCTCGTGCGCAAGGGCAACCCGAAAGGGATCAAGGACTGGGACGACCTGACCAAGCCGGGCATCTCGATCGTCACGCCGAACCCGAAGACCTCGGGCGGCGCGCGCTGGAACTACCTGGCCGCATGGTCGTATGCCGTGCACAAGCCGGGCGGTAACGAGCAGGGCGCGAAGGAATTCGTGACGAAGCTCTACAAGAATGCAGGCGTGCTCGATTCCGGCGCGCGTGGCGCGACGACGAGCTTCGTGCAGCGCGGGATCGGCGACGTGCTGATCGCGTGGGAGAACGAGGCGTTCCTGTCGATCAAGGAATTCGGCACCGACAAGTTCGAGATCGTCGTGCCGTCGGTGAGCATCCTGGCCGAGCCGCCCGTCGCGGTGGTCGACAAGGTGGTCGACAAGAAGGGCACGCGCAAGCTGGCGGAGGCCTACCTGAATTTCCTGTACAGCCCGCAGGGCCAGGAGATCGCGGCGCGCAACTACTACCGTCCGCGTTCGAAGAACGTGCCGGCGGAGCTGACGAAGCAGTTCCCGAAGCTGAAGCTGTACACGGTCGACGACACGTTCGGCGGCTGGACGAATGCGCAGAAGACGCATTTCGCGGACGGCGGCGTGTTCGACTCGATCTACAAGCCGCAGTAACGCGAACAGTAGCACCACGCAGCAAACCCATAACGACAGCGGCGCGCCACGATAGCGCGCCGCATCCCCGGCGGCCGCCGGCGCGATTTCCCGCGCCGGCGTTTGCGTCGGACCCATGAGCAGCATCGACCCAGCAAGAGCATCCGATGACGACGTACACCTTTCGCAAGCCGAGCGCGCTGCCCGGCTTCGGCGTGACGCTCGGCATCACGGTGGCCTATTTGAGCCTCGTGGTGCTGATCCCGCTCGCCGCCACGTTCCTGAAGACCGCGACTTTGTCGTGGGACCAGTTCGTCACCGCCGTCACGTCGCCGCGCGTACTCGCGTCGTACCGGCTGACGTTTTCCGCCGCCTTGGGCGGCGCATTGATCAACGCCGTGTTCGGCTTTCTCGTCGCGTGGGTGCTGGTGCGCTACCGGTTCCCGCTCAAGCGCCTCGTCGACGCGATCGTCGACCTGCCGTTCGCGTTGCCGACGTCGGTCGCGGGCATTTCGCTGGCAGCCGTCTATGCGACCAACGGCTGGGTCGGCCAGTTTCTCGCGCCGTTCGGCATCAAGATCGCGTTCACGCCCATCGGCGTGCTGGTGGCGCTGACCTTCATCGGGCTGCCGTTCGTCGTGCGCACCGTGCAGCCCGTGCTCGAGGATTTCGAGCGCGAGCAGGAGGAGGCCGCCGCGTGCCTCGGCGCATCGCGCTGGCTGACATTCCGCCGCGTCGTGCTGCCGGCCGTGCTGCCGGCGCTGCTCACCGGCTTCGCGCTGGCGTTCGCGCGCGCGCTCGGCGAATACGGGTCGGTGATCTTCATCGCCGGCAACGTGCCGATGAAATCCGAGATCACGTCGCTCCTGATCATCACGAAGCTCGAGCAGTACGACTACGCGGGCGCGACCGCGCTGGCGGTCGTGATGCTGGTCGTGTCGTTCCTGATGCTGCTCCTGATCAACACGCTGCAGTGGTATCTGCAGCGTCGTACGAGCAAGGGGGCGAGCGGCCCCGCGCCATCGAGCGCAACCGTTGCCGCCACCGCCGCAGGAGGCCAGCAATGAGCCAGGAGTCGAGTGCCGTGTTGAACAATCCGTCCGCCGCGCGCGCGCGTGCCGCGAAACGGCCCGACCCCGTCAGCGAGTCGCGCGTCGTGCGCTGGCTGCTCACGGGCATCGCGCTGGCGTTCCTCGCGTTCTTCCTCGTGGTGCCGCTCGCCGCTGTGTTCTTCGAGGCGCTGCGCAAGGGTGTCGGCTTCTATCTCGAATCGCTCGCCGATCCGGACGCATGGTCGGCGATCAAGCTGACGCTGACGGTCGCCGTGATCGCGGTGCCGCTGAACCTCGTGTTCGGCGTGTGCGCGTCGTGGGCGATCGCGAAGTTCGAATTCCGCGGCAAGGCGTTGCTGACCACGCTGATCGACCTGCCGTTCTCCGTGTCGCCGGTCATCTCGGGCCTCGTCTACGTGCTGCTGTTCGGCGCGCAGGGCTGGCTCGGGCCGTGGCTGCAGAACCACGACGTGCAGATCATCTTCGCGGTGCCGGGCATCGTGCTCGCGACGATCTTCGTCACGTTCCCGTTCGTCGCGCGCGAGCTGATCCCGCTGATGCAGGCGCAGGGCACCGACGAGGAAGAGGCCGCGCGCGTGCTCGGCGCGTCGGGCTGGCAGATCTTCCGGCGCGTGACGCTGCCGAACGTGAAGTGGGGCCTGCTGTACGGCGTGATCCTGTGCAATGCGCGTGCGATGGGCGAGTTCGGTGCGGTGTCGGTCGTGTCGGGCCACATTCGCGGCGTGACCGACACGATGCCGCTGCACGTCGAGATCCTGTACAACGAATACAACTTCGCGGCGGCGTTCGCCGTGGCGTCGGTGCTGGCGCTGCTCGCGCTCGTCACGCTCGCGCTGAAGCTGCTCGCCGAGCGTCATCTCGCCGCCGAACTGGCCGGCGCACGCGATGACGTTCCCGCTCATGCCGGCCCCGTCGCCGCCATTTCGTCGAAATCGTAAAGAGGCAACCAGAATGGGTATCACCGTCCGTCACCTTCAGAAGCGCTTCGGCGATTTCACCGCGCTCGACAACGTGTCGCTCGACTTCCCCGCGGGCGAGCTCGTCGCGCTGCTCGGGCCGTCCGGCTGCGGCAAGACCACGCTGCTGCGCGTGATCGCGGGCCTCGAGCACGCGGACGCCGGCCAGGTCGTGCTGCAGGGGCTCGACGTTGCATCGGTCGGCGCGCGCGATCGCCAGGTCGGCTTCGTGTTCCAGCATTACGCGCTGTTTCGCCACATGACCGTGTTCGAGAACGTCGCGTTCGGGCTGCGCGTGAAGCCGCGCCGCGAGCGGCCGTCGGAAGCCGTGATCCGCGACAAGGTGCACGAGCTGCTGAAGCTCGTGCAGCTCGACTGGCTCGCGCAGCGCTATCCGTCCGAGCTGTCGGGCGGCCAGCGCCAGCGGATCGCGCTCGCCCGCGCGCTCGCGGTCGAGCCGAAGGTGCTGCTGCTCGACGAGCCGTTCGGCGCGCTCGACGCAAAGGTGCGCAAGGAACTGCGTAGCTGGCTGCGACGCCTGCACGACGACCTGCACATCTCGACGATCTTCGTCACGCACGACCAGGAAGAGGCGCTGGAAGTGGCCGACCGGATCGTCGTGCTGAACCGCGGGCACGTGGAGCAGGTCGGCAGCCCGCAGGACGTCTACGATCATCCGCAAAGCGCGTTCGTCTACGAGTTCCTCGGCGCGGCGAACCGCCTGCCGGGCACCGTCGCCGGCCGTGGCTTCGTCGCCGAGGGCGCGGCGGCGCCGATCGCGGTCGATGCCGATTTCGCGGGCCCCGCGAACGCGTACGTGCGGCCGCACGACCTGCAGCTGTGGCCGGCCGGTCATCGCGACGGCATCGCGGTGGACGTGCGCCGCGTGATCCCGCTCGGCGGCTCGGTGCGGGTCGAACTCGAGGCGCGCACGGGCGGCGCACTCGAAGCGGAACTCGATCGCGACGCGTGGCGTGCGCTCGCGCTGCAGGTCGGCGACGGTGCGACGGCCGTGCCGCGCGCGGTGCGGGTATTTCCCGCACACTGACGCCGAACACGGCAAAGAGAAGAGGGCGGATACCGCTCCGGAGCGACATTCGAACAACGACAGCCTAAGAGGCATACCCATGAATTTTCAGCAATTGCGTTTCGTGCGCGAAGCCGTGCGGCAGAACATGAACCTGACGGAAGTCGCGAACGTGCTGTACACGTCGCAGTCGGGCGTGTCGAAGCAGATCAAGGATCTCGAGGACGAACTGGGCGTCGACATCTTCATCCGGCGCGGCAAGCGGCTCACGGGGCTCACGGAGCCCGGCAAGGCCGTGCACCAGCTGATCGAGCGGATGCTGCTCGACGCCGAGAACCTGCGCCGCGTCGCGCGCCAGTTCGCGGACCAGGACAGCGGCCACCTCGTCGTCGCGACGACGCACACGCAGGCGCGCTACGCACTGCCGAAGGTGATCCGGCAGTTCACCGACGTGTTCCCGAAGGTGCATCTCGCGCTGCGCCAGGGCAGCCCGCAGCAGATCGCGCAGATGATCCTGAACGGCGAAGCCGATCTCGGCATCTCGACCGAGGCGCTCGACCGCTATCCGGACATCGTGACGTTCCCGTGCTATTCGTGGCACCACACGGTCGTCGTGCCGAAGGGGCATCCGCTCGTCGGCCGCGAGAACCTGACGCTCGACGAAATCGCCGAGTATCCGATCATCACGTATGACCAGGACTTCACGGGCCGCTCGCACATCGACCAGGCGTTCACGCAGGCCGGCGCGGTGCCCGACGTCGTGCTGACCGCGATCGACGCGGACGTGATCAAGACCTACGTCGAGCTCGGGATGGGGATCGGCGTCGTCGCGGCGATGGCCTTCGATCCGCAGCGCGACACCGGCCTCGTCGCGCTCGACACGCAGCACCTGTTCGAGGCGAGTACGACGCGGGTCGGGCTGCGCAAGGGCGCATTCCTGCGCGCGTATGCGTACCGGCTGATCGAGATGTTCGCGCCGCAACTGAACGAAGCGGAAATCGCCGCGCAGTTGCGCGAAACGGTCTGACGGCAGCGCGATGTTCCGGGGGGGCGCGGCAAGCGCCCGCCGGATGTGCTGCGCGATGGCTGACATGACGGCGGTTTCGCGTCGTCATGTCATGGCGTGACGACGCGTCGAACCGTCGATCGACGTCGTCGCTGACAATCCGCGTTGCCGCGCGCGGCCACCGTCACGTATGTGCCGATCAAACAGAACAACAAGACGGCACATTCGCATGCCTCGCGTCGACCTTCTCCAGCGACGCGCATTTTCACAAAGATACGATTTAATGCGCCGGCACGCGGATCGACAAACCGCGTCGCCAGCGCGCTGCGCGGCCATTGCCGCAGCCGACTCGAGCCTGCTGCGGCGAGCGCAACGCCATCGCATCGCCATCGCATCGCGCCGAATGAAAGCGGAACAGCGCACACGTGGAAAACGCAAACCAAAGCCGACGGACAAGCCGGATCCGACGAAGGCCGATCATTGAATCCGAAAACGGTTTCTCTTTTTCGTCCACGATCGCAACGAAGCGCCACCGTCGAATGCGATGTAACGCGCCGCAATCTGCAAGCGTCGCAGCGTGCTCCGAATAAACCCTTAAATATTGATCAGACGGGTTGCGCGTCGAACCGAAACGGTACAGCATAGCTTTCACTCCGCCGGCTTCCCGCCGGCGGTGGCGTGTCGACGACAGCGCGCCAGGCAGTCGGCCGTCTGCCTGCTTCCATTCCTTGGTACCGACAAGCAGCATCGATGGCCACTGCCCGGGTAATTGGGCGCAAACGTTTGCTCGCATTAAAACAACAATCAGACAACAATCGGCCCCACGGGCCAGTCGCCAGGAGATGTGTATGAATGTCCTCTTTCGCCGTCGTTTCCTGACCGCCGCGCTTGCCGCCGTCGCGGTCGCCGCCGCACCGGCCGTCCATGCGCAAGCGGGGGCCAAGCCGAAGGTCGCGCTCGTGATGAAGTCGCTCGCCAACGAGTTCTTCCTGACGATGGAAACCGGCGCGAAGGAATACCAGAAGCACAACGCCGGCCAGTTCGACCTGATCACGAACGGCATCAAGGACGAGACCGACACCGCGAACCAGATTCGCATCGTCGAGCAGATGATCGTGTCGAAGGTCGATGCGATCGTGCTCGCGCCGGCCGATTCGAAGGCGCTCGTGCCGGTCGTGAAGAAGGCGGTCGACGCGGGCATCATCGTCGTGAACATCGACAACCGGCTCGACCCCGACGTGCTGAAGTCGAAGAACCTCAACGTGCCGTTCGTCGGCCCCGACAACCGCAAGGGCGCGCGCAAGATCGGCGACTACCTCGCGAAGCGGCTGAAGGCGGGCGACCAGGTCGGCATCCTCGAAGGCGTGTCGACGACGACCAACGCGCAGCAGCGCACGGCCGGCTTCCAGGATGCGATGAAGGCGGGCGGGATGAAGGTGGTGTCGGTGCAGTCGGGCGAATGGGAGATCGACAAGGGCAATGCGGTCGCGTCCGCGATGCTCAACGAATACCCGAACCTGCGGGCGCTGCTGTGCGGCAACGACAACATGGCGATCGGCGCGGTGTCGGCGGTGCGGGCCGCGGGCAAGCAGGGCAAGGTGTTCGTGGTCGGCTACGACAACATCAACGCGATCAAGCCGATGCTGAAGGACGGCCGCGTGCTCGCGACCGCCGATCAGTACGCGGCGAAGCAGGCCGTGTTCGGCATCGACACGGCGCTCAAGGCGATTGCCGAGCATCGCAAGCAGGCCGACATGACCGGTGTGGTCGAGACGCCGGTGGATCTCGTGACGAAATAACGCCGCCCCGACGCGGCCGCCACGCTCAAGAATCCGGGCCGGCGGCCGTTATACGGAGTGAGCGCGATCACGGCCACTGCATGCACATGCACTTGTGAGCGTCATACCCGCGCGTCGCGTGCGCGCGGCCGCAATCAGGATCGCGATGGAACCGACCTTCCAACCCTCCCGTTCAGCCGTTCCCGTGCTGTCCGTCTCCGGCGTGGGCAAGACCTACGCCGAACCGGTGCTCGCCGACGTCACGCTGACGCTCGCACCGGGCGAGGCGCTCGCGCTGACGGGCGAGAACGGCGCAGGAAAGAGCACGCTGTCGAAGATCATCGGCGGGCTCGTCGACCCGACGACCGGCACGATGCAGCTCGGCGGTCAGGCCTATGCGCCGGCGAGCCGCACGCAGGCCGAGGCGCTCGGCGTGCGCATGGTGATGCAGGAGCTGAACCTGCTGCCGACGCTGACGGTCGCCGAAAACCTGTTTCTGAACCGTCTGCCGCGACGCTTCGGCATCATCGACCGCGCGCGGCTGCATGACGACGCGCAGGCGGCGATGGCGCGTGTGGGGCTCGACGCGATCGACCCCGACACGCCGGTCGGTGCGCTCGGCATCGGCCACCAGCAGATGGTCGAGATCGCGCGCAACCTGATCGGCGACTGCCGCGTGCTGATCCTGGATGAACCGACCGCGATGCTGACCGCGCGCGAGGTCGAATTGCTGTTCGAGCAGATCGACCGGTTGAAGGCGCATGGCGTGGCAATCGTCTACATCTCGCACCGGCTCGACGAGCTCGCGCGCGTCGCCGAGCGCGTCGCGGTGCTGCGCGACGGCCGGCTCGTGCACGTCGGCGACATGGCCGCGACGACGTCCGATGGGCTCGTCACGCTGATGGTTGGACGCGAGATCGGCGAGCACATCGATCTCGGCCCGCGCCGGATCGGCGCGCCGCGACTCGCCGTGTCGGGCATGACGCGCGGCACGGCCGTGCAGGACGTGTCGCTCGAAGTGCGCTCGGGCGAAATCTTCGGCATCTCGGGGCTGATCGGCGCGGGGCGCACCGAATTGCTGCGGCTGATCTACGGCGCGGATACGCCGGACGCCGGGATGATCTCGGTCGGCGATCCGCTGAAGCCGGCGCGCATCGCTTCGCCCGTCGACGCGGTGCGGCACGGCATCGCGCTGATCACCGAGGACCGCAAGGGCGAAGGGCTGCTGCTGTCGCAGTCGGTCACGTCGAACGTGTCGCTCGGCCAGCTCGAGCGGCTCGCGCGCAGCGGCATCGTCGATACGGCGCGCGAAACGGCGCTCGCCGAGCAGCAGATCGACGCGTTGCGGATCCGCACGCACGGCGCAGCACAGCCGGTCGGCGAATTGTCGGGCGGCAACCAGCAGAAGGTCGTGATCGGCCGCTGGCTCGCGCGCGACATGGGCGTGCTGCTGTTCGACGAGCCGACCCGCGGAATCGACGTCGGCGCCAAATTCGAGATCTACACGCTGATGGGCGCGCTCGCGCGCGACGGCCGCGCGCTGGTGGTCGTCTCGAGCGACTTGCGCGAGCTGATGCTGATCTGCGACCGGATCGGCGTGATGTCGGCCGGCCGCATGACCGCCGTGTTCGAACGCGGCAACTGGACCCAGGATGCGCTGCTGGCCGCGGCGTTCGCCGGCTTCGGCCGCGACGCGCTGCCGGAAGGCACGCGCCACCCGGATGCGCAAGCGGCGCCGCGCGCGGCTTCCGGCACTTCGACGACAGGACGACAGCAATGACCCAGCCTCCCGTATCCCCGAGCGACGCAGGCGCGCAGCAGGACGTGACGGGGCGCCGCGCGCGCACGCTGTCCGGCACGCGGCTCGGCCTGTCGAACTATCTCGGGCTCGCCGGTGCGCTCGCCGCGATGATCGCGCTGTTTTCGGTGCTGAGCTCGCATTTCCTGACCTACGATACGTTCAGTACGATCGCGAACCAGATCCCCGATCTCGTCGTGATGTCGGTCGGGATGACCTTCGTGCTGATCATCGCCGGCATCGACCTGTCGGTCGGCTCGGTGCTCGCGCTGGCGGCGTCGATGGTCAGCGTGGCCGCGCTGAAATGGCAGTGGGGGCCGCTGCCTGCCGCGCTGATCGGGATCGCGGTCGCGACCGCGACCGGCTCGCTGACCGGCGCGATCACGGTCGGCTGGCGGATTCCGTCGTTCATCGTGTCGCTCGGCGTGCTCGAGGCCGCGCGCGGCGTCGCTTATCAGCTGACGAATTCGCGCACGGCCTACATCGGCGACGCGTTCGATTTCCTGTCGAACCCGATCGCGCTCGGCATCTCGCCGGCGTTCCTGATCGCGGTCGCGGTGATGATCGCGGCACAGTTCGTGCTCACGCGTACCGTGTTCGGGCGCTATCTGGTCGGGATCGGCACGAACGAGGAAGCCGTGCGGCTCGCCGGGGTTAACCCGCGGCCGTATAAAATCCTCGTATTCGCATTGATGGGCGCGCTCGCGGGGCTCGCGTCGCTGTTCCAGATCTCGCGGCTCGAGGCCGCCGATCCGAACGCGGGCGCGGGCCTCGAACTGCAGGTGATCGCGGCCGTCGTGATCGGCGGCACGAGCCTGATGGGCGGGCGCGGCTCGGTGATCAGCACGTTCTTCGGCGTGTTGATCATCTCCGTGCTGGCCGCTGGGCTGGCGCAGATCGGCGCGAACGAGCCGACCAAACGGATCATCACCGGGGCGGTGATCGTGGTGGCGGTCGTGCTCGATACGTATCGCAGCCGGCGCGCGCGCGCGCGGTAAGAACTACACAGAAAGCAGACCAGAGAGAAACGGGAAATGGCGACGATCAAGGATGTGGCGGCCATGGCGGGCGTGTCGTTTACGACCGTCTCGCACGTGGTGAACAATTCGCGGCCGGTGTCCGCGGACGTGCGTGCGAAGGTCGAGGGCGCGATCCGTGAGCTGAATTACGTGCCGTCGGCCGTGGCGCGCTCGCTCAAGGCGCGTTCGACGGCGACCATCGGACTCGTCGTGCCGAACAGTACGAATCCGTACTTCGCGGAGCTTGCGCGCGGCATCGAGGATCAGTGCGCGGCCAACGGCTATTGCGTGTTCTTCTGCAACTCGGACGACGATCCCGTGAAGCAGCGCAACTACTTGCGCGTGCTGCAGGAAAAGCGCATCGACGGGCTGATCGTCGCATCGGCCGGCGAGGACGCGGTGCTCGCGCAGACGCTCGCGCACGCGCATGCGCCGCTCGTCGTCGTCGACCGCAACATCGAGGGCCTCGCGGCCGACCTCGTGCAGATCGATCACGAACGTGGCGCGTACCTGGCGACGCGCCACCTGCTCGAACTCGGGCACGCGAAGATCGGCTGCATCACCGGGCCGACCGACACGGCCGTCAGCGCGATGCGCGTGCACGGCTTCATCCGCGCGATGGCCGAGCGCGGGATCGACATCGTGCCGGGCGCGATCGCGGAAAGCGATTTCTCGTGCCTCGGCGGCTATCACGCGGCGTCGCGGCTGTTCGAGTCGGTGCATCCGAGCGCGATTTTCGCGGGCAACGACCTGATGGGCGTCGGTGCGCTGCGCGCGGCGGCCGAGCGCGGATTGCGCGTGCCGGACGACTGCTCGATCATCGGCTTCGACGACATCGAATTTTCCCGCTACACGTACCCGGCGCTGTCGACGGTCGGCCAGTCGGTGCGCGCGCTCGGCGAAATGGCCGCGCAGACGCTGATCGAGCGGATCGGCGGCGGCTCGACCGCTGCGCCGAGCCGCCGCCGCGTCGTGTCGCCGCGCCTCGTGCTGCGCGAATCGACGGCGATCTACCGCGAGCCGGCCGCGCCCGGCGCTCGCGCATGACGGCGCGCACGACGGGCGCCGGCCGCGTGACGGTGGTCGGCAGCCTCAACATGGATCTCGTCGTGCGGGCGCCGCGGCTGCCGCTGCCGGGCGAAACGCTCGCCGGCCATGCGTATGCGCAGGCGGCGGGCGGCAAGGGCGGCAACCAGGCCGTCGCGGCCGCGCGGCTCGGCGCGCAGGTCACGATGATCGGCTGCGTCGGCGCGGACGCGCACGGCGCGGCGCTCCGGGCCGGCCTCGAGGCCGAAGGCATCGATTGCGCGCGGCTCGCGACGAGCGCGGCGGCATCGACCGGTGTCGCGCTGATCGTCGTCGACGACGCGAGCCAGAACACGATCGTGATCGTCGCGGGCGGCAACGGCGAAGTCACGCCCGAGACGGTGGCCCGGCACGAGGCCGCGCTGGCCGCGACCGACGTGCTGATCTGCCAGCTCGAGACGCCGCCGGACGCCGTGTTCGCGGCGCTGTCGGCCGGACGGCGGCTCGGCCGCACCGTGGTGCTCAATCCGGCGCCGGCGGTCGCGCCACTGCCGGACGGCTGGCTGCCGCTGGTCGATTACCTGATTCCGAACGAAGTGGAGGCGGCGGCGCTCACCGGGCTGCCGGTACGCGACCCGGCCGACGCGGAAGCCGCGGCGCGGATGCTGCAGGCGGGCGGCGCGCGCAACGTGCTGATCACGCTCGGCGCGCGCGGCGTGCTCGCGCTGTCGGCCGACGGCGCGGCGCGCCACTATCCGGCGCCCGTCGTGCAGGCGCTCGACACGACCGCGGCCGGCGATACCTTCATCGGCGGTTTCGCCGCGCGGCTCGCCGCGGGCGAGGACGTCGACACCGCGATCCGCTTCGCGCAACGCGCGGCGGCGCTGTCGGTCACGCGCGCGGGCGCGCAGCCGTCGATTCCCACCCTCGCCGAACTGGCCGGATAGGCCGCGGCGCGCACCGTGGCCGGCGCCTGCGACAGCAGGCGGCCGGCTGTCTGGCAGTTTCTTCCTGATCGGCCCGAACCCGACATTCGCTCTGCCATCTCCCGGCACGGGCCGGCGTGTTTCGCACCCTATTATTAAGAAAAATGCAATAAACAGACCAATTGCGGAGAAAATTGACGTCAATACCATCAAGTTGTGCGGCGAACGGTCGTAAATGCATCGGGGCGAAACACTGTTTCGAAAAACGGGCGCGGCCCGTTCATGACGACGCAACACAGGAAGAATGATGGTGATCGGAAACCTGACGATACGTGCGCGCATCGGTCTGACGATGGCGTTTCTCGCGGTGCTGCTGGGGTTGGTGGGCGTGCTGGGCGTGTACGGGATGACGCGCTCGAACGACGCGACACGCGAAATCTTCACGAACCAGATGCCGAGCGCGGTCAACGTGGCCGTGGCGGAAATGTACGCGGCGCGTGAGCGCCTGGCGCTCGATCGCGCCGCGCTGCTGGCCGGCTCGCCTGACTCCGCTGCCGCGGTGGAGCGCAGCCGCGCGATGCGCACGCAGTCCGACGCGTGGTGGCAGAAGTACCTCGCGCTGCCGCGCGGCCCGGAGGAAGACCGCCTTGCGCAGGATGTCGCCGCGAAGCGGCTGGCGTTGCAGCGCAGCTGCGACGCGTTCGGCGGCGCGATCGCGACGGGCGACCACGACCGGATCGGCGAGGGCGCCAAGCAGCTCCAGATGCTGTACAACGAGCTTTCGATCTCGGGCGAAGCGCTGCGCAATTTCCAGTTCAGCGCTGCGCAGGCGGATTTCGACCGCGCGGAATCGGTCTACGACACGCTGCGCGTGCTGTCGATCGTCGTGCTGGTGGCCGGTCTGGTCGCCGCGGCGCTGTCGTGGCTGACGCTCAGCCGCGCGATTGGCCGTCCGCTCGCCGACGCGCTCGCGCATTTCGACGCGATGGCCGCGGGTGACCTGCGCCGCTCGATCGTCGTGCATCGGCGCGACGAAATGGGTCAGCTGCTCGACGGCCTCGTGCGGATGCAGCGCGGCTTCGTCGATACGGTGCGCACGGTGCGTGGCGGCAGCGAGTCGATCGCGACCGCGGCGCGGCAGATCGCCGCCGGCAACATCGACCTGTCGTCGCGCACGGAAGAACAGGCGTCGGCGCTGCAGGAAACCGCGTCGAGCATGGAGCAGCTGACCGGCACGGTGAAACAGAACGCGGACAATGCGCGGCAGGCAAGCTCGCTGGCCGCGAACGCGTCGGAGATTGCAAACAAGGGCAATACGGTGGTCGGCCAGGTGGTCGGCACGATGGGCGAGATCAACGACAGTTCCGCGAAGATCGCGGACATCATCGCAATCATCGAGGGAATCGCGTTCCAGACCAACATCCTGGCGCTGAACGCGGCCGTCGAGGCCGCGCGTGCGGGCGAGGAAGGGCGCGGCTTCGCGGTCGTCGCGGGCGAGGTGCGCAGCCTCGCGCAGCGCTCGTCGAGCGCGGCCAAGGAGATCAAGGCGCTGATCGACGCGTCGGTGGACCGTATCCGCACGGGCTCGACGCTGGTCGACGAGGCCGGTCGCACGATGAGCGACGTGATCGCGGCCGTGCAGCGCGTGACGGACATCATGGGTGAAATCGCGGCGGCATCGGAGGAGCAGAGCGGCGGCATCGACCAGGTCGCGCGCGCGGTCGCGCAGATGGATGAAGTCACGCAGCAGAACGCCGCGCTCGTCGAGGAAGCGGCGGCCGCCGCGCAGTCGCTCGACGAACAGGCCGCGCGCCTGCGCGACACGGCGGCGGTCTTCCGCATCGACGACGATGCGGCGCAGCCGGCAGCCGCTCCCGCAGCACGTCAGGCGCCGCGCGCGGTGCCCGCGCCGGCTGCCGTGCCGGTGAGCTCGCCCGCACCGGCCGCGGCGCGCGACGATCGCGACGCAGTGCCCAAGCGTGCGGCGCCGGTGCGCAAGCCGGCGGGCGCGTCCGTGGCGTCCGCACCGGCCGCCGCGACTGCCGGCGGCGACGACTGGGAAACGTTCTGATTCGCGGCGCGCCGCGCCTCTATTCCTAGCGCATCTTTCCCTCGCATCTTTCCCTATTTGGCAGCACACGACGCCCGCTACTGCGGGCGTCGTCGTTTCGGCCACCGATGGAATGTGACAGCGCGTATGAACGTTCGCACAACGTCGCGTGTCGCATGCGCGCATCGGCGCTACGGGTATCTCCGGACGATGCGAAAAAAATTTGTAACGGTGCTCGCCGCATGTCGTCGTAAACGTGCGCTCGAACGTCTAGTGATGGAGGGGGAGTGAAGGACGCAACGACGACGGAGGGGGCCAACGCGTGAGACGTTCCGATGCTGGACGACACGCCGCGGATGCAGTTTCTGCGGCACGGGAGATCAATTGTAAAGCGTCAAAATGCGTTGTCCAAGCGGTGTTGCTGAGAATGACGCACTTCATACGAAGAGTTCGTGAAAAAAAATAAGAAAGGGTTTAGGATGAATTCGAACGCGCTTGCTTCTGCGCAGTCATACGAAGGCAAGCACGTCTTCAGACTCAGGCGAGGGAGGTAGCATGGATATTTACAGCAGCTTCGCGAACCGCTTCGAAAAAACGCGAGAGGAAGAGCTCTCGCTGGAGGAGTACCTCGCGCTCTGCAAGAACGATCCGTCAGCGTATGCCACGGCAGGCGAACGCATGCTGGCTGCAATCGGGGAACCCGAACAAGTCGACACCCGCAACGAACCGCGCCTGTCGCGGATCTTCGCGAACAAGGTGATCAAGGTCTATCCCGCATTCCGTGAGTTCTACGGAATGGAGGAAGTGATCGAGCAGGTGGTCGCGTATTTCCGCCACGCTGCGCAAGGGCTCGAAGAGAAGAAGCAGATTCTCTACCTGCTTGGCCCGGTGGGCGGCGGCAAGTCGTCGATCGCCGAGCGTCTGAAGCAACTGATGGAGCGCGTGCCGTTCTATGCGCTGAAGGGCTCGCCCGTCAACGAATCGCCGCTCGGGCTGTTCGACTACGACGAAGACGGCCCGATCCTCGAGGAGCAATACGGCATCCCTCGCCGCTACCTGAAGAGCATCCTGAGTCCGTGGGCCGTCAAGCGCCTGCACGAATACAACGGTGATATCCGCCAGTTCCGCGTCGTGCGCCGTTACCCGTCGATCCTGCGTCAGGTCGGCATTGCAAAAACGGAGCCGGGCGACGAGAACAACCAGGATATTTCGTCGCTCGTCGGCAAGGTCGACATCCGCAAGCTCGAGCAGTACGCGCAGGACGATGCCGATGCGTACAGCTATTCGGGCGGCCTGTGCCTCGCGAACCAGGGGCTGCTCGAGTTCGTCGAAATGTTCAAGGCGCCGATCAAGGTGCTGCACCCGTTGCTCACCGCGACGCAGGAAGGCAACTTCAAGGGCACCGAAGGATTCGGCGCGATTCCGTTCGACGGGGTGATCCTCGCGCACTCGAACGAGTCGGAGTGGAAGGCGTTCCGCAACAACCGCAACAACGAGGCACTGCTCGACCGGATCTTCGTCGTGAAGGTGCCGTACTGCCTGCGTGTGTCGGAAGAGACGAAGATCTACGAGAAGCTGATCCGCAATTCGTCGCTGGCCGAAGCCGTGTGCGCGCCGGGCACGCTGAAGATGATGTCGCAATTCTCGGTGCTGTCGCGCCTGCACGAGCCGGAGAACTCGAGCCTGTTCTCGAAGATGCAGGTCTATGACGGCGAAAACCTGAAGGACACCGATCCGAAGGCGAAGTCGTACCAGGAGTATCGCGACTACGCGGGCGTGGACGAAGGGATGACGGGCGTGTCGACACGCTTCGCGTTCAAGATCCTGTCGCGCGTGTTCAACTTCGATTCGAGCGAGGTCGCGGCGAACCCCGTGCACCTGATGTACGTGCTCGAACAGCAGATCGAACGCGAGCAGTTCCCGCCGGAAACCGAGCAGAAGTACCTGTCCTTCGTGAAGGACGTGCTCGCGTCGCGCTACGCGGACTTCATCGGCAAGGAGATCCAGACGGCCTACCTCGAATCGTATTCGGAGTACGGGCAGAACATCTTCGACCGCTACGTCACGTATGCGGACTTCTGGATCCAGGATCAGGAATTCCGCGATCACGACACGGGCGAGAGCTTCGACCGCGCCGCGCTGAACGCGGAACTGGAGAAGATCGAGAAGCCGGCCGGGATCAGCAATCCGAAGGATTACCGCAACGAGATCGTGAACTTCGTGCTGCGCGCGCGGGCGGCGAACGCCGGGAAGAACCCCGTGTGGACGAGCTACGAGAAGTTGCGCGTCGTGATCGAGAAGAAGATGTTCTCGAATACCGAGGAACTGTTGCCGGTCATTTCGTTCAACGCGAAGGGCTCGGCGGAGGAGCAACGCAAGCATGAGGACTTTGTGAACCGGATGGTCGCGAAGGGCTATACGCCGAAGCAGGTGAGGCTGCTTTGCGACTGGTACCTGCGCGTGCGCAAGTCGTCATGACGCGCGCGGTACCGCGCCCGTGCGGTTCGTCCGTACGGGCGCCCTCAGAGACGCCGCCCGCATGACGGCAGACGGCATGTGCGGCGAGCGTCCCGGCATATCGACTTTCGAGCGGGAGACCGGGAGTGCTTCATCAAATCATCGACCGCAGGCTGGCCGGCAAGAACAAGAGCATCGCCAACCGCGAACGCTTTCTGCGTCGCGTCAAGAACTACATTCGTCGTGCCGTCTCCGACGCGGTGCGCGACCGTAGCATCAAGGATATCCAGAGCACGCAAAGCATCACGATCCCGCGCAAGGACATCGCGGAGCCGAATTTCCGGCACGCGCCGGGCGGGCGTCGTGAATACGTGCACCCGGGCAACGAGGACTACGTCCGCGGCGACAAGATTCCGCGTCCGCAGGGCGGCTCGGGCGGCGGCGGCAGTCAGGCGAGCAACGAGGGCGAAGGGCAGGACGACTTCGTGTTCGAGCTGTCGCGCGACGAATTCATGCAGTACTTCTTCGACGATCTCGAACTGCCGCGCCTCGTGAAGACGCACCTGCTGACGGTGCCGAGCTGGAAGAACGTGCGCGCGGGCTGGTCGGCGGAAGGCACGCCGAACAACATCGACGTCGTGCGCTCGCTGAGAAGCGCGCTCGGCCGGCGCATCGCGCTCGGCTCGCCGCTCGTCAACGAGTTGCGCGAGCTCGAAGCCCAGCTCGAGGTGATGAAGCTCGACCCCGAAGACCGTCGCGCGGAAATCGCGACGCTCGAGGCCGAGATCCATCACCTGAAGGGGCGCATCTGGCGGATCCCGTTCATCGATCCGTTCGATCTGCGCTACATCAATCGCGTGAAGCAGCCGCAGCCGTCGAGCCAGGCCGTGATGTTCTGCCTGATGGACGTGTCGGGTTCGATGGACGAGCAACGCAAGGATCTCGCGAAGCGCTTCTTCATCCTGTTGTACCTGTTCCTGAAGCGCAACTACGAGCGCATCGAGGTCGTGTTCATCCGTCACCACACGCGCGCGGAGGAGGTGGACGAAGACACCTTCTTCCATTCGACCGAAAGCGGCGGCACCGTCGTGTCGAGCGCGCTCGAACTGATGCGCAAGGTGATGAACGAGCGCTACTCGCCGAGCGAGTGGAACATCTACGGCGCGCAGGCGTCCGACGGCGACAACTGGACCGACGATTCGCCGAAGTGTCGCAAAATCCTGGAAGAGGATATCCTCACGAAGACGCGCTATTTCGCGTATATCCAGGTTGCCCCGGAAGAGCAGAACCTGTGGCTGGAGTACGCGCAGCTGGCGCTGTCGCAACCGCACCTCGCGATGAAGAAAGCCGAATCGGCTGCCGACATTTACCCGGTGTTTCGCGAATTGTTCGAAAAGCAGGTGGAAATGTCATGACGACCCGCCATCTGCACAACGAGTCGCGCGGCTATGCGCCGCGCCCTTCCGGCGACGCCACGGCCGGTCCTGCCGCATCGCAGCAAAGCGGCCGGGTCGAACCGGCGCCGCCGGCCGCCGACTTGCCCGGCTCCGGGCAGAAGGAAGCGCGTATGAACGTTGCCGAACGCAAGCCGCTGCCGTGCCCGTCCGACTGGACGTTCGAACTGCTCGAGGAATACGACACGCACATCTCGCAGGTCGCCGAGCAATACGAGCTCGACATCTATCCGATCCAGCTCGAACTGATCAGCGCCGAGCAGATGATGGACGCGTACGCGTCGGTCGGGATGCCGGTCAACTATCGCCACTGGTCGTTCGGCAAGCACTTCCTCGCGACCGAGAAGAGCTATCGCCGCGGCCAGATGGGCCTCGCGTACGAAATCGTCATCAACTCGAACCCGTGCATCGCGTATCTGATGGAAGAGAACACGATGACGATGCAGGCGCTCGTCATCGCGCACGCGGCATACGGGCACAACTCCTTCTTCAAGGGCAACTACCTGTTCCGGCTGTGGACCGACGCGCACGCGATCATCGACTATCTCGTCTACGCGAAGAACTACGTCGCCGAATGCGAGGAGCGCTACGGCCTCGATCGCGTCGAGGAACTGCTCGATTCGTGCCATGCGCTGATGAACTACGGCGTCGACCGCTACAAGCGGCCGCAGAAACCGTCGCTGTCGAAGGAGGCCGCGCTGCGGCGCGAGCGCGAGGCGTATCTGCAGTCGCAGGTCAACGAGCTGTGGCGCACGCTGCCGGGCAAGAAGCCGGAGCAGATGGAGGAGCAGGAGGAACGCTATCCGCCGGAACCGCAGGAGAACCTGCTGTATTTCGCGGAGAAGAACGCGCCGCTGCTCGAGCCGTGGGAGCGGGAAGTGATCCGCATCGTGCGCAAGATCGGCCAGTACTTCTATCCGCAACGGCAGACGCAGGTGATGAACGAGGGTTGGGCGACGTTCTGGCACTACACGCTGCTGAACACGCTGTACAACCAGGGCAAGCTGGAAGACGGCTTCATGATGGAGTTCCTGCATTCGCACAGCAACGTGGTCTACCAGCCGCCCGTCACGAAGCCGTACTACAACGGGATCAACCCGTACGCGCTCGGCTTCTCGATGATGAGCGACATCCGGCGGATCTGCGAAGCGCCGACGGAAGAGGACTACAAGTGGTTTCCGGAGATCGCGGGCACCCCGTGGCTGCCGGCGATGCACTATGCGATGCGCAACTTCAAGGACGAGAGTTTCATCGCGCAGTACCTGTCGCCGAACCTGATCCGCGAGATGCGGCTGTTCTCGGTGCTCGACGACGACATGCGCGATTCGCTCGAGGTGTCGGCGATTCACGACGAGGCCGGTTATCAATACGTGCGGCAGGCGCTGTCGCGGCAGTACGACATCCATCATCGTGAGCCGAACATCCAGGTCTGGGCCGTGAACACGCGCGGCGACCGTAGCCTCACGCTGCGCCACTTCATGACCGACAACCGCCATCTGTCGAACGACAGCGAAGAAGTGCTCAAGCACATGGCGCGACTCTGGCAGTTCGATGTGTTCCTCGAAAGCGTCGACGAGGCCGGTACCGTGCGCAAGCGCTACGAGTGCCGCTACGTGCCGCCCGAGGTGCGTATCTGAATCGCTCGCCCCCAAAGAGCTTGCATCGGACGCCAGCCTGACGGCTGGCGTTTTCATATGACGAACGGGTCGAACGAGAAAATTTTTCTACATCCGGACGAACCCGGAAAGCCTGTTACTTTACATTTCGCTAAAATCCCGTAGCGCCGTGGCACCGGAACCGGTGCCACGTCGACCGCACGCGGCGGCCCCTGGTCGTCTCGCCTAGAAAGCACTAAAAGGAACAGACCAACCCATGGACGTCCAGACCGACCAAGCTGCGCTGTCCGCGCATGACACCCGGCGGCGCGTGTTCGCCATCGTCGGCGCCTCATCGGGCAACCTCGTCGAGTGGTTCGACTTCTACATCTACTCGTTCTGCGCGCTGTACTTCGCGCCGGCGTTCTTCCCGAGCGGCAACTCGACGACGCAGCTGCTGAACACGGCCGGCGTGTTCGCGGCCGGCTTCCTGATGCGTCCGATCGGCGGCTGGCTGTTCGGCCGCATCGCCGACCGTCACGGCCGCCGCGCGGCGATGATGATCTCGGTGCTGATGATGTGCGGCGGCTCGCTCGTGATCGCGGTGCTGCCGACCTATGCGCAGATCGGCGCGCTTGCGCCGGCGCTGCTGCTGGTCGCGCGTCTGTTCCAGGGGCTGTCGGTGGGCGGCGAATACGGGACGAGCGCGACCTACATGAGCGAGGTCGCGCTGAAGGGGCGGCGCGGCTTCTTCGCGTCGTTCCAGTACGTGACGCTGATCGGCGGCCAGCTCTGCGCACTGCTGGTGCTCGTGATCCTGCAGCAGACGCTGTCGACTGACGAACTGAAGGCGTGGGGCTGGCGCATTCCGTTCGTCTGCGGCGCGGCGGCCGCGCTGATCTCGCTGTACCTGCGCAAATCGCTCGACGAGACGTCGACGAGCGCATCGCGCGACAAGAAGGACGCGGGCACGATCCGCGGCGTGTGGCAGCACAAGGGCGCATTCTTCACGGTGGTCGGCTTCACGGCCGGCGGCTCGCTGATCTTCTACACGTTCACGACGTACATGCAGAAGTACCTGGTGAACACGGCCGGCATGCATGCGAAGACGGCCAGCAACGTGATGACCGTCGCGCTGCTCGTCTACATGCTGATACAGCCGTTGTTCGGTGCGCTGTCCGACAAGATCGGCCGCCGCACGTCGATGATCCTGTTCGGCACGTTCGCGGTGATCGGCACGGTGCCGCTGATGCACGCGCTGAAGACGGTGACGAGCCCGACGGCCGCGTTCGTGCTGATCACGATCGCGCTGGCGATCGTCAGCTTCTACACGTCGATCAGCGGCCTCATCAAGGCCGAGATGTTCCCGCCCGAAGTGCGCGCGATGGGCGTCGGCCTGTCGTATGCGGTCGCGAACGCGCTCTTCGGCGGCTCGGCCGAGTACGTCGCGCTGTGGTTCAAGTCGGTCGGCAGCGAGGAAACCTTCTACTGGTATGTGACGGCGCTGTGTGCGGTGTCGCTGATCGTGTCGTGGCGGATGCGCGACCCGAGCAAGGAAGGGTATCTGCGTCACGAGCCGTGATCGACGGGGCAACCCGCCTGCCGCTTCGAGCGGCTTGAAACAATGGAACGGCGCTCCGCCACGCAGGCGGCGCGCCGTTTTTTCATGGGCGGCGCGTTCGCATCGCCGCGTGCTAGCGCATCGCGCGCCGCGCGATATCGATATCGCAATCGCTTCGTTGTCCGCCGCCGGCGATGCTTTTATTCTGAACCCGTAGTTCGTGTGACACCTCCTTGACTGGGATTCGCGCCCGCTGCATGCAGCGGGCGTTTTTTTTATTCCCGGTTCGCCGACCGGCCTCGTCACACGCTCGTTGCTTGCGGGACGCGAAATATAATGGCGCTCGCGCGGCTCACGCGCGATAACCCATACAAGATCCCGATGAGAGAACAACATTCTTCCAGGCCGTGGTTGACCATTCTGCTGGCCGTCGTCAATACCGTGATATTCGTGCTGATGTGGCGACAGGCGTCGTACGGCTCGCTATCGAACGCGTTGCTGCTCGACTGGGGCGCGAACTTCGCGCCGTACACGCTCACCGGGCAGCCGTGGCGGCTGCTGACCAGCGCGTTCCTGCACGGCAGCTGGATCCATCTCGCGCTGAACATGTACATGCTGGTCGTGCTCGGCACCATGCTCGAACGCGCAGGCGGCACGCTCCGGTTCGGCGTCGCATATCTTCTGTCCGCGCTCGGCGGCTCGTTGCTGAGCGCGCTCTGGCATGGCTATCACGAAGTCGGCAGCACCACCTTTGCGTTCGGCGTCGCGCTGGCGTCCAGCGGGATCCGGCCGGTCGTGAGTGTTGGTGCGTCGGGCGCGCTGATGGGACTGGCGGGCGCGGCCGCGGCATTCGCGCTGCAACGCCGACGCGACAGCGCAGGCGATGCGCCGGTTGCCATCAACCTCGGCGCGCTCGGGCAGGTGATCGCGATCAACCTGGGCTCGGGCTTCCTCATCTCCGGTATCGATCAGGCCGCGCATCTCGGCGGCGTGGTCGTCGGATTCATCGCCGGCTGGCTGATGTACGGGGCCGGCCGCTCGATGCGCGTCGCCGTGCCGCTCGTGCTCGCGGTGCTCGGCAGTGCGGCGATGTTGTTCGCCGCGCAGCGGGCGGGCAGCGAGGAACTGCAAGGCTGGCGTGACGCGACCCACCGCGACGTCGAGCGCGACGCCGCGAAGCGCCACGCGCAACAGCAGGCGGCCGCGATTGCCGAGCAGATCCGCGACGACGAGCAACACCGTCCGACGCCCGTGTCGGCCGAGCAGGCGGCAGGCACCGTCGTACCCGTCGGCAAGTGGCCATACGCGATGGTGCTGGGCGCATCGGGCAAACGCCTGTACGTGACCGACAACGACCGGAACACGCTCGTCGTCGTCGACGTCGAGCGGCACGAGGTCGTGCGCACGATCACAGGCGAGCCGTTCGCGACGGGGCTCGACGGCTGCCCGGGGAACATGTGCCGCGGCCGCGGCGCGAGCGGCGTGTACGTGAGCCCCGACGAGCGCTACGCGTATGTTGCGTCGATGCGCGAGAACGGCCTCGCGCGCATCGACCTGAACAGCGGTGCGATCGTCGATGGCGTGACGCTCGGACGCTTTCCGCGCGCAATCGTTGCGTCCGCATCCAACGACAGGCTGTACGTGCTGAACAGCGTCGACGACACGATTTCCGTCGTCAGTCTCGCGCACTGGCCGCAGGTCATCGCGACGCTGCGGCTCGGCGATCACGATGCATCGGGCGTCGAGTTCGGCCGTGCGCTGTCGATGTGGCTGTCGCCCGACGGCCGGCGGCTGTATGCATACGCGATGCAGAAGGGCGCGATCGTCGCGTTCGATACGGCGACGAATGCGCAGGTAGCGACCTATCCGGTCGATTCGGATTTCATCCAGGCTCAGCTTGGCGAGAAGGGCGCGGGCATCTGGGTCTACAACAAGTCGTCAGTTCAGTGGCGGGATGCGTCGAGCCTTGCCGTACGCGACAGTTATCCGGTCTGCCAGGAGTCGATGCACAGCTTCGACGGCAGCGGTGACGGCTCGCTGATCGCCGTGACCGGCTATGACGACAAGCCGATGCGCGTGATCAAGACCGCCACGCGTCGTACCGTCGGCGAGTTTCCGGTCGCGGGCGGCGTGTCGCAGGTGATCTTCGCGCCGGATCACAAGACGCTGTTCGCGCTCGGCGCAGCCGGCACGCTGTCGTTCCTGCGCATGGACCGTTCGCTCGATTACCTGCAGGACGGCGGTGACGGCGAGTTCCTGTGCGCGGCGTCCGTGGCCGCCACCGACGACGATAGCGAATGACCGCGAGCGCGGGTGCGCGTCATCACAAAACCCGCAGAGCAAAGCACCATTTGTTGGTTCGGAATCGCCGCACGCGCTGATACGTTAGCGGCTTCGCGACGACACACCACGTCGCGATGTTCCTCGAACCGGGCCGCCGCGCGATCCGCGGCGGCCTTCATAACAAATCAGGTCGTGCTCATGAAATTCCACACGCTCGCTACGTGGCTCGTCGGAGCTGCGCTCGTTACCGCAGGCACCGTCGCGCATGCGGACCGTCTCGACGACATCAGGAAGGCCGGTGTGCTGCGCGTCGCAACGTTCGACAGCAACCCGCCATTTGGCTATGTCGACGGCAAAAGCAATCACATCGTCGGCCTCGACGTCGATTACGCGAAGGCGCTCGCCGACAAGCTCGGCGTAAAGTTGCAACTGCAACCGACCAACCCCGCGAACCGCATTCCGTTCCTGACCTCCGGCAAGGTCGACCTGGTGCTCGCCAACTTCACGATCACCGACGAGCGCGCGAAGCAGGTCGACTTCAGCATCCCGTACTTCTCGTCGGGCCAGCAGTTTCTCGCGAAGAAGGGCGTGCTGAAATCGGCCGACCAGTTGAACGGCCTGCGCGTCGGCGCGGACAAGGGCACGACGAACGAGATCACGCTGCGCGAGAAGTATCCGAAGGCGACGATCGTCGCGTACGACGACACGCCGTTCGCGTTCGCCGCGCTGCGCGCCGGCAACGTGCAGGCGATCACGCAGGACGGACCGAAACTGATCGGCCTGCTCGCGAACGTGCCCGACAAGCAGAACTACGAGATTCCGGCGTTCACGATCTCGAACGACTACATGGGCGTCGGCGTGCCGAAGGGCGAGACGCGCTTGCTCGGCTTCGTGAACGACACGCTGAAGGGGCTCGAGGCAAACGGCCGCGCGGGGCAGATCTACGACGCGTGGTTCGGGCCGGCGACGAAGACGCCGCTCACGCGCATCTTCCGGATCGGCGACCGGAGCTGAGTCGCGCGCCGCGTGCGCCATCTGCGCCGCGATCCGCCGCCGGCTGTGCCGGGATGCGCGGGTCGCGGCGCTTTGCGCTTGCTTCCATCTTCTTTCGCATTTTTCAGCGACCGCACACAACAGCATGCTCGGCTTGGCTCCCAAATATCTGTCCTGGCTCTGGCAGGGCTTCCTGCTGACGCTTGGCCTCGCGGCCGCGTCGGCGCTCGCCGCGACCGTCGGCGGGCTGCTGCTCGCCGTCATGCGGCATGCACGCGGCAGGGCATTGCGCACGGTAGCGGCCGGCTACGTCGTCGCGTTCCGCAATACGCCGCTGCTCGTGCAATTGCTGTTCTGGTACTTCGGCGTCGCGTCGTTGCTGTCCGAGACGTGGATCACGTGGCTGAACGCGCGTCATGAACTGAGCGCGGGCCCGCTCACGCTCGCGTGGCCGTCGTTCGAGTTCGTCGCCGGTTGGGTCGGGTTGAGCGCCTACACGGCCGCGTTCGTCGCCGAGGAATGCGAAGCCGGATTGCGCGGCGTGCGCCGTGCGCAACACGACGCGGCCGCGGCGCTCGGCCTCACGCCGATGCAGTCGCTGCGCTACGTGGTGCTGCCGCAGGCCGTGCGCATCGCGCTGCCGCCGCTGTTCGGTCAATACATGAATCTCGTGAAGAACTCGTCGCTCGCGATGGCGATCGGCGTCGCCGAGCTGTCGTATGCGTCGCGGCAGGTCGAGACGGAGACGTTCAAGACCTTTGCCGCGTTCGGTGTCGCGACCGTGCTGTACGTCGCCGCGGTGGCCGCGATCGAGGCCGGCGCCTACGCGGCCACGCAATGGCGCGACCGGCTCGGGGCGGGGCGTTGACGATGGATGTGTCGCTGCTGCTCGACAATCTGCCGTACCTGCTCGTCGGCGCGTTCCCGGACGGTCCGCTCGGCGGCGCCGCGCTGTCGCTCGTGCTGGCGATCGCGTCGGCCGTCGCGTCGGCGGGGCTGGGGGTGGCGCTCGGCGTCGCGATGGCGCTCGCGCGCGGGCCGCTGCGCGTGCTGCTGCTCGCGTTCATCGGCTTCTTTCGCGCGATTCCGGTGCTGATGCTGATCTTCTGGACGTATTTCCTGCTGCCGATGCTGCTGCACGTGGATGTGCCGGGGCTCGCGACGGTCGTGTGTGCGCTGGCGCTGATCGGGGGCGCGTATCTCGCGCATGCGGTGCATGCGGGCATCGTCGCGGCCGGCGACGGGCAGTGGCAGGCCGGGCTGTCGCTCGGGCTCACGCGCTGGCAGACGGTGCGCTACGTGCTGCTGCCGCAGGCGATCCGGATCATGACGCCGTCGTTCATCAACCAGTGGGTCGCGCTCGTGAAGGACACGTCGCTTGCGTATATCGTCGGCGTGCCGGAACTGTCGTTCGTCGCGACGCAGGTGAACAACCGGCTGATGGTGTATCCGGCGCCGATCTTCCTGTTCGTCGCGGCGCTTTACCTGGTGCTGTGCACGTCGCTCGACGGCGCGGCACGCTGGCTGTTGTCACGTCGCCCAGGTGCGGCGCGCATCGCGCAGGCCGCGGCCGAACGCACGGAACCCGTGCGGTGACGGCGGGCCGCGTCGCCGCTGAGCGAGCAGCGACGGGCGTGATGGTGCGTTAGCGCGTCGGCGTCAGGACGCGCTGTAGTGCGTATTGAAGACCGCACGCAACGTCGACGAGTCGGTCGCGAAGTCGCCCCACAGCGGGCCGTCGTTTTGCGCGAACGCGAACGGCGACGTCTTGATCGACGCGAGGCGGAAGCGCCATTGCGCCGCTTCCTGGCGGAACGCGGTGCGCTGCATGTCGGACAGCCCCGTCTGCGCGTTCGCGAGCGCGACGAGCGGATCGACCGGATCGTTCGCGACGCGCACCTCGAAGTGCAGGTGCGGGCCGGTGGCCGCGCCGGTCATGCCGACCGAGCCGATGCGCTGGCCTTGTTTCACGGTTTCGCCCGTCTTCAGCCCGCGCGCATACGCGGACAAATGAGCGTAGTAGGTCGAATAGCCGTCCGCGTGATCGACGATCACGTAGCGGCCGTAGCCGTCCGGATCGGTGCCGACGAACGACACGACGCCATCGGCCGCCGCGTTGACGGGCGTGCCGGACGGCGCGGCGAGATCGACGCCCGTATGGAACGCCATCGCCTGCGACAGCGGGTGCACGCGTTCGCCGAAGAACGAGCTGATGCGCGTCCACTTGACGGGCATCGTGAACGCGGCCGCCTCGAGCGGCGCGCCGTCGAGCGTGTAGTACGCGCCGTGGTCGGCGCCCGGCGCGCGGAACCAGATCGCACCGAACGTGCGGCCCGCGACGCGCAGCTCGAGCGCGGTGAGGTGCGGCGTGCCGTTGTTCGTGTCGTACGCGATGCGGTAGTAATCGCCGCGCTGCGCGCTGGCGCGCATCGCGACCTTGCCGGTGACGAGATCGCCGAGCTGGATGCGCACCTCGGGCGGCACGTCGAGACGGTTCAGCGTATCGGACAGCGTGAGCTCGATGTCGCCGGCGCGCATCCCGTGCTGCGTTTCGGGCGCCGCGAACTGGAACAGGCTCGCATAGCCGAGCATATCGTTGCGGTGCGCGCTGAGCGGCGCGAACAGGCCCGGCTGCGGGCTGCGGTCGCCGTGTTCGTCGAGTTCGTGGCGCTCGCCGAGCGTGCGCGCGAGCTCGCTCGTCACGAAATGCTGCGCGGTGGGAAACGGCGTGTCGGACAGCACGCGCTGCGGCAGCGCAGCCGTGCCCGAATCGACGGCGCCCGGCAGTTGCGAGACGGCCGGCAGCGCGGCGGCGAGACCGAAGGCGGCGAGGGCGCCGAGCACGGCGGCCGGCACGAGCGCGCGCACGAGGCGCTGCGCGCGCCCGGGCGCGAAAGCATCAGGAATTGCGGCAGGCTTGACCAAAGGTGTCCACATCCAGGAAAACGGTTCAAAGAGGTGTGGGCAGGAGCCATCGGCGGCCCATCCGTCGGGTGACGACGGTGGCGGGCGATGGGCGTGCAACAAAACAGGCCCCGCCAGGGGCCTGTGTCGTTTCCGTTCGACCCAACTTGCGGGATGCCCGCTTCGAACGGCGGCGTGAACTTTCCGGGTCGAACCCGGATTATCACGAAGACGCTAAAGAAAGATGACAGCGTCAGTCTACCGATGTTCCGCGAAATGTTAAAAATTTTAAAGAGGGTCAGCGTATTCGTTTCGCACTGCGGTAAATCGGGTTAAATCAGCATTTATTGCGCGGCTTCTCGTCAGGCAGGCAATTTTTGCGCACGCACGCGCAGTGCGCTGGAGGTCCTGACTGCGTCGAAACCGGCGTCCAGCATCGCTTCCGCGTCGTTCCACAGATTGCCGCGCAGGCGGTTGGTCCAGATCATCGACGCGAACACGCCTTCGAGCAGCGACACGAGATGGACGGCCGCCAGGTGCACGTCGAGATCGGCGGCGATTTCGCCGGCCGCGATCGCCCGGCGCAGCAGCGCCTTCGTGATGCGCAGCATCTGCAGCTCCAGCAGCATGCGGCGCCGTTGCAGCGCGCCGTTCTCCTCGCTCTGCTCGCACTTCGTATAGAGGATCACCAGCACGCGCTGCATCGAGCCCGGCTCCCCGCATTGCTGCAGGTAGTGCGACGCCGCGCGGCGCAGCGTCGCGAACGCGGGCAGGCTGTCGACCGCGTCGAAGCCTTCCGAGGTCCGCGCGAACGCGCGGTCGCACAGCGCGAGACACACTTCCATCTTGTTGCGGTAGTGGCCGTAGACGGCGCCCCGCGACATCCCGGCGGCCTCGGCGAGGTCCGCCATCGCGGTTTGCGCGACGCCTTTTTCGAGCAGGACCAGCTCGGCGGCGTCGAGGATCCGGTGCTTGATGGCGAGCGATTCTTCCCGGGTCTTGCGGGCCATGGCGTGAATTTCCTTACAGTTCGCTGTCGTTTTATTGAGACAGTGTGGCGGTTGCGGGGCAACCGGATGTATTTAATCAGTCGTGACTGATTATAATCGACCACCCTGAGCCGCCGCATTGTATCGACGGCGAACGTTTCCGAGGTCACACATGAATAACAAACGCTCCCTCGTGCGCCGCCTCCGGCTGGCGCCCGTCGCGCTCGCGGCCATGCTGGCCGTGGCGGGATGCGGAAAGGGCGACAAGGACAAGGCGCCGGAGGCCATTCAGAACGCGACGGTCGTGACGGTGCGTCCGACGGCCGTGCCGATGACCGTCGAATTGCCGGGCCGGCTCGACGCGTATCGGCAAGCGCAAGTGCGCGCACGGGTCGCGGGCATCGTCACCGCACGGACTTACGAGGAAGGCCAGGAAGTGAAGCAGGGCGCGGTGCTGTTCCGCATCGATCCCGCGCCGCTGAAGGCCGCGCGCGATGCCGCGCAGGGTGCGCTCGCGAAGGCGCAGGCCGCCGCGCTCGCGGCGAGCGACAAGCGCCGCCGCTACGACGATCTGGTGCGCGACCACGCGGTCAGCGAGCGCGATCACACCGAGGCCGTCGCCGACGACACGCGGGCGAAGGCCGACGTCGCTTCCGCGAAGGCCGAACTCGCACGCGCGCAGCTACAGCTCGACTATGCGACCGTCACCGCGCCGATTTCGGGCCGCGCACGACGCGCGCTCGTCACCGAAGGCGCGCTCGTCGGCCAGGACCAGGCGACGCCGCTCACGACCGTCGAGCAGCTCGATCCGATCTACGTGAATTTCTCGCAGCCGGCGGCCGACGTCGACGCATTGCGTCGCGCGGTGAAGAGCGGGCACGCGACGGGGATCGCGCAGCACGACGTCACGGTGACGCTGCGGCGCGCCGACGGCACCGCGTATCCGCTGAAGGGCAAGCTGCTGTTCAGCGATCTCGCGGTCGATCCGACCACCGATACCGTCGCGATGCGCGCGCTGTTCCCCAACCCCGAGCGCGAGCTGCTGCCGGGCGCGTATGTGCGGATCGCGCTCGACGCGGCGGTCGACCAGCGGGCGATCCTCGTGCCGCGCGATGCGCTGCTGCGCACGGCCGAGCGCACGTCGGTGCGCGTGGTCGGCACGAACGGCAAGGTGAAGGACGTCGAGGTCGTCGCCGACCAGATGAGCGGACGCGACTGGCGCATCACGCGCGGCCTGTCGGGCGGCGAGCGCGTGATCGTCGACAACGCCGCGCAGTTCGCGCCCGATACCGCCGTCAAGCCCGTCGAGCAGGCATCGCCGACGAAGGCCGCGCAACCGGCGGCCGCCCGTCAAACCTGACCGGTTCAATAGACCAACATGGCACGTTTCTTCATCGATCGCCCCGTCTTCGCGTGGGTGATCGCACTCTTCATCATGCTCGGCGGCGCGTTCGCGATCCGCGCGCTGCCCGTCGCGCAATACCCGGACATCGCGCCGCCCGTCGTCAGCATCTATGCGACGTATCCGGGAGCGTCCGCGCAGGTCGTCGAGGAATCGGTGACCGCGCTGATCGAGCGCGAAATGAACGGCGCGCCGGGGCTGCTGTATACGTCCGCGACGAGCAGCGCCGGGGCCGCGTCGCTGTACCTGACGTTCAAGCAGGGCGTCAACGCCGATCTCGCGGCCGTCGAAGTGCAGAACCGGCTGAAGACGGTCGAGGCGCGGCTGCCCGAACCGGTGCGGCGCGACGGCATCCAGGTCGAGAAGGCCGCGGACAACATCCAGCTCGTCGTGTCGCTCACATCGGACGACGGCCGGATGACCGACGTGCAGCTCGGCGAATACGCGTCGGCGAACGTCGTGCAGGCGCTGCGCCGCGTCGACGGCGTCGGCAAGGTGCAGTTCTGGGGCGCCGAATACGCGATGCGGATCTGGCCCGATCCGGTGAAGCTGGCCGGTCACGGCCTCACCGCGTCGGACATCGCGTCGGCCGTGCGCGCGCACAACGCGCGCGTGACGGTCGGCGACATCGGCCGCAGCGCGGTGCCGGACAGCGCGCCGATCGCGGCGACCGTGTTCGCCGATGCGCCGCTGAAGACGCCGGCCGATTTCGGCGCGATCGCGCTGCGCACGCAGCCGGACGGCTCCGCGCTCCACCTGCGCGACGTCGCGCGCATCGAGTTCGGCGGCAACGACTACAACTATCCGTCGTACGTGAACGGCAAGGTCGCGACCGGCATGGGCATCAAGCTCGCGCCGGGCTCGAACGCGGTGGCGACCGAGAAGCGCGTGCGCGCGACGATGGACGAGCTGTCCGCATATTTCCCGCCGGGCGTGAAGTACCAGATCCCGTACGAGACGTCGTCGTTCGTGCGCGTGTCGATGAACAAGGTCGTCACGACGCTGATCGAGGCCGGCGTGCTGGTGTTCCTCGTGATGTTCCTGTTCATGCAGAACCTGCGCGCGACGCTGATCCCGACGCTCGTCGTGCCGGTCGCGCTCGCGGGCACGTTCGGCGTGATGTACGCGGCCGGCTTCTCGATCAACGTGCTGACGATGTTCGGGATGGTGCTCGCGATCGGCATCCTGGTCGACGATGCGATCGTCGTCGTCGAGAACGTCGAGCGGCTGATGGTCGAGGAGGGCCTCGGGCCCTACGACGCGACCGTCAAGGCGATGCAGCAGATCAGCGGCGCGATCGTCGGGATCACCGTGGTGCTGACGTCGGTGTTCGTGCCGATGGCGTTCTTCGGCGGCGCGGTGGGCAACATCTACCGGCAGTTCGCGCTGTCGCTCGCGGTGTCGATCGGCTTCTCGGCGTTTCTCGCGCTGTCGCTCACGCCCGCGCTGTGCGCGACGCTGCTCAAGCCGGTGTCCGGCGACCATCACGAGAAGCGCGGCTTCTTCGGCTGGTTCAACGGCTTCGTCGCGCGTTCGACGCAGCGTTATGCGACGCGCGTCGGCGCGATGCTGAAGAAGCCGCTGCGCTGGCTGGTCGTGTACGGCGCGCTGACCGCGGCCGCGGCGCTGATGCTCACGCAACTGCCGAGCGCGTTCCTGCCCGACGAGGACCAGGGCAACTTCATGGTGATGGTGATCCGGCCGCAGGGCACGCCGCTCGCGGAAACGATGCAGAGCGTGCGCGAGGTCGAATCGTATATTCGCCGCGACGAGCCGGCCGCGTACACGTTCGCGCTCGGCGGCTTCAACCTGTACGGCGAAGGGCCGAACGGCGGGATGATCTTCGTCACGCTGAAGAACTGGAAGGAGCGCAAGGCCGCGCGCGATCACGTGCAGGCGATCGTCGCGCGCATCAACGAGCGCTTCGCGGGCACGGCGAACACCACGGTGTTCGCGATGAACTCGCCGGCGCTGCCCGATCTCGGCTCGACGAGCGGCTTCGACTTCCGGCTGCAGAACCGCGGCGGGCTCGACTACGCCGCGTTCAGCGCCGCGCGCGAGCAACTGCTCGCGGCGGGCGGCAAGGATCCGGCGCTCACCGACGTGATGTTCGCCGGCACGCAGGACGCGCCGCAGCTGAAGCTCGACATCGATCGCGCGAAGGCGTCGGCGCTCGGCGTGTCGATGGACGAGATCAACACGACGCTCGCGGTGATGTTCGGCTCCGACTATATCGGCGACTTCATGCATGGCACGCAGGTGCGCCGCGTGATCGTGCAGGCCGACGGGCTGCACCGGCTCGATCCGGCGGACGTGCAGAAGCTGCGCGTACGCAACGCGGGCGGCGAGATGGTGCCGCTCGCGGCGTTCGCGACGCTGCACTGGACGCTCGGGCCGCCGCAGCTCACGCGCTACAACGGTTATCCGTCGTTCACGATCAACGGCTCGGCCGCGCCCGGGCACAGCAGCGGCGAAGCGATGGCCGCGATCGAGCGGATCGCCGCGAAGCTGCCGGCCGGCATCGGCCACGCGTGGTCGGGGCAGTCGTTCGAGGAGCGGCTGTCGGGCGCGCAGGCGCCGATGCTGTTCGCGCTGTCGGTGCTCGTCGTGTTCCTCGCGCTCGCGGCGCTGTACGAGAGCTGGTCGATTCCGTTCGCGGTGATGCTGGTCGTCCCGCTCGGCGTGATCGGCGCGGTGCTCGGCGTCACGCTGCGCGCGATGCCGAACGACATCTATTTCAAGGTGGGGCTGATCGCGACGATCGGGTTGTCTGCAAAGAACGCGATTCTGATCGTCGAGGTCGCGAAGGACCTGGTCGCGCAGCGCATGTCGCTCGTCGACGCCGCGCTCGAGGCCGCACGCCTGCGGCTGCGACCGATCGTGATGACGTCGCTCGCGTTCGGCGTCGGCGTGCTGCCGCTCGCGTTCGCGTCGGGCGCCGCATCCGGCGCGCAGATGGCGATCGGCACCGGCGTGCTCGGCGGCATGATCACGGCGACGGTGCTCGCGGTGTTTCTCGTCCCGCTGTTTTTCGTGATCGTCGGCCGCCTGTTCGACGTCGGCCCGCGCCGGCGCGGCGGCGCGCAGCCGGCGACGATGGAGGGTTCGCAGTGATGTTTGCATTGAATGCATGGGCCGCACCGAGGCTTCCGCTCGCGCTGGCCGCCGTGCTCGCGCTCGCGGGCTGCTCGCTTGCGCCGCGTTACGAGCGGCCGGCGGCGCCGGTGCCGGCCAGCTATGCGACGGTCGATGGCGACACGCAGCAGGGCGTCGGCCCGGCTTCGACGGCCGACGCCGCGCTGCTCGACGACTGGCGCGCGTATTTCACCGATCCGGCGCTGCAGGCATGGATCGATGCCGCGCTCGCGAACAATCGCGACTTGCGGATCGCGGCCGGCCGGCTCGACGAAGCGCGTGCGCTGTACGGCGTGCAGCGCGCGGACCTGATGCCGTCGGTCGACGCGAATCTCGGCTACGAACGCACGCGCCAGTACGACCCGGTCGTGCGCGAGAGCGCGGTGAGCGGGCTGTATCGCGCGGGCGTCGGCGTCAGCGCGTACGAGCTCGACCTGTTCGGCCGCGTGCGTAGCCTGTCGGATGCGGCGCTCGCCGAGTATTTCGCGACGGCCGACGCGCAGCGCACGGTGCGCATCGGCGTGATCGCCGAAGTCGCGGGGGCGTACGTGTCGGAGCGATCGTTGCGCGAGCAACTGGCGCTGGCCCAGCGCACGCTCGACGCGCGCGAGCGCATCGCCGCGCTCACGCAGCGCCGCTACGCGGCCGGCACGAGCGACGCGATCGAACTGCGTTCGGCCGAGATGCTGGTCGCGTCCGCGCGCGCATCGCAGGCCGCGCTGCAGCGCGAGCATGCGCAATCGGTGCGCGCGCTGCAATTGCTCGCCGGCGATTTCGCGCGCGGCGTGCCCGCCGACGGCACCGCGCTCGACACGCTCGCGATCGCGCCGGTGGCGCCCGGCGCGCCGAGCGCGCTGCTCGAACGGCGGCCGGACATCCGGCAGGCCGAGTCGCGGCTCAAGGCCGCGAACGCGCAGATCGGCGCCGCGCGCGCGGCATTCTTCCCGCGCGTCGCGCTGACCACCGACTACGGCTCGGTCAGCGATGCGTTCTCGACCCTGTTCGCGGCCGGCACGAGCGTGTGGACGTTCGCGCCGCGCATCACGCTGCCGATTTTCGCGGGCGGTCGCAATCGCGCGAATCTCGACGTCGCGAGTGCGCGCAAGCACATCGCGGTCGCCGAGTACGAGAAGACCGTGCAGACCGCGTTTCGCGAAGTGGCCGATGCGTTCGCTGCGCGCGACTGGATCGATCGCCAGCTCGCCGCGCAGCAGGACGTCTACGCGGCCGACGGCGCGCGGCTGAAACTCGCGCAGCGCCGCTATGCGGGCGGCGTCGCGACGTATCTCGAACTGCTCGACGCGCAGCGCAGCACGTACGAGTCCGGGCATGAGCTGATCCGGCTCAAGGCGCTGCGGCTCGCGAATGCGATTGCGCTGTATCGTGCACTGGGCGGCGGCTGGGCGCCGGCAACCGCTGGCGAAGCTGCCGCGTGATGGCTTGACCGGCATCGGCCAGGTGGCGGCGGCGCATCGCGATGCGTCGCCGCTGCCGCGGTCGGTGTTGCCGCTGTCGGGTCACCGGCCACGATCGACGACACGTGCATGCGCGCTTCGTCGACTCCGTTTTTCCTCCACGCAGTCGGGTTGAAGGGCCGCCTTCCACTCGACTCGCATCCCGGCGACCGATCGCGTCGCCGCCGGCCTCCGATCGTGCCGGACTTCCTCTTATTCCGACTCCATCCAGTGCCGCGGATGTCGTTTTGGCGCGCACGGCTTTACACGCCGCTTTAATCCAGGGTTGACGATTCGATTAATTCGCGCATTGCGAACAATAAGAGGCGACAAAGTGTCGCGGTAAAACGTTTGTGCGAATTTCGCAATCGTTTGCGCGAAAATTTCGCGGCATTGAATATTGCTCGTTAATTTCCTGCCAGTTGAAAATCATCGAATGCTTTCGTTGCGATAGGACAACGATGGCGGAATCGGACTGAGTTTTGGCATTTCACGTCGGGTATCTCGAAAGGCTATGTCCAGCAAGGAGAAGCGGGGAGTTTTCAAGCCCGAAAAGGAAATGTCTTTAATTTTCAGTTGGTTCCGGAAAATAAAAAAGGACTGCGGACGAAAATATCGGAATTGACTGCCGGCAGGAGGGATTGGGTTTTGAAACCCATAAAACGAAGATTGTCATTGAGATTTGACAATGATTTACAAAATCCCTTCACGCTTATCTCGATAATGCCGCCTCGTGTCGGACGGAAGCCAACCACACGCTGCCTTTTGTATCCGCCACGTCGTCTGTTCCCTTTGCAATTCTCACGGAAAACGTCATGAAAAAATCCCTCCTGAGCGCGGTCGCACTCGCAGCCCTGTCCACCTCGGCCTTCGCAGCGGGCACCGGCACGATCAACTTCACGGGCGAGATCGTCGCGGGCGCATGCGGCATCGATTCGAACTCCGTCAACCAGACCGTGCAGCTCGGCAAGGTGCCGACCAACAAGTTCAAGCAAGCCGGCGACAAGTCGGACGCGGTGTCGTTCGACATCAAGCTGACCGACTGCGACACCAGCATCGCGCAGAACGCGTACTTCACGTTCACGGGCACGTCGAGCGCGGGCCAGCCGAAGCTGCTCGCAACGATCGGTTCGGCAACCAACGTGGGCATCCGCCTGCAGTCCGCATCGGGTGAATACCTCGACAACGGCGCCGAACAGAAGGCGCCGACTCTGCTGCAAAACGGCACGAACATCGCACGCTTCGCGGCGATGTACGAAGCCACGGCCGCCGGCGTGACGCCGGGTACGGCCGACGGCGTTGCCAACTTCACGGTCCGCTACCAGTAAGCGGCCGTATCGGAGAAGGGGTGTGCACACCCTTTCTCCGTCTTCCTTTCCTTCACGTCTCTACTTCCTCGGATTTCCGGTAGCGCCGCGTGCGAATCAGACATTCCTTCCTTTGCGTCTGCGTGCTGGTCGTCGGCAGCCCGAGCCATGCGACGGAATTCAATTCGTCGTTTCTCGACATCGACGGCACGAGCAATGTCGACCTGTCGCAGTTCTCGCAGCCCGACTTCACGCTGCCGGGCGAGTACATGCTCGACGTGCAGGTCAACGACCTGTTCTACGGGCTGCAGGCGATTCAGTTCATCGCGCTCGACGCATCCGGCGCGGGCAAGCCGTGCCTGCCGCCGGAACTCGTCGCGCGGTTCGGGCTGAAACCGTCGCTCGCGAAGGACCTGCCGCGCTTGCAGGGCGGACGTTGCGTCGATCTCGGCGCGATCGAGGGCGCGACCGTGCGTTACCTGAAGAGCGACGGACGGCTGAAGATCACGATTCCGCAGGCCGCGCTCGAATTCACCGATTCGACCTACCTGCCGCCGTCGAGCTGGTCCGACGGGATTGCCGGCGCGATGCTCGACTATCGCGTGATCGCGAACACGAACCGCAACTTCGGTTCGGGCGGCGGACAGACGAATTCGATCCAGGCCTATGGAACGATCGGCGCGAACTGGGATGCATGGCGCTTGCGCGGCGACTACCAGGCGCAGTCGAACGTAGGCAACACGGCGTATGCGGACCGCACGTTCCGCTTCAGCCGGCTTTACGCGTTTCGCGCGCTGCCGTCGATCCAGTCGACGGTGACGTTCGGCGACGACTACCTGAGCTCGGACATTTTCGACACGTTCGCGCTGACGGGTGCGTCGATCCGCAGCGACGATCGCATGCTGCCGCCTTCGCTGCGCGGCTATGCGCCGCTGATCTCGGGCGTCGCGCGCACCAACGCGACCGTGACCGTGTCGCAGGCGGGCCGCGTGCTGTACGTGACGCGCGTGTCGCCGGGCGCGTTCGCGCTGCAGAACATCAACACGAGCGTGCAGGGCACGCTCGACGTCACGGTCGACGAAGAGGACGGCAGCGTGCAGCGCTTCCAGGTGACGACGGCCGCGGTGCCGTTCCTCGCCCGTACCGGACAGCTGCGCTACAAGGCCGCCGTCGGCAAGCCGCGGCAGTTCGGCGGCGCCGGCATCACGCCGTTCTTCGGGTTCGGCGAGGCCGCGTACGGGTTGCCGTTCGACGTCACGTTGTACGGCGGCTTCATCGCCGCGTCGGGCTATACGTCGATCGCACTGGGCGTCGGCCGCGATTTCGGCACGTTCGGCGCGGTATCGGCCGATGTCACGCATGCGCGTGCCCACCTGTGGTGGAACGGCGCGACGCGCAACGGCAACTCGTATCGCATCAATTATTCGAAGCACTTCGACGGGCTCGACGCGGACGTGCGCTTCTTCGGCTATCGCTTCTCCGAACGCGAGTACACCAACTTCGCGCAGTTCTCGGGCGACCCGACCGCGTACGGCCTCGCGAACAGCAAGCAACGCTACTCGGCGACGATGTCGAAGCGCTTCGGCGACACGTCGACCTATTTCTCGTACGACCAGACGACCTACTGGGCCCGCGCGTCGGAGCAGCGCGTCGGCCTCACGCTCACGCGCGCATTCTCGATCGGCGTATTGCGCAACCTGAACGTCAGCGTGTCGGCGTTCCGCACGCAAAGCGCGGGCGCGAGCGGCAACCAGTTCTCGGTGACCGCGACGCTGCCGCTCGGCGGCCGCCACACCGTCACGTCGAACCTGACGACGGGCAGCGGCAGCACGAGCGCGAACGCGGGCTACATCTACGACGATCCGGCCGGCCGCACCTACCAGATCAACGCGGGCGCGACCGACGGCCGCGCGTCGGCGAACGCGAGCTTCCGCCAGCGCACGTCGACTTACCAGCTGAGCGCGCAGGCGTCGACGCTCGCCAACGCGTATGCGGCCGCGTCGCTCGAAGTCGACGGCTCGCTCGTCGCGACGCAGTACGGCGTGTCCGCGCATGCGAACGGCAACGCGGGCGATACGCGGCTGCTGGTATCGACCGACGGCGTGCCCGACGTGCCGCTGTCCGGCACGCTCACGCATACCGACTCGCGCGGCTATGCGGTGCTCGACGGGATCTCGCCGTACAACGTGTACGACGCGACCGTCAACGTCGAGAAGCTGCCGCTCGAGGTGCAGGTGTCGAACCCGATCCAGCGCATGGTGCTGACCGACGGCGCGATCGGCTTCGTGAAGTTTTCCGCCGCGCGCGGCAGCAACCTGTATCTGACGCTGACCGATGCGGCCGGCAAGCCGCTGCCGTTCGGCGCATCCGTGCAGGACGCGGCGAACGGCAAGGAGCTCGGCATCGTCGGCGAAGCCGGCGCCGCGTTCCTGACCCAGGTGCAGCCGAAATCCGCGCTGGTGGTGCGGGCAGGCGAACGCACGCTGTGCGCGGTGAATGCACTGCCGAACCAGCTTCAACTCGAAGGCACGCCGATTCCGGTGACGTGCCAGCCGCCCGGCGAGTCGCATGCAGCGGCCGCACGGGTCGACCGATGATTTCACGGATCCCGCATGAACCCTGTTTTCTCTCTTTCCTTCCCGCGCCGAGCATCGTGCATGCTGGCCGTGGCCAGCGCGCTGCTCGCCGGCGCCGCGCACGCGGCGATCGTGCCGGACCGCACGCGCGTGATCTTCAACGAAGGCGAACCGGCCGCGATCGTCACGATCACCAACAAGAGCACGACGTATCCGTATCTCGTGCAGTCATGGCTCGAGGACACGCGCGGCAACAAGATCACGTCGCCGCTGATGGTCGTGCCGCCGCTGCAGCGCGTCGAGGCGAACGAGCGCAACGTGCTGCGCATCGCGAAGCTGCCCGGGGCCGCGCTGCCGGCCGATCGCGAATCGGTGTTCTATCTGAACATCCGCGAAGTGCCGCCGAAGACCGATACGCCGAACACGCTGCAGATCGCGCTGCATACGCAGATGAAGCTGTTCTATCGGCCGAAGGGAGTGCAGCCGGCGCGCGACGAGGACTGGACGCTGCCGATGACGCTGCGCGTCGACGCGGCCGCGCACCGGCTCGTGTTCGACAATCCGACGCCGTATCACGTGACGGTGGTCGACGTGACGGCGGGCGCGCAGAAGACGCCGGTGCCGATCGAGCCCGTGATGGTGGACCCGATGAGCACGGCCGACGTGCCGTTCAAGGCCGCGACGCCGTCGACGCTGTTCATCACGCATATCGACGATTACGGCGGCCAGGTGGCGGTCGAATATGCGTGTGACGCGGGGGCTTGCAAGAGCGTGAAGCGATGAGCGGCGCCGTGCATGAACGGCACATGCCGGCGGCATGGTTGCGCTGGATCGTGCTCGCGTTGTTCGTTGTGGCGGCGCAGCCCGCGTGGGCGTTGCGGTGCCTCACCAACAGCGGCGCGACCTCGCTGACCGAGCCGATCGGCGGCGTGGCGTCGTATCCGACCGACGCGCCGGACGGGTACGTGATCTGGGTTTCTCCGGTGCGCACGACGACGGGGTATTGCTACAAGGATCTCGGTGACGCCGGCAGCCTGAGAGTCGTCGACAACATCTATTTCTACGCGAACCCGAATCGCACGGACCCGGCCGCGTGGGGGCTCGAGATCGGCATCCGCTACCGCGGCATCGACTATTTCGACAAGACGAGCAATCGCGGCGGCGGCGTGTTTACCGGCTATTCGGTGCCGCCGTGCAGCCGGTACGATTTCGACCGCGGGCGGTGCCAGCAGACCCGCATCAGCATCGACTATCAGGTCGTCGTGCGCAAGAAGGGCAACTGGGTCCAGCCACCGAGCGACATCTACACGGTCTTCCAGTTCGACGGCGAGTTCGGGCTCAATGCGTACAGCCCGAGCTTCCAGTACCGGCTGAGCGGCCTGCGCAACCTCAAGCCGACGCCGTGTTTCGTCGACGTGCTCGTCACGCCCGAACCGGGCGTCGTCAACTTCGGGCAGGTGCAGGCGGCCGGTAACGGCTTCATGCCGGCGGTGCCGCGCAAGCGGTTCTCGTTGTCATTGACCAAGAAATGCAACGTCGCGGTGCGGGTCGACGGGTATTTCGAAACGAGCTTTCCGGTGCAGAACGGCTTGCTGGTGCCGGCGAAGGACAGCAATTTCGGTATCGGCATCGAGGACAGCCAGGGCAAGGCCATTCCGTTCAATCAGCAGTTCACGCTGGCGCAGTTCGCGTCCAACGTGATGAATCAAAGCGTGTTGATGGACGCGGTGCTGAAATCGTTCGGTCCGCCGAAGATCGGGCGATTCGATGCGACCGCAACGATCCGGTTGTTCATCTATTGACGCGACGTGCCACCTGCACGCGATGAAAAAAAGCGCCGGCATGCCGGCGCTTGTTGCTCAACCGCGCGGTGCGATGCTCAACGCACCCAGCGGCACACCTTGTGATGGTGATGCTCGAAGTGGCACACGCGGTACGGATGCGCTTCGGCGATGGCCGGCACGAGCACGGCGGCGGCAACGGCCGCGGCGGTCAGGGTTTTCAGTAGTGTCTTCATGTCGAGGTCCTGTCGTTCGGTATCGGGGCACGGGAGGGGAAGGCATTACCACCGCGGGCGCTCGTCGTCCCTGCGTTCGTCACGGCGCTCGTCGCGACGGTCGTCCCGGCGATCGTCATAACCACGCGGATGCCGCGCTTCCCAGTCGTGGCGCTCCCAGTAGCGTTGTCCGTCCCAGTAGCGATCGCCATGCCAGCCGATCGTCACTTCAGCCGGGCCAGGGTAGGCGACGCAACCGGTCAGCATCACGCTCGACAGCGCGCCAACCATGACAGCGGATAACACGATGGATTTCATGTCGTTCTCCCTTGGAAACAGCAATTCGATCGTACGAGCCCCCAAAATTTCGCGTGGTAATAAGTTGCTACGGTACATGACGGCGGTAGGCTTATCGTTGGAAATGTGAAAGCTTTTGCCGGCGCCACGCTGACGGTGCGCATCGCGTGAATGTGCCGTCCAACCGGCACGGTGGCGCCACCGGCATGGGTGCGGGGTAGGTTTCCGACCTCGGGCACCACCTTTCACGCAGAAAGCTATCTGAATGCGGCGGGCTCCGTCGCTCCTGGCCCATCCGCCAAAACGCCGATTTCATCGATTGATCAGACAAATCCCGACAAGCGGAAGGGGAATTCGGTAATCGCATTGAGAATGATTTGCGTTTACGTTAAATTGCCTTATCTCGGAATTCGACGGAGCAGATCGATGGCAATGGCGGAAGTGCTCGAACGCCCGGCAGCGGCAGCGGCGAACCCGTTCCTCGGCGGTTATCCGGACCTGCCGTCGCGCCCCGCGCCGCGTGCGCGTCGTGCCAAGGAACCGCGTGCGCAGGGCGCGCTGCTCGACGTGCTGATTGCCCATCGCGCGATGCTCGTCAACGTAGCGCGCGGCTTCGTCGGCTGCGCGAGCCGCGCCGAGGACGTCGTCCACGACGTATTCGTGAAGCTCGTCGAATTCCCGAACCAGGACGCGGTGCGCCAGCCGGTCGCGTACGTGACGCGGATGGTGCGCAATGCATCGATCGACGCGTGCCGCCGGCAAAGCCTCGAGAACGTCTATCACACGGAAGAGGACGACGGCTTCGACGTGCCGTCGCCGGAACCGACGCCGGAAGCCGCACTGATGACGCGCGACACGCTGCGCCGCGTGTGGGCCGCGCTCGACGACCTGCCGGCGCGCAGCCGCGCGGCGTTCGAGATGGTGCGGCTGCGCGAGGAGACGCTGCAGACCGCGGCGCGCGCGCTAAACGTGTCGCAGACGCTGGTGCATTTCATGGTGCGCGACGCGGAGCGCCACTGCGCGGAGTGTCTCGACGCGTGCCATCGCGGGGTCGCGTGTCCGGTGTTTCTCGGCGGTCGCGCGCGGCGCCGGTAAAAAATCGCGCCGGCCAATCGTCTTCAAGACAGGAGCGGCCGATTCGACAGTTCGCCGCTTCGCTTCCTTCAACCGTCTCCCGCTTTTTTCCGATCATGACGCAAGCCACGACGCCTTCCGCCGACACCGACGACCTGGTCTACACGGTCGTCATCAACGACGAAGAACAGTATTCGATCTGGCCGACGTTCCGGCCCGTGCCGGCCGGCTGGCGCGAGGTCGGCGTGCGCGGCCCGAAGGCCGACTGCCTCGCGCACATCGAGACGGTCTGGACCGACATGCGCCCCGCGAGCCTGCGCCGCGCGATGGACGGCGAGCGTGCGACGCGCGCGTCGTGACCCGTTGCGCCGCGCTTGGCGGCGCGCCACCTGAAGAGGACGTTGCATGACCCTGCTTTCGTTGCCGACGCTCGACGACCTGCGTATCGAGCCGGGGCTGCCCACCGTCGTGTCGCCGCGTAGCGCCGACGGCATGTCGATCGACGAAGTCGCGCCGCTGGCGCGCGCCATCGCGGCCGACACGCTCGAACGGGCGGGCGGTGTGCTGTTCACGGGCTTTCACGTGCCGTCGATCGATGCGTTCCAGCAGTTCGCGGCATCGTTCGGCGATCCGCTGATCGGCTATGAATACGCGTCGACGCCGCGCAGTCAGGTCGAAGGCGCCGTCTACACGTCGACCGAATACCCGCCGCACCGCGCGATTCCGCTGCACAACGAGCAGTCGTACACGCGCGAGTGGCCGCTGCGGATCTGGTTCCATTGCGCGCTCGCGGCGCCGAAGGGCGGGGCGACGCCGATCGCGGACAGCCGCGCGGTTTATCGCGCGCTCGATCCGGCGCTCGTCGCGCGCTTCGAGCAGCGCGAGCTGCTGTACGTGCGCAATTTCGGCCAGGGGCTCGACCTGCCGTGGCAGCAGTCGTTCGGCACCGACGAGCCGGCCGAGGTCGAGCGGATGTGCGCGGCGCGCGGGATCGAATGCACGTGGCGCACCGACGACGACGGCGAACTGCTGCTGCGCACGCGCGAACGCTGCCAGGCCGTCGCGCGCCATCCGCGCACCGGCGACCGCGTGTGGTTCAACCAGGCGAACCTGTTTCACCTGTCCGCGCTCGACGACGACATGCAGGAAGCGCTCGTCGATGCGGTCGGGCTCGAGAACGTGCCGCGCAACGTGTATTACGGCGACGGCGCGCCGCTCGAGGCCGACGCGCTCGCGGAGATCCGCGGGGTGCTCGAACGCCAGCGCATCGTGTTCCCGTGGCGCACGGGCGACGTGCTGATGCTCGACAACATGCTGACCGCGCATGCGCGCGACCCGTTCGAAGGGCCGCGCAAGGTGGTCGTGGCGATGGCGCAGAGCTACACGGTCCCGCGCGCGACCGAACGGAGGACCGATGACGCGTAGTACCGCCGCGCTTGCCGCGCGCGGATTGACGGTGGGTTATCGCGACCATGTCGTGATCGACGGGCTGGACCTGTCGATCGCGGCCGGCCGCGTGACGGCGCTGTGCGGCCCGAACGGCTGCGGCAAGAGCACGCTGCTGCGTACGCTCGCGGGCCTGCAGCCCGTGCGTGCGGGCCACGTCGACGTGAACGGCAGGCCGCTCGCGTCGTTTCGCCGTCGCGCGCTCGCGCGCGAGCTCACGATGCTCGCGCAGTTCAACCAGATTCCTTCGGGGCTGACCGTGCGCGAGCTCGTCGCGTACGGCCGTTATGCGTATGGCGGCTTCCTGCGCGGGCTGTCGCGTGCCGACCATGCGGCGATCGACGAGGCACTCGACACGAGCGGCCTTGCCGGCGACGCCGAGCGTGACGTCGGCGCGCTGTCGGGCGGCGAGCGCCAGCGTGCGTGGATTGCGATGGCGCTCGCGCAGCAGGCGCCGATCGTGCTGCTCGACGAGCCGACGACCTATCTCGACATCCATCACCAGCTCGACATCCTCGACGCGCTGCGCGCGCTGAACCGCGCGCGCGGGCTGACGATCGTGTGGGTCCTGCACGACCTGAACCAGGCGGCCGCGTATAGCGACGAGATCGTGCTGATGCGGGCCGGCCGCCTCGTCGCGCAGGGTTCGCCCGACGCGATGCTGGAGCCGGCGCAGCTGCGCGCCGCGTTCGGCGTCGACATGCTGAAGCTCGCGCATCCGCAGACGGGCGCGCCGATGTGCGTGCCGGCCTACGGGCCGCCGGCATCCGGCACGCCGCACGCGTTCGAGCACGCGGTCGACCGGGATATCGCCGTATGACGACGGTCGCGGGACGCCAGCGGCTCGCGGCGAGCGGGCAGCGCACGGTATCCGGCCGCCGCGCCGGTGCGATCGCGTTCGGCCTCGTCGTGCTGATCGCCGTGCTGGCGGTGCTGCGCGTCGCGCCGGACCTGCGCGTGTGGTGGAACGCCGTGCCGGGCAGCGACGCCGCCGCGCTCGCGGGCGTGTTCCTGTTCGATCTCAACCTGCCGCGCGTCGCGGCCGCGCTCGTCGCGGGCGGCTGTCTCGGCATCGCGGGCGCGCTGTTCCAGTCGCTCACGCGCAATCCGCTCGCGTCGCCCGACCTGCTCGGCGTGACGGGCGGCGCGCAGCTCGGCCTGCTCGCGGCGATGCTGGTGCCGGCGCTCGCCGGTGTCGCATCGGTGCCGCTGCTGTTCGTCTGCGGACTGATCGCCGCCGCATGCGCGATCGTCGCGGCCGGCGGCTGGCGCGCGACGCCGCTGCGGCTCGTGCTCGCGGGCAGCGTCTGCATGCTGCTGTTCGCGGCGCTGTCGACGCTCGTGCTCGCGTTCTTCGAGCAGAACATCGCGGGCGCCGCGCTGTGGACCAACGGCAGTCTCTATCAACCGGGCGCGACCGGGCTCGCGCTCGCCGCGCGCTGGCTCGTCGTGCCGCTGCTTGCGCTGCCGTTGGTGATCCGGCCGCTGAATCCGCTCGCGCTCGGCGACGAGGCGGCGGCCGCGGCCGGCGTGCGTGTCGATGCGACGCGGCTCGCCGCGACGATCGTCGCGGTCGCGTTCACGAGCGTCGCGGTCAGTATCGCGGGCCCGCTGTCGTATGTCGGGCTCGTCGCGCCGAACCTGCTGCGCCAGGTGCGCGGGGCCCGCGCGGCTCGGCTCGGCGTGCTGGTGCCGTTGTCGGCGCTCGCGGGCGGTGCGCTCGTGCTGGTTACCGACAGCGCGGTGCTCGCATCGGGCCTCGACGCGACGCTGTCGACGGGTGTCGCGATCGCGCTCGTAGGCACGCCGCTGATGCTCGCGATGATCCGGCGCGGCGCCGCGTGGTCGGGCGTGCTGCATGCGCAAGCCGAACGCGCGGCCGGCAGCGGCTCGACACGCTTGGTCGGCTGGCTCGAAGGGCTCGGCTGGCCGCTGCGTACCGTGCTGTTCGTCGCGGCCGGCGTGCTCGCGCTGTTCGTCGGCGTGTCGGCCGGCCCCGAATGGTTGTCGCCCGCGCGCTGGTCCGCCGCGCTGTCGGGCCACGATCCGCTCGCGCGGATGCTGATCGACCTGCGCATGCCGCGGCTGCTGTGCGCGCTCCTCGCGGGCGCGCTGCTGGCCGTGAGCGGCGTCGCGATGCAGAGCGTCGTGCGCAACCCGCTCGCCGGCCCCGAAGTGCTCGGCGTCACGCAGGGGGCGGGGCTCGTCACGCTGTTCGCGTTGTCGACGTGGCCGCTGATGGGCCACGTGACGCTTGCCGCGGCCGCGTTGATCGGCGGTGGGCTGTCGCTCGCGATCACGCTCGCGCTGAATCATCGGCATCGTTACGCACCGCTCGCGGTCGCGCTGACCGGCATCGCGATCGGCGCGCTGTGGACCACGCTCGCGCAATGGCTGATCACGCAGGAAAGCGTGCAGCCCGCGCGCTTCGTCGTCTGGCTCGTCGGCGGCACGTACGGCCGCAGCTGGGGCGAGGTGTCGATGCTGCTGCCGTGGTGCGTGCTCGCGGTTCCCGTATTCGCGTGGCTCGCGCGGCCGCTCGACATGCTCGCGCTCGGCGACGACCAGGCGGCCGCGCTCGGGCTGCCGGTCGCCGCGTTGCGGCCGCTCGCGCTGACGATCGCGACGCTCGCGGCTTGCGCGGCCGTCGCGGCCGTCGGGCCGGTCGGCTTCATCGGGCTGATGGCGCCGCACGTCGCGTCGATGCTCGGCGCACGCCGGCATCGCACGCGGCTGTGGCTCGCGGCCGCTTGCGGCGCGCTGATCCTCGGCCTCGCCGATCTGGCGGCCCGCACGGTCGTCGCGCCGCGCGAAGTGCCGGCCGGCGTGCTGACCGCGCTGATCGGCGCGCCGTACCTGCTCGGCCTGCTGATCCTCGAGGGGCGCCGCGCCCGGCGCACGGGGCGATGACACCGGCGCTCGACGGCGCATGCGCCACGCGCTTTTCCGCGTTCGCGCCGGAACCGTTCGCCGAGCATCTCGACGTCGTATGGCTCGGGATGCCCGACGACACGCACGCGCCGGGCCGGATCGTCGTGCCCGTGAGCGCGCTGCCCGAGCATCGCGACGCGGTGCTCGACGCGATGGTGTGCCACTACGGCGGCGATCCGGCGCAGCATGCGCGCGCGCTGATGTCGCAATGGAGCAAGTACTACTTCGGCCGCGCGGCGCCCGCCGGCGTGGTGGCCGCGCTGACGCTCGGCCGGCCGCTCGACATGGCGCCGGAGCGCACGTTCGTCGCGCTCGACGACGGGATGCCGGCCGCGCTGTATTTCGCGCCGGACGCGCTCGGCGCGCCGTGCAGCGAGCCCGCGCCGCGCTATGCGGGGCTCGTCGCGCATCTCGGCGCGGTGATCGACCTGCTCGCGGCAATGGGCCGCGTCACGCCGCGCGTGCTGTGGAGCAACGCGGGCAACCTGCTCGACTATCTGCTCGACACGTACCGGTCGCTGCCGTGCGTGGCGGATCCCGTTCGTGATGCGGACTGGCTGTTCGGCGCGTCCTGCGTGCACGGCGAGCCGAATCCGCTGCGCCTGCCGGTGCGCGATGCCGTGCCGCGCTCGCCGCTGCTGCCGACACCGTTTCGCGCACGCCGCGTGTGCTGCCTGCGCTATGAAATTCCTGGAGAAACGCAACTGTGTGGAAGCTGCCCCCTGCTATTGACGATGGACGACGCGGCGCTGACCGGGCAGGACGCGATCCGGTGACGCGTGCCGGCCGCCGCCATGCGCTCGGCGCACTGGCCGCGCTCGGCGCCGCGTGCTGCGGCGCGCTGGTTGCACCGGCCGTCGCATTCGCTGACGACGCGCACGGCGGGCCGGGCAGCACGGCCTCGCCACAGGGCCGCTCGCTCGCCGGCAACCCCGTCGTATCGCAGGCGAGCGCGACGATGCCCGTGCGGCCGCAACGCGTGGTCGCGCTCGACTTCATGTTCGCGGAAAGCGTGATCGCGCTCGACCTCGTGCCGGTCGGCATGGCCGATACGGCGTTCTATCCGGGCTGGCTCGGCTACGGGAGCGACCGGCTCGCGCACGTGACCGACATCGGCTCGCGCCAGGAGCCGGGGCTCGAGGCGATCGCCGCGGTGAAGCCCGATCTCATCATCGGCGTCGGCTTCCGGCATGCGCCGATCTTCGCCGCGCTCGACCGGATCGCGCCGACGATCCTGTTCCAGTTCAGCCCGAACGTGTCGGAAGACGGCGTGCCCGTCACGCAGCTCGACTGGATGCGGGAGATCTTCCGGACGATCGGCGCCGTCACCGGGCGCGACGCGCGCGCGAAAGCGGTGGAAGCGCAACTCGACGCGGGAATCGCACGCAATGCGGCGCGGCTCAAGGCGGCGGGGCGCAGTGGTGAGCGCATCGCGTTGCTGCAGGATCTCGGTCTGCCCGACCGCTACTGGGCCTATACGGGCAACAGCACGTCGGCGGGACTGGCGCGCGCGCTCGGGCTCGATCCGTGGCCGAAGAAACCGACGCGGGAAGGCACGGTTTACGTGACGTCCGCCGATTTGCTCCGGCAGCGCGATCTCGCCGTGCTGTTCGTCACCGCAACGGGGATGGACGTGCCGCTGTCGTCGAAACTCGATTCGCCGGTGTGGCGTTTCGTGCCCGCGTTGCGCGACCACCGGATCGCGCTCATCGAGCGCAATATCTGGGGGTTCGGCGGGCCGATGTCGGCGCTCAAGCTGGCCGACGTGATGACCGATACGATGCTGAAGCTGCCGGCCGTCGTGCGTTGAACGGCAGCAGCGCGTCGTGAGCGGGCGGGGCGGTGTGGTCGGAACCGCGTTTGCCGTCCGTATGCTGCCCGAACGGGCTGCAACATTCCCGTGGCCTTTCCCGATTTTCCAAACCTTCCCGATCCTTCCAACCGGACACCGCCCGCGCGCCGCAACCACTGCGCGCAGGCGGCTGGTGTTCACACCATGCTTACGCACTCAGCGCATCGACACCCGCTTGTGCGCGTGAACGCGCGGGCGTCGTGTCGCTGACGATCTGACCGTTGTCGAGCTTCAGCAGCCGATCGGCGAGATCGAAATAGCGGTCGTCGTGCGTGATCACGATCACGGCCTTGCCGCGTGCGCGCAGCTCGGGCAACAGCTGCTCGTAGAACACGGCCTTGAACGACGGATCCTGGTCGGCCGCCCATTCGTCGAACAGGTAGAACGGGCGGTCTTCCAGATACGCGACGACGAGCGCGAGCCGCTTGCGTTGCCCGGTCGACAGCGCACGGTTCGAGAACGCGCCATCGACGACCTTCACCTTGTGATCGAGCGCGAGCTTCGCGACCAGCGCGTTCGCGCGCGCATCGGCCTGCGTGCGCGCCGGATCGTCCGGATCGACGATGCCGAGCAGCGCATCGAACAGGTGGAAGTCGTTGAACACCGCACTGAAGCGCTGCCGGTACGCGGCGCGCTCGCGCCAGCCGATCGTGCGGCCCTCGACCTCGATCGTGCCTTCCTCCGGCTCGTAGAGCCCGGTCAGCACCTTCGCGAGGGTCGTCTTGCCGCTGCCGTTGCCGCCGACGATGAACACGAGCTCGCCCGGCCGGATCGTCAGGTCGATCGGCCCGATGCGGAACATCCGCTCGTCGCGCTCGTGGAAGTATGCATGCGTGACGCCGCGCAGCGTGACGGCGCCGGCCGGCGGCACGTCGGGCGCGTCGCTGGCCGGCGGCACCGTGCGCAGCGCGCCGAACTCGGCCATCACGCCTTCGATGCGCCCGAGCGACACGCGCGCCGCGTTGACGGTCGGCAGATTGTTCAGCAGCCCGTCGAGCGGTACCAGCATGAACAGGAACACGACGACGTAGCCGGCCGCCGTACCGGCATCGGCATGCACGCCAAGCTGCGGCCAGAACGCGGCCGCGCCGAGGAACACGTAGAACAGGAAGATGATCCAGCCGACGCCGACCGCATACGCGCTGAACGCGCGGCGACGGTGGTCGCGCACCTCGCCGATCGCGGCGCCGAGCTGGCCGTCGACGAACTGGCGCGCGCGCGCGTCGTGCAGCTTCAGCTCCTTCGCGCCGGAGAACAGCGAGCCGAGATAGCCGAACAGGCGGTCCTGCGCCTGGCCGGCCGCTTCGAGCGACGCGATCGCGCGGCGATCGCCGGTGTGATAGCCGAGCGAGCCCGCGATGATCGCGGTCAGCGCGAGCAGGCACACCGGCCACGACAGCCACGCGAGATAGCCGAGGCAGCCGAACACGATCGAGCCGTGCATCACCAGGTTCGGCAGCGCGAAGAACAGCATCGACACGTTGGTCGCGTCGTCGGTCAGTACCGACTGCACGGGCGCCGCGCCGATCCGCTCGATGTCGCGCAGCTCGGCCGCGCCGACGCGCCGCGCGAGATGCACGCGCAGCCGCGCCATCGTGTCCTGCGACAGCCGGGCGAACAGCGTGCCCGACACGATCCGCGTGACGAGCGCGATCACCGCGCACAGCGCGAAGCGCCACGCAAGCGACGCATCGGCCGCGCCGGGCTGCGCGAGCGCGCGGTTCAGCGTCGCGACGAGCAGCACGCTCGCGACGCCGTTGAGCACGCAGGCGACGAGTGCCAGCGCGAGCGACGCGCGGCTTTCGCGCAGCAGCGCGAGGATCAGGCGGGCCGCGGGGCGGCCGGGGGAGGCGTCGAGGGACGGCGGGGAAGAAGGCTCGTGGGCGGCTGTCATCGGCAACGTCGGTAAATGAAGGGCAAGCAAACCGTGCGGAAACGGCAAGACTGACGCGAAAGCAGCGCGCGGGCCGGGCCCGGTTGCGGCTTTCCTTCCTGATAGACGAACGGGCCGCGCAAATATTTAGCCGCATCGTCAAAAAATGCATCTATTTGGACTTTGCACGCAAAACGGTAAAAAACCGGCCGCGCCGTTCGTCACACCAGTGAAGCCGCCCCTTGCGGCCCCGAGACTTGGCCGAAGCGGCCGGACCGAAGGACTTCACGCACATGACGAGTTTCCCGACTGCGTTGCACCATCGAATTCGCGAACTGGCGCGCCGTGCGCCCGACGCACCCGCGCTCGCCGCGCCTTTCCAGAACGACCTGCGCCTGTCGCGCGGCGCGCTCGACGCGCGTGCGTCGCACCTGGCCCGTCAACTGCGCGCGGCCGGGGTCGGCGCGGAAGTGCGGGTCGGCGTCTGCGTCGAACGCTCGTGCGAGCTGTTCGTCGCGCTGCTGGCCGTGCTGAAGGCGGGCGGCGTGTTCGTGCCGCTCGACCCGCGTCATCCGGCCGCGCGCCTCGACTGGATCGTGCGCGATGCGCAGCTGCGTCACGGGATCGTCGATGCGGCCGGCCGCGCGGCGCTCGGCGCGCCGTTCGAACACGCGTTCGACGCGATGTCGGCCACCGGTGACGGCGCGGATGCCACCGCGTACGCCGACGACGAAGACGTGCCGGTGCATCCGCGCGCGGCCGCCTACATGATCTATACGTCGGGCTCGACCGGCACGCCGAAGGCGGTGGTCGTCGAGCACGGGCCGCTCGCCGCGCATTGCGACGCGCTCGCGGCCGCGCTGCCGATCGAAGGCGGCGACCGCCTGCTGCATTTCGCGTCGGTCAATTTCGACGCCGCGCACGAATGCTGGCTCGCGCCGCTCGCGGTCGGCGCGAGCGTGACGATTGCGCCGCCGCAGCCGTTCGCGCCGGACGCCGCCCATGCGCTGATGGTGCGCGAATCGGTGAGCGTCGCTGCGTTTCCGCCGGCCTACCTGCGCGAATTCGCGGCGCTCGCTGCGCGCGATGGCGTGCCGCCGGCCCTGCGCGTGCTCGCGTTCGGCGGCGAAGCGCTGCCGCAGCAGGCATTCGAATTCGTGCGCCGCACCTTCCCGTCGGTGCGCCTGATCAACGGTTACGGGCCGACCGAGGCCGTTATTTCGCCGATGCTGTGGCCGGTCGAGCCGGGCGACACGCCCGAGCTGGCCGCCAACGATGCGTATGCGTCGCTGCCGATCGGCCGCGTGATCGGTCCGCGTGTCGCGCGCATCGATGGCGACGAGGCCGGTGAGTCGGGCGAGGGCGGCGAGCTGCTCCTCGGCGGCGTGTGCATCGCGCGCGGCTATCACGGCCGCCCGGCGCTGACGGCCGAACGCTTCATTCCCGATGCGCACGGCGAGCCCGGTGCGCGCGTGTACCGCACTGGCGACCTCGCGCGGCTGCGCGCCGACGGGGCATTCGATTATCTCGGCCGTCTCGACGACCAGGTCCAGGTGCGCGGCGTGCGCGTGGAGCCTGCGGAAATCGCCGCGTGCCTGCGCACGCATCCGGCCGTGGCCGACGCGGCCGTGATCGCCGAAACTGGCAACGGGCCGACGCGGCTGATCGCGTGCGTCGCGCTGCGCGCGGCCGCCGACGATGCGGCGCTGAAGGCGCACGTGGGCGCGCAGTTGCCGGCCGCGTGGCAGCCGCACCGGTTCGTGCGCTGCGATGCGCTGCCGTATACGTTGAACGGCAAGATCGACCGTGCCGCGCTGCGCGAGCGCATTGCCGCCGCGCGCGACACCGAACAACAGGCGGGCGACGCACCGCGCACGCCGACCGAAGCGCAGATTGCCGGCTTCTGGCAGACGCTGCTCGGCCTCGACACGACGCCGTCGCGCGACGACCGCTTCTTCGCGCTGGGCGCCGATTCGCTCGCCGCGATGCAACTGCAGGCCGCGATTCGCGCCGCGTTGCGCGTGAACCTGCGGCTCGACATGCTGTTCGCCGATCCGTCACTGGCCGAACTCGCCGCGCACGTCGATCGCGCGGAACGCGAAACGGGCGAACCGCTGGCCGCGATCGCCGCGCGCCGTGCGCCGGCCGATAGCGATGTGCCGTATGTCGATCGCGCGGCATCGCTCGCGCAACAACGCTTCTGGGTACTCGCGCAGACGCGCGACGCAAGCGCTGCCTATCACATCGCCGCGCACTGGACGATCGACGGCGCGCTCGACCGCGCTGCGCTGCAGCGCGCGCTCGACCACGTGATCGAGCGGCACGACGCGTGGCGCACGACGCTCGTCGACAACGACGACGGCATCGTGATGCAGCGTATCCATGCACATCTGCCGGTGGCGATCACGACGCTCGACCTGCGCGAGCAACCGCCGGCGGCACGCGACGCGGAAGCGGCCCGCATTGCCGAGCGCGACGCCGGCGCGCCGTTCGATCTGTCGCGCGGGCCGCTGCTGCGCGCGACGCTCGTCGTGCTCGCCGACGATCGCCACCGGCTGCTGCTGACCGCGCACCACGCGATCACCGACGGCTGGAGCTCGCGCTGCGCATTCGACGAGCTGTCGGCCGCGTACCGCGCGTACGCGCAAGGCCGCGAGCCGTCGTTGCCCGAACTGCCGATCCAGTATGCCGACTACGCGGACTGGCAGCGCGACATGCTCGCCGGCGGCGAAGGCGAACGTCAGCTCGACTACTGGCGCCGCGCATTGCGCGACGTGCCGGGCCCGCTCGCGCTGCCGGTCGACCGCCAGCCGGGCGCGACGCGCACGCTGCAGGGCGCGCGCGTGTCGGTCCGCCTGCCCGACGCGGTCGCGGCCGACGTGCGGTGTCTTGCGCGCGACGCGCAGGCCACCGTCTTCACGGTGCTGCTGGCCGCGCTCGACGCATGGCTGTCGCGCCTGACCGGCGAAACGGACGTGGTCGTCGCGGTGCCGGTCGCGCATCGTCAGCGCCCGGAAACCCGCGCGCTGCTCGGCCTGTTCCTGAATACGGTCGCGCTGCGCGTGCGCGTGGCGCCGACGCTGCCGTTCCGCGCGCTGGTCGACGCGGCGCGCACGGCGGCGCTCGACGCGGTCGCGCACCAGGACGTGCCGTTCGAGCGCGTCGTCGATGCGGTGAAGCCGCCCGTCAAGCGCGGCGACGAATGGCTGCGCGTGAAATTCGCGCAGCAGTTCGATGCGCGGCACGACAGCGTGCTGCCGGGCGCGACCGCGGTGGCGACGCCGGGCCCCGATCTCGCCGCGCGCTTCGACTTCGCGCTGGACTTCACCGACGACGCGAACGGGATCGAACTCGTCGCCGCCTACGCGACCGACTGCATCGACGCCGATACCGCGCGCGCATGGCTCGACAGCTATGCGGCGCTGCTCGCGTGCGCCGCACATGAACCGCAATGCGCGACGGCCGCGCTGCCGTGCGATGCGTCGCCGGCGACGCGCCAGCCGCGCGACGGCCGTGCACTGAGCGTCGAACACGCGGACATCGTCGCTGCATTCGCGCGGCAGGCGGCCGCCTATCCGCATCGCGTCGCGCTGGCCGATGCGTCGGCGTCGCTGACGTTTGCCGAACTCGACGACGCATCGAACCGCATCGCGCACGCACTGAAACTGCACGGCGTGACGGCCGAAGCGCCCGTCATCGTCTGCATCGAGCGTTCGGCGCGCTTCGTCGTCGGCCTGCTCGGCGCGCTGAAGGCCGGCGCGCTGGCCGTGCTGCTCGACCCCGCGCAGCCGGCCGCGCGCCTGGCGGCCGCGGCCGCCGATTGCGGCGCACGCCGCGCGCTCGTCGCGGATGTGGCCGCGTGGCCGGCCGGCACCGACGTCCAGCCGCTCGACGTCGACACGCTCGCGCAGGACGCGACGCTCGCCCATGCGGCCGGCGTGCGCGTCGCGCCGCATCCGGAACAGGGCGCCTATCTGATCTATACGTCGGGCTCGACCGGCACGCCGAAGGGCGTCGTCGTGTCGCACGGCGCACTGGCCGATTACGTGCAGGGGATGCTCGACGAACTCGCGTTCGCGCCGGACGCATCGTTCGCGATGGTGTCGACCGTCGCCGCGGACCTCGGCCACACGACGCTGTTCGGCGCGCTGTGCGCGGGCCGCACGCTGCATCTGCTGCCGGCCGCGTGCGCGTTCGATCCGGACCTGTTCGCGCAGGAAATGCGCGGCCGTGACGTCGGCGTGCTGAAGATCGTGCCGAGCCATCTGCAGGCGCTGCTCGACGCGCGCGTGCCGGCCGACGTGCTGCCGCGCCACGCGCTCGTGACCGGCGGCGAAACGCTGACGTGGGCGCTCGTTGCGCGCCTGGCCGCGCTCGCGCCGGCCTGCCGCGTGATCAACCATTACGGGCCGACCGAAGCGACCGTCGGCGCGATTGCCTGCGACACCGCGTCGATCGCGGCCGATGCGCGCGATCCGGCGAGCGGCGTGCCGCTCGGCGTGCCGCTGCCGAATGCGCGCGCGCTGGTGCTGGACGCGTTCGGCGCGTGCGTGCCGGCCGGTGCGACGGGCGAGCTGTATCTGGGCGGGCCGGGCGTGGCGCGCGGCTACCTGAACCGGCCGGCGCAGACCGCCGAGCGTTTCGTGCCCGATCCGTTCACGCCCGGTGCACGCCTGTATCGCACCGGTGACCGCGTGCGGCTGCGCACGGACGGCCGTCTCGCGTTCCTCGGCCGCATCGACGATCAGGTGAAGATTCGCGGCTATCGCGTCGAGCCGGGCGAGGTGAGCGCGGCGGTGCGCGCGGCCGGCCCGATCGCGCAGGCCGAGACGCTTGCGATCGAGCACGACGGCCGCCTGCGGCTCGCGACGTTCGTCGTGATGCGTGACGGCGCGGCATTCGACGAGGCCGCCGTGCGCGCGGCGCTCGGCGCGACGCTGCCCGACTACATGGTGCCCGCGCAATTCGTCGCGCTCGCCGGCCTGCCGGTGACCGCGAACGGCAAGATCGATCGCGCGGCGCTGCGCGAACGGGCGGCCGCGCCGGTGGCGACGGCCTCAGGCGACGCGCCGCAGGGCCCGGTCGAGACGGCGCTCGCCGAAGTCTGGCAAGCGGTGCTGAAGGCGCCGCACGTCGGTCGCGACGACAACTTCTTCGAACTCGGCGGCGACTCGATCCTCGTGCTGCAGGTGATCGCGCGCGCCCGCAAGCGCGGCGTGCGCTTCACGCCGAAGCAGCTGTTCGACGGCCCGACGGTCGCCGAACTCGCACGTATCGCGAAGACCGGGGACGCCGCTGCTGCAACGCCGACGCCTGCGCCGGCGCAGTCCGCACCGGCTGCCGAGGCGATCCTGACGCCCGCGCAGCAGCGTTTCTTCGCGCTCGACGTGCCGCATCCAGGCCACTGGAACCAGTCGGTCGCGTTCGACGTGCGCGGCCCGTTCGACGCCGATGCGTTCGCGCGTGCGTTCGATGCGTTGCTGACCCATCACGACGCATTCCGTCAGCGCTTCGCGCGCGGCGCGGACGGCAAGTGGCACGCGAGCGATGCGGCGAAGCCGTACGACGCGCTGCCGTTCGTCGAAGTCGCAGCCCGCGACGAAGCCGACGCACTGGCGCGCTTCGACGCATTGCAGTGCCGCCTCGACCTCGGCCGCGGGCCGCTCGCCTGCGCGTGCGCGGCGCGGCTGCCGGACGGTTCGACGCAACTGTATCTGGCGATCCACCATGCGATCGTCGACGGTGTGTCGTGGCGCATCCTGCTCGACGACCTGGACGCCGCGTATCGCGCCGCATGCGAGGGCGCGCCGGCTCGCCTGTCGCAGCCGGGCCTGCGCGCGGATGCATGGGCCGCCCGCCTCGCGCGTGCCGCGACGCAGCCCGCCTCGCCGTTCGTCGCTGAAACCGCATACTGGGCCGGCATGGCCCGGGGCGACGACCTCGTGCCCGATCATCCCGACGCACCGGCGACGAACGCCGATGCGGCCGTCGTCGTGCAGACGATCGACGCGGCATTGACCCGCGCCGCGCTGACCGACGCCCACGCCGCGTATCGCACGCAGACGATCGAACTGCTGGGCGCGGCGCTCGCCATGGCGCTGGCCGGTGCCGGCGGCGCCGCGTCGTGCCGCGTCGAACTCGAAGGCCATGGCCGCGAGGCGCTGTTCGACGATGCGGACGCGAGCCGCACGATCGGCTGGCTGACGAGCCACTATCCAGTGACGCTGCCGGTCGAAGCCACCGCGCGCGACACGCTGTGCGCGGTCAAGGATGCATTGCGCGCGGTGCCGCACAAGGGGCTCGGCTTCGGCGTGCTCGCGCACTACGGCGATGCGGCGACGCGTGCGGCGCTGGCCGCCGTGCCGCGTCCGCGCGTCACGTTCAACTATCTCGGCCAGTTCGACGCGCCGCGCGACGCGACGCTCGTGCCGCGCTTCGGCGGCATCGGCATCGAGCGCGACCGTGAAGGCCCGCTCGGCAACACGCTCGCGATCCATGCGTACCTCGATACCGACCGCGACGGCGCACGCACGCTGAAGGTTCACTGGGTATACGGCGCGCCGCAGTTCGAGCGCGCGACGATCGACGCATTCGCGGCGCGCTTTGCCGCCGCACTGCGCGAACTCGCCGATGCCTGCGCGTCGCGGGTCGCGCATCGCGGCGGCGGCGCGACGCCGGGCGATTTCCCGCTCGCGCAGGCCGCCGGCCTCACGCAGGCCGCGATCGAACGCGCGCCGCTCGACTGGCGCACGATCGACGACGTGTATCCGCTGTCGCCGATGCAGCAGGGGATCCTGTTCCATGCGCTGTTCGCGCCCGGGCACGCCAGCTACGTGAACCAGCTCGTCGCGATCGCGACGGCGCTCGACGCCGACCGGCTCGCGGCCGCGTTCGGCGCGTCCGTCGCGCGCCACGACATCCTGCGCACCAGCGTGATGCCCGACGAGGCCGCGCCGCTGCAATGCGTGCATCGCCATGCGCAGATGCCGGTCGAGCAGCTCGACTGGCGCACGCGCGACGACACGCTCGACGCCGATTTCGACGCGTGGCTCGCGGCCGACCGCGCCCGCGGCTTCGACTGGCGCGAGCCGCCGTTGATGCGGCTCACGCTGATCCGCGTGACGGATGACGCGTGGCGCGTCGTCTGGACGCGTCATCACGTGTTGCTCGACGGCTGGAGCACCGCGCGGCTGCTCGCGGACGTGCTGCGCGACTATCGCGACCCCGATGCGGTGTCGCCGTTCGCGAGCCGCCCGGCGCTGCGCTATCGCGACTTCATCGCGTGGCTCGGCACCCGCGATCGTGCCGCGGACGAACGCTTCTGGACCGACCGGCTCGCGCGGCTCGACGCGCCGACGTTGATCGCCGAACGCGTGGCCGATCGCGCCGACGCCGAGATGGTCACGTGGCGCGCGACGATCGATGCGGATGCGACGGCGCGCATCGCACAAACGGCGCGTGCGTTGAAGCTGACCATCAACACGCTGGTGCAGGGCGCGTGGGCGCTCGCGCTGCAGCGCATGACCCACCAGCCGGCCGTCGCGTTCGGCGCGACCGTCGCGGGTCGTCCCGATGCGCTCGCGGACGTCGACACGGTGCTCGGCCTCTTCATCAACACGCTGCCGGTGATCACGGCGCCGGCGCCGCAGCAGCGCGCGGCCGACTGGTTGCAGGCGCTGCAACGCGAGAACGCGGCCGCCGCCGAGCATGAGCACACGCCGCTCGCCGATATCCAGCGCTGGGCGCGCGGCGCCGGCGGCGCCCTGTTCGACACGCTGGTCGTATTCGAGAACTATCCGGTCGACGAGACCGTGCGCGACGCCGATCCGCGCGCGCTCGCGCTGAGCGACGTGCGCAGCATCGAAGCGACCGATTTCGCGCTGACGCTCGTGATCGAGAGCGGTGCCGAGCTGACGATCGACTACGGCTACGACACCGCGCGCGTCGATGCGCACCAGGTCGAGACCTGGCACCGCGCGTTCGCATGCGCGCTCGACGCGCTGGCCCGCACGCCGGATGCGCTGCTCGGCACGCTGTCGATCGCCGACGACGCGGCGCGCGCCGCACTGGCGCGCGCGCAGGACACCGCGCGGACGTGGCCGCACGCACAGCGGCAGCCGCTGCATCTGCAATTCGCGGCCGCCGCACAGGCGACGCCCGACGCGATCGCGCTCGAATACGCGGATGCCGACGGCGCCGTGCAACGCGCGACCTATCGCGAACTCGACCTGAACACGACGCGCGTCGCCGCCGCATTGCGCCGGCGCGGCGTGCGGCCCGATACGCCCGTGGCGTTGTGCGTCGAGCGCTCGTTCGACATGGTGACGGCGCTCGTCGGCGTGCTGAAGGCCGGCGCGGCGTACCTGCCGGTCGATCCCGACTATCCGGCCGAGCGCATCGCATACCTGCTGCGCGACGCGCGGCCGGCGGTCGCGATCACGCAGGCTCATCTGCGCGAGCAGGTGGAGGCCGCGCTCGGTGACGACGCGACGACGCAGCTGCTGACGGTGGCCGATCTGCTCGCCGACGAAGCAGGCGAAGCGAACGGAGCGAACGAAGCCGCAGCCGACACCGACATCGACGACGCCCGGCTCGCGTACCTGATCTATACGTCCGGCTCGACCGGCAAGCCGAAGGGCGCCGGCAACTCGCACGGCGCGCTCGCGAACCGGATCGCGTGGATGCAGCACGCGTACCGGCTCACGCGCGACGACGTCGTGCTGCACAAGACGCCGTTCGGCTTCGACGTGTCGGTATGGGAATTCGTGTGGCCGCTCGCGATCGGCGCGAAGCTCGCGATCGCCGCGCCCGGCGACCACCGCGATCCGGCCCGCCTCGCGGCCGCGATCCATGCGCACGGCGTGACGGTGCTGCACTTCGTGCCGTCGATGCTGGCCGCGTTCGCCGCGTATCTCGACGATTTCTCGGCCGCCGCGCAATGCGACAGCGTGCGCCTGATCGTCGCGAGCGGCGAAGCGCTCGCGCCCGAACTCGTCGCGAAGGTCGCACGGCTCATGCCGAACGCGACGCTCGTGAACCTGTACGGGCCGACGGAAGCCGCGATCGACGTGTCGCACTGGACCTGCGGCCCCGACGACGCGAACGCCGTCGCGGTGCCGATCGGCCATCCGATCGCGAACCTGCAGCTGCACGTGCTCGACGCGGCATGGCAGCCGGTGCCGGCCGGCGCGACCGGCGAACTGTATCTGGCGGGCGCGGGCCTCGCGCGCGGCTATCTCGGCCGCCCGGGGCTGACCGCCGAGCGCTTCGTGCCCGATCCGTTCGTGCCGGGCGCGCGCATGTATCGCACCGGCGACCTCGCACGGCGCCGCGCCGATGGCGCACTCGACTACCTCGGCCGCGTCGACACGCAGGTGAAGCTGCGCGGCCAGCGGATCGAGCCCGGTGAAATCGAGGCGTTGCTGCGCATGGCGCCGGGCGTGCACGACGCGGTCGTGATCGTGCGCGACGAGCAGCTGATCGGCTATGTCGCACGCGGCGACGCGGCTTCGCTCGACCGGGCGGCACTGCTGGATTCGCTGCGCGCGCAGTTGCCGGCGTACATGGTGCCGTCGCAACTGATCGAGCTCGACGCGCTGCCGGTCACGCCGAACGGCAAGTGCGACCGCCATGCGTTGCCGGCGCCGGTGCGCGAGGCGGCCGCGGCCGTCGAACTCGCGACCGACACGGAGCGCGCGCTCGCCGCGATCTGGCAGCGCGTGCTGCATGTGGACGCGATCGGCCGCGACGACGATTTCTTCCTGCTCGGCGGCCACTCGCTGCTCGCGACGCAGGCCCATGCGCAGGCGAACCTGCACTGGGGTCTCGCGCTGCCGCTGCGCACGCTGTTCGACACCCGCACGCTCGCACGCTGCGCGGATGCGATCGACGCGGCCTGCGCGGCACAGGGCGAGACCGACGCGGCGAGCGCGATCGACGCGCTGCTCGGCGAACTGGAAACCCAATAAGGACGACGGATGACGAAGGTTCAACCCGACTGGCTCGCGCTCGCGACGCGTTTCGCGCAACTGCCCGACGCGCAGCGCGCGGTGTTCATCGACAAGCTCGGCGCGGCCGGCATCGATTTTCGCGTGCTGCCGATCCCGCCGCGCACGCCGCGCAGCGATCGCGTGCCGGCGTCGTTCGCGCAGACGCGGCTGTGGCTGCACGCGCGGCTGATCGACGCGCCGGACGCATATCACATCACCGAGCGGCTCGCGCTGACGGGCCCGCTCGACGCGCACGCGCTGCGGCTCGCGTGCGATGCGCTGATCGCGCGCCATGAAGCGCTGCGTACGACCTTCGACGAAGCGGAGGACGGCGTCGCGCAGACGATTCATCCGCCGCTGCGCTGCCCGTGGCGCGAGACCGATCTCGAGGCAGTGCCCGATGCGCAGCGCGTCGCGCGCGCCGAAAGCGTCGCCGCGGCCGACGAAGCCGATGCGTTCGATCTCGGCGCGGCGCCGCTCGTGCGCGCACACCTGATCCGCTTCGACGCGACGCATCACTGGCTCGCGCTGACCGTGCACCACATCGTGTCGGACGGCTGGTCGTCGGGCGTGATGCTGGACGAGCTCGCGGCGTTCTATCGCGCGTATGCGTCGGGCAAGCCGGTGCCGCTCGCGCCGCTGCCGATCCAGTACGCGGACTATGCGTTGTGGCAGCGCCGCTGGCTCGATGCCGGCGAGCGCGATCGCCAGCTGGGGTTCTGGCGCGAACGGCTCGATCCGCAGCGCGGCGTGCTCACGCTGCCCGGTGCGGCCGCGCGGCCCGCACGCCGCAGCGCGCGCGGTGCGCGTCATGTGTTTTCGCTCGACGCCCATATCGGTGCACGGCTCCGTGCGTTCGCGGCCGCATCGGGCGCAACGCCGTTCGCGGTGCTGCTCGCGGCGCTCGACGCGCTGCTCGCGCGTGCGACCGGCGACACGCGGATCTGCGTCGGCGTGCCGGCCGCGAATCGCGAGCGCGCGGAAACGGCCGGCCTGATCGGCTTCTTCGTCAATACGCTCGCGATCGACGTCGACGTGCCGGCGCACGGTGATTTCTCGTCGCTGGTCGCGCGCACGCAGCGCGCGCTCGTCGATGCGCAGATGCACCAGGACGTGCCGTTCGAGCAGGTCGTCGACGCGCTTGGCGTGCCGCGCAGCGCCAGCCACCATCCGCTGTTCCAGGTAATGGCCGCGTACGGCGAGCGCCGCGCGCTGCCGGCGCTCGGCACGGCGTCGGCCGCATTGCTGCCGTCCGGCACGCCGTCCGCGAAATTCGACCTGACGCTGGCCGTCGAGGCGACGCCCGACGGCACGTTCGATGCTGCATTCATCTACGCGCTCGACCTGTTCGATGCGGACGCGATCGCGCGGCTCGCCTCACGCTTCGTCACGCTGCTCGGCGACGCGCTCGCTCGCCCCGAGTTGCCGATCGGCGACCTCGACTGGCTGCCGGCCGATGAACGCGCGCAACTCTTCGCGTGGAATGCACCGGCAGGCGCGGCCGAAGCCGAGCCGTTCGTGCCGGTGCACGTGCGCATCGCCGCGCATGCGCAGGCCCGGCCCGACGCACGCGGCGTCGCCGACATCGATCGCGCGCTGACGCGCGGCGAGGTCGACGCGCGCGCGGCCCGCATCGCGCGCAATCTCGTCGCGGCCGGCGTGCGGCCCGAAATGCGCGTCGGCGTCGCGCTGCAGCGGTCGGTCGATCTACTGGTCGCGCTGATCGCGGTGCTGAAGTCGGGCGCCGCGTTCGTGCCGCTCGATCCGGCTCATCCGCGCGAACGGCTCGCGCAGATCGTCGGCGATGCGGGCATCGCGCACGTGCTGACCGACGGCGCGAGCGTCGCCTCGCTGCCCGAGCTGCCGGCACTGCGCATCTGGCGCGCGGACGAAGTCGACGCGCTCGACGCGGCGGCGGACGTCGCGCTGCCGGACGTGCTGCCCGGCCATGCGGCGTATGCGATCTACACGTCGGGCTCGACCGGCAAACCGAAGGGCGTGATCGTCGATCACGCGGCCTTCGCACGGCATTGCGTGGCGATTGCCGAGCGCTACGGCGCGGGCGAGAACGACGTGTTCCTGCTGTTCCAGTCGGTCAACTTCGACGGCGCGCACGAAGGCTGGTTTTCTCAATACCTGTCGGGTGCCGCCGTGTCGGTGACGGCCGACGTGCTGTGGCCGCCCGCGCAGACCTGCGCGATGATGATCCGCGACGGCGTGACGATGACCTACGTGCCGCCCGGCTGCGCGGCTCAGCTCGCCGAATGGGCGCTCGCGCACGGGGCGCCGCCGACGCTGCGCTCGCTGACCGTCGGCGGCGAAGCGACGTCGCGCGAAGCGTTCGCGATGCTGCGCCGCGCGATGCCGAACGTGCGCGTGGTCAATGGCTACGGCCCGACCGAAACCGTGATCACGCCGACGCTGTGGATGTTCCGTCCCGGCGACGATCTCGCGAAGCTGGGTGACGCCGCCTATCTGCCGATCGGCACGCTGGTCGGCGCGCGCACCGCGCACGTGCTCGACGAGCGGCTGCATCCGCTGCCGGTCGGCGTGATCGGCGAACTGTACCTCGGCGGCGAGGGGATCGGCGTCGCGCGCGGCTACCTCGATCGTCCCGCGCTGACGGCCGAGCGCTTCGTGCCGGATCCGTACGGCGCGCCGGGTGCGCGCCTGTACCGCACGGGCGACCTCGTGCGACGCCGCGCGGACGGCGTGTTCGACTTCATCGGCCGCGTCGATCACCAGGTGAAGCTGCGCGGGCTGCGCATCGAACTCGGCGAGATCGAGGCCCAGCTGGCCGCGCACGACGCGGTGCGCGAAGCGTGCGCGGTCGTGCACGGGCAGGGCGCGCACGCGCAGCTCGTCGCGTACGTCGAACTGAGCGCCGATGCGCAGGCCGCCGCCCAGCCGGTCGAGGCCGCGACCCTCGACGCGCACTTGCGCCGCACGCTGCCCGACTACATGGTGCCCGCGCAGCTGATCGTGCTCGATGCGCTGCCGCGCAACGCGAACAGCAAGGTCGACCGTGCGCGGCTGCCGGCCCCGGTGCGCGTCGAACGCGCATACGAAGCGCCGCACGACGGCGACGAAGCCGCGCTCGCGGCGATCTGGCGCGACGTGCTGAACGTCGAACGCGTCGGCCGCGGTGATCACTTCTTCGAACTCGGCGGCCATTCGCTGGCGGCGGTGCGCGTCGCGACGCGTGTCGCCGAGCGGCTCGGCCGCGACGTGCCGGTGCGGGCGCTGTTCGAAGCGCCGGTGCTCGCGCAATACGCGCGCCAGGTGGCCGACGCGCCGCGTGCCGCGCACGCCGGCGCCGCGGCGCCGGGCGTCGCGGTGGTCAAACCGGATGCGCATGGCGTATGGCCGCTGTCGCCCGCGCAGCTCGGCCTGTGGTTTCTGTGGCGTGCGCAGCCGGACAGCGCCGCTTACAACATCCCGGTCGCGCTGCGCGTGCGCGGTCCGCTCGACGTCGATGCGCTGCGCGCGGCGTTTTCGGCGGCGGCCGCCGCGCATCCGGCGCTGCGCGCACGGCTCGTCGCGCGCGACGGCATGCTGCCGGGCCAGCGCATCGACGCCGCGGCAACCGTCGCGCTGCCGCTCGTCGACCTGTCCGCGCAACCCGACGCGCTCGCCCGCGCGGCGGCGCTCACCGACGCCGATGCGCTCGCGCCGTTCGATCTCGCGGCCGACGCGCCATTGTGGCGCGCACGCGTGCTGCGGCTCGGCGCGGACGATCACGTGCTGTCGGTGACGATCCATCACATCGTGTCGGACGGCGATTCGATCGAGCTGTGGCTCGACGCGGTGCGTGCGCGCTATGTCGCGCTCGTGCGGGGCGACGCTTCGGCTGCGGCGGCACCGGTAGCGTCGACGACGGAAAACACATCGCTCGTGCTGCCCGCGCCGTGCCATCCCACCCGCGTCGCGTACTGGCGCGACGCGCTGGCCGACCTGCCGTCGTCCGTGCTGCCGCGGCGCGCCAACGCGCCGGCCGTCCCGCAATGGCGTGCGGCTCGCATCGCGTTCGAGTTCGACGCGGCGCTGATCCGTGCCGCGCGCGACGCCGCGTCGGCCGCGCACGCGACGCTGCCGATGCTGCTGCACGCGGCGCTCAACACCGCGCTGTTCCGCGTGACCGGCGCGGCCGACCAGCCGGTCGGCGTGCTCGCGTCGACGCGCGAGCTGACGGGCGATGCGGCGCGCGATGCGCTTGGCCTGTTCATCAATTCCGTGGTCGTGCGCACGCGGCTCAATGCGGCGGCCAGCCGCACGGACGTGCTCGCGCAGGTGCGCGATACGGCGCTTGCCGCGTATGCGCATGCCGACGTGCCGTTCGCCGACGTCGTCGCGGCGCTGCGCGCGCCGCGTGCCGCGCACGCCAATCCGCTGTTCCAGGTGATGTTCAACTACCTGCGCCCGACCGGCGCCGCCGCGCGCGACTGGGCCGGCCTGGCGCTCGCCGAATTCAACGACGTGCGCCATCGCGTGGTGTTCACGCTGGAGCTGGACGTCGTCGAGCATCCGGACGGGCGCGTGAGCGCCGCGTTCTCGTATGCGGACGAACTGCTCGACGGTCGCTTCGTCGATGCGCTCGTCGATCTCTATCACGACGAAGTCGCGCGTTTTGCCGGTGCGCCGGAAGCGGCGCTCGGGGTGCCCGATGCGCTGTTCGCCGCGCAGGCGCCGGCGGGCGTCACGCCGCGCGTCACGGCGTCGAGCGACGCCGCACCGAACGCGGCGGCCGCGCTCGCCGCGTTGTGGTCGGACACGTTCGCGACGGCCGCGCCCGCACCCGACGCCGACCTGTTCGAGGCCGGTGCGACGTCGTTCGACGTCGTGCGCTTCGTCGACGCGGCCGGCCGCGCCGGTCATGCGCTGACGGTTGCCGACGTGTTCGCGTCGCCGACGCTCGCGGCGCTCGCCGCGCGAATCGAGGCTTCGGCCGAAACGGAGCAGGAGGTGCGCGATGCTGGCTGAAGTGCGTCCGGACGGCTTCACGATGCCCGACACGTGCCGTCTCGCGTTCGCGGACGGCCTGTTTGCCGCACGCGACGACGCGGAGATCCGCGTCGCGCAGGGCGACGGCATCGGCGCGCAGCTGCTGCGCGCGCAACTCGCGGACGACGGCACCTTGCGCCTCGTCGCGTACAACCATCGCGCGGCGCCGGCCGACCAGCGCCGTGCGCTGCTGGCCGCGCTCGCCGCCGCGTTTTCCGACGACGCGCGCCGCGCGGCGATCCGGCTCGACCCGGCCGCGTGGCCGGCGGTCGCGCTCGATGCGCTGCGCGCGAGCGGCGTGCTCGCCGACGGCGGCCTGTGCATGCGCGAAGGCTGGGCGCAGCAGGCCGATCTGTGGCGCGTCGGCACGCCGCTGCCGTGCGCGACGCTGCCGATGCTGACCGACGGCCGGCGTCATCCGCGCCGGCCGCCCGCGCCGCGCGGCGACGTGTATGCGCGCGACCTGCCGGCGCTCGGCGTGCGCTTCACGTTGCGCGGCTGGCAACCGGGCGAGGACGCCGCACGCGTCGCGCGCTGGTTCGACGAGCCGCGCGTGCGCGACGGCTGGCCGGGCACGCAGCCCGGCGCCCACGGCACGGCGCCCGATGCCGATCCGCACGTCACGCCGCTCGTCGGCTGCTTCGACGGCGAACCGTTCGCGTATATCGAGGCGTTCTGGCTGAAGGAAGACCCGCTCGCGCCGCACGTCGGCGCGCGCGATTACGACCGCGGGCTGCGGATGCTGGTCGGCGAATCGCGCTGGCGTGGCCCGCATTGCGTGGCCGGCTGGCTGCCGTCCGTCGTGCATTACCTGTTTCTCGACGACCCGCGCACCGAAGCGGTCGGCTGCGCGGTCCCGCCCGGCCGCGCGCGGGTCGTCGACACCCTCGCGCGGCATGGCTTCGCGCGGCAGCGCCGTCTGACGCTCGCCGACGCACAGCCGCTGTGGATGCGCACGCTGCGCGAGACCTTCTTTTCCGGCCGTCACGTCTGACGGGCCGGTTTCACCGACAAGGGAGCTGAGAGACATGCAGAGAGAAACCGTATTCGACCTGATCGGCGTCGGCTTCGGGCCGTCGAATCTGGCGCTGGCCATCCGTCTGGAGGAGCGGCGCGCGGCGCGTCCGCTCGCCCATTGCTTCATCGAGCGGCAGCCCGAATTCGGCTGGCACCGCGGCATGCTGCTCGACGACTGCCGGATGCAGATCTCGTTTCTGAAGGATCTCGTCACGATGCGCGATCCGAAGAGCCGCTACACGTTCATCAACTACCTGTTCGAACGCGGCCGGCTGAACGAATTCGTCAATCTGAAGAACTTCTATCCGACCCGCGTCGAATTCCACGACTACCTGAGCTGGGTCGCCGATGCGTTCGACGCGCACGTCCATTACAGCGAGACCGTCATGGCGATCGAGCCGGTGCGCGGCGACGGCGCGCGGATCGACGCGTTGCGCGTGCTGTCGCGCGACGCGACCGGCCGCGAGCGCCAGCGCGTGACGCGTGCGCTGTCGGTCGGCGTCGGCGGCACGCCGGCGGTGCCGGATGCGTTCGCCGCGCTCGGCCGCGATCGCGTGATCCATTCGTCGTCGTACCTGACCGACATCGACCGGCTGGTCGCGTCCCCCGACGGCGAGCGCCGCCGCGTCGCGGTGATCGGCGCGGGGCAGAGCGCAGCCGAGGTGTTCATCGATCTCGCGCGCCGCTTCCCGCATGTCGACGCGAACCTCGTGATGCGCGCGGGCGCGTTGAAGCCGGCCGACGACAGCCCGTTCGTCAACGAGATCTTCAGCCCCGAGTTCACCGACGTCGTCTACGCGCAGCCGCACGATGCACGCCGCGCGCTGCTCGAGCGCTACCGCGACACCAACTACGCGGTGGTCGACCGGCCGCTGATCGAGCAGATCTACGAAATGCTGTACCTGCAGCGCATCGACGGCACGCCGCGTCATGCGCTGCTCGCGAACAGCGCGATCGAAGGCGCGGTGCGCACCGCCGACGGCCGCATCGAGCTGACGCTGCGCGACCGGATGAACGGCGCGACGCGCGTCGAGCGCTTCGACGCGCTGGTGCTCGCGACCGGCTATCGGCGCGACACGCATTCGGCGCTGCTCGAAGGGCTCGCGCCGCACCTCGGCGATGCGCTCACGCGCGGCGACGTCACGCGCGACTACCTGCTCGCGACGCCCGAGCACTTCGCGCCGCGCATCTACCTGCAAGGCTGCTGCGAAGACAGTCACGGCCTGTCCGACACGCTGCTGTCGGTGCTGGCACGCCGCGCGGACGAGATCTGCGCGTCGCTCGAAGACGGGATCGCGCCCGCCCATGACGATGGCGCGGCCCGGGCACTGCATGAACAACGACATCAAAACGGGGCGAGCGCGGGCCGCATGGCTTTCGCTCTTTGACAAAGGAGCGGTCGGAGACCGCATCAAAAAAGTGGAGCAGAGAAAGATGGAGTGGGCAACAGGCACGCGTTTGCGTGCGATCGCGGCCGCGGCGAGCGTGACGTTCGGGATGGCGGCAGGGCACGCATTCGCGCAGACGGCGCCGGCCGTGAACGCGGGTGCGGCGACGTCGGCCGACAGCGCGCGCAACGGTACGGCGGCTGGGGCGACCAGCGCGCCGAACGGCTCGCCGAACGGCCCGGCGACCGGCACGCTGCCGGCGATCAACGTCAACGCGGGCTCGGAAGGCGACGGCACGGTCGGTCTCGTCGCGAAGCGCAGCCGGACCGGCACCAAGACCGATACGTCGATCAATGAAATTCCGCAGACGATCAACGTCGTCACCACGCAGCAGATCGAGATGACCGGCGCGACCGACGTGAACGCGGCGCTGCGCTACGTGCCGGGCTTCTCGTCGTACGGGTCGGACAACCGTTCCGACTGGTACGCGGCGCTGCGCGGCTTCACGCCGACGGCCTACGTGAACGGCCTGCAGGTGCCGAACACGCTGAACCTGTCGAGCTGGCGCGTCGATCCGTACATGATCGACAGCATCACCGTGCTGCGCGGGCCGACGTCGGTGCTGTACGGCGCGGGCGACCCCGGCGCGATCATCGACGTGCAGACCAAGACGGCCGACGGCGAGCGCGTGCGCGAAGCCGGCGTGCAGTTCGGCAACTATGCGCGCAAGCAGTTCATGATCGACGTCGGCGACAAGCTCGACGCGGACGGCAAGTATGCATACCGGTTCGTCGGCGTCGCGCGCGACGGCAACGCGCTGACGGGCCCGAACAACGACCAGCGCGTCGCGCTCGCACCGACGTTCCGCTGGCGCCCCGACGCCGATACGTCGCTGACGCTGTCGGCCACGTACCTGCAGGACTGGGGCGACATCTCGTCGAACTTCCTGCCGGCGCAAGGCACGGTACTGCCGAACCCGAACGGGCAAATCGACAAGGATGTCTACGGCGGCGACCCGAATTTCAACTACTACCGCAAGAAGCAGTGGTCGCTCGGCTATCAGTTCGAGCGCAACCTGAACTCGATGTGGACGTTCCGGCAGAACGTGCGCTGGATGCACCTGTCGCTCGACAACGGGTCGGTGTTCGGCGCGGGCTTCGCGGACGGCAGCCTGACCGACATCAACCGCTGGGCCGGCGTGTTCCAGACGAACTACAGCCGCTTCGACATCGACAACAACCTGCAGGGCCGCTTCGGCACCGGGCCGCTCGAGCACACGCTGCTGCTCGGCTTCCAGTACAACCGGCAGACCGCGACCGACAGCGAATGGCTGGCCGCCGCGCCGACGCTGAACATCTACAACCCGGTCTACACGCCGGTCACGCTGTCCGTGTTCTCGCCGCCGAACACCACGTACCGTACCAACACGTACACGACGATGAACACGTTCGGGCTGTACGTGCAGGACCAGGTCAAGTGGAACCGCTGGACGCTGACGCTCGGCGGCCGCGAGGACTGGGTCAACCAGCGGCTGGACGACCGCGCGGGCGGCACGCAGTCGAAGGCCGACATCACGGCGTTCACCGGCCGCGTGGGCCTTACGTACCAGGGCGACTACGGGCTGTCGCCGTACATCAGCTACGCGACGTCGTTCAACCCGCTGATCGGCGTGAACCTGTACGGCGGCGGCCTGCCGCAGCCCACGCGCGGCAAGCAGATCGAGGCCGGCCTGCGCTGGCAGCCGCCGGGCAAGAACCTGATGCTGAACGCGGCGATCTACCAGATCAACCAGACCAACGTGCTCACGTCGACGCCGCTGAATCTCGATCCGTCCGGTACGACGTCGATCCAGACCGGCGAAGTGCGTTCGCGCGGCATCGAGCTGAGCGCGACCGGCAAGCTCACGCGGAACCTGTCGCTGATCGCGTCCTACGTGTACCAGGACGTGAAGAACGTGAAGGCCAACGACGCATCGCTGAACAACTGGCCGGTCGACATTCCGCGGCCGCGCCAGATGGCGTCGCTGTGGGCCGACTGGACGTGGCACACGGGGCCGCTCACGGGCTTCGGCCTCGGCGGCGGCGTGCGTTACCAGAGCGCGGCGGCCGGTGCGGCGGACAACTCGCTGACGGTATCGAGCTACACGCTGTTCGATGCGGGCGTGCACTACGACACGCGTAACTGGCGCTTTGCCGTGAACGGGACGAACCTGTTCAACCGCCACTACATCAGCGGTTGCCAGTCGACGAGCGTGTGCATTTTCGGTACCGACCGTACGGTGATCGCCACCGCGAAATACAACTGGTGACGCCGCGCGCCGCGGCGCGCCGGCCGGCCTTCGGGCCGGTGGGGGCGGGCCGCGGCGCCGTCGTCCGCTTTTTCCACGACGCCTCCATGCCGAAGAAAAATCTCGTCTACATCCAGTCGCTGCGCAATGGCGCGGCCGATCGCGCCGGCCAGCCGGTTGCTTACCAGGGCGGCACGCGCTACATGAAGGCGCCGCTCGAATTCCTCGTCGAGCGCCTGAACGACTCGCCGCTCGGCGAGCGCTACACGCTCAAGGGCGTGATCGTCGACGACGACGAAGGCTCGCCCGCCGATCGCGCGAAGGTCGCCGACTACGGCTTCGCGCGCACGCCGGGCCGCCCGTGGATCCTGCCCGACGGGCTGACCGTGCAGGGCCGGCCGGTCGACGAACTGTTCTGCACGATCGCGTCGACGTACCGCCGGCTGCCGCGCGACGCGCGCGAGCGCGTGACGGGCAAGCAGGCGTTCGAGCGCCGCCTGCTCGAACGCCTGCTCGAACTCGACGCCGACGTGGTCGTGCTCGACGGGCTGCTCGTGATCCTCGACGAGCTCGTGCGCCCCGGCGCGCGCTTTCACCGCCGCATCGCGAACATCCACCCCGGCATCACGGCCGACGATTCGCCGTACCAGCGGCGCGGCGCGTGGGCGACGCTCGATGCGCTGCACGGCGCGCGCGGCGAACGGGTCGACTGGGCGAGCGGCACGACGTCGCGCGTCGAGCCGGTGACGATGACGGGCGCATCGTTCCACTACGTCGACAACGGCATCGATTCCGGCGAGGTGATCTGCGACGTGCTCGACACGCCGATCGCGCCGGACGACACGATTCTCGAACTGCGCTGGAACAACTTCCAGCGCAGCCTGTTTCCGGCGCTCGAGCGGGGGCTGCACATCCTCGCCGACCGCCACGACGCGGGAGCACTGTGATGGAAGACACACTCACGAAACCGGCCGGCACGGCGGACGCCGTCGAAGGCGAGGTAGCCGCGGCGCTGGACGGCGCGGCGCCCGCGCATGCGGCGGCCACCGCCGAGCGCACGCTCGACGCGTGGCGGCCCGACGATCCGCCGGGCGCGCTGCTCGCGGAATTCGTCGCGCTGTTCAACACGGACACGCGGCACGACGCGGCGACGGTGTCGGTGCCGCTCGGCGGCGCCGCGCCGGCGGCCGTCGCGTCGTACGTCGCGCGCGCGGTGCGCGAGGGCGTGATCGACGGCGCGCAGGTCGCCGGCGACCGGCTGCGCCTGAGCGCATCGCGCGCGACGTTCTGGCAGAACCCGCAGCCATGGCTGAAGGCGCCTGCATCGGGCGGGATGCCGCTGCACTACGCGATCACGAACGGCCACCGGCATCCGGTGCGGCCGCCGTCGCCGGCCGGCGAGATCTATGCGCGCTACATGCCGCAGGTCGGGATGACGTTCAGCCTGCGCACCGTCGACATCGACGAGCATGCACAGTTGTTCAGCGACTGGATGAACCTCGATCGCGTCGCGCATTTCTGGGATCAGCGCGGCACGCGCGACGAGCACGCCGCGTATCTCGCGGAGCGGCTCGCCGATCCGCACATGCATCCGATGATCGGCTATTTCGACGACACGCCGTTCGGCTATTTCGAGTTCTACTGGGCGAAGGAGGACCGCCTCGCGCCGTTCTACGACGCGCATGACTACGATCGCGGGCTGCATCTGCTGATCGGCGACTCGCGCTTCCAGAGCGCGGGCAAGCTGCATGCATGGTGGAGCGGGGTGCTGCACTACATGTTCGTCGACGAACCGCGCACGCAGCGGCTCGTCGGCGAGCCGCGCGTCGATCACGTGCGGCATATCGCGTACATGCATCGGCTCGGGTTCTACACGCTGAAGGAGTTCGACTTCCCGCACAAGCGGGCGGCGCTCACCGTGATGGAGCGCGAAACGTTCTTTGACACTTTCCGGTTGCCGTGATGGAGCGGGGGCGCGAAGCGTCGATGCGTCGATGCGTCAATTCGCAAGCGACGACGTTTCGCGTGGGTTGAAGAGCCGCCGACATCGGCCGTTCGGGATATGGATCGGGCGGGCGGCATGAGGAAGAATGGATTGCATCCTCATCACCCACAGGTCGAACCGACATGGCAAGCACACCCGCGATAGCATCGGGCGCGATCCCCGGAGCACGTTCCCCGACATTGACATATGCCGGCATATGCATAAAATGGGCGCATCGTACTCCTGTGGAGTGGCTCATGCGCACCGTTTCCATTTTCAAGAACGCCCGTAACCAGGCAATCCGCATCCCGAAGGACATGGAGTTCGAGGGTGTGACGGAACTCGAGATCCGCCGCGAGGGCGACACGTTGCTGCTGCGTCCGGTGCGGCCGACGTGGCTGTCGTTCGCGACTGAACCACGGGCCGATGCCGACTTCCTCGTCGAACGCCCGACGGTCGTCGAACTTGGTCGTTTCGACCTGCCCGGCGCCGATGACGATGCACCGACGGAGTCGAACCGGTGACGACGCTCTACATGCTCGATACGAATATCTGTTCGTTCATCATGCGCGAGCGGCCGTCCGCGGTGTTGTCCCGGTTGCAGTCGTGCGTCAATGCGCAGCACCGGATCGTCGTGTCGGCGATCACCTATGCCGAGATGCGGTTCGGCGCAGTCGGCAGAAAGGCTTCGCCGAAGCATGCGGAACTCGTGACGGCCTTTGTTTCGCGGCTGGATGGCGTGCTGTCGTGGGATACCGCGGCGGTCGATGCAACGACCGCGATTCGCGTCGACCTTGCCGCACGTGGCACGCCGATCGGCGCGAACGACGCGTCGATCGCCGGTCATGCGATCGCGGCCGGTGCCGTGCTTGTAACGAACAACAGTCGCGAATTCAGCCGTGTCGCGGGGTTGTCGCTCGAAGACTGGACAGCCTCGGCCTAGGGCGGCGAATACACGATGGCGGTGTTGTCGCGCGGCAGCACGTTTGAGTGACCGCGGTGTTGCCCGGGCCGGGCGGGATGCTACTCCGCGGCGAGTGATTCCTTCGGCATGCTGAGGCTTCTCGATTTGGCGAGAACGCAAACGTCCCCGTTCTCGTTGACCAACGAACCTTCGAGCGTAATAACGTCACCTTTGAGCTTGGAGTTGGCTTCGACTGCCACAATGTGCCATTCCATCCGGACGGCTTCGCCTACCGCGACCGCCTTGCGGAACTGGAACTCGAACTCCAGGCCGAGACCTGCTCTGCGCTCTGTCAGAAAAGTCGCGACCATTCCCATCATCATCGCGGAATAGTGTGTGCCGCTCACGATCAGGCCGCCGAACCTGGTTGTTTTTGCAAACGCTTCGTCGTGGTGCAGGGGACTCATGTCTCCGGCCAGCGTTGCAAACTGACGTACGGAATCGACATCGAACGTAACAAGTTGCGAGGTGCTTTCGCCTACCTTATAGCTTGAATTCATTTGCATGAAATTTCCCTGAAACGTCGGATTCGAGGTCTCAACTTGCTTGACCCGGATCAGAGCAGTGATGTGAGGTCGCTTATGGTGTCCTTGCCGCGAGGAAGTCTGTGCAGCAGCGACAGGATCGCACAGGCGTTCTGGATCAGTCGCGCATCCCCAGTGTGCTTGACGCATTTAATGAATTTTTGATCAATCTCATCTGGGGTCATCGGGTTCTTGGGATTTCCTTTGGGATAGTCGATGGAGCCCTTCATGGACGTCCCATTTTTAAGGTAGATGTCGATCTTGATTCTCCCATGCGCCCCAAGCTGGACGTCTTCGCATTCCGGGTCGTGTAGTGATTGCACCTTCCGGCTGATCGCCAAGATTTCTTCACGCCGAATGGCATCGTCGGTGAAATCGTCTACGAATAGATCTCCGGCGTGCAGAATAGTTGCGACGTTATATGCGACGCTAAATCTGGCTTCCACTACGCTGGACGGAGATTGCTTTTGCTCGATAGGCAAACACACCAGGTCCCGAATCTGCTGGTTTGTCCTGACTTCAATACGATCGATTTCATCTGCGCAATATGTTTTCTGCCCAACGATGGAGCGGGCGAGTGCCACGGCTGATGTATTTGGACGACACGTCGGATATGGCTTGAAGGCGATATGGTCAACGTTCTTGAAGTCCGTGCCGAGGCGATCCTCAATAATTGCAAGGTTCGAACCCGGCTCGAAAGCAGAATAGTAGCCCCAGCGGCCAGTCAGAAACTGCTTTGCGCCGCTAAACCCGGCGGCAGCAAGCAAAACTGCCTTTATCGCATTTGATGCAACGAGGCCTTGCTGGTAAAAGACAGCCGATGCACCGTCAATCATGCATTGTGTTTCGCCAAGAGCCGATGTGTACGCGATCCCCATTGCATGAACAAGCGCGTCCTCTCCCAACCCAAACAGCTTGCCGGCTGCCGCTGTTGCCGCGATCACTTTGCTCAGGTCGTAACGACCACTTTCGAGAAGTGTTTGATGGCGAGCGTTTCCAAACCGGACGGACAAATCCTGTCCGATGGCGAACGCCATCAGAAACTCAAGTCCACTGATTGGCTTGCGGGACAGTTCGGCCACGGCGAGCAGAGGTGGGAAAATCGCCACGCTCGGGTGTGTCCCCAAGGAATCGACCACGTCATCAAAGTCGAACACCCGAGAAGCCGCGCCATTTAACAGCGCGGCAGCAGGCGCCGGCAGGGCACGGGTGCGTCCCAGAACGATACATTGTTCTGCACCGCCCCATTGCTCAACGATATCGGCAAGAAGTTTTACTCCAGGGTCGCATGATCCAGCCAGCGTTACGCCGAGTATGTCGATCAGCGACGTATGGGCGGTCTGAATGGCCAACGGGCCGACGCTTTCAGGAGTTGCGTTAATTACATGCGTTGCAATGCGTTTTTCGAGAGTCACGTGTGTACTCCAGCTTTAATGTAAATCGGCGGTGTGCTTCAGGCGCGCTGCAATGTCGCTATAGCCGCCACGGTCTATTCTTCTACCCGAGCCAATGTCTGGCCGGCCGCAACAGTCTGGCGTTCCGCAACGGTGATCTCTCGCACAATACCGGCAACGGGGGCAGTCAGCGTGGTAATCATTTTCATGGCTTCCACGCGCATCACGGGTTGATTGAACCGGACATGGCTGCCCACCTCGACGAGAACTTCCAGCACGGTAGCCGGCATCGGAGAGGTAATCAGCGGCGACTTTTGGCCTGGCTTACCGGGCTGCAACATGGAGGGCGCCCGCTTCGTGCCCGGTTGAACCGCAAAGTTGGATGAATAGCCATCAGCGAGCACATGTGTCCGGCCATCGGCGGCCTTGCTGAGAGTGAATTCGCGCGGAACTCCATTTACCGTGGAGTACAAATGGTTCGGCACGCCCGGCTCGTCTGTTCGCTTGTTGAGGTGCAGTATCTCAATCCGGAACTTCGTCTCGCCAATAGTCGCGTCGATAATATTCGCATTTTGACTATCAGGTGTTATTTCAACGAGTTCGTTCGGTTCAGTTTCACGTGTGACATTGAAAACGGCAGATCTACGGCGTCCTGTTTTGTTGAAATTCGACACGAGTACACTCCTAGATTGAGTCAACGTACGAGCGCGGCTCGTTACGTCGTCGCCAGAGCGACGCGGCCGGATTCTGTCGCACCGATTCAGCGGACGGCTTCATGCGCTTCGTCAGGAAGGCCGATATAGCGGCAATAACGGCCAACTCCATGCGGATCGCCGCTTTCTGTGCTGGGGTGACGCTGTACTCACCCACCAATCCCAGGTTATAGACGCCACGTGCGAAGTCTGGATGTTGGAGCAACCAGCGGTGAAAGGGAACGTTTGTTGGAAACCCTGTTACCCGGAGTTCCCGCAGGGCCTCGGTGGCACGGAATAGGGCCTGCGAACGATCCCGACCGTGGGCGATGATCTTCGCACACAGGCTGTCAAAACGCAGGGACTGCACCGTGCCGCACGCGACCCCGGAATCGACACGAATCCCTGGCCCCTCCGGAACGATGTAGGACGACACCGCGCCTGCAGCCGGGAAGAAATTCTCCAGCGGATCCTCTGCGCATATCCGGAATTCAATGGCGTGACCAGCGAAGTGGATGCTTTCCTGTTCAAGCGTCATGGGCTGGCCACTAGCCGAACGGATCATTTGCTCCACAATGTCGATGCCGCAAATAGACTCCGTCACCGAATGCTCGACTTGGATGCGGGCGTTCATCTCGATGAAATAGAAACTTCCACTCGGGTCGACGAGATACTCAACGGTGCCTGCACTGTCGTATCCAATTGTCTTTGCGATATTCAACGCCGAAAGGTGCAAGCTCTGGCGAATATGGTCGTCCAGATTTGGTGCAGGCGCTTCCTCGACCAGTTTCTGACGACGCCTCTGGACGCTGCACTCCCGGTCGCCCAGGTGTACTACCCGCCCATGTTGGTCCGCAACTACCTGAACCTCAATGTGCCGAACCTGTTCGCCAAGAAATCGCTCGATGTATACCTCGTCGCTTCCGAAGGCACTGTATGCCTCACGCCGAACTTCCTGAAGTGCGGTGACAAATTCCTTCTCGTCGTGGGCGACTCGGATTCCGCGTCCGCCACCACCCAATACAGCTTTTAATATGACCGGAAAACCGATCCGCCGCGCAATTGACACGCAGGTCTCGGCGTCCTTCGGCATCATCGCGCCTGGAATCACGGGCGCGCCAGCCTGTTCAGCTGCCGTCTTGGCCTGTAACTTGTCGCCCGAGAGACGGATTGCGTTCGCATTGGGGCCGACAAAGACAAAACCCTCTGCAGCGCAGAGTTCGGCAAACTCAGCGTTTTCCGCAAGCGGGCCGTATCCTGGCGCGATCGCGTCCGCCTGGGCGAACCTCGCTGCAGCGATGACTTCGGGGATCGCTTCGGATGGCGTGCGAGCCTGCAGAGGAATGCGCTGATTCGCAGCCATTACGTACGGCGCTCCCATGTCTTCAACCGGGTAGGCAACAGTCGTTTCGATTCCAAGCTCGCGGCAGGTTCGAACAAATCGCATTGCGATTTCTCCGCGGCAGCACAGCAGCAGCTTTCGGATCATGCCTTCGCTCCCACAGACACTGGCGCGTCGCTCACGCCGCGACCGAGCGTAGTATGTGCCCGCGTGAACTCCTTTGCCGTGATGGCTCCGGCGACCGAAATCTCTCCAGCGAGGGCTACGGATGCGGCTATTTCCGCCAGCTTGCGTGCATCGCCGTCACATTCGATCATCGTGAGACATTCCTGTTGCACAGGAAGGCGAGTGCCACCGCCCACGGTGCCAACGATCATGTTTGGTAGGGTGACCGACGCGAGTAGATCGCCGTTCTCTCGTGGTTCAAATGCAGTGCAGGCGTTCCTAAACGACACGGTAACGAACGCAGGGTCTTGCCCGCATGCAATAAATAACGCTGTCAGCGCGTTTGAAACGTGTATGTTGGGGGCGGTTACCCCGCGCTGCGCGAGAAGGGTGTTGCACGCACCGAGGAACCGACTCATTCGCACGGCGGTTGTGCGCATTGTTTCCTCGATTACCTCTTTCGGGATGAGAACATTGGCTGCGACATAGCGTCCCTTCGCTTCATCTGGCACAAATCGCTTGTCGCCACCGAGGGTGTTGTAGTAGTCACAGACCAGATCTCTGGCATTGGCCAAGATGTATTGGCAGGCTGCCTCATTGGCTTTCGTTGCCATATTCAGCCCCATTGCCTGTCCGGTCTCGTACACAAACGAGAGGCCCACTAGTTCGCCTTGGAACAGCGGGCTGATTTCTCTCAACCGCGCATAACGGCTTGTGGCGTTCGCGGCGTCGGCGATTGCAGCGGCATTGGCTCGAAACCACGCATCAAAACGCGTTGCCAGAGATGCGTCTCGAAGAACGACAGCAGAGACTTTTGTCAGCGCATCGCCCAGAAAACGATATACGTTTCCCTCGGTTGACGCATTGGAGCTCTCAGGTGCAACAACATTGCATCCGCCGCTGGCCGTAATAATGCGCATGCCGCGCGAAAACGAAGCAACAAGAGTGCCCTCCGTTGTCGCAAGCGGGACGACGAAATCTCCTTGCGCACGAACACCGTTAATTCTGACAGGCCCGGCCACGCCAACCGGTACACCAACAAAGCCAACAACGTTCTCGCACGTCCCGTTTACCAATTCGGTCGGATAGCTTTTCCCGGACAGGTGCGGAAAGGATCGGCCGGTGCAATCTTCCAACCAGTGAAGGCGGGTCGCGATTGCATCCGTGCTGTAGTCGTTATCTGGAAGTCGGGGGATTTTCATATCATGTCCATCACAATTGGATGTTCGAGTGGCGACGCTTCGGGTCACTGGAGATTTTTTCGGACAACAAATCAAAACTTGATATGAGTGTGTTTCGGACCTCTTCCGGAGCAATGATGTTGTCGATATATCCTCGTCGTGCAGAATATGCACTGCTCGCGTGGGCCTCACGATATTCGCGAATCAGCTCGGATCGCCGTTGAGGGGGGTGTTCGGCGTTCTCGAGTTCGCGTCTGAAGATTACGGATACAGCCGCCTCCGGCCCCATGACAGCAATTTCCGCTCGAGGTAGTGCAAAAATAAAGTCTGTCGCCGACGCGTTTGCGAGCGTGGGATAGGCCCCTCCGTACGCTTTACGCAACACGATTGCAATTTTGGGAACGCTGGCCTCACAGTACGCATGCAGTAACTTCGCACCGGCACCGATAATTCCACCGGTTTCCTGCTCCAGGCCGGGCAAATACCCAGGCACGTCAATCAGCGTAAGGAGCGGTATGTCAAACGAAGCGCACGTCCTTACGAATCGAGCCGCTTTGATGGATGAGTTAACATCCAGACACCCTCCCTTGCAGGCCGGCTGGTTTGCAACGATGCCGACGCATCTACCCGCAATGTGAGCAAAGGCACAAATAATATTTGGAGCGAATTCTCGCTGGATTTCCAGAAATTGGCCGTTATCGGCAATTTCCCGGATTACGTCGAGCACGCTGTAGGGTTCCGAATTAACCGAAGGAATAATGCGCCCCAGTTGTTCGGTTGCGCGACATGCTATGTCGCCCTCATCCCTGAACGGCGGGTGAGTCGAATTGTTCTGCGGAAGATAGCCGAGCAACTCGCGTGTGAGGGTGAGGGCGTGAAGTCGCCCTTCAGCATGGAAGTGGGCGAGACCCGTAACCTCAGCATGCATGCGACTACCTCCGATCTCGGCCTTGGTGACACTTTCACCGGTCGCGGACTGAATGACGGATGGTCCGGTAAGGAACATCGAAGCATCATCGCCGGCCATGACAACGAAATCTGTCAAGGCCGGCGTATATGAGGCGCCGCCGGCGCAGTCACCGAATATCACCGAGATCTGCGGCACAACACCGGATGCTTTCACTGTCTTGTAAAACACATCGGAAAATTGGGTGCCTGCATCAACGCCTTCGTGAATTCTGATGCCTGACGATTCGTTCAATCCGATGACAGGTGCGCCTATGCGCATGGCGAGATCAAGCAGGCTGGATATTTTCACGGCATGCATACGACCGGAACTGCCACTCAGAAACGTGCGGTCGTGCGCATATACGAGAACTGTGCGACCGTCGACTTTTCCATGGCCTGCAATTAAACCGTCACCCGGCACCGTGCGGTGTTCAGCGCCGAAGTGTCGCGAGTCGTGTTCTACCAGGCCGTGCAACTCTGTGAACGTATCAGGATCGACCAGCGTTGCGATGGCCTGTCTCGCATTCATTGGCCGCTCTTCGGACAGTGACAAGGGTTGACGCTCGGCGCTCATTGATCGTGTTCTCTCTCAGATTGGAATTTTCAGCAAATCCACGCGTTCCATATCAATGGAACCGCACGGATTCAGCGGCGTGTGCATCTACGTACCTGCTTATTAATCACGATCGTAGACACGACCGACCGGACGGTCAATTATTGAGATGGCCGGCCGCCATGCAAGTAGCTTTATCAGCACCGCGATAACCGTGCTGTGACCGTATGGGCTTGAGAGGAGGTGATTCGGCGACAAATTTGTCGGGCGCCGAGTTTTTCGCTCGCCGACGCCATAGAAAATTCTGGTCAACGAGGTGATGCTCGCCTTGGAGCAACTCTGCAACCCACTCTACAGGCTGTCGCGGCTGTATCGGTCGTCAGAGCTTCGACCATCGGGCCGTCAACGAGATCTCAACGTGTGTGGTGCGACGGTGACGACGCGCCACCATGAAGCTCGGGATGAACCGATCCACATAGTCGGCGTTCGGAAAATCGAAGCCGCCACGCAGATTGATACCTTGCAGTGACGCTGGGGCGATGCTGCGCAGGTATTCGCGTGACGCAGGCTCTTTGCCGAGCTTCTCGACCGTGCCGAGCGGGCGGTGCATGTGCTCGGTATGCCACGCCACGGTTGCAGAGGTCAGGGGCGTCAGCGTCGAGGAGACGGTCGTCATCGAATGGCGATGATGCGTGAGTTGACGGTCTGCTGATGCTTCGGCGCGCGCGCGAATTGCCCGGTCGCGACGAGCGCATCGACGAGCCGCTCGTGAAACGGCCAGCTCACCGCGCACACCGCGACGTCGACGTCGCGCGTCGCACGTACCGGCCGGATGCCGTGGACATGCCACATCAGGATGTCGCGCGCGGTTGCGCCGGCGACGACGAATGCCGTGTCGAGTTGCACGCAGGTCATACCGACCGCCTGCAGCAGCGCGGCGGCCGCCGGCTCGAGCGGCCGGCGCACGTCGACTTCAAGCGGGCGGGTGGGCGAGGTATCGGTCATGGATGTGTTCGGCGGCGGCAAGATTGCGGCTGTCTCCGGACGAGACGAGATCCGCGTAGATCAGCAGCGGCGGCACGAGCGGCACGTCCTGCTCGCGCCAGTCGAGCGCCGGCGACGGCGGCCAGAACGCTTCGAGCAGTTCGACGTCGCCGTGCTCGTCCGGGCGCAGGCGCGCCTGGAGCAGCATACGGTTCGACACGGCGCCGTGCGTATAGACGGTGACCGCGGCTGGCTTCAGGTCGTGCGTCAGCAGGTCGGCCGCCGGTTCGCCGCCGAGCCGCGCATCGAAGGCCGCGAAATCGAAGTCGCGCCACCAGTCTGGCGTGACGGCGGCAAACCGCCGGGCCGGCAGTTTCGCACGCAGGCGGCTCGGATACAGCGCGACCCATTCCTGCACGAAGCGCGGCCAGTCGGGCATCAGGCGCTCGCCATTGCGCCGCTGCGCGACGAAGCCGCGCGCGAGCAGGTCGTCCAGCGCGAGATTGACCGTGCCGAGCGCGACGCCCGACGCGGCGGCGATCGCCCGGTACGGTTGCGCGACGAGGCCCGGCTGCGTCGCGAGCGCGAACATCACGGCGAGCCCCTTGGGCGTGGTCGCGCGCGACGCCTGCCGGCGCGGCGTGCGGGAAGGTTTCGGCCGGCCGGAGATCAGCACGGTCGCCTCCGGCAGGATCAGACTCGCGTTGCCGGCGGTATCGAGAAACGGGATGCCTTGATCGGTCAGGCGGGCGGCCAGCTCGGCCGACACGTATGGCGCGACCAGCATTAGTTGCCGCTCGCCAGACAACGTGGCGTCGCTGCGCCGATGCAGCGCCGCGCGGGCGTCCTGTACCGATTCGACGCCAACGCTCACGGCGGCCGGCATCTCGAAGGTCTGCCCGCCGATGCCGAAGCGGATCATCGCGTCGGCATGCGCACGGGATGCGGCCGGCACACGCACCGGCCGTGCGTTAAAGCGTCGGGTCGCGCGTTCGAACGCGGCGCAAGCTTCGTCGAGCACGTGCTGTTCCGCTATCGACAGGGTGGCGTTCTCGGGCATCGGGAGGGATCGCTTGTTCACTTTTTTGTCAGCGTACACAAAAAATGTACAGCCGTCAAAAAATGAACAAGAACGCTCAACCCATTGATGTGACGGAATTATTCCGGAATGGCAACCGACAATCAACGCAACCCCCACCTGAGAAATCGAGACCGAACAGCCAGTGTCGCGAATCCGGCTCATGCGCGGCAGTCGCCCGGATGGCCGGTTCCGCCAGCAGGCGATTTCTCATGTGCGGCGATGAGGCGCTAGCAACCCCCGGTTGCCTCCACGACGACTTTCTGTCTGTCCGGTTGCTGCTCAACGGACTATCCTTGCCCGCACATTCCCCACCAAATCCAGGAGACGACACCGTGACGCACAGCGTGATCCCCGCAGGCCTCGCCGACGAAATGATCGAAATCCGGCACCGCATTCATGCCCACCCCGAACTGGGCTTCGAGGAATTCGCGACCAGCGACCTCGTTGCCGAGCAGTTGCAGGCATGGGGCTACACGGTGCACCGCGGGCTCGGCGGCACGGGCGTGGTCGCGCAGCTGAAGGTCGGCAACGGCACGCAGCGCCTCGGCCTGCGCGCCGACATGGACGCGCTGCCGATCCACGAGTCGACCGGCCTGCCGTACCAGAGCACGATCCCCGGCAAGATGCACGCGTGCGGCCACGACGGCCACACGGCGATGCTGCTCGCGGCCGCGAAGCACCTGGCGCGCGAGCGGCGCTTTTCCGGCACGCTGAACCTGATTTTTCAGCCGGCCGAGGAAGGGCTCGGCGGCGCGAAGAAAATGCTCGACGACGGGCTGTTCGAGCAGTTCCCGTGCGACGCGATCTTCGCGATGCACAACATGCCGGGCTTCCCGACGGGCAAGTTCGGCTTCCTGCCGGGGCCGTTCATGGCGTCGTCGGATACCGTGATCGTCGACGTGCAGGGGCGCGGCGGCCACGGCGCGGTGCCGCACAAGGCGATCGATTCGGTCGTGGTGTGCGCGCAGATCGTCATCGCGCTGCAGACGATCGTGTCGCGCAACGTGTCGCCGCTCGACATGGCGATCGTCACGGTCGGCGCGATCCATGCGGGCGACGCGCCGAACGTGATTCCCGATCGCGCCCAGATGCGCCTGTCGGTGCGCGCGCTGAAGCCCGAGGTGCGCGACCTGCTCGAGGCGCGCATCAAGGAAGTCGTTCATGCGCAGGCGGCCGTGTTCGGCGCGACCGCGACGATCGACTACCAGCGCCGCTACCCGGTGCTCGTCAACGATGCGCAGATGACCACGTTCGCACGCGACGTCGCGCGCGAGTGGGTGGGCGAAGCGAATCTGATCGACGAGATGGTGCCGCTCACCGGCAGCGAGGATTTCGCGTTCCTGCTCGAGAAGCGGCCCGGCTGCTACCTGATCATCGGCAACGGTGACGGCGAGGGCGGCTGCATGGTGCACAACCCCGGCTACGACTTCAACGACGCGGTACTGCCGACCGGCGCGTCGTACTGGGTCAAGCTGTCCGAGGCGTTTCTGGTGTGACGATGAATGCGGGGAATCGGTTCAATCGCGGCATGTGCCGAGCTAGAACCCAGCCCCGCTGAACAACGCCATCGCCGCATCCGGATTCGACGGCCAGTACATGTGCATGTACGTCGCGACGATCGAACCCGTGCGATACACGGCTTCGCCGCTGCCGGGTTCCCCGTCGGGCCGGGCGGCGGCGGCCACCGGCGCCAGCGGCGTGTCGAGCCGCGAATAATGAAACGTATGACCGCGCATCGGCCCGCTGCGCGTATCCAGCTGCTGCATGCCGAGCGCCGCGAACCGGCGCTGCATCGTCGCATGGCCTGACAGCAGCCCGAGCATCGATGTCGTCGCGCCTTCGACGTCGGTCAGCGACTCGCACAGATACACCATTCCCCCGCATTCCGCGACGATCGGTCGGCCGGCCGCCGCATGCGCGCGAATTGTCCGCGCGGCCACGGCATTCGCCGCGAGCGTCGCCGCATGCAGTTCCGGATAACCGCCCGGCAGGAACAGCGCGTCGCACGCGTCGGGCACGGGTTCGTCGGCCAGCGGCGAAAAGAACCGCAGCTGCGCACCGAGCGTATCGAGCAGCGCGAGATTGGCCGGATAGATGAACGAAAACGCCGCGTCGCGCGCGATCGCGATGCGCTTGCCGGCGAGCGCGCGCGGCAGCGGGGCGCGGGCTTCCGGTTCCGCGAACGAGACGGCAGGCGGCAAGTCGGCGAGCGCCGTCTGCGCGAGCACGTCGGCCGCACGCTCGAGCCGCGCGTCGAGATCGCCGATGTCGGCCGGCTGGTGCAGGCCGAGATGCCGTTCCGGCAGCGCGATGCCCGCATCGGCCGGCACGTGCCCCAGCCAGCGCAGGTCGTCCGGCAGCGCCTGCCGCAACAGTTCCGCGTGTCGCGGCGACCCGACGCGGTTCGCGAGCACGCCGTGAAACGGCACCTCCGGCCGGAACCGCGCGAGCCCGAACGCGATTGCCGCGAACGTCTGCGCCATCGCCTTCGCGGAAATCACCGCGACGACCGGCACGCCGAACGCGGCCGCGAGATCGGCGCTGCTCGGCGTGCCGTCGAACAGCCCCATCACGCCTTCGATCAGGATCAGATCCGCGTTGCGCGCGGCATCGGCGAGCAGCGCGCGGCAGCCGGCTTCACCGACCATCCCGAGGTCGAGCGCGTGCACGGGCGCGCCGCTCGCGCGCTCGAGCAGCATCGGATCGAGAAAATCCGGCCCCGTCTTGAACACGCGCACGCACCGGCCGAGCCGGCGGTGCAGCCGCGCGAGGCCGGCCGTCACCGACGTCTTGCCCTGGCCGGACGCGGGCGCGCTGACGAACAGCGCGGGGCAGGCCGGCATCGCTCAGAACTCCACGCCGGGCTGCGCCTTCACGCCTTGCTCCTTGTACGGATGCTTGACGAGCCGCATTTCCGTGACGAGGTCGGCCGCATCGATCAGTGCATCGGGCGCATGCCGGCCCGTGACGACGACGTGCACCGACTCCGGCCGCGCGACGAGCGTCGCGAGCACTTCGTCGAGCGGCAGATATTCGTACTTCAGCACGGTGTTCAGCTCGTCGAGGATCACCATCCGGTACTCGCCGCTTTCGATCATCCGGCGCGCCTCGTCCCAGCCCTTGCGGGCGGTGGCGACGTCGGCGTCGCGGTTCTGCGTATTCCACGTATAGCCGTCGCCCATCGTCACGAAGTCGCATTGCGCGACCGCGCCGAGGAAGTCGCGCTCGGACGTGTGCAGCGCGCCCTTGATGAACTGCACGACGCCGAGCCGCATGCCATGGCCGAGCACGCGCACGGCCATGCCGAAGGCGGCCGTGCTCTTGCCCTTGCCGTTGCCGGTGTTGACGATCAGCAGGCCCTTTTCCTGGGTGGCGGCAGCCTGCTTCTTTTCATGGCCGGCACGGCGGCGTTCGGCCATCCGCTGATGGGATTCGGCATCGGTCTTCATCGGGAGTCGTCCTGTCGAAAGCGAAACAAAGGGTTCAGAGCGGGCCGGCGAGCGCGACCGTCACGCCGTTCCGGCTGGATTTGGGGCCGAGCAGCCGGCCCTGCGGCGCCGCGAGTTGCGCGCACGGCTCGGCCACGCCCGCGACGCCGAAACGCGCCAGCGCGGCGGCCGACGGGCCGCTCAATGCCGGTTCGGGGCACTGCGCGAGCTGCGCCGCGTCGAACGCGACGAGCGGCCAGCCGCGCCGCGCGCACAGCGTGCGCAGCGGCCGGGCACGCGCCTTGTCGGCGAGCGTCGCGACGACCGCCGGCTCGGCGCCCGGGTGGCTTGCCAGCGCCGCGCGGATCGCGGCATCGAGTTGCGCGGCCGTCACGCCCGCGCGGAAGCCGACGCCGAGCGCGACGCGCATCATGCGCGTCCGCCAAGCGCCGCGCGCACCGCGGGATCGTCGGCGAGCGCCGCGACGCGGCCGATCACGACGATCGCGGGCGAACCGATACCGGTCGCGCCCACGCGTTCGACGATCGTGTCGAGCGTCGCGAGCACGTGCCGCTGCCCGTCACGCGTCGCGTTCTCGATCGCCGCGCACGGCGTGTCGCCGGCCACGCCGCCGTCACGCAGCGCGGCTGCAATGGTGTCGAGCCGGCGAATGCCCATGTAGATCACGATCGTCATCCGCGTCGCGGCCAGCGCGCGCCAGTCGGGTTCGTCCGCGCCCGCGCCGTGGCCCGTGACGAAGATCACGCCCTGCGCGTCGCCGCGATGCGTGACCGGAATGCCGAGCGCGGCCGGGGCGGCGATCCCGGCCGTGATGCCGTTCACCACCTCGACCGGGAACCCGGCCGCGCCGAGCGCGAGCAATTCCTCGCCGCCGCGGCCGAATACGAACGGATCGCCGCCCTTGAGCCGCGCGACGCTGCGGCCCGCGCGCAGATGCGCGAGCATCGCGGCGACGATCGTTTCCTGCGGCGTCGACGCGTGGCCGCCGCGCTTGCCGACGTGCTCGATCAGGGCGTCGGCGCGCGCGTGGCGCAGCACGTCGGGGTTCACGAGATCGTCGACGAGCAGCACGTCGGCCGTGGCGATTGCGCGCACGGCCTTCAGCGTGAGCAGATCGGCGTCGCCGGGGCCGGCGCCGACGAGCCATGCGCGGCTCATCGGGCGCGGCACGGCGCGCACCGTGTCGTGGCAGTGGAAAGGGGACAGCGAGCGGCACATCGGCGGCCGGCGGACAGGCAATGCATGACGGATCGAGCGAAGCCCGCGCGAGCGCGGGCGGAAAGCGCACCCCATCCGTCCCCCGCGGATCGGGCGTTCGGCGAGCATCGGGCTCGCCCCTTGCGTCGGCCGGTATCCGGGCTGGCCGCTTGCCAGGCCGCAGCCTTCCCGCCCGCTGAAGGGCAGTGGCATCGCGGGCGGCCTGGGCGCGTGCGGGGAACCGCGACGCGCGGGCGGCGTACCGTTGCGGGGACAGCACAGGCCGGGCGGACTTCCGCCTCCTGTTTCCCGTTTAACTGCGCGCGCCGGAGGAGCGCGCGCGAGCACCGAACGCGGCGCATACGATAGCACAGCGCCTGGCCCGCGCGAACCCGCCGCGCGGGCGCCCGGGGTAGCCCCGGATATGGCCCCGGGCGCGCTGCCGCGGCCATGCCGGACATCCCGCGGCGGCCCGTTTCACCTTGACGCTCCCCGCACCGCCGCCTACACTCGCACGCGTTTTGGTGCTCGCGCGCGCTCCTCCGGCGCGCGCAGTTAAACGGGAAACAGGGAGCCTGCCTGCGCCGCAGTCGAGCCAACCTGTGCTGCCCCCGCAACGGTAAGCGAACGCGTCGCGCCCAGCGCGACGCAGCGCCGCTTCGCCGCATGCCTGCCGCATGCGGACGACCGCCACTGGATGCCGCGCATCCGGGAAGGCGAAGCGGCGTGTTCGTCAGCCCGGATACCGGCCGAAACGTTGGGGTTCAGCGCCGCGGGGAGGCGGCGCATCGTCCACGGCCGCAGCATGCCCGACACCCGAGCCTTTCCCGCTTCCTCCGCCGATCCGCCCGCCGCCGCACGCGCGCCGCGCCGCGCCGGGCCGGCGCGATGAACGGCAGGCGGCGCGGGCAGGGCCGGCGGCAGCCGTGCCGGCATTGACCATGCCGACCGTTCACAAGGAAGCGTCATGTCCGATTCGTCGTTCCGTGCGTCGTGCGGCCGTCCGGCCGGACTGCGCCGCGCCATCCCCGCGATCCGCCCGACGACATGCCGCGCCGCATTCGACGCGACGATCCCGGCCTGATTCCACTTTCGCCACAGGACCTACCATGACCCTACGCAAGCTTCCCGTCACGATCGTCACGGGCTTTCTCGGCAGCGGCAAGACCACGCTGATGCGCCACATCCTGCAGCACGCGGAAGGCCGCCGCATCGCGGTGATCGTCAACGAATTCGGCGAGCTCGGCATCGACGGCGAAATCCTCAAGGGTTGCGGGATCGGCTGCGACGATACCGACGGCGCGCAGGGTGAAACATCGGGCCAGCTGTACGAACTCGCGAACGGCTGCCTGTGCTGCACCGTCCAGGAAGAGTTCTATCCGGTGATGGAAGCGCTCGTCGAGCGCCGCGCCGACATCGACCACGTGCTGATCGAGACGTCGGGCCTCGCGCTGCCGAAGCCGCTCGTGCAGGCCTTCAACTGGCCGACGATCCGTAACAGCTTCACGGTCGACGCGGTCGTGACCGTCGTCGACGGGCCGGCCGCCGCGAGCGGCCAGTTCGCGGAGAACCCGCAGGCCGTCGACGCGCAGCGCCGCGCCGATCCGAACCTCGACCACGAATCGCCGCTGCACGAGCTGTTCGCCGACCAGCTGTCGTCCGCCGATCTCGTGATCGTGAACAAGGCCGATCTCGTCGCCGACGCGCAGTTCGCCGAAGTCGAGGCCGCGATCCGCGAAGAGATCCCGCCGCAGGTGAAGATCGTGCGCGCGACGCGCGGCGAACTGGATCTCGCGATGCTGCTCGGGCTCGAATCGGCGTCGGAGGAAACGATCCATCTGCGGCACGACCATCACGGCTCGGCCGACGATGGCGATCACGACCACCATCACGACGATTTCGATTCGGTGGTGGTGTCGGGCGACGCCGGCTCGCGCGAAGCGACGATCGCCGCGCTGCAGCGCGTCGTCGAGACGCACACGATCTACCGCGCGAAAGGCTTCGCGGCGCTGCCCGATGCGCCGATGCGGCTCGTGATCCAGGGTGTCGGCCGCCGCTTCGACAGCTATTTCGACCGTCGCTGGCAGGACGGCGAAACGCGCGCGAGCCGCTTCGTGCTGATCGGCGAGGATCTCGACGCGGCCGAACTGCAGCGCGCGTTCGATGCCGCGTGCGCGGCCCAGATGCAGCAGGCGTAACGCGCGATGCATCTGCTGCGCACCACGCCGGGCGGCTTCGTCGACGATACGCAGGGCGTCGTCCGGATCGACCAGCAGCCGGCCGACATCGTGATCCTGAGTTCGGCCGATACGACCTTGTCGCTGCTGGCCAGCGTCGTGCCGAAGCTGCCGGCCGGCTTTCCGAGCGTGCGGCTCGCGAACGTCACGTTCCTGCGGCAGCCGGCGTCGGTCGATTTCTATGTCGACGACGTGCTGCGTCATGCGAAGACGGTCGTGATCGATCATCTCGGCGGCGAAGCGTACTGGCCGTACGGGATCGAACAGGCCGTGTCGCTCGCGTCCAAACGCAAGCAGCAGCTCGCGATGTTCTCGGGCGACCTGCAGGAAGACCCGAACCTCGTCGCGAAGAGCACGGTCGCGCCGGCGCTGTGCCGGCTGTGGTGGCGCTACCTGCGCGACGGCGGGATGCACAACGCCGAAGCGCTGCTGCGCAGCATCGCATTCCATACGCTCGGCTTCGGCGACGAACCCGAGCCGCCGCGCCCGCTGCCGGCCGCCGCGCTGTATCACCCGGCGCGCGACCCGGCGAGCGTCGACGACTGGCGCGCGCGCTGGACGCCCGGCGCACCCGTGGTCGCGATCCTGTTCTATCGCGCGCACTGGCAGGCCGCGAACACGGCCGTGTTCGACGCGCTGGCCGATGCGCTCGTGCGCGAAGGGCTCAATCCACTGCCGATCGCGGTCACGTCGCTGAAGGACGCGGTGAGCCGCGAGGTCATCACGCAGCTCTGCGATACGCACGACGTCGCGCTCGTGCTGAACACCACGGCCTTCGCGGCCGGCGCGATCGACAGCCCCGAGCCCGACGTGCTCGCCGGCGACGCACCGGTGCTGCAGGTGATCCTGTCCGGCGGCAACCGCGACGCATGGGTGGCCGACAACCAGGGGCTGCATGCGCGCGACATCGCGATGCACATCGCGCTGCCTGAAGTCGACGGGCGCATCGTCACGCGCGCGGTGAGCTTCAAGGGGCTCGCGTATCGGTGTCCGCACACCGAAGTCGACGTCGTGCGCTACCAGCCGGACGCCGAACGGATCGCGTTCGTCGCGGCGCTCGCGCGCGGCTGGTGCCGGCTGCGCACGCTCGACAATGCCGACAAGCGCATCGCGCTGATTCTCGCGAACTATCCGCAAAGCGAAGGGCGGATCGGCAACGGCGTCGGGCTCGACACGCCGGCGTCCGCGCTGCGCGTGCTCGCGGCGCTGCGCGACGCGGGCTATGCGGTGGCCGACCTGCCGGCCGACGGCGACGCGCTGATCGCGCGGCTCACCGAAGGCGTGACCAACGACCCGGCCATGCGCGCACTGCGCCCCGCGTTCCAGAGTTTCGCGCTGGCCGATTACGTCGCGCATTTCGCGCGGCTGCCGGCCGCCGTGCGCGAGGCGCTGAACGAGCGCTGGGGGCCGCCCGACGCGGACCCGACGCTGCGCCAGGGGCGCTTCCCGATCGCCGGCTGGCGCGCGGGCAACGTGTTCGTCGGCATCCAGCCGTCGCGTTCGCGCGGCGAGAACGACTATGCGAGCTACCACGACGCGGACCTCGTGCCGCCGCACGCGTACCTCGCGTTCTATTTCTGGTTGCGCGATGCGTTCGGCATCGACGCGGTCATCCACCTCGGCAAGCACGGCAACCTCGAATGGCTGCCGGGCAAGAGCGTCGCGCTGTCCGACGCGTGCTGGCCCGACCTGACGCTCGGGCCGCTGCCGCACCTGTATCCGTTCATCGTCAACGATCCGGGCGAGGGCAGCCAGGCGAAGCGCCGCGCGCAGGCCGTGATCATCGATCACCTGATGCCGCCGCTCACGCGCGCGGAAAACTACGGCCCGCTGCAGGATCTCGAACGGCAGGTCGACGAATACTACGAAGCGCTGATGGTCGATGCGCGGCGCGCGAAGCTGCTGCGCAAGACGATCCTCGCGACGATCGCCGAACACCGGCTGCATGACGAGCTGAGCGTGTCGCCGCCGCGCGACGCCGGCGACGAGGACGCGCTGCTCACGCGCGTCGACGCCTGGCTGTGCGAATTGAAGGAAGCGCAGATTCGCGACGGGCTGCACGTGTTCGGCGCGTCGCCGATCGACCGTCAGCGGCGCGATACGCTGCTCGCGCTCGCACGCTTTCCGGTCGGCGACGGCAAGGGCGAACGCGCGGGGCTGATCGCCGCGCTCGCGCGCGATCTCGCGCTCGGCGACGATTTCGATCCGCTCGCGGCCGACTGGGCCGCGCCGTGGACGGGCCCGCGGCCGGCCGTTTTGCAGGCGCTCGACGCGTCGCCGTGGCGCCATGCGGGCGACACGCGCGAGCGGCTCGAGCGGCTCGCGCAGCAGTGGCTCGATGGACTGTGCTGTGCGAATGTCGACGGCGACCCCGGCATCGATGCGACGCCGCCGGGGGCATGGCCGCACACGCTCGCCGTGCTCGAACGCGTGCGCGCGACGCTGCTGCCCGCGCTCGACGCGTGCGGCGGCGAGGAACTGCGCCAGCTGCTGCGCGGGCTCGATGGCCGCTTCGTGCCGCCGGGGCCGAGCGGCTCGCCGTCGCGCGGCCGTCCCGACGTGCTGCCGACGGGCCGCAACTTCTATTCGGTCGATACGCGCGCGGTGCCGACGCAGGCCGCGTGGTCGCTCGGGCTGAAATCCGCGCAGCAGCTGATCGAACGTCATCTGCAGGATCACGGCGACTATCCGCGCGCGATCGGGCTGTCGGTCTGGGGCACGGCCACGATGCGCACCGGCGGCGACGATATCGCGCAGGCGTTCGCGCTCCTCGGCGTGCGGCCGAAATGGGCGCACGGCAGTCATCGCGTGACGGACTTCGAGATCCTGCCGATCGAGATCTTCGACCGGCCGCGCATCGACGTGACGCTGCGCGTGTCGGGCTTCTTCCGCGACGCGTTTCCGAACCTGATGCACCTGTTCGACGCGGCCGTGCAGGCCGTCGCCGCGCTCGACGAGCCCGAGGCGCTGAACCCGATCCGCGCGCGCATCGAGCGCGAACGCGCGACCTGGATCGAGCGGGGCGTGGCGCCCGACGAAGCGCGACGCCGCGCCGGCTGGCGCGTGTTCGGCGCGCGGCCGGGCAGCTACGGTGCCGGCCTGCAGGACATGATCGACCAGCGCCGCTGGCAGACCGACGCCGATCTCGCCGACGCGTACCGCCAGTGGGGCGGCCATGCGTACGCGCAGAACAGCGCGGGCGACGCGGCCCCCGACGTGTTCGGCGAGCGGCTCGCGACGATCGACGTCGTCGTGCAGAACCAGGACAGCCGCGAACACGACATCCTCGACTCGAACGACTACTACCAGTTCCAGGGCGGGATGACGGCGGCCGTGCGTCACCTGTCCGGCCAGCAGCCGAGCATCTACCACGGCGACCATGCGAACCCGGTCGCGCCGAAGATGCGCACGCTGCGCGAGGAGATCGCGCGCGTGATCCGCTCGCGTGTCGTCAACCCGAAATGGCTCGACGGCGTGAAGCGTCACGGCTACAAGGGCGCGGCCGAAATGGCCGCGACCGTCGACTACCTGTACGGGTATGACGCGACCGCCCGCGTGCTGTCGGACCACCAGTACGCGCTCGTCGCCGATGCGTACCTGTTCGACGACGACACGCGCGCGTTTCTCGAACGACACAACCCGAAGGCGCTGCACGGCATCTGCGAACGCTTCGTCGAAGCGATGCAGCGCGGGCTGTGGCAGCAGCCGGGCGACTATCGCGAGCGGATCGAAGCGGTCTGGCTCGACAGCGAACAACTCCAGGAAGGAGGACGGCGATGACCGATCCGACGACGCCCCGCGCACGCGCGGTGTTCCCGTTCGCGGCACTGGTCGCGCAGCAACCGCTGCAGCAGGCGCTGCTGCTCGCCGCGATCGACCCGTCGCTCGGCGGCGTGCTCGTCAGCGGGCCGCGCGGCACCGCGAAATCGACCGCCGCGCGCGCGCTGGCGGAATTGCTGCCCGAAGGCGAATTCGTCACGCTGCCGCTATCGGCGAGCGACGAGCAGGTCACCGGCACGCTCGATCTCGCCCATGCGCTCGCCGCCAACGGCGTGCGCTTCCGGCCGGGCCTGCTCGCCCGCGCGCATCGCGGCGTGCTGTACGTCGACGAAGTGAACCTGCTCGCCGACGGGCTCGTCGATACGCTGCTCGACGTCGCCGCGAGCGGCGTGAACGTGGTCGAGCGCGATGGCGTGTCGCACGCGCACGATGCACGCTTCGTGCTGGTCGGCACGATGAATCCCGAGGAGGGCGAACTGCGCCCGCAACTGCTCGACCGCTTCGGGCTGATGGTCGAACTCGAGAACTGCTTCGACGCCGCGCAGCGCGAAGGGATCGTCAAGGCTCGCCTCGCGTTCGATCTCGATCCGGATGCGTTTCGTGCGCGTCACGCAAGCGCGCAGCGAGCACTCCGCGACGGGATTCATGCGGCGCGGGCCCGGCTGTCGACGCTGGATTTCGACGATGCGGTTCACGCACGCGTGAGCGCGCTGTGCATCGACGCGGCCGTCGACGGCCTGCGTGCCGACCTCGTGATGCTGCGCGCCGCGCGCGCGCTCGCGGCGCTGGAGCAGGCCGATGCGGTGACGGTGTCGCATGTCGAACGCGTGGCCGACGCGGTGCTGCGGCATCGGCGTCATGCGGGCACGTCGCCGTCGTCGGGCGCGTCGCCATCGCGCGGCGACGGCGAGCACGACCACGACCGCGACGACCGTTTGCCGCCGGACACGCGCCGCCAGCCCGACGATCGACCGGGCGCGGCACGCAACGATGCGCCTTCATCGCAAGGCGAGTGGGGCTACCTGCCGCCCGAACCGGCCGGCCTGCGCGACGTGAAAAGCGTGGTGCCGCTGCCGCTAAAAAAACGCTGAGCCATCGAGCCGACGCCGCCGCGAACGCCGTTCGCGGTCCTCGATGGCAGCCAGGCGCTGCCGCGCGTGTGCCGGGGACGGCACGCGCCGGCACGGCCGTTGCGTGGCCGGCGACGCTCGCCGCGAAGCGCGGCGGCCCGCTGGACGCCGGCCATCTGCGTTTTCGCAAACAGGCCGGCGCCCCGCGCGCGCTCCATTGCTTCGTGCTCGACTGTTCGGCGTCGATGCTGTCGGACGAACGGCTCGCGCTCGCGAAAGGGTTGATCGTCGCGTACTTCGACCAGGCCGCGCGCGACCGCGTGGAAACCGCGCTGATCTGCTTCGGCGGCAACGGCGCCGCGCGGCGTTTCGGCCCGGCCGTGCCGCGGTGGTGGAACGCGCGCTGGCTCGAGCCGGTGGACGGCGGCGGCGGCACGCCGCTCGCGGACGGCATCGCGGCCGCCGCGCAACTGCTCGCGCGCGCGGCACGGCGTACGCCGGACCAGCAGCGCTGGCTGTGGGTGCTGTCCGATGGACGCACGCGCGAAACGGCGCCGAAACCGGCGGCCGCCGATCATGTCGTGTTCGTCGATTTCGATGACGCGGCCGTGCGGATCGGGCAGGGCAGGCGGCTCGCCGACGGATGGGGCGCGCAATGGACGACGGCCGCGTCGCTGTGCGCCGGGCTGACAGGTTGACCAACTGACTGGCCGATCGGGTCAGCCGCTGTGCGGGACGATCGCCGGCGCTGCGCTATGATCGCGGTTTCTGCTCACCGGAATGTCTGCCATGCAAGTACTCGTCGATGCCGACGCGTGTCCCGCCGTCATCAAGGACATGCTGTTTCGCGCCGCGCGTCGTGCCGAGATCTGCGTGACGCTGGTCGCGAACCAGTTCCTGCGTACGCCGCCGTCGCCGTTCATCAAGTCGGTGCAGGTGCCGGCCGGCTTCGACGTCGCCGATGCGCGAATCGTTGAACTCGCGCAAGCCGGCGATCTCGTGATCACCGCCGACATCCCGCTGGCCGCAGCCGTCCTCGACAAGGGCGCGCACGCGCTCGACCCGCGCGGCAACTGGTTCAGCCGCGAGAACATCGAAGAGCGCCTGTCGACGCGCGCGATGATGGATCAACTGCGCAGCTCGGGCGTCGACACGGGCGGCCCGGCCCCGTTCAGCGCACGCGACGGCAAGGCGTTCGCGTCGCAGCTCGACCGGTTCCTGGCACGCCACGGCAAGCCCTAAGGCCCGCGCCCCCGGCGCCGGTCGTGCGGCGTGCGATGCGTCACCGGTTTCGCGTCGAATCGTCGGCTGCGGCAGAATACGGATTCGCCGCGACATGGGTATCGCTGCGCCAACGAACCACCGGAGGGCATGGATGTCACCAACCCAACTTCTCGTTCCGACGTTGACCCAGATGCTGCGCGCGCAATCCGCGTGGCTCGACAAGGCCGTCGCGCACCGGCAGGCCGCCGGCGACGCACCCGATGCGCTGCTGACGCTGAAGCTCGCGCCCGACATGTATCCGCTCGCCGCACAGGTGCGGTTCTCGTGCTTCCAGGCGATGGAGCCCATCTACCGGCTGCGCGGCGAACCGCTGCCGGATGCGCTGCTCGCGCTACGCGAAGCCGGCTGGCACGCCGATGCGCAGCCGGGCACAGTGAGCGACGCGCAGGGGATCCTCTCCGGCACGATCGCGTTCCTCGGCGAACTCGCGCCCGACGCGCTCGATGGCGGCGCCGCGCGGCCGATCGCGCTCGAGCTGCCGAACGGCACCGCGTTCGACATGACGGGCGAGCAGTACGTGCGCGACTGGGCGCTGCCGCAGTTCTACTTTCACGCGATCGCCGCATACGCGATCCTGCGCCATTACGGCGTCGAGCTCGGCAAGGCCGACTACGTGCCGCACATGCTGGCGTACGTGCGCCCCGACACGATTCCGCAAGGTTGAACGAATGACCGGACGAGCCGGTCGCGGCGCGCCGGCATGACGCGGGCGCTCTTTATCTGCAGCCGCAATCGGCTGCGCAGCCCGACCGCCGAGGCGGTGTTCGCGGGATGGCCGGGTGTCGAAACCGACTCCGCGGGGCTCGCGCCCGACGCCGACACGCAAGTGTCCATCGAGCAGCTCGAATGGGCCGAGATCGTGTTCGTGATGGAGCGCGCGCACAAGGCGAAGCTGGCCGCCCGGTTCGGCGCCCGACTGAAGCACAAGAAGATCGTCTGCCTCGACATTCCCGACCGCTATACGTACATGCAGCCCGCGCTGATCGCGCTGCTCGAACGCAAGGCCGGGCCGTTGCTGCGCGCGTGACCGAGGCGTGACCGATGCGGGGCCGCTTCAGCGCAGATGAAGCGGGCCGTCCGCGAGCGGGGAAAAGCGGTCGAGGTGCAGCAGCTCGATGATCTTGCGGGTCGGCACGCTCGCGCGCAGCGTCTCGAGGCGTTCGACGTCGAACCACTTGCAGCGCGCGATCTCGTTGCTCGCGCGCGGGATCAGATGTTTCGGCACGTCGGCCACGAACACGTGATGGAGCTTCGTGAGACCGCCGAACTGCACCGCATAGTCGAGCGCGAGCCCTTCGAGCCGCGTTTCCTCCGCCAGCTCCCGCTGCGCGGCCTCCAGCGGTGTCTCGCCGCGCCGGATCGTGCCGCCCGGCAGCGTCCAGCGCGCCGCGGTGCGCGCGACCAGCAGCACGCTGCTGCGCTGGCGGCACACGATCGTGGCGCGCTCCTTGATGCTGGCGACGGTATCCGGCCCGGTATTCATGTTCGGCAAAACAGGTACTGAATCGTGGAGTGAAATGCACGTCGACCGGCGTTGCCGGCCAGTCGCCCGATGCTCGGGCACGACGGCATGCAAAGCCGCCGCGCCGATCATACCGGCCGTTCGTGACAGTTCCGTGCGTCGCCGCGCGCCACGCGCAACGCGTCACACGTGGGTCTGGATCACCGGGCGTGCCGGCTTCCCGGACTGCCCGTGGCGCCGTTTGTGCAGCGCATGCCGGTGACGCGGCGGCGTCACGTGCCGATGCGCGGGCGCGGGCCGTGCCGTCGGCGCGGCGGCCCGCGGCTGTGATTGTCCCTCGCCAAAATGGAAGGTCTGGGTTTGCGCGCGGGCGACGCCCAACGTCGACGCGAGCACGAGGGCCGCGAGCAGCATGCGTTTCATGAAATTTCCGCCTTGGTTCCGATGAGCACCGTCCGCAGCTTAGCGAACCGCGGCCCGGCGCGGCAATCGGCGCGCGTTCGAAATCGTCCCCACTGGCAGGCTGGCGCGTGCTCCGCAGGATTGCGGGCGTATATCCGGCTTGACAATAAAATTCTCCAGTGTGAATATAAATTCACACACAAGAATTATTATTCGAGCCAGGAAAACCGCGCCGCAAAGTCGGCATGGCGGAACCCGGCGGTCCGAACAACCGGAAGCAGGAGCGAGACGCATGGCGGAGCTGGAGCAGCAGGGCGCGTTGGCGGGGTTGCGCATCATCGATCTGTCGCGGGTGCTGGGCGGCCCGTACGCGACCCAGATTCTCGCCGACCACGGCGCGGAGGTGATCAAGGTCGAACCGCCGTCGGGCGACGAGACGCGCACCTGGGGCCCGCCGTTTGACGGCGACACCGCGTCGTATTTCCTCGGCGTGAACCGCAACAAGCTCGGCATCGCGCTCGACCTGACGAAGCCGGAAGATCGCGAACGGCTGCTTGGCCTGCTCGAGCACGCGGACGCGCTGGTCGAGAACTTCAAGATCGGCACGATGGAACGCTGGGGGCTCGGCTTCGACGCGCTGCACGAGCGCTTTCCGCGCCTCGTCTATTGCCGCGTGTCGGGCTTCGGCGCGGACGGCCCGCTCGGCGGGCTGCCCGGCTACGACGCGGCCGTGCAGGCGCTGGCCGGGCTGATGAGCGTGAACGGCGAAGCGGGCGGCGCGCCGCTGCGCGTCGGCGTGCCGATCGTCGATCTCGTCACCGGGCTGAACGCGGCGCTCGGCGTGCTGATGGCGCTGCGCGAACGCGATGCGAGCGGGCGCGGCCAGTTCGTCGAATCGACGCTGTTCGACTGCGCGCTGTCGATCCTGCATCCGCATACGCCGAATTTCTTCCACTCCGGGAAGGCGCCGGTGCGCACCGGCAACGCGCATCCGAACATCACGCCGTACGACAGCTTTCCGACCGCGAGCGTCGACATCTTTCTCGCGGTCGGCAACAACGGGCAGTTCGCCGCGCTGTGCGACGTGCTCGGCACGCGCGACTGGCCCGACGACCCGCGCTTCGCCGACAACCGCGCGCGCAGCGCGAACCGCGCCGCATTGCGCGCGCTGCTCGAAACGGCGCTGGCCGCACACGATGGCGCGGCGCTCGCCGAGCAGCTGATGCGCCGCGGCGTGCCGTGCGCGCCCGTGCTGGGGCTCGATGCGGCGCTCGACCATCCGCACGTCGCGCATCGGCAGATGAAGGTCGAACTGGGCCGGCATCGTGGCATCGCGTCGCCGATCAAGCTCGGTCGCACGCCGGCCACGTACCGACGGCCGCCGCCCGCGCTGAACGAACACGCGGCGCAGGTGTTTGTCGACGCGGAACAAGACGACGCCGGCAAGCACGGCGACTGACACGCATCGCGGCCGGCGGCCGAGCGGTGGCGTCGCACGCTGCCGCACGGCCTCACACCGCTTCGGACATCACGCCGGCCGCGCCCGACGCGCGCCGGCGCCAGAGGAGACACGTCATGCTCGCATGGATCGGCGCGATCGCGATCGTCGCGCTATTCGGCTTGATCATCACGAAGCGGCTGTCGCCGCTCGTCGCGTTGATCATCGTGCCGGTGGCCGCGTCGCTCGCGGCCGGCTTCGGACTCTCGACCGGCAAGTTCATCGTGCACGGCGTGCAGAACATCGGCCCGATCGCCGGCATGTTCGTTTTTGCGATTCTATTTTTCGGAATCCTCACCGACGCGGGGATGCTCGACCCGATCATCGCGGGCGTGCTGCGCGTGATCGGCTGCCATCCGCCGCGCATCGTGATGGGCTCGGCGCTGCTCGCGCTGCTGATCCATCTGGACGGCTCGGGCGCCGTCACGTTTCTCGTCACGCTGCCCGCGATGATGCCGCTCTATACGCGGCTCGGGATGGATCGGCGAATTCTCGCGTGCGTCGCGTCGATGGCGGCCGGCGTCAACTTCCTGCCGTGGGTCGGGCCGATGCTGCGCGCGTCCGCGGCGCTGCATATTCCCGGCTCGGCGATCTTCATGCCGATGATCCCGGTGCAGATCGTCGGCCTCGTGTTCGTGTTCGGCACCGCGTACGTGCTCGGTGTGCGCGAGGCGAAGCGGCTCGGGCTCGATCGCGCCGGCGCGGCGACGCTCGCGGTCGTGCCGCGCGAGCTGACCGACGCCGAACGCGCGCTGCGCCGGCCCGGGCGCTTCCGGGTCAACCTGGCGCTGACGCTCGTCGTGCTCGGCACGCTGGTGTCGGGCATCGTCGACCCGATGGTGATGTTCATGCTCGGCACGGTCGCCGCGCTCGTCATCAACTATCCGGACGTGCAGGCGCAGCGCGAGCGGATCGACGCGCACGCGAAGGCCGCGCTGATGATGGCGAGCGTGCTGCTCGCGGCCGGCGCGTTCACCGGAATCATGTCCGGCACCGGGATGCTGAAGGCGATGGCCGAGGTCGTCGTCGCGCACGTGCCGGTCGAACATGCGCGCCACATGCCGTTCGTGCTCGGCCTGCTGTCGATGCCGCTCAGCCTGCTGTTCGATCCCGATTCGTTCTACTTCGGCGTGCTGCCGGTGCTCGCGGAAAGCGGCAAGCTGCTCGGCGTGCCGCCGATTCAGATGGCGCAGGCCGCGCTGCTGGGCCAGATGACGACCGGTTTTCCGGTCAGCCCGCTCACGCCGGCGACGTTCCTGATCGTCGGCCTGACCGGCGTCGAGCTGGCCGAGCATCAGAAATTCACGATTCCGTTCCTGTTCGCCGCCACCGTGCTGATGGTGTTCGCCGCGGTGATCGTGGGCGTGTTTCCGTTGTGAGCGCGCCGGACGTGCCGCTTCGCGCCAATGTTCCGCGTGGTCCATCCCGCAAAGGGACGCTTTTCGACGCGCAAGCCCTGGCGCCATCCGGCGTGTTGCTGAGAGCGGCGCGGCCGCTCGCCTATTTCGAGGAGTGCAATCCATGCAGTTCGACCTGACCGACGACCAGCGCGCGATCGAAAGCGCGATCGAGAAAATCTGCGAACGCTTCGGCGACGACTACTGGCTCGAACGCGATCGCGCGGGCGGCTTTCCGTCCGACTTTCACGCGGCGCTCGCCGAGGCCGGCTGGCTCGGCATCGCGATGGACCCGGCCCACGGCGGCGCCGGCCTCGGGATGACCGAGGCCGCGCTGATGATGCGCACGATCAGCGCGTCGGGCGCCGGCCTGTCGGGCGCATCGGCCGTCCACATGAACATCTTCGGGTTGAACCCGGTGCAGGTGTTCGGCAACGACGCGCAGAAGGCGCGCTTCCTGCCGCCGCTGATCGCCGGGCGCGACAAGGCCTGCTTCGCGGTGACCGAGCCCGACGCGGGCCTCGACACCACGCACCTGAGCACGCAGGCACGCCGCGACGGCGACCACTACGTGCTGAGCGGGCGCAAGATCTGGATCTCGACCGCGCAGGTCGCGAACAAGATGCTGATCATCGCGCGCACGACGCCGCTCGATGCGGTCGCGAAGCCGACCGACGGGCTCAGCCTGTTCTATACCGACCTCGACCGGTCGCGCGTCGAGGTGCGCGAGATCGAGAAGATGGGCCGCAAGGCCGTCGATTCGAACATGCTGTTCATCGACAACCTGCGCGTGCCGCGCGACGACCTGATCGGCAACGAGGGCGACGGTTTCCGTTATCTGCTGCACGGGCTGAACCCCGAGCGGATCCTGATCGCCGCCGAGGCGATCGGCCTCGGGCAGGCCGCGTTGCGGCGCGCAACGCAGTATGCGTGCGAGCGCGTCGTGTTCGGCCGGCCGATCGGGCAGAACCAGTCGATCCAGCATCCGCTCGCGCAGGCGTGGATGCAGCTCGAGGCCGCGTGGCTGATGGTGATGAAGGCCGCGACGCGCTACGACGCGGGGCAGTCGTGCGGCGCCGAGGCGAACGCCGCGAAGTACCTCGGCGCGGAAGCCGCGTTCCACGCGTGCCAGACGGCGATCGCGACGCACGGCGGGATGGGCTATGCGAAGGAATACCATGTCGAGCGCTACCTGCGCGAGTGTATGATTCCGAGGCTCGCGCCCGTGAGCCCGCAACTGATCCTCTGCTACATCGCGGAGAAGGTGCTGGGGCTGCCGAAGTCGTACTGACCGTACCGGCCCGGCGGCTCGCCCGGCGCGCGGCTTCCCGTTCCGAATCAAGCGCTCGACATGGACGTCAAACTCGTTGCCCGCACGCTCGACCTGTTCGAGCTGTTCGCCGCCGAACGGCGGCCGCTGCCGCTCACCGAGCTCGCGCGCCTGCTCAATGTGCCGGCGTCGAGCTGCCTGGCGATGGCGCGCACGCTCGTGAGCCGCGGCTATCTGTACGAGGTGCGCAAGCGCGGCGGCTACTACCCGACGCGGCGGCTGCAGACGATCGCCGCGGCAATCGACGCGACCGATCCGGTCGTCGACATCGTGCATCCGCATCTCGTCGCGCTGCGCGATGCGAGCCGCGAGACGGCCGTGCTCGGCAAGATCCAGGGCACGTCGGTCACGTATCTCGACGTCGTCGAATCCGAGCAGGCGATCCGCTATACGCGCCAGCCGGGCGAGCTGCGCCCGCTGCATGCGAACTCGATCGGCAAGGCGATCTTCGCGGAGCTCGCGAGCGAGGCGCAGCAGGCGCTCGGCGCGCAGCTGTCATTCGAACGCTTCACCGACGCGAGCGTCGCGGACCTGCCGGCGCTCGTCGCGCAAACCGCGCGGTTTCGCGAACTGGGCTGGGCCGAGAATTTCGGCGAAAGCGCGCCCGAGCTGTCGGCGATCGCCGTTGCGCTGACGCTCGACGGCGACTGGTACGGGCTGTCGGTCGTCGGCCCGACCGAGCGGATCCGCCAGCATCGCGACTCGCACGCGGCGCTGCTGGTCGACGCGAAGGTGCGGTTGCTGGCCGAGCAGGGGCGCGGCTAGCCAAGGCCGCGAAGCAGCGCGCAGCGCCTGCTTCGGCGGCCGTTCGCCGTCGCGCCGGACAGCGCGCCGGGGAACGGCCGCGGCCGGCCCGTCACGCGCCGGCGGTCACGACTTCACGACGTCACGACTTCACGACTTCACCCACACGCCGCCGGCGCTCGGGTTGTCGCCTTGCGTCCACCATTTCGCGCAGTATTTCGCGCCCTGATACATCACGCACGTGCCGCCCTGGTACGCGGTCGTTGCCGACCACGTCGCCGTGCCGCCGCCGATCGCTTTCCACACGCTCGCCTGGCCCGGCACGTCGCCCTGCGTCCACCATTGCGCCTGGTACGTCGTGCCCTGATAGGTGACCGTCGCGCCGGCCGTATAGACCTGGCCGGCCGACCAGGGCGCGCCGGGCTGCGGCGTTCCGCCGTTCGAGCCGCCGCCGTAGTTCGGATCCTGCGTGACGCCCGCGCCCCACTTGCCGTCCAGCTTGCGGAAGATCGACGCGAACGCGTACGGCTGCTGCGCGATACCCGAGCAGGTCGGCGACACATACGCGCCGTTGTTCGGGCACGGCTGGTCGCGGGCGACCGACCAGTTGCCGAAGAAACCATAACCGTTGTTGATCGCGGTATTCAGCACACTTTGCGCATTGGCGAGCGTGAAGGTTTCGCCCTGCACGTCGTTCATCCCGATCATCGGCGTGACCCCGACCATCTGCCAGAGTTGCGCGCCGGTCTTCGGCTGGCCGGCCGACTTGAACGCCGTGTCGAGCTGCGCGTAGAGCGCCTGCGCGGCGCTGATCGCCGCCGCGCCCATGTCGATGTTCGCGGGGCCGTAGTCCATCGTCATCAGGTTCACCGCGTCGAACGCGACCTTGTTCGCGATGGCCGCAGTCACGACGTTCACGCCATCCTGCGTGAGCCCGGTCGGCATCGTCGGCAGCGTCAGCGTGACGTGCAGCGGCCGGCCTTTCGCCGCGTAGTCGGACTGCAGCTGCGCAACCGCCTGGAAGTTGCGGGCGACGGCGGCGCTGTCCTGCTGCGATGCGCCCTCGATGTCGAAGTCGACATGCGTGAGGCCGTAGGTGTCGATCACGGTCTGATAGGCCGTCTTCAGCGCGGGGACGGTCGAGCACGCCTGCATCAGCGGCGTGCCGTTCGCGCCGCCGAACGAGACCGCGATCTCGCCGCCTTTCGCGCGATAGCTTGCGATCGACGTCGACAGCGACGTGAGCAGATCGCCGCTCGCACCGTTGCCGATCGGCTGCACGCCGCCCCAGGACGGCGCACAGCCGTTGCCCGCAGTCACGAACGCGAGCGTGAACTGCTGGATGCCTTGCTGGACGCCGATCCGGTCGACGAGCGGCGTCGGGTAGAGCGTCACGTCGACGAACGGCGCATAGACGCCGGCGCCGTGGGACACGCTCGCGACGGCGAGCAGGCAGCCCGCGACGAGCGCGCGCGGGTTGAATCGCGACAACACGGTGTTGTTCATTGTTTTCTCCAAGTGGAAGAGGGATACGCTGGCCCGCGTATCACCGCCGGGCGGGCGGCTGAGCAGCCCGCCCGGCGGCATGCACATCTTGAAGGATTAGTTCTGAACAATGAACGGTTGTGCGTTCTTTTTATTATTGCACTGTATATAAGTAACAATCTTGCCGATTCGAGCGAATATCGAAACGTAATGCGGGCGATTTGTCCGCTTGGTCGTGCGATGAAGTACAAGCGCCGGACGCTCGATATCGTGCCCACGGCGCGCGGCCGATGCGTGCGTCGGTGAGTCGCTCCGGCACCGGCAACGTCGGCCGGCATGCCGTGCGCGGACACGCCGCGCCGTGCGCAGCGGTCTTCAGCGATACCAGCGCGGCGTATACACCCACTCGCGGCCGTCGCCGATCGCGAAACGCCGCGTCGTCGACGAACCGACGATCACCATCGTGCGCATGTCCACCTGGTCGCTGCGCAGCGCGCCGAGCGTCGTCGTCGCGAGCGTCGCGCCCGGCCGGCCGATATCGCGGCCGAGCACGACGACCGTATCGGCCGCGCGGTGCGCGCGCACGACGCCGAGCGCACGATCGAGCTGCCACGGCCGCGCACGCGAGATCGGGTTGTAGAACGCCATCACGAGATCGGCTTGCGCCGCATGCCGCAGGCGCATCTCGATCACGTCCCACGGCTTCAGGTTGTCCGACAGCGAGATCGCGCAGAAATCGTGGCCGAGCGGCGCACCGGCCTGCGCGGCGGTCGCGAGCGATGCCGATACGCCGGGTTCGACGCGCAGCTCGACCGCCGCCCAGCGCGTGTCGCGCGCTTCGTCGAGCGCTTCCAGCACGGCCGCGGCCATCGCGAACACACCCGGATCGCCCGACGACACCACTGCGACGCGCCGGCCCTCGGCCGCCAGTTCGAAAGCGTGGCGCGCACGCTGCATTTCCTCGCGATTGTCGGTGCCGTGTACGCGCTGGTCCGCGCGGAACGGGCCGGCCATCGTCACGTAGGTCGTATAGCCGAGGATATCGGTCGCTTGCGCGAGCGCGTCGCGTGCGGCGGGCGTGAGCCATGCCGCATCGCCCGGGCCGAGGCCCAACACCGTCAGGCGGCCGCGCGCGCGGCCGAGCGTCGCGGGATCCACGGGTTGTGCCGCGACCGCGCAGGCGAGGCCGTCGGACGTTGCGCGCAGCGTGTGCGCGACGCGCAACGTGCTGGCGAGCAGTGCGGCGGCATCGGTGTTGCGATCATCTTCGCCATCGCCATCGCCATCGCCATCGACAACGCCTTCGCCTTCGCCTTCGACAACGCCTTCGCCATCGCCGAAGCGCAGCGGCACGCCCAGCGCGTGCGCCGCCGCTTCGACCCGCGCATCGCCGAGCAACGTCGTCGGCGCGAGGAGCGCGGCGAGCGCCAGCCGCGCGAGGCCGTGTGCATCGAGCAGCGCCTCGATGCGTTCGGCGAGCGATGGCGATGCGTCGGCCTGCACGCCGCGCGCGTCGATGCCGACCACCACGCTGCGCGGATGGATCACGAGTTCGTCGCGCGCGCCGCGCCACGTATCGGGCGTCACGCGAATCGCATGCGCGGCCGCGTCGTCGCGCGGCAGCGCGACGTCGTCGAGCCACGGCGCCGCGCCGTCGATGCGCGTGGCCGCGCCCGCGAGCAGGTCGGACACGAAGCGCTTGCCCTGCTGGAGATCGGCGAGCGCATAGCCGTCGGGCGGGTTGAGCACGCACGCGCCGAAGCGCAGTTCGCCGCTCGTCGTGATCGCCGGTGCGACGCCGAGGCATTCTGCGATTTCGCGCGCGATCAGGTTCACGCCCGTCAGTCCGCCGAGCAGCGGCACGACGGCCGAGCCGTCTTCCGCGACCGCGAGCACCGGCGGCTCGACACCCTTGTCGGCCAGCGCGGGCGCGACGCAACGGATCACGATGCCGGCCGCGCACAGCGCGACGATCGGCAGGCCGCGCGCGTACAGCGCGCGCAGGTGCGCGCCGAGTTCGTCGAACGGCACGTCGGCCTCGACGCGCGACGCAAGCCCATGCACGCGAGCGCCCGGGTAACGCGCCTGGATGCGCCGCGCGGTATCGAGCGCGCCCGCGCCGAGAATCACGATCGCGGGCGGAGTCGTCATCCTTGCCATCTTTCCCCCGGCACGACGAGCAGCGAGAAATACGGCGACGCCATCGGATCGACTTCGTCGAGCGGCACGATGCGCTGGGCCGCCATCGTCGCGCGCTCGACGTACAGCGCGCGCTTCGCGAGCCCGAGTTCGTCGAGCACGCGCCGCACCTTGTCGAAGTTGCGGCCGAGCTTCATCACGACGGCCGCGTCGGCCTGCGCGAGCCGCGTGCGCAATTCGTCCTCCGGCAGCACGCCGGACAGCACCGACAGGCTCTGGTTGCGATAGACGAGCGGCTGGCCGAGCACGGCCGTGCCGCCGAGCATCGCGCACACGCCCGGGATCACTTCGGTGTCGTAGCGCGTCGCGAGGCGATCATGCAGGTACATGTACGACCCGTAGAAGAACGGATCGCCTTCGCAGATCACCGCGACGTCGCGACCGGCGTCGAGATGCGCCGCGACGATCTCGGCGGCCGTGTCGTAGAAGTCGGCGATCACCGTCTCGTAGCAGAGCGGCGGCGGCAGCGCCTCGGTCGTCACCGGATAGACGAGCGGCAGTTGCGTCTGCGCGTCGAGCAGGTGCGCTTCGACGATCCCGTACGCATTGCCTTTCTTGCCCTTCGCGACGAAATACGCGACCACCGGCGCGGCCTGCAGCACACGCAGCGCCTTGATCGTCATCAGTTCAGGATCGCCCGGGCCGACGCCGACCCCGAACAGGCGTCCGCGCGGGGCCGTCATTCGGCCTCCGTCGCGAGTGCGTTGACGGCGGCGGCCGCCATCGCGCTGCCGCCGCGCCGGCCGAGCAGCGTGACGTAGGGTACGCCGCGGCTCTCGGCGTCGAGCATCGCCTTCGATTCGGCCGCGCCGATGAAGCCGACCGGAAAGCCGAGGATCAGCGCGGGGCGCGGCGCGCCGGCGTCGATCATGTCGAGCAGGTGGAACAGCGCGGTCGGCGCGTTGCCAATCACGACGACACTGCCTGCCAGCTGCGGGCGCCACAGTTCGAGCGCCGCGGCCGAACGCGTGTTGCCGAGATGCCGCGCGAGGTCGGGCACCTCCGGCTCGCCGAGCGTGCAGATCACGCGATTGCCGGCCGGCAGCCGCGCGCGCGTGATGCCTTCGGCGACCATCCGCGCGTCGCACAGGATCGGCGCACCGGCCGCGAGCGCCGTGCGACCGGCCGTGCCGGCGCCGGCCGAGAAGCGCAGGTCGTAGACGACATCGACCATCCCGCACGCGTGGATCACGCGCACCGCGAGCTTCTCGAGATCGGGCGGAACCTGCGACAGGTCGGCCTCGGCGCGGATCGTCGCGAACGACTGGCGGTAGATTTCCTGCCCGTCGCGAATGTAGTCAAGCATCGGTGGTGTCCTGGCTGTGCCGCGTGCCCGTCAGTCGGGCCGCGGCCTGGTCAATCGTCAGATGGCGCGCGAGCGGGGCGCCGAGGCCCGCGGCGGCGTCGCGCCGGTAAAGGTCGTAGCGTGCGGGCGCAACCGCGACGAGCGTGTACGTCGCAGGGTGCGGCAGCGCACAGTGGCGCTCGCAGCCGGTCAGGTGCACGTCGACCGGCTGGCCGACGCGCGCGGCCAGCGCGAGCGCATCGTGTTTCGTATCGGCGCGCGCCTTCGCGCAGCCCGCGCTGCCGGTGCAGGCAACCAGCGCCGCCAGCGGGTCGGACGGCGTGCACACGAGACCGAGCGACGCGAGCGCATCGAGCACGACCGGCGCGCGTTCGCGCCGCACGCCGTGCACGAATACGCCTTGCCACGGCGTCATCGACAACGTGGCGTCGCCTTCGGCGTCGGCGAGTGCCGCGAGCCGTTCCAGTTGCGTCGCGTCGAGCCGGCCGAGCACGAACTGCGCGCCGACGCTGCAGCGCGCCGCATCGAGCGACGGCCGCGCGCCGAAACGCAGCGCGGCATCCGCGGGCATGCGCCGCCAGTCGGCCAGCGCGGGATCGGCCGCGAGCGGGAAGGGTGCGTAGTGCTGCGCGCGCTCGCGCAGTGCGCGTTCGCCGCCCGTCGCGAGCAACCCGCGCATCCGCGTGACGTCGGCCGGCGCAAGATCGAGGAATGCGAGCAGCAACGCACGCACCAGCGCGACGGCCTGGTCGGGCGCCACGTCGAACGAAGCGGGCGAATCGTCGGACGAGACCGGCGGACAGCCGGCCAGGCCGGCGGCGATGCGCAGCGCGCCGTCGCCGCGACGCCGCGCGGCAAGCCAGATATCGTGCGGATGATCGAGCGCCGCGACCGATTCGCCGCCGTCGAGCTGGATCGAGAATTTCGGCGATAGTTCGCCGCGGCGGGGTTCGTGCGTCAGCATGTCGAGCAACGGCCGTGCGAGTGCGTGGCTGTCGAGCAGCGCGGCGGGATCGAGCCCGGCGAGCGGGCTGAGCATCAGGTTGCGGACGTCGTCGCTCGCGGCGAGCGCGGCCTTATCGTGAGCGGCATCGGTGGCATCGGCGGCGCTCGCACGCGGACCGAGGCCCGCATCGAGCAAGGCACTGGCCAGCGCATCGCCCGCGCCGTCGCGAATGCCGCGCAGCTGGAGATTCGCGCGATTGGTCGCGTCGATCGCGCCGGAGCCGTAGCTGCGCGCCGCGGCGGCGATCGCGCGCGCCTGCCGCGCGTCGAGCCGGCCGCCCCGCAGCTTGATCCGGCACAGCCCGCCGTCGGCGGCCGCGACGACGCGCACGAGCCCCGGGCAAGCCGACGGGCGCACGACGGGCAACGCAGGAATCGAAACGGGGGCGGAACTCAACGGGATACCGGGGCAGTGTGGCGCCGCGGCCAACGCATCGGTACACCCCGCCCGACGCCGACTGGCACGCACGCACTTTCAGGCCGGCAGGTCTCCTGGCTGACAGGTCGGCGCCGGCTCCCGGCCTTCCCGGTGAAACCAGTGGCATGAGGGGGGAGATCGGCTCGCTGTCTACAGTTGCGGGGGCAGCCACAGCGGCGCGATACGCGCCCTGTGTTCCCTCTTCGGCCCCGAAGGGCACCGGCGAACGAACGGCCGTAGGATACCCGATTTCACCGGCGCTTCGCGACCGTCGATCGGGCGCCGTGACCGAAGCGAAACGCGGCCCGGCGCGGGCAGTCCCGCAGATGAAACGCGCGGTGGAACACGGTACCATGCCGACTTTCGCAACGCGGACGGCCGCACCGGCGCCTTCACGGCCGCCGTGCGGCGACTCGATGGAATCGGACGATGGGGAAGGGTGCATGACGGCGTGGCTGACGGTAGTGGGCATCGGCGACGACGGTTACGCGGGGCTCGGACGCAGCGCGCGCCGCGCGCTGCTCGACGCGACGCGGGTCGTCGGCGCGAAGCGGCATCTCGACATGCTGCCCGCGCGGCTGCGGGCCGTGCGCGAGCCATGGCCGTCGCCGTTCGACGTGTCGGGCCTGCTCGCGCGACGCGACGCGCCCGTCTGCGTGCTGGCAAGCGGCGACCCGATGCTGTTCGGCGTGGGCGCCACGCTCGCGCGCGAGCTATCCCCTGACGAATGGCGCGTGCTGCCTGCACCATCGTCGCTGTCGCTGGCGGCCGCACGGCTCGGCTGGGCGCTGCAGGACGTCGGCGCGGTGTCGCTCGTCGGCCGGCCGCTCGCGACGCTCGTGCGCCACCTGCTGCCGGGCCGGCGCTTGTTCGTGCTGAGCGCCGACGGGCGCACGCCGGCCACGGTCGCCGCCGAACTCACGGCGCGCGGCTTCGGCCCGACCCGCATCAGCGTGTTCGAGCATCTCGGCGGGCCGCTCGAGCGGCGTGTCGACGGCCTCGCGCAAGACTGGCCCATCGCCGAAACCGCCGCGCTCAACCTGATCGCGCTCGACTGCCGGGCCGGCCCCGATGCGCCGCGCCGCGCACTCACGCCCGGCCTGCCCGACGACGCGTACCGCCACGACGGCCAGCTCACCAAGCGCGACATGCGCGCATTGACGCTCGGGCGGCTCGCGCCCGCACCCGGCGAACTGTTGTGGGACGTCGGCGCGGGCAGCGGCTCGATCGGCATCGAATGGATGCGCGCGCATCCGTCGTGCCAGGCGATCGCGATCGAGTCGCATGCGGAACGGCAGCGCTTCATCGAGCACAACCGCGACGCGCTCGGCGTGCCGGGGCTGCAACTCGTCGCGGGGCGTGCGCCCGACGCGCTCGCGGGGCTCGCCGCGCCCGACGCGATCTTCATTGGCGGCGGCGCGAGCGCACCCGGCGTGCTCGATGCGTGCTGGTCGGCGCTGAAGCCCGGCGGCCGGCTCGTCGCGAACGCGGTCACGCTGCAGGGCGAACTGGCGCTCGCGGCCTGGCGCGACGCCCATGGCGGCACGCTCACGCGCGTGTCGCTCGCGCATGCCGAGCCGCTCGGCCGCTTCGACACGTGGCGGCAGCCGTTGCCGGTCACGCTGTACGACGGGCGCAAGCCCGATCCCGCGGCAACGGAATTCGCGGGCCCCGCGTGATGCGCGACGAAACCCCCGAACGAGCGGCGCCACTGCGGTTCGGCTATACGACCGGCAGTTGCGCGACCGCGACGTCGCTCGCCGCCGCGCGACTGCTGCTCGCGGGCCACGCGGACGATGCGGTCGAGATCGTGTTGCCGAAGGGGCAGCGCGTGATGATGCGACTCGAGTTCTGCCGGACCACCGCCGACGGTGCCGAGGCCGGCACCATCAAGGACGCCGGCGACGATCCGGACGTCACGCATGGTGCGCTGGTGTTCGCGCGCGTCGCGCTGTCTGCCGCGCCGGGCGTGCGTTTTCATGCGGGGCCGGGCGTCGGCACGGTCACGCGCGCGGGGCTCACGCTGCCGGTCGGCGAACCGGCAATCAATCCGGTGCCGCGCCAGATGATGACCACGCACCTCGACGCGCTCGCGGCCGAATACGGTTACGCAGGCGGCTTCGACGTGACGATCGGCGTCGAGGGCGGCGAGGCGCTTGCACTGAAGACGATGAACCCGCGCCTGGGCATCGTCGGCGGATTGTCGATCCTCGGCACGACCGGCATCGTGCGGCCGTTCTCGTGCTCGGCGTACATCGCGTCGATCCATCAGGGCATCGACGTCGCACGCGCGAACGGCGTCGCGCACATCGCCGCGTGCACCGGCAACACGAGCGAGGATGCGATGCGCGCGCACTACGGCCTGCCCGACATGGCGCTGATCGAAATGGGCGATTTCGCGGGCGCGGTGCTCAAGCACCTGCGCCGCGCGCCGGTCGCGCGCCTGTCGATGTGCGGCGGCTTCGGCAAGCTCAGCAAGCTCGCGGCCGGCCATCTCGACCTGCACAGCCGCCATTCGAGCATCGACCTGCCGCTGCTCGCGCAGTGGGCGGCCGAGGCCGGTGCGAGCGACGCGCTGCAGGCCGCGATGCGCGCGGCGAACACCAGCCAGGAAGCGCTGAAGCTCGCGCTCGCGGACGGCGTGCCGCTCGGCGACCTCGTCTGTGCGCACGCGCTGCGGGTCGCGCGCGACATCGTGCCGGCCTCGGTGGCCGTCGAGATGTTCGCGATTGATCGGCAGGGCCGTTTCGTCGGAAGTGCGCGATGAGCGTACGCATCCTGCTCCTCGGCGGCACCGGCGACGCGCTGAAGATCGCGCGCGCGCTCGGCCCCGGGCACGTCTATAGCCTCGCGGGCCTCGGCAAGGTGCCCGACGACCTGCGCTGCGACGTGCGTGTCGGCGGGTTCGGCGGAGCGGCGGGGCTTGCCGCCTACTTGCGCAGCGCCGGCATCGGTCTCGTGATCGACGCGACGCATCCGTATGCCGCGCAAATCAGCGCGAACGCGGCGGCCGCCGCGCGCGATGCGGGCGTGCCGCTGTGGGCGCTGCGTCGCGCACCGTGGACGCCACGCCCCGGCGACGACTGGCGGATGGTCGACGACTGGGCCGGGATCGAGGCCGCGCTCGCGCCGTTCCGGCGGCCGCTGTTCACGCTCGGGCGCGAACCGCTCGCGCATCTCGACGAGATCCCGCCACACCAGTTCTGGCTGGTGCGCTGCCTCGATGCGCATCCCGGCAACGCGCGCGCGCAGATCGTCGCGACGCGCGGGCCGTTCACGCTCGACGGCGAACGCGCGCTGTTCGCGCTCGCGGGCATCGACGTCGTCGTCAGCAAGAACAGCGGCGGCGCCGCGACCGAGGCCAAGCTCGATGTCGCGCGCGAACGACGGCTGCCGGTCGTGATGCTGCGCCGGCCGCCGCTACCCGACGCCGACCGCGCGTTCGACTCGGCCGCCGCGCTGCTCGAGGCGCTCGATACGCTCGATACGCTCGATACGCTCGACCCGGCCGCGCGCACGTGATGCCGCGCGACCGGTTGCCCAATGAATGGATGGAGATTTCTGGATGACGGTGTATTTCATCGGCGCGGGCCCTGGCGACCCCGAACTGATCACGGTGAAGGGCCAGCGCCTCGTGCGCACGTGCCCGGTGATCCTGTATGCGGGCTCGCTCGTGCCGCCGGCCGTGCTCGACGGCCATCGCGCGGAGCAGGTCGTCAATACTGCCGAGCTCGATCTCGATGCGATCGTCGCGCTGCTCGCCGATGCGCATGCGAAAGGGCAGGACGTCGCGCGCGTGCATTCGGGCGATCCGTCGCTGTACGGCGCGATCGGCGAACAGATCCGCCGGCTGAAAGCGCTCGGGATTCCGTATGAAATCGTGCCGGGTGTGACGGCCACGGCCGCGTGCGCGGCGACGCTCGGCGTCGAGCTGACGCTGCCCGGTGTCGCGCAGACGGTGATCCTCACGCGCTTCGCGGGCAAGACGACGATGCCGGAAGGCGAAGCGCTCGGCGCGCTTGCCGCGCACCGCGCGACGCTCGCGATCCATCTCGGCGTGCGCCATCTCGCGCGGATCGTCGACGAAGTGCTGCCGCATTACGGACCCGACTGCCCGGTTGCGGTGATCTATCGCGCGAGCTGGCCCGACGAGGAACGCGTGACCGGCACGCTGGCCGACATCGTCGGCAAGGTGCAGGGCACGCAGATCGAACGCACCGCGCTGATTCTGGTCGGGCGCGTGCTCGATGCGGAAGGGTTCGCGGATTCGACGCTGTATGCGAGCGGCGGCTGATTGCGCGTAAGCGAAACGCGATGCGGGCCGAGGCACACGCTCTACGCACGCGCGACGCGCCGCGCAAGCCGCGGCGCGAAACCTGCCGCCAGCGCGAACAGCACGACACACAGGCAAGCCATCGCGACCCACGCGGGCGACAGATCCGCGAGATGCTGGCGCACGATGCCCGCCGCGAACGGAAACAGCGCCGCGACCAGATAGCCGATGCCCTGCACGAACCCGGTCAACGATGCGGCATCGGCCGGCGTCGCCGCATGATCGACCGTGACGATCAGCGACAGCGGAAACAGCGCGCCGATGCCCGCACCCAGCAGCAGCGCGGCCGGCAACGCGAGCGCCTGCGGCGCGGCCAGCATCACCAGCAGCCCCGCCAGCAGCGACGCGATCGCCGCGTGCAGCGCGGGCCGGCGATCGGGCAGGCGGTCGATCGTCGCGGAGATCGTCAGCCCCGCGACGACTTCCGCGAGCGTCACGCCGCCGAGCAGGCTGCCGGCCGCGGTCGGCGACCAGCCGAGCCGCATGTAGTACGGCGGCAGCCACGCCAGCACGAGCGTGTAGGCGCCCGTCGCGATCCCGAAGAACACCGCGAGCCGCCATGCGCGCGGCGAGCGCGACGGCCGCGCATGCGCCATCGATGTCGCGGCCGACGCCGGCAGCGCTCCGGACGCCGGCGCGTCGCCGTCACGACTGGCCAGCGGCCACGCGAGCGCCGCAAGGGCGGCCGGCAGCGCCCAGCCCGCGAGCGCGACGAACCAGCCCCAGCGGGCCGCGGCGAACGGCGCGACGACGCTCGCGAGCACCGCACCGCCCATGATCGACGTCGAATAGACACCCATCGCGCCGCCGATCCGCGTCGCGAAATGCGTCTTCACGAACCCCGGCAGCAACGCCTGCACCATGGCGATCCCGATGCCCGCGCAGCATGCGCTCGCCAGCAGCACCCACGCATGCTGCGCACCAATGCGCGACGCGCAGGCGAATCCGATCAGCACGACGCCGAGCCACACGCCGCCAGCGATCCCCGTCACGCGTTGCAGCCGCCGCGCGCTCAGCGCGCCCACGCCCATCAGCAGGATCGGGATCGTGGTCAGCAGGCTCGCTGCGCCGTCGCCGATGCCGGTCGCGCGCTGGATCATGTCGAGCAGCGGACCGATCGCGGCCAGCGCCGGCCGCAGGTTCAGTCCGACCAGCACGATGGCGGCAAGCCGCCAGCCGGGGGAAATGCAGCGATTCATGGAGTCCTCGATATCGGTGCGCGACACCGCCGTCGGCGTGTCGTGCGTTTTCATGTAAAGTATCTCGACATCAAGATAAATCGGCATTTATCTCGACGTCAAGATAACTGGTGAGCCGAGGAGGGTTAATGGATCGAGCCGCGCATGCGCTCGCGCAATGGCGCGTCGAGCGCCCGGATCTGGATGCGTCGTCGATGCTCGTGATGGGACGGCTGCAGGAGGCCGCGCTCGTGATCGCGCGCGACGGTCTCAATCCGCTGTTCGCGCGCTACGGGTTGCAGCCGGGCGAATTCGACGTGCTGGCGACGCTGCGGCGCAGCGGCGCGCCGTTCGCGCTGACGCCGACCGCGCTGTACGACGCGCTGATGATGTCGTCGGGCGGGATGACCGCACGGATCGACCGGCTGCACAAGGCCGGCTGGGTCGAGCGCCGGCCGAATCCGGCCGACGGCCGCGGCACGCTCGTCGCGCTGACGGACGCGGGCCGCGCGCTGATCGACGAGGCGGTGGTCGCGCACGTCGACAATCAGCGCGCGATGCTGGCCGTGCTGTCGGAGGCGGAGCAGACGCAGTTGTCGGCGCTGCTGGAAAAGCTGCTGGTGGGATTGGAGGAAGGGAAGCCGACGCCGGCCGAAAAACAGCGGCGCGGCTCGTCACGCTGAGTCACGCTGAACGCGACGCGCGGAAAGCAGAAACGCAGAACGCAGGAAAGCAGGAAAGCAGGAAAGCAGGAAAGCAGGAAAGCAGGAAAGCAGAACGGTAACCAGCAAACCGCCCGCCGCGCAAGGCGGCGGGCCGGACAGGCGTCGAGCCAGTCACGCAGCAGGCCGCACCCGGCGCGCCCGCTGCCGCGAATCAGCCGCGTGCCGGAATAGTGAGCCCGCGCGCGACGGCCGGCCGCGCGACGAACGCGTCGAGCACGCGCTTGACGTTGCGGAATTCACCGAAGCCGACGAGATCGCCCGCCTCGTAGAACCCGACCAGGTTGCGCACCCACGGGAAGATCGAGATATCGGCGATCGTGTACGTATCGCCCATCATCCACTTGCGGTTCGCGAGATGCGCGTCGAGCACGGCGAGCAGGCGCTTCGATTCGGCGGCGTAGCGGTCGCGCGGACGCTTGTCCTCGTAGTCGCGGCCGGCGAACTTGTGGAAGAAGCCGACCTGGCCGAACATCGGGCCGATGCCGCCCATCTGGAACATCACCCACTGGATCGTCTCGTAGCGGCCTGCGGCGTCCTTCGGGATCAACTGGCCTGTCTTGTCGGCGAGATAGATCAGGATCGCGCCCGATTCGAACAGCGGCAGCGGCCGGCCGTCGGGGCCGTTCGGATCGATGATCGCCGGGATCTTGTTGTTCGGGTTCAGCGACAGGAATTCGGGCGACATCTGGTCGTCCGTGTCGAAGCTCACGAGGTGCGGCTCGTACGGCAGGCCGGTCTCCTCGAGCATGATCGACACCTTGACGCCGTTGGGCGTCGGCAGCGAGTACAGCTGGAGACGGTCGGGATGCTGGGCCGGCCATTTTTTCGTGATCGGGAAGGCGGACAGGTCGGGCATGGAGGTTCGCTCGTCAACGTGGAGGATCCGCGATCCGCCGGGCCGGCCGTGCGCCGCCAAGCGCCCCCGGCACGGCGGCTGGGGCGGGACGAGGCGCATCGGCAGGCGGGCGGGCCGCGCCGAAAACGCCCACTGTAGCCGATCCCCGCGATCGTTGCAGACGGCCGCCGCGCGTCGCGCGCGAGTGCCGCCGCGCGCCACTTCGTCGTCAGAAGTTGTGCCGCAGCCCGACCATCGCGGCCGTCGTGCCGACCCCGGGCGCGACCGGCTGCCCGTACACGAGCATCTGGTCCATCGTGCCGCGGTTGTTCACGTGGCCGGCCTGCGCATAGACCATCGTCCGCTTCGACAGGCTGTAGTCGGCCGTGAGCACGACGGCCGTCGACCGGTTCGCGGCGCGGTTGCGGTCCTTCAGGTAGTACACAGCGGAGGCGACCTGCAGCGCGGGCGTGAAGCGATAGCCGACACCCGCCGACAGCATGTCGAGGTTCACCTGGTCCGCATGCGCGGGATTCCGGCCGTTGCCGTACGACGCCGACACCGAGAAATCGCGGATCGTGTATTTCGCGCCGACGTAGACGAAGCGGTTGTTGTCGACGCCGGTCGGCGCGACACCCGGTGCCGGATTCGTGTCGTGGCCGTTGTAGTAGAGGGCCGATGCATTGAGCCCGTAGTTCGAATACCGGAGCACGACCGATTCGCGCGTGCCGCCCTGAAACTGTCCGGCGACGCCGCCGGGTGCGTATTCGAGCGCGAGCGACACGCCCGCGAACGTCGGCGACTGATAGACGAGCGCATTGCTGTCGTACAGCGCGCCGATCGCGCCGTTCGTGCTCGTGGCCGGCCACCCGGCCGCGGTGTTCAGGCCGAGCCAGGCGGTCAGCACGCTGCCGAAGAACTGCGCGTTGCGCACGTCGGTGTCGGCCATCGCGTAGATCATCGGCACGATCTGGCGGCCGGCCGTCACCGTGCCGAACGGCCCCGATACGCCGAGCGACGCAATCTGGTTGAAGATCGCGACGGCGCCCGGCGTGTCGCTCAGCTGGAGCCGGCCGGTGCCGCTGTCGAACGAGCCCTGCAGCTTGAAGTTGACCTTGTAGCCGCCGCCGAGGTCCTCGCTGCCCTTGATGCCCCAGAAGCTCGAGTAGATGCCGCCGTCCTTCATCCGGAACACCTTGCCGGTGTTCGGCGCGTTCGGGCGGAACGAAGCGGCCGACGTGCTCTGGTACAGCAGGCCCGTGTCGACCACGCCGTACAGCGTGACGGAGGATTGCGCCTGCGCGAGCGCCGAACAGCCGGCAAGCGCCGCGAGCGCGGCCAGTTTCGTCTTCATCGAAGTCTCCAGGATCGTAATGGACCGCACGGGATCGAGCCCGGGCGGGTGAAGCGGGGCAGCATCGAGGCAGGCGGGAAGGCGCGCGAGGCGACGCCGGTGCGAGCCGTGCGGAAAGACTACGCAACGGCGCGCGGCCGCTCCCCCCCATGCGCGGGGGGCAGGGTTGCGGAGAATCGAAAGGGGATCGACGCCGATGCCGGCGTCAACAGTCGCAACGGGCGCAACAGCCGGCAACGCCGGCCTACGCAGCGATCAAGGCGCGCTTTCGAGCAACCCGAGTACCAGCGCGCGGCGCACGACGTGCTTGCGCGAGCTGGCGTCGAGCTTGCCGAACAGGTTCTTCAGGTGCCACTTCACGGTTTCCTCGCCGACGGCGAGCGCCACCGCGATCTCCTTGTTCGACAGGCTGCGCGCGAGCAGCTCGAGAATCGCGCGCTCCTTGGGCGTCAGCACGACGCTCGGCACCGCGCGCGGGCTGGCCGTGCTGCGCGGCGCGGGCGGCACGATGCGCGGCTGCGGTTGCGCGGACCTCGCCGGAGCATCGCGCTCGATCGCCTCGTCGCCGATGCGGCGCGCCCAGTCGGCGACGGCCGGATGCGTATCGGCGAGCGTGCGCGTCAGGCCGAACATGTCCGCGAGGTTCATCGCCTCGTCGAGCCGCGCGCGGCCGTCGTGCCCCGACTGTTCGAGCGCGAACGCGCCGAGCGCCATGATCTCGATGCGCGCGCCCCCGAGACTCATCTCGCGGGCCAGCACGGCCGCTTCGTCGAGCGCCGCGCACGCATCGTCCCAGCGGCGCGCGGCAAGCGCGGCGCCCGCATGCGCGATCGCCTGCAGCAGCACGACGGGGCGCCGCCACAGCGGGCCGTGCGACGGAAACTCGGCCGCGGCGATCGCATCGATCCGTTCGACGAGCGCATGGCAGGTCGCCTCGCGATAGCGCGCCGCGTGAATGCGCACCTGCTCGGCGAGACTCGCCACCGACAGCCGCGGCAGCCGGCGCGCGACGCCCAGTGCGTCGAGTGCCTCGAGCAGGTCGATCGCGCGATGCTCGACGCCGCGCAGCAACGCGATGCGCGCGGCCGTCCGATAGCCGAGCAGCACGGTGTCGGGCGTGCCCGCGTGCTCGAGCACGTCGAGCCGGTTCGCGAGCAGCGCGGCGGCCTGGTCGACGCGATCGGCCTCGTAGGCGATCGCCGCGCACATCGCCGCCAACATGCAGGTCAGCGGATGGCGGCGCCCGAGGTCGGCTTCCGCGCGCGCGAGTGCCGGCGACAACGCGTCGTCCGCGAGCCGAATCTGGCCTTCGCACAGGTAGCTCAGGCCGGTGATCAGCTCGCCCCAGCGCGCGACGTAGCCGAACCCGGCAGCAGTGCCATCGCGCGGCGCGGCCTGCTGGTAGCGGCGCGCCTGCGCCGGTTCGCCGACGATGATCGCGCGTGCCGACAGGCGGTTCGCATGCATCTGCGCGAGCCACGTCGCCGCGGGCGGCGTGAAGTCGGCCCACGGCTCGAACAGCTCGACGAAGCGGTCGATTTCGTCCGCGTAATAGGCCGCCGCGCTGAGGATCAGCGCACATTCGTAGCGCATCGCGGCCGGCGTGTCGGCGTCGGCGAGGATGCCGGCGATCTGGCGCTGCGCCTCCACATGGCGCTCGCCCAACGCCAGCGCCCAGGCCACCGCGATCCGCAGCGTCGGACGCTTGTCGAGCTCCGCATCGGGCAGCAGTGCGAGCCAGTCGAGCACGTCGTTGATTCGGCCCTGCTTGATCGCATCCTCGAGGCAGCGCTGCGCGAGCGCGTACGCGGTCTCGACCTGGCCGGCCGCATACGCATGGCGCGCGGCTTCCTCCGTCATCCCGTGCGCATCGAGCCATGCGGCCGCGCGTCCATGCAGCGCGCCGCGCGCCGCGGCCGGGCCCGCCGCCAGCCGGTCGCGCAGCGTATCGCGCACGAGCGGATGCAGCCGGCACCAGTCGGAGTCATCCGATGCGATGAACAGCGGCGTATCGCGCGCGAGCCGCGCGAGCCGGTGGGGCGCATCCGCATCGTCGAGCAGCGCGGCGCACAGCGACGGATGCAGGCGGTCGGCGATGCTTGTGCGCGTCAGGAACGCGGTGTCGTCGGCGGACAGGTTCGCGAGCAGCAACTCGACGAGCCGGTCGCGGGTGCCGTCCATGCGCGCGGCGAGCGCGTCGACGGCCTGGCGCGGATCGGCCGAACGCGCCATCGCGGCCATCGCGAGCTGCAGCCCGAGCGGCCAGCCGTCGACGCGCTCGAACAGCCGCGCGCACGCATCGGCGTCGACCCGCTGCGCGAAGCGCGCACCGACCAGCGCGATCGTCTCGTCGAGCGTGAAGCGCAGCCATTCGGGGCCCGCGAGCGTGCATTGCCCGCCGGCGAGCAGGTCGCCGGCCGCGCGATCGAGCCCGCGGCGGCCCGCGAAGATCACCCGCAGGTTCTGCGGCGCGTTGTGCAGCACATAGGTCAGCGAGTCGAGGCCAGCGGCCGGCAGCCGCTCCGCGTCGTCGACGATCAACAGCGCGTCGATCGACAGTTGCGCGACTTCGGCCAGCCACGCGGTCAGCCCCTCGAGCGCGCGCGCCGCGCCGCCCGCGATCAGGCGCCCGAAGCCGGGCCGCGCGCAACCGGTGCGCACCGCCTGCACGAGCCCCTGCAGCAGGCGCGGCGCGTCGTCGCGCTCGTCGGCGGACAGCCACACGACCGCGCGGCCGAGCGCGAGTGATTCGCGGCGCCATTGCGCGAGCAGCGACGTCTTGCCGTAGCCGGCCGGCGCCTGCACGAGCATCACGGGCCGGGCGTCGAACGCCGGCGCGGCGAGGCTCAGCCGCGCACGCGCGAGCAACTGCGCCGGCACGCGCGGCGCGGTCGTCTTCAGCACGAGTTCGGTGGGGGGCGCGTCGGCGCGATCGGGTAGGTGGGCCATCGGGGCAGCAGTGGGATTCCGGCGATGCCGTGCGGGCCAGCGTCCGGGGTGGGCGTGGGGGGAAGGATCGGTCGAACCGCGCTCGCGCGTCAATCCCCCCCGCGACGAGTGGGGCCGCGCCGCCGCGCGGTCGATAGCATGGGTTCCGAAGCATGGCGAACGCAACCGACCCATGCAACTGACGAATGCAATTCAACCATGCAACGAGGAGTGGACCATGAACATCGTATCGACCGGCGCGCGACCCAGCGTGCCGAGCGCCGGATAAGCGGAGCGGCACGATGTATCGCCATCTGCTCGTGACGGTCGACGGCGTGCCCGGCGGCATCGACGCGATCGGCCATGCGCTCGAGCTGGCGCGTGCGGTCGGCGCGCGGGTCACGTTCGTGCTGTCGGGCGCCGTGCCCGACTCGCGTTTATCCGGAGCGCGGATGCCGCGACACGATGCGAAAGTGGAAGCCGCCGCGCGGGCGCAGGGCCTTTCCCATGTGATCGCGGGGGCAGGCCAACCGGGGGGCGGCCACCCGGGGGCCAGCGACAAGTCGCCCGCCACGCTCGCCGGCCAGCTCGGCTGCGACCTGATCGGCGTGGCGGCGCTGCCGCACGACGCCGATGCCGCGGCAGCCGCGCAACGGCTGGAACTGCTCGCGACCAGCAGCGTGCCGGTGCTCGTATGCCCGGCGCGGCATGGGCCGGCCGAGGCGCGCGTGATGGCCCGCTGTCTCGCCGCGCATCGTGCGCTCGGCGAGCGGTTGGAGGCGCTGATGATGGCAAGCGGAGGCCCCGACGCTGCCGAGCACCCGACGGCCGACACGGGACGCACGCTGGCCGCGCTGGCATCGCTCGCGGCGCTGCAGCACGCACGCTTCGGCACCGGCGCCGAAGCCCGTCTCTGCGCGGCATTGCGCATCCGGGCGCAGAGCACCGCGGCCGAACTCGACGAGCTCGATCGCCAGCGGCGCCGCGATGCGCACGCGCTCGACGCGCTGGCGCGGCTCGCCGCCGACGGATTGCCGTCGAGCGCGTTCGATGCCGCGTTCGCCGTCTATGCGCGTGGCGCATTCGAGCAGATGGGACGCATGGAAGGCGTGATTTTCCCGGCCGCGCGGCGCTATCTGGTCGACGCCGACTGGAACGAACTGGACGCGCCCCCGGCGAGCAGCGCCACTGCGACGCCGCCGGCCGCGGACGAACCCGACGATGCGTGACGCGCATCCGACTGAATACCTACGGAGAACAACATGGCATATGCAGTGCGATTCCACGAAACCGGCGGCCCCGACGTGCTGCGCTGGGAAGAAGTCGACGTCGGCGATCCGGGCCCCGGCCAGGTGCGCCTGCGGCACGAGGCGGTCGGCCTGAACTTCGCCGATACGTATTTCCGCAGCGGCCTGTATCCGGTCGCGCTGCCGGCCGGCATCGGCGTCGAGGCGGCCGGCGTGGTCGAGGCTCTTGGGCCCGGCGTGACGAACGTCGCCGTGGGCGACCGCGTGACCTACACCGGCTTCCTGAATACGCTCGGCGCGTACAGCACCGAGCGGCTGATCGCGGCCGCACCCCTCGTCAGGCTGCCGGCCGGCATCGCATGCGAAACGGCCGCGGCGATGACGATGCGCGGGCTCACGTCGGCCTACCTGCTGCGCCGCGTCCATGCGTTCGCGCCGGGCGACACGATCCTGCTGCATGCGGCAGCCGGCGGCGTCGGGCTGATCGTGTCGCAATGGGCGAAGCTGCTCGGGCTCACGGTGATCGGCACCGTGTCGAGCGAACGCAAGGCGGCGGTTGCCCGTGCGCACGGCTGCGACCACACGATCGACTACAGCCGCGAGGATGTCGCGAAACGCGTGCGCGAACTGACCGGCGGCGCCGGCGTCGACGTCGTGTTCGACAGCGTCGGCAAGGACACCTTCGAAGGCTCGCTCGATTCGCTGAAGCGGCGCGGGCTGATGGTCTGCGTCGGCACCGCGTCGGGCCCGATCCCGCCGTTCGATCCGCAGCGCCTCGCTATGAAGGGCTCGCTGTACCTGACGCGCCCGGCGCTGGCCGACTACATCGCCGATCCGGCCGAGAAGAACGACCTGGCCGGCGAACTGTTCGCGCATGTCGCGGCCGGCCGCATCCGGATCGAAATCAACCAGCGCTATGCGCTGCAGGACGCGGCGCAGGCGCACCGCGATCTCGAGTCGCGCAAGACGACCGGCTCGTCGGTATTCATCGTCTGAGGAGACGCGCATGCGAGTCGAACCCCTGACCTGTGCGATCGGCGCGGAACTGCTGGACGTGAGCCTCGCCGACGCCGTGCACGACGACGGCCTGTTCGCCGAGATCCGCACGCAGTTGCTGCGCCATCGCGTGCTGTTCCTGCGCGACCAGGACATCACGCGTGCCGAGCACGTCGCATTCGCGCGCCGCTTCGGAGAACTCGAGGATCACCCGGTCGCCGGCAGCGACCCTGAGCACCCCGGGCTCGTGCGGATCTACAAGTCGCCCGACCAGCCGAACGACCGCTACGAGAATGCGTGGCACAGCGATGCGAGCTGGCGCGTGGCGCCGCCGTTCGGCTGTGTGCTGCGCTGCATCGACGGTCCGCCGGTTGGCGGCGACACGATGTGGGCGAACATGGTGCTCGCATACGAGAACCTGCCGGACCATGTGAAGCAGCAGATCGCGGACCTGCGCGCCCGCCACAGCATCGAGGCGAGCTTCGGCGCGGCGATGCCGATCGACAAGCGCCTCGCGTTGAAGGCGCAGTATCCGGATGCCGAGCATCCGGTCGTGCGCACGCATCCCGAAACGGGCGAGAAGGTGCTGTACGTGAATGCGTTCACCACGCATTTCACCAACTTCCACACACCCGCGCGCGTGCGCGTCGGGCAGGACGCGAACCCCGGCGCCGGCCAGCTGCTGCACTACCTGATCAGCCAGGCGGCGATCCCCGAATACCAGGTGCGCTGGCGCTGGAAGAAGAACAGCGTCGCGATCTGGGACAACCGCGCCACCCAGCATTACGCGGTGATGGACTACCCGCCGTGCGTGCGGCGGATGGAGCGCGCGGGCATCGTCGGCGACGTGCCGTTCTGAGCACGCGCGCACCGTAACCAATTCGCAACCGATACAACGTGCCGGGTTCGCCGCCCGGCACGGCGGGATACGCACGCCCGTACGCCCGAACACAACGATTTCCACTGGAGGACGACATGCAATTTTTCGACGATTCGCTGCACCCGGAAAACCAGGACAAGGTTGTCATCACGGTCGCGCCGTACGGCCCCGAATGGATGCCCGCCGATTTTCCGGAAGACATTCCGGTGACGATGGACGAGCACGTGCAGAAGGCCGTCGACTGCTACAACGCGGGCGCGACGGTGCTGCACATGCATGTGCGCGAACTCGACGGCAAGGGCAGCAAGCGGCTGTCGAAATTCAACGAACTGCTCGGCCGGCTGCGCGAGGCCGTGCCCGACATGATCCTGCAGGTGGGCGGCTCGATTTCATTCGCGCCGGAAGGCGAGGGCGCCGACGCGAAATGGCTGTCCGACGACACCCGCCACATGCTCGCCGAGCTGACGCCGAAGCCCGACCAGGTGACGGTCGCGATCAACACCGTGCAGATGAACATCACCGAGCTGATGAACCGCCAGGACATCGCCGGCACGTCGCTGAACGAACCCGCGCTGTGGGACGCGTACCGCGAGATGACGGTGCCGGCCGGCCCCGGCTGGGTCGACGAACACCTGCGCCGGCTGCAGGCAGCCGGCATCCAGCCGCATTTCCAGCTCACCGGCATGCATGCGCTCGAGACGCTCGAACGGATCATCCGCCGCGGCGTCTATCGCGGCCCGCTGAACGTCACGTGGGTCGGCATCGGTGGCGGTTTCGACGGCCCCAATCCGTATAACTTCATGGAATTCGTGCGGCGCTGCCCGGACGGCGCGTGCATCACGTTCGAATCGCTGATGAAGAACGTGCTGCCGATCAACACGGTCGCGATGGCGCTGGGCCTGCATCCGCGCTGCGGGATCGAGGACACGATCATCGACCAGAAGGGCAACCGGATGACCTCGGTGCAGCAGGTCGAGCAGTGCGTGCGGATCGCGCGCGAACTCGGCCGCGACATCGCGACGGGCAAGGAAGCGAAGGCGATCTACAAGATCGGCGTGCAGTACGACGGCGTCGACGAGACGCTCGCGCAACTCGGGATGGCGCCGAACCGCCGGCCCGGTCAGGCGAGCGTGCCGCTGCGCGCGGCCTGACGCGCCGCGCAGCTGGGTAGCGGCGTTGGTGGCCGCCGCCCGCCGATCGTTGTGGCGTGGCACCCACCCCTGCGCACGGCGCGGGGGCTGACTCCGGTCAACGGAGCGGGGCCACGCAAGCCGCGCCGGAGCACGACCGCTCCGGTGCCGGAGGAGACACGCATGCTGATTCATCACGTCGAGCCGTCGCTTCAGGAGGCGGCCGCCACCGGCCGGCGCGCGCCGGCCTATGCCTGGCTCGTGTTCGGGCTGACCGTCGGCCTGCTGCTGTCGGACTACATGTCGCGGCAGGTGCTCAACGCCGTGTTTCCGCTGCTCAAGCACGCGTGGGGGCTGTCGGACACGCAGCTCGGCTCGCTGTCCGGCGTCGTCGCGCTGCTGGTCGGGCTGCTGACGTTTCCGTTGTCGGTGCTCGCCGACCGCTTCGGGCGCGTGCGCAGCATCGTGCTGATGGCCGCGCTGTGGAGCGTCGCGACGCTCGGCTGCGCGCTGTCCGCCAACTACGCGGAAATGCTCGTCGCGCGCGGCCTCGTCGGGCTCGGTGAAGCCGCGTACGGCAGCGTCGGCGTTGCACTGATCCTCAGCATCTTTCCGGCCCGCCTGCGCGCGACGCTGACCGGCGCGTTCATGGCCGGCGGCGCGTTCGGCTCGGTGTTCGGGATGGCGCTCGGCGGGCTGGTCGGCGCGCATCTCGGCTGGCGCTGGTCGTTCGGCGTGATGGCCGCGCTCGGCATCGTGCTCCTTGTCGCGTACCGCGGCGTCGTCACCGAACGGCGGCTCGCGGCGTGCCGCGTCGAGCCGTGCCGGCCCCATCCCGATGCGCCGCGCGACCTGCGCGGCAGCGTGCGCGTGCTGATGGCGGGGCTGTTCGCGTCGCGTTCGGTGATCTGCGCGTATGTCGGCAGCGGGCTGCACCTGTTCGTGCCCGGCGCGCTGTTCGCGTGGCTGCCGAGCTACCTGAACCGCTACTACGCGATGGCGCCCGACCGCGCCGCCGTGCTCGCGGCCGGCTTCGTGCTGCTGTCGGGCGTCGGGATGGTCGGCTGCGGGATCGTCACCGACCGCGTCGGGCGTGCCGACGGCGCGCACAAATGGCTGACCGCGATCGCGTATTGCGTGCTGACGGGCGTGTGCCTCGCGATCGCGTTCCGGCTGCCGCCCGGTTCGTTGCAGCTCGCGCTGATCTGCGCGGGCATGCTGGTCGGCGCGGGGGCGTCCGGCGCGTCGGGCGCGATGGTCGCGAACCTGACGCCGGCCGCGATCCATGCGTCGGCGTTCGCGACGCTCACGCTGGCCAACAACCTGCTCGGCATGGCGCCGGGCCCGCTGCTGACGGGATGGGTCGCCGATCGCGCCGGTCTCGTCGGCGCACTGCAGTGGATTCCCGCCGTGCCGCTCGCGGCCGCCGTGCTGTTCGCGATCGGACGCGCGAGCTACTCGGCCGATATCGCGCGCGTCGAACGCGAACGGCGCGCATCCCGTCTTTCCTGAACCTTCCTGAACCGAACCCTCCCGGAGGCTGCATGACCTTGGCGACCGCACCCACCATCCTGATCGTGCCTGGCTTGCGCGATCACGTCGAAGACCATTGGCAGACGCATCTGCAACGACGCCTGCCGAATGCGCGCGCCGTCGCGCCGCTCGAAGCCGACAAGCTGAGCCGCGCCGCGCGCGTCGCGGCGCTCGATGCGGCGCTGGCCGCGATCGACGGCCCCGTGATGCTCGTCGCGCACAGCGCGGGCGTGATGATCGTCGCGCATTGGGCGCTGCAGGCCACGCGTACGATCGACGGCGCGCTGCTCGCCGCGCCGGCCGATCTCGATACTCCGATGCCGGAAGGCTATCCGACACCCGATGCGCTCGACGCGCACGGCTGGACGCCGGTGCCAACGCAGCGGCTGCCATTCCCGAGCATCGTGGCCGCGAGCCGCAACGATCCGCTTGCGCGCTTCGAACGCGCCGAGGCGTTCGCGGCGGGGTGGGGCAGCAAGCTCGTCGATCTCGGCGAGGTCGGGCACCTGAACCCGGCGTCGGGGTATGGCGAGTGGCGCGACGCGGAGCGGCTGATCGGGGAGGTGGCGGCGCTCGGCGAAGGCTGTTCCGCCCGGAAAGATTGACATTCCGGCATCGTTCACCGGCTTTGGGTCATCTTCAGCGGTGGGTCGGATGCTATGATTGAAGGTAATGTTGCCGCTGCGTCCAAATACGATATAAGCGGTTGATTGTTATCGTTTTTTAGAGTGAAACGCTATCATGGCTCCCAAACGAAAGGTGCTGTACGGGGTTGAGTTGAAACCCCGCACGATCATCCGTCCCACGGCGGAGGTCAAGGCTTCGACCGAAACCGAGAAAGGTGACGTGCTTCGCGCGGCACGAAAAGTCATTTCCGAACACCGGGATGTACTGATCGCACTGAAGGATCGGTGATTTGCTGGATCTCGACTACGTCATCACGATCCACGACGAGATCATCAGGGATCTGGGCGGTCTCAGTGGCTTTGCGCACGCCGGCCGGGGCGGCGTCGAGGCCGCCCTGCATCGCGTCGAGAATCATGTCCATTACGCGGGCCTGGATGACGTATTCGGCATTGCCGCGACCTATGCCGTCGCGATCGCGCGCGGCCATGTGTTCAACGATGCAAACAAACGTACCGGCCTCACTTGCGCATTGACGTACATGGAGCGGCAGGGCATCTCGATTCCTCGTCTTGCCGACCTCGAAGACCTCATGGTCGACGTGGCGGATGGCGGTGTCACGAGCGAGGAACTGGCCGAATATTTCAGTGCTGTCTGGGAAATGTCCCAGTCCGACTGAGCGCGCGCCAAACCACGCTTTCTCTTGTAGTCGTCCCTTATACAGGTCGCCTGAAATCCAACGGACAAGCAGGCCCGCGCCGTACGCGTCATTGGTCAGTTCATATTCGGCGGTTCCGCTCGGCTGCGACTGATTGAGCCGGCTGCCCGTCGAGTTGCTCACTCCGGGGCAAGTCCCCTGGACATATGACGTCGCAAGACCGCCCCTCATCGAAGGACATTCCCCGCGTCATATCGTTCGACGGTCTAATTCCATCTGTACGAAGGGTTTCTGTTAGGGAAATTCCCGCCCCGCGCCGCTCGGTTTTTTGTTGACCGACATCGTATAACGCCGTCATGATTCCCCGAAAGAAAGGTCCCATCCACCGACCGAAGCGAGGAGACATGAACACCACCACGATCGCGCGCCGTGTCCGCCGGATCACCATGGCGCTGGGCCTGACGCTGTCGGCCGCGGCCGCCGTCGCGGCCCCCGTTTCGCTGAATGTCGTCGACGTCGCCGGCAACCTGCAGCTCACGCGCGGCGCCATCGAGGCGTTCAAGGAGAAGAACCCGAATCTCGTGTCGAACGTCACGTTCACGAACGCGCCCGCGCCGCAACTGCCGGGCAAGATCAAGGCGATGCAGGCGGCGGGGCGCTCCGATATCGACCTCGTGCTGACGGGCACCGACGCGCTCGCCGCCGGCATCGAGCAGAACCTGTGGATGAAGCTGCTGCCCGACAACGCGGGCGCCTTCCCCGGCGTGCTCGACAAGTACGCGCCCGGCCCGCGCAAGATGCAGGATGTCGCGCAAGGCTTCGGCCTCGAAGTCACGTACATGCCGGCCGGCCCGCTGCTCGAATACAACCCGGCGAAGGTCAGCGATCCGCCGAAGACGCCCGCCCAACTGCTCGCATGGTGCAAGGCGCATCCGAACAAGCTGATCTACGCGCGCCCGGCGAACTCGGGCCCCGGCCGCACGTTCCTGATGGGGCTGCCTTACGTGCTGGGCGACAAGAACCCGCAGGATCCGATCAACGGCTGGGACAAGACCTGGGCGTTCCTCAAGCAGCTCAACGACTGCATCCCGTATTACCCGGGCGGCACGTCGGCCGTGATGAAGGAGCTCGGCGAGGGCACGCGCGACATGACCGTGACCGTCACCGGCTGGGACCTCAACCCGCGCGCGCTCGGCATCGTGCCGGCCGACTTCCGGATCCAGGCGTTCGACGACATGACGTGGGTCAACGACGCGCACTACATGGTGATCCCGAAGGGCGTGCCGAAGGAGAAGCTCGACGCGCTGTTCAAGCTGATGAACTTCCTGCTCGAACCGGCCCAGCAGGCGACGACCTACGACGACGGCTACTTCTATCCGGGCCCGGCGGTGAAGGGCGTGACGCTCGAGATGGCGCCCGCGCACAGCCAGGAGGTGATCAGGAAGTTCGGCCGGCCCGAATACGCGAAGCTGCTCGCGGATCGTCCGCACGTGCAGCCGCTCAATGCGCAGGCGATGGTCGCCGCGTTCCAGAAGTGGGACCGCGAGATCGGTTCGCAGAAGTCGAAATGACGCATGAACCCGCGGGCGCTGCGGCGCCCGCGCCGACGGAGTTCGCGTAATGAAGCACAGTTTCGAACGGTTGCGGCTCGACGGCGTGTGCCGCAGCTTCACGAATGCGGAAGGGGCGCAGGTCGCCGCACTGGACGGGCTCGATCTCGATATCCGGCGCGGCGAGTTCATCGCGCTGCTCGGCCCGTCGGGCTGCGGCAAGTCGACCGCGCTGAACTGCATCGCCGGGCTGCAGCCGCTCACGCGCGGCGGCATCTGGCTCGACGACACGCGCATCGACGTGCTGCCGCCCGAGCGCCGCGGCTTCGGGATGGTGTTCCAGAACTACGCGCTGTTTCCGCACATGTCGGTGCTCGACAACGTCGGCTTCGGGCTGAAGATGCGCGGCGTGCCGAAGCAGGAAACGCGGCGGCGCGCGCAGCAGGCGCTCGAACTCGTGCAGCTCGTCGGCCACGAGGGCAAGCTGCCCGGACAACTGTCGGGCGGGCAGCAGCAACGCGTCGCGATCGCGCGCGCGATCGTCATCGAGCCGCCGCTGGTGCTGATGGACGAGCCGCTGTCGAACCTCGACACGAAGCTGCGCATCGAGATGCGCGCCGAGATCCGCCGCATCCACACGCAGCTCGAACGCGCGACGATCTACGTGACGCACGACCAGGACGAGGCGCTGTCGATGGCCGATCGGATCGTCGTGATGAAGGAGGGCGTCGTGCAGCAGGTCGCGTCGCCGAAGGACGTGTACACGCGCCCGCACAACCTGCACGTTGCACGCTTCATGGGCTATCGCAACGTGCTGCCATTTACGCTCGAAGGGATGGCCGGCGACTACGTGAACGTCGCCGCCGCCGGCGTGCGCATCACCGGCGTGCCGATGGCCGGCTTCGACCGCAAGGACGTCGTGATCGCGCTGCGTCCCGACGACATCGAGCGCGCGGAAGCCGGTGCCGACAACGCGTTCGACGCGACCGTCGAAACGGTCGAGTACGGCGGCCGCGATTCGCTGATCCGTGCGATCACGCCGTTCGGCTCGATCTGGGCGCGGGTCGCCGGCGAATTCGTGGAAGGCGAGCGGCTGCGGCTTCGGGTGCCGCCAGAGCGCACGCTCGTCTATGCGGGAGATGTGCAATGAACGGCCGCCGCGCTCCATGCGCGGCAGCGCGCCAGCGGGAGGCCGCATGAGCACGCTGGCGACCGGAGGCACGCCGCGCGACGCGAAGGCGTGGCTCGTCACGCCCGCGCTCGCGTTCATCGTCGCGCTGTTCATCTACCCGTTCGCCTACGGCCTCGTGCTGTCATTCCAGCCGATGAACGGCGGCGGCGCGCTTGCGAACTACGTGCAGTTCTTCACCGACACCGCGATGTGGCCGACCGTGCTCGTCACGCTGAAGCTCGCGGTGCCGGCGACGCTGCTCAACGTCGGCATCTCGGTGCCGGTCGCGTTCGCGCTGCGCCGCAACTCGCCGTACCAGAAGTTCGTCACGACGCTGCTCGTGATTCCGATCACGCTCGGCACGGTGCTCGTCGCCGACGGGATGCTCACGTACTTCGGCCCGAACGGCTGGTTCCCGCAAGCGCTGCAGGGGCTGCACCTGTACACGGACGAAGTGCGCCTCACGCACAACTACTGGGGCGTGCTGCTGTCGCTGATCGTGTCGGGCTTTCCGTTCGCGTTCCTGCTGATGCTGTCGTACATCAGCGGCATCGACCCGACGCTCGCGCGCGCCGCGGCCACGCTCGGCGCGAACCCGTGGCAGCAGTTCCGGCAGATCTACCTGCCGCTGCTCGTGCCGGGGCTCACGATGGCCGCGTGCCTGTCGTTCGTGCAGGCGTTTTCAGTGTTCCCGTCGGCCGTGCTGCTCGGCGCGCCGGCCGGGCCGACGCGCGTGATCTCGATCGCGGCCGCCGAAGCCGCGTTCGAGAGCTACGACTATTCGCTCGCGTCGGCGATCGCGATCGTGATGGGCTTCGTGCAGCTGCTGGTGGTCGCGTCGATGCTCGGCGCGCGCCGCTTCTTCTATACGGGGCCGGTGACAGGGGGCAAGGGCTGATGGCGACCGACAATCATGCCGCGCCGGCCTGGCCGCCGAAGCAGGGCGCGCCCGATGCCCGCCCCGTCAACGCGAGGACACCGCAGAAGATGAGAAGCAACCTCGCCGGCCGGGCATGGAAGGCCCTCGTGTGGGGGCTGATGGCGTTCTTCCTGCTGAACGTGATGCTGCTGATCGCGACCGTCGCGGTGAACTCGGTCGCGACGCGCTGGTTCGGCACGCCGCTGCCGCAGGGCTTCACGCTGCACTGGTACGCGAAGGCGTGGGAAGACTTCCAGCTCGCGAGCGTGCTGTGGGTGACAGTCGAGGTGGTCGGCGCGGTCGTGCTGCTGTCGGTCGCGCTCGGCGTGCCGGCCGCCTATGCGCTCGCGCGCGTGCAGTTCCGCGGCAAGCGCTTCGCGCTGCTGGTGTTCCTGCTGCCGCTGATGGTGCCGCCCGTCACCTACGGGATCCCGATGGCGACCGTGATGTACAAGGTCGGGCTCGCCGGCACGCTGTCGGGCGTGATCCTCGCGAACCTCGTGCCGGCGCTGCCGTTCGTGATCCTCGTGATGACGCCGTTCATCGAGCAGATCGACCCGAATCTCGAGGCCGCCGCGCGCATCTTCGGCGCGAACACGTGGCGCTATTTCCGTTACGTGCTGTTGCCGCTGCTGGTGCCCGGCATGCTCGCGGCCGCGCTGCTCGTGCTCGTGCGCACGATCGGGATGTTCGAGCTGACTTTCTTCACCGCCGGCCCGAGCACGCAGACGCTCGTCGTCGCGCTGTATTACGCGGTGTTCTCGACCGGCGTGCGCGCACCGCAGTCGATCGACGCGATGGCGATGATCTACATGGCCATCACGTTGATCTGGGTCGTGATCGCGCTGCAGTTCGTGAGCCCGACGCAACTCGTCAGCCGCGTGAAGCAGGAGCGGCAGTAAGCGCGAAGGAAAGCGGCGGGATCGCACCGTGCGGTGCTGTCCGCGCTTGCGCAAGCCTGCGTGCAATTCGTTACAAATGGATACCGCGAACGACGCGCCGACATTGCAGACTACGCAGCGTACCGGCCCGGCGATGCGTTCACTGGCATCGCCGCATGCCACCCGACGCTCACCCGACCCACGGAGTTCCATGAAGTTTCCCACGCTGCTGACGCTCGGCTGTGCGGCCACGCTGCTGGCTGCCTGCAATCTGCTCCACGATGGCCCCGCCTCGAGCGACGTCGACGCCGCGGTGCGCCGCGCGCTCGAAGCGGAAAACCACGGCGGCCTGAACGCGCTGTTCGGCCAGCCGCTGCCCGTGTCTGCCGACGTGATTTCCGCGAAGCCCGACGGCGACTGCAGAAAGGCCGGCGAGCGCACCTACACGTGCGATGTCGTGGTCACGTGGCGCAATACCGACTACGCGCCGTCGCGGGCGAACCTGACGTTCGTGCAGGCCGCCGATGGATCGTGGCAGACCTCGGGCGTCGACGCAGCCATCGCGACCGGCGCCGCCAAATCGCTGATCGACAAGATCGGCAACGCATGGCCCGGCAATGCGGCCAGCGGCGCCTCGGCGCCGCGGTAAGTCTTCCATCGCGCCGAGTCGCATCTTCTCGCACCTTCTCCCGAATTTTCCGATTCGCCGGCACGACGGGCTCCGGCCCGCTCGAACCGGTTCCGGCAACAACACCCCGCATTGACGACCGTATCGAAATTCCGCCGGCGTAATTCCGGCGCCGCCGCGGCCCGCGCGCGTTCGGTTGCTGCGGTGCAAGGCCCACCACGAACGCCATCGTTCGCTCGTCGCCTTGCAGTCCTAATAGATGCAACCTATATATATGACTAATTGACGCGTACCACGGCAACGGCGCGGCGCACCATCAAATCGACAAAACCGGGTGCCGAAGGGGAACCCAGCATGGACGAGAGCGAGGCTGTCGCACGGATGTGTTGGGGTACCTCGTCTTCGAACGTGTTGCACAGGCTTGCCCGTCACGGCTACCGACGCGCGCTTGCCCTCATCGCATGCTGCGCCGCGATGGCCGGCCCCGCCGCGTGCATCGCGGCGGAGCCCGGCGTGAGCGACGACACGATCCGCCTGGGCATGGTCAACGCGCAGTCGGGCAATTCCGCCGGGCTCGGACGTGGGCTGCTGATGGGTGCGCAGGCCGTATTCGACGACGTGAACGCGCGCGGCGGCGTGCGCGGCAGGAAGATCGAGCTCGTGGTCGCCGACGATCGCTACGAGCCCGACCAGACCGTGGACGACACGCTGGAGATGATCGAGCGGCGCAACGTGCTGGCGCTGTTCGGCTATGTGGGCACGCCGACGACCACCGCGGTGCTGCCGATCGTCAGGGACGCCGGCATTCCGCTCGTCGGCACGTTCAGCGGCGCGATGGCGCTGCGCAGGCCGGTCACGCCGGAGGTGTTCAACATCCGCGCGAGCTACGAAGACGAAACGCGCGCACTCGTCGAGCATTTGCTCGTGCACGATCACGCCAGGCGTTTCGCGGTGTTCTACCAGGACGACGGCTCCGGGCTCGCGGTGCTGGCGGGCACGCGGCTCGCGCTGCAGCGCCACGGCCTCGACGTCGTCGCGACGGGAACGTTCCGCCGCGGCACCACCGCGGTCGACACCGGCCTGGCGGCCGTGCTCGAAGGGCGGCCGGACGTCGTCATCATGATCGGCCCGTATACGCCGGTGGCCGCGTTCATTCGCGCGGCGCGCCGCGAAGGGCTGAAGGCACGGCTCGCGACGGTGTCGTTCGTCGGCACCGACGACTTGCTGCGCCTGCTCGGCGACGAAGGAAACGGCACGCTGATCTCGCAGGTCGTGCCGCTTCCGCGCAATGAGCGCCCCGTCATCCGCGACTGCGTACGGCTGATCGAGCAGCGCTTTCCGGGCGAGCAGGTGGGTGTGGTGCACATCGAGGGCTGCCTCGACGCGAAGGTCGCGCTGATCGGGCTGGAACGCGCGGGCCCGGCGCCCACCCGGGCAAGCCTGAAGCAGGCGCTCGAATCGATCCGGCATGTCGACCTGGGCGGCCTGGTGGCCAACCTGAATCCCGACGATCATCAGGCGTTCGACGATGTGTTCCTCACCGAAATCGCCCACGGCCGGGTCACGCCGCTGGACGCACCGGCCAGATAACCGGCCGGACGGCCGCGCGCTGGCCGTCCGATTGGCCATCCCGATTGGCCATCCCGATCCTGGAGGGCTGCATGGACATCAAGGCGAAGCTCGTCACCAGCACCAGCCTGATGCTGCTCGGCGCGGTGGCGATTGCCGTGACCAGCCTGATCGCCGTGCACGGCATTGCATCCGGCGTGCGCACGCTGACGACGGAATCGCTGCCGCTGCAGATGCACAGCAACGAACTGCAGCGCGCGTACGCAGAACTCGCGGTGAATTTCGGCGAGCTCGAGCGGGCGCGGGACGTATCGGAGCGCGAGCAGTCGTCGTCGGAGATCGACACGCAATTGCAGCGCATCACGCGCATGACGGCGGCCGTGCGCGCGATCGACGGGCACGGCGGCATCGACGCGCCGTCCGCCGACCTGCGGTCGATGCTCGGATCGATGAACGAAGGCGTCGACGAGCGCCTGCGAGGCGACGCGCAACTCGTCGCCGAACGCCAGCTGATCGAACGCGTGCAGGCTCGCGGCACCACGCTGCTGAGCGAGATCGGCAAGGAAACCGAACGGCTGGGCACCGACGCCGATGCCAGGGTGAACGACGCGCTCGCGGCCAATACCGCCGATAACCGGACGATTCATGCGCTCGACCAGGTCCGCACGAACGTCAAGGACGTCGTCGCCGTCGTCGGCCGCATCGACGTCGCGCCGAACCGATATCGGCTCGCGCCGCTGCGGGAGCGCATGCAGGCGTCCATCGACGGCGCTCGCAATGCGCTCGCGATCGCGGCACCGAACCTGGATGCCGCGACGGTGCAGGGCGTCGCGAGCGCGCTCGGGCGCGTGGCGGCCGACATCCTCGAAGGCAACGACGGTCTCGTCGCGCTGCGCGCCGGCATGTTCGCGCAACCGTCCGTCACGACCCGTTATCGCGCGAAAGAGGACGAAGTCCTGCAGTCGCTCGAGGCGCTCGATGTGAAGCTCGCGGAGATCGCGGATCCGTTCGCGTTGCGGATCGTCGATGCACGGCAGCGCCTCGACGAAGCGATCGCGTTCCGGCGGCGCGCCGCCCGGATTGCGTCACTGTCGGCCGTCGTGAACGGTGGCATCAACGCACTGGCGTTCGACCTGCGCATGGTCGCGCAAAGCGAGACGCCCGAGCGTCTGAAGCAGGCCGACGACGAGCTGCACAAGCTTGCCGGCGCGCTCGCCGGGTCCGCGAGCGCACTGCGCGACGCCCTCGCCACGGACGGGCAGGGCAACGCGAACCGCGCCCAGGCCGTGGTCGCGCTCACCACGGAACTCGCCGGCGCCGCGCGCCGCATCGTCGCGGTGAAGTCGGACATGCTTGCCAACGACGTGGCGATGCAGCGCATCGTCGCGGACGTCGACACGACCGCCAATCGCCTCGCGGCCTATACGGAACAGCAGGCGGTGCGCGTCGATCTGCAACAGCGCGGCATCGTGTCGGACGTGTACCGCGCCGTGACGAGCGCGTTCCTGATGATCGTGGTGGTCTCGTTCCTGCTCGCGATCGGCGGGTTCGTGATCAGTCATCGGCTCGGCACGTCGATCGCGCGCCCGCTGTCGAGCCTCACGCGCACGATGGCGCGCATCCGCAGCGGCAGCGACCTGTCGCTGCGCATGTCCCATAAAGGGAGCGACGAAGTTGCAGCCCTGATCGCCGGCTTCAACATGATGCTCGACGAAATCGAGCGGCGCGACGTCGACCTGCAGGCCGCGATCGCGACGGCCGAAGCCGCGAATTCCGCGAAATCGGATTTTCTCGCGAGGATGAGCCACGAGATCCGCACGCCGATGAATGGCGTGCTCGGCATGACCGAGCTGCTGCAGCGCACACGGCTGACGTCGAAGCAACGCAAGTTTGTCGACACCGTGTATCGGTCCGGCCAGACGCTGCTCGTGATCATCGACGACATTCTCGATTTTTCGAAGATCGAGGCGGGCAAGCTGACGCTGGAGCGCATCGATTTCAACCTGCATCAATTGCTCGACGACGTCGTCGCGCTGATGGAGCCCAATGCCCAACGCAAGGAGCTCGAGCTCGTGTACCAGCGCGCCGATTCCGTTCCGCAGCGCATGCGCGGCGACCCGGTCCGCCTGCGCCAGATCCTGACGAACCTGCTCGGCAACGCGATCAAGTTCACCGAGCACGGGCACGTCGCGCTGAGCGCCGCGCATTCGGACGACGGGCGCATCGTGTTCAAGATCGCCGACAGCGGCATCGGCATCGCACCCGATGTCGCCGCGCAGTTGTTCCGGCCGTTCCAGCAGGCCGACAGTTCGACCGCGCGCAAATACGGCGGCACCGGCCTCGGGCTCGTGATTTCCCGCCAGCTCGCCGAGATGATGGGCGGCACGCTCGCGCTCGACTCGACGCCCGGCAAGGGCTCGGTATTCACCGTGACGACGCCGTTCGAGCCGGCGTCCGGCGAGGTCGGCGTCGCGGCACACGGAAGGCCGTCGCTCGCCGGCCTGCGGGTGCTGATCGTGGACGACAGCGAGACCGATCGCAGCGTGCTGCTCGAACATGCGATCGAATGGCACCTGTGCGTCGCCTCGGCGATCGGCGGCGACGATGCGCTGTCGCAGTTGCGGGCCGCCGTCGCCGACGGTGCGCCGTTCGACCTCGCGATCATCGACGTGCGGATGCCGGGCATGGACGGCATCTCGCTCGTGCAGCACATCCGTCGCGATCCATCGCTGCGTGCGCTGCGGATCATCACGCTGACCGCGTTCGAGATGATGGACAGCATCCAGGTCGCGCACGAACTCGACATCGCCGCCCGGCTGACGAAGCCGCTCCATGGCAACGATCTCTATACGGCGATCGCGGCCGCAGTGCACGTGCTGCCGCCTCGGCTGGCGTCGGCCGCGCCCGTGTCGGATGAAGCCGGGGCGGACCCGGGCAGGCCGCTCGACGAGATCGCCGCGCGCGTGCTGCTGGTGGAGGACAACGCGGTGAATCAGCAGATCGCGCTCGCGATGCTCGAAGACACCGACTATCGGGTCGCCGTGGCCGACGATGGCGAGCAGGCATTGAAGATGCTCGAGCAAGACGCGTTCGACGTGGTGCTGATGGACTGCCAGATGCCGGTGCTGGACGGCTTCGAGGCGACGCGGCGGCTGCGTCGGCGCGAAGCCGAAGCCGGCGCGCCGCGTCTGCCGGTCATCGCGCTGACGGCCAATGCGCTCAGCGGCGACCGCGAGCGCTGCCTGGCCGCCGGCATGGACGACTATCTCGGCAAGCCGTTCCGCCGCGATGCGCTGCTGCAGACGCTCGCCCGCCATGTTCGCGGCGGCGCACACGTGCCGGCCGCGGCGAGCGAGAACGCGGACGCGGTGGCCCGGACCGGTATCGAAACGAACCTCGAAGCAAGCATCGAAACGAGCGCGGCGGCGGCCGCCGAGCCGGACGAAGACGCGAACGTGATCGACCGCAAGGCGCTCGATGCATTGCGCGCGCTCCAGCGGCCCGGCCGCCCGGACGTGCTGACGCGGATCATCGATCAATTCACGATGGACGCGCCGCGGCTGATCCGCGACATGCACACGGCGGTCGAAGCGGGCGATGCCGATGCGCTGAAGCTTGCCGCCCATACGCTGAAATCGAGCAGCGCGAACGTCGGCGCGCGTCTGCTGTCGGCCCGCTGCCGCGAGATCGAGCGGCTGGCGCGCGCCGCCGACGTGAACGCGGCCGTCGAGCTCGTCGCCGGCACGGATGCGGAATTCGAACAGGCGCACGCCGCGCTGGTCGCGGAGCGCGTCGAAAGTTGACTGGCCGCCGGCCGATCGCCACCGCGATCGCGAAGCGGCAGATACAGGAACAGGAGGACGGTCGTGAACCACGAACATGCCGATTTGCCGGCGATTCTGATCATCGACGACGACGCGATGACGCGGATGCTGGTCGTGGAAACGCTGGAGCCCGATGGTTTTCGCGTCGAGGAGGCGACGGGGCCGCAAGAAGGCATCGAAGCGTTCCTGCGTCATCGTCCCGCCGTCGTGCTGCTCGATGTCGAGATGCCCGGCGGCGACGGCTTCGACTGTTGCCGCGCGCTGCGCGCGTTGCCGGAAGGCCGCCGCGTGCCGATCGTGATGCTCACCGGCAACGACGACGACGCATCGATCGCCAGCGCGTTCGACGCCGGCGCGACCGATTTCGTGTCGAAGCCGATGCGCTGGAAGCTGCTCGGCTACCGGATCCGCTATCTGCTGCGCGCGGCCGCGGCGGTCGAAAAGCTGGCGACCACCGAGGTCAGCCTCACGCATGCGCAAGCGCTCGCGCATGTCGGCAACTGGGAATTCCAGGCGGGCCGCACGGACGGCTACTGGTCGCCGGAGCTGTACCGGATCCTCGGGCTCGACGCGGCGCACGCGCCGCCGACGTTCGAGCGGCTGCTGCAGGCCGTGCCGGCCGACGAACAGCCGTTGCTCGTGCAGTCGTTCACGAGCCTGCGCACCGAAGGCGTGCCGTTCTCGCTCGAGCATCGGCTCGTTCACGCGGACGGCACCGAGCGCTGCGTGCTGCATCAGGCGGAGTCGGGACGCGATCCGAACCACGCGATCATCCTGCGCGGTATCGTGCAGGACATCACCGAGCGCAAGATGCAGCAGGGCCGCATCGAATATCTTGCCAACCACGATGCGCTCACTGGGCTGCCCAATCGCAACCTGCTGAGCGACCGGATGGAGCAGGCGATGTCGCAGGCGCGCCGCACCGGGCAGCTCGTCGCGGTGATGGTGCTCGACCTGGACCGCTTCAAGCACATCAACGACAGCTTCGGCCACTCGGTCGGCGACGGGCTGCTGCGCGTCGTCGCCGCACGGCTGAAGCGCTCCGTGCGCGATGGCGACACGGTCGCGCGGCTCGGCGGCGACGAGTTCGTCGTGATGCTGGTCAACCTGGCGACGCAAGCGGACGCGGACGTGATCGCCCGCAAGATCCTCGACACCTTCATCGAGCCGTTCACGCTCGACGAACACGACCTGCACGTGACGACCAGCGTCGGGGTGAGCCTCTGTCCAACCGACGGCGCCAACGCCGAAACGCTGCTGAAAACGGCCGACGCCGCGCTGTATGCGGCGAAGGAACACGGGCGCAACTGCTACCGCTTCTATACACGCGAGCTGGGTGCGCGCGTCGAGGAGCAGACGATTCTCGAGAACGCGCTGCATCAGGCCGTCGCGAACCACGAGCTCGAGCTGTACTACCAGCCGAAGGTCGATCTCAAGACCGGCCAGATCAGCGGCGTCGAGGCGCTGATTCGCTGGCGGCGGCCGGGGATCGGCGTGATTCCGCCCGACCGCTTCATCCCGATCGCCGAAGACTGCGGGCTGATCTTGCCGATCGGCGAGTGGGTGTTGCGCACCGCGTGCATGCAGGCCGTCGCATGGCGCCGGGAAGGCCATCCGCCGATCCGGATCGCCGTCAACCTGTCGGCGCGCCAGTTCCGGCAGCAGGACGTGGCCGCCATGGTGCGCACGACGCTCGAGGAAACCGGTCTGGCGCCGGACTCGCTCGAACTCGAACTCACCGAAAGCGTGCTGATGCAGGACTGCGACGCGATCGCGCACACGCTGCGCGAACTGAAGGCGCTCGGCGTCGTGCTGTCGCTCGACGACTTCGGCACCGGCTATTCGAGCCTGTCGTACCTGAAGGACTTGCCGATCGACGTCGTCAAGATCGACCGGTCGTTCCTCGACGACGTCACCACCAGCGCCGAAGGCGCTTCGCTGACGCGCTCGATCATCGCGATGGCCGAGTCGCTGCACATGGAGACGGTGGCCGAGGGCGTGGAGACCGAAGCGCAGCTGTCGTTCCTGAACCGGCATCGCTGCCATGCGATGCAGGGCTACTACTTCAGCCATCCGGTCACCGGCGATGAAATCGCCGACATGCTGTCCGCCGGCTCGCAGCTTCCCGAGCATTGCCGGCAGCGCGAATTGCTGCACCGGACGCTGCTGCTCGTGGACGACGACCGCGAGGTCCTGCGCAGGCTCAGGCGGGCGCTCGGCCGCGACGGCTACGAGATTCTCGACACCACCGATCCCGACGAAGCGCTCGTCCTGCTCGCGCAGCATCGCGTCGGCGTGATCGTGTCGGATTTCCGGATGCCGAGCCTGTCCGGCATCGACCTGCTGCAGCGTGTGAAGGCGCTGTACCCGGACATCGTGCGCATCCTGCTGTCGGGCTATGGGGAAGGGGAAGGGGACTCGCTCGCCGACGCGGCCGACAACGGCTCCGTTCAGAAATTGCTGATCAAGCCGTGGGATGTCGCGCTGCTGCGCAAGCATATTGCCGAGTCGTTCCAGCGGTTCGAGCACAGCTCCCTGCAGAATCGGGTGGGCCTCGGCGCGGGCCATCTCGGCATTCATCCGTCTCCGCTCAGGGCCGTCGACGTGGCGCAGGCGCCTGGGCGGACTTGAACGGGAGATGGGAATCGACAGATAAAAGGGGTACGACCTGGGTGATGTTCGGTATGCCACCGCGAATATAGGGAAAACCCTTATTCTTCGTTATAATGTCGGCCTAGAAGAAAGGTCGAACCATGCCAGAACGTTTCCAACCCCTTGAAAAATTTGTGTTTTCCCTGGTCGTGATGTCCGCGGTCGTTTGCTCCGCCTTCCTGGCGTACGAGCGTCATCCCGAGATCAAGATCGCGCTGCACGAAGGCGAAGCGCTGATGCGCGAAAGCGCCAAGTATTCGGTCATCTGCTCGCCGTCCAAGGTCGATCCTTGCGTCGAGATGTCCGCTTACTGAAGCGTGGCCGTCCACTAACCGCTCCGCACTGATTCCCGTCGACGCGCGGCCGATGGCCGACACGCGTCGGTGGCGCGCATCGCGCATCCGCGCCACCGGTTCGGGTTGCGCGTCGCCTGAATACCGTCTCCCCGATTGGCCTATCCCGCTGCGGTGAGTTGTCCGCAACGCGGCGTTGCGTCTTTCTGTCTACGCGCGGCCGATGGCCGACACGCGTCGGTGGCGCGCATCGCGCACCCGCGCGTACCGGTTCGGGCAGCGCGTCGCCTCAATACCGTCTCCCGTTGTCTGATCCCGCTGCGGCGAGTTGTCCGCAACGCGGCGTTGCGTCTTTCTGTCTTCCTGTCTTGATGTCCCCCGAGCCGGCGCGTCGCTGCCGACGCCAGGCGCGCGCGAGCGCGCTTTCCCGCGAGGAAAGGCGGCGCGGCGTTCTGCCGGGACGGCGCCGTCCATACCTTTCCGTTCGGGAAAGGCTGGTTGAGCATCGATCGATTTTCGCCGGGCGCGAACGCCGTCATGATCGCCGTCATCGACAACACGATTTCATCGGAGACAGTCATGACGCGACCCCTGGACGGTATCCGCGTGCTGGAACTCGGCCAACTGATCGCCGGGCCGTTCGCGGGCCGGATGCTCGCCGAATTCGGCGCGGACGTGATCAAGGTCGAGCCGCCCGGCGTCGGCGACCCGCTGCGCAAATGGCGGCTGCTGCACGACGGCACGTCGGTCTGGTGGGCCGCGCAGTCGCGCAACAAGACGTCGCTCACGCTCGACCTGCGCACGCCGGAAGGGCAGGACGTCGTGCGCCGCCTCGTCGCCGAAACCGACGTGCTGATCGAGAACTTCCGGCCCGGCACGCTCGAGGGCTGGGGGCTCGGCTGGGACACGCTGTCCGCGATCAACCCCGGCCTCGTGATGCTGCGCGTGTCGGGCTTCGGGCAGACCGGCCCGTATCGCGACCGGCCCGGCTTCGGCGTGATCGCCGAGGCAATGGGCGGGCTGCGCCACCTCACTGGCGAACCGGGCCGCACGCCGGTGCGCGTCGGCGTGTCGCTCGGCGATTCGCTGTCGGCGCTGCACGGCGTGATCGGCATCCTGCTCGCGCTGCGGCATCGCGAGCAGCAGGGCGGCAACGGGCAGGTCGTCGACGTCGCGCTGTACGAATCCGTCTTCAACATGATGGAAAGCCTGCTGCCCGAATACTCGGCATTCGGCGCGGTGCGCGAGGCGGCCGGCAGCAGCCTGCCCGGCATCGCGCCGACCAACGCGTACCGGTGCCGCGACGGCAAGTACGCACTGATCGCCGGCAACGGCGACAGCATCTTCCGGCGCCTGATGGAGCTGATCGGGCGTCCCGACCTCGGCGACGACCCGGCGCTCGCGCACAACGACGGGCGCGTCGCGCAGGTCGCGCGCATCGACGCGGCGATCGGCGAATGGAGCGCGCTGCACGATCTCGACAACGTGCTCGCCGCGCTGAACGACGCGCGCATCCCGGCGGGGCGCATCTACGACGTCGCGGACATCGCGGCCGATCCGCATTACCGCGCCCGCGACATGATCGTCGACGCCGCGCTGCCCGACGGCACACCCGTGCTCGTGCCGGGCATCGTGCCGAAGCTCGGCGCGACGGCGGGGCGCATCGAGCGTCCCGCACCCGCGCTCGGCGCCGATACCGACGCGGTACTCGAATCGATCGGCATCGATGCCGCGACACGCGACGCGTGGCGCACGCGCGGCGTGATCTGAACCGTCCAGCGGAGCGACGACATGAGCCAGCACCCCCAACGACTCTATATCCACGAAGTCGCGACACGCGACGGTTTCCAGAATGAAGCGGCGTTCGTCGACACCGACGACAAGATCGCGCTCGTCGACGCATTGAGCGCCTGCGGTTACGCGAAGATCGAGGTCACGTCGTTCACGTCGCCAAAGGCGATCCCTGCGCTGCGCGACGCGGAGGCCGTGATGCACGGCATCGTGCGCGCGCCGGGCGTCGTCTATACGGTGCTCGTGCCGAACGTGCGCGGCGCGCAGCGCGCGCTGTCGTGCGGCGTTGACGAGGTGAACCTCGTGATGTCGATGAGCGAGAGCCACAACCGCGCGAACCTGCGGATGACCCGCGAGCAGTCGTTCGTCCAGCTGCGCGACGTGATCGACGCGGTGCGCGGCACCGGCGTCGCGATCAACGTGTCGCTGTCGACCGCGATGGGGTGTCCGATGGAAGGCGACGTGCGCGACGAAACCGTGCTCGCGTGGATGCAGCGCTTCGCGGATCTCGGCGTGCACGGTTTCACGCTGTGCGACACGACCGGCATGGCGTATCCGTCGCAGGTGCGCACGCTGGCCGAACGCGCGCGCGAACGCTTCGGCGCGCTGCAACTCACGCTGCATTTTCACAACACGCGCGGGATGGCGCTCGCGAACACGCTCGCCGCGCTCGACGCCGGCATCGACCGCTTCGACGCGTCGCTCGGCGGGCTCGGCGGCTGTCCGTACGCGCCGGGCGCGACCGGCAACGCATGCACCGAGGAACTCGTGCACATGCTCGCGCTCGACGGCTACGATACCGGCATCGATCTCGCGGCCGTGCTCGCCGCGGCCGCACGGCTGCCCGCGCTGATCGGGCATGACGTGCCGAGCCAGATCCTGAAGGCCGGGCGCCGCTCGGACCTGCATCCGGCACCGCGCGCCGAAGCCGGCGACATGCCGGTGCAGCGGGCTTTTTCGTGAACAGTCGTCAACAGGAGCGAATCACATGGCGCTGATCGATCACCTCGACCATCTCGTCCTGACTTGCGTCGATCCGGAGCGGACGAAGCATTTCTATACCGAAGTGCTGCAGATGCAGCTCGAAACCTTCGGCGCGGGCCGGCTCGCGTTTCGCTTCGGCAACCAGAAGATCAACCTGCACGTGCGCGGCGCGGAGTTCGAGCCGAAGGCGCACATGCCGGTGCCCGGCGCGCTCGATCTGTGCTTCATCGCGTCGGTGCCGCTCGACGACGTGATCGCGCATCTGCGACGCGTCGAATGGCCGATCGTCGAAGGGCCCGTCGAACGCACCGGGGCGACGCAGAAGATCCGGTCGGTGTACGTGCGTGACCCGGATTTGAACTTGATCGAGATCTCTGAATTGATTTGAGGGGCTCGTCGGGCGGTTGGTCGTGTTGCTTTGTCGTGCTCGCTTGCTCGCTTGCTCGCTTGTTCGCTTGTTCGCTTGCTCGTTTGCTCGTTTGCTCGTTTGCTCGTTTGCTCGTTTGCTCGTTTGCTCGTTTGCTCGTTTGCTCGTTTGCT